>MFXH01000010.1 GCA_001788795.1 Candidatus Peregrinibacteria bacterium RIFOXYA2_FULL_41_18 | reverse complement strand
GCCTCTGCCTTAAACGGTATTGAAAGACAAACGAGTCCAAATAGACAGATAAGGATTTTCTTCATTTTTTATTTTTGTTTATAAAGCAATTTTATAATTGCAAATCCCAAAATCGCAATGCAAATATATTGCGAAATCGTCATCCCGCCCCAAAATCTCGGATCCGAATATCCCGACAAATCATTAGCGCGCAAAAAATCTATGCCAAATCGTAACACGGAGTATCCTGCCAAAAACACGAGCGTTAAATCACCCTCATGTTTTAATTTTTTCCTCAAACTCCACAAAATAGCGAACAAAACCAAACCTTTCAGCGACATATAAGCCGAAACTTCATGCCGCAAAAAATCTTCATCCCCAAAATATGAACCGATGCCGAAATATTCAATCGGCGCACCGATATGATCGCCGATTAAGAAACATCCCATTCTTCCTATAAAAAGTCCGATCGCAAGTCCGGGGACTAGCGTGTCCGCCAGCTTCCAGAACTTGATTTTTTTGATGCGAGCATAAATTATCACTCCGGCCAGCGCCGCCAAAAAACCTCCGAAAAAGACCATTCCCCCGTGCCAAATTTTGAAAATTCCAAGCAGGTCATACTTAAAACTTTCCCAATAAAGCGCAATGTACATAATCCTGCCACCAATCATCGAAGATATCACGGAAATTAAAAAAACATCGTAAATAGACTCTTTGTTGAGGCCTTTTCTTTTGGCTTCCGCTAGTGCGATAAAAAGCCCGACAAGCATACCGAGTCCGACCAAAAGACCCCACGCTTGAACATTTATAGGGCCTAAGGGGATTTCAGTTATTTTAGTGAATTGCATGAAGAAATAATTATGGATCTTGCGACTTCATTCTATGTCACTTCTCATACTTCTCCAACTTCTTCTCTACTCTCTCTCGCATCCTGTCGCTTCGACCAATTGATCAAAAGTCTTAATACCCAATTCTCCACCCATCACCTCTCCATCGATTTTCCAAATCGGATATTTGATGATTCCTTCTTCGGCACATTCATCTTCGTGGAAATCGCAATTCACATAATTGATATATTCAAAATCCGCACCAAACATTTTTTTCTGATTCTGGCATGCCTCGCACTGATCCGATCCATACATAACAGATCCTGCATCAGTTATACACTGCGCAAAATCCTTATAATCACCGGTCGCCTCCGTACATCCTCCGGCAAGAAACACCACGGCACAAATTATTAGAAGTATTTTTTTCATATTCTGCTGTCTGTGTCTTGCTGTTTACTGTCTAGTACAGAAGCTCCCCCGGCGAATATTTATCCAAATTTTCCTCTCCAATCAATTTCACAACCTCCTCAACAACCTCATCAAAAGGTACAGGGCGTTGTTGTCCTTTTTGCATATTGCGAACAATTACAACACCTTCGCGAACCTCTGTGATGCCCATTATAAGAGTGTAAGGAACCTTGAACTTGTCGGCAAGACGCATCTGCGCTTTCATACTGCCTTTGCCGAGAGCGCCGACAGCCTTAATTCCACGTTCTCTTAATTGATTAAGAAGAGTTAAGCATTTTTTCTTCGCATCATCGCCAAGCTGAGCAACAAATATATGAAGATCATCCTTTGAAGGAACCTTGATTCCTTCTTTATGCATGTGTCCAATAATTCTCTCAAGTCCAGCCGCATATCCTACAGCAGGAGTAGGCTGTCCGCCCATAAGTTCGGTTAATCCGTCATAACGACCACCACCGCCGATTGCGTTTTGCGCACCCTCGGTTTTATCCCAGAATTCAAAAACCGTTCCAGTGTAGTAATCGAGTCCTCGAACCAATTTAGGATTCTCGACGTATTCAATTTTTAACTCATCTAAATATCCTTTCAGCTTGGTATGGAATTCAACGCAAGTCGGACATCTGTATTGTTCAAACTTAGGCGCCAATTCTGCCAAAATTCGGCAATCTTCCGCCTTGCAGTCGAGCAATCTCAGAGGATTCTTGTGAAGGCGGTCTTGGCAATTTTCACAGAGAGATCTCTCCTTGCCAATATAGAAATTAACAAGTTCTTCTTTATACTTGGTACGGCATTTCGGACAGCCGATATTATTGATTTGGATTTGGAAAAGATGGGCAATCCCGAGATCTTCATTGATTCTATTTGCAAGATCTATTATTTGCGCATCGAGAGCAGGATCGGTTTCACCTATAATCTCGATTCCGAACTGCCAGAATTGTCGATATCGTCCTTTTTGAGGCTTGTCGTAGCGGAAATGAGGCTCTATATAATAGAGCTGAACCGGTTGAGGCAACTCCTTCATACCATGTTCTATATAAGATCTGACAACACCGGCGGTGCCTTCGGGCTTTAGGGTCATGCTTCGATCGCCTTTATCAGTAAATGTGTACATCTCTTTATCGACAATATCAGTCGCATCGCCAATGCCACGCTGAAATACTTCTGTAGCTTCCAGTATTGGAGTTGTAATGCGTCGAAATCCGCATTGTCTCGCTCGATGTCTGACAACTTTTTTAATAAATGTAAAAAACTCATGATCATCAGGAAGGATATCGTGCATTCCGATCGGAGTTTGAAGCTTATGAGCGGTTGGTGCTTGTTGCGGATTTCCTTCGTCAGACATCTGGAAAAAGTTTAAGGATAAAAAGCCTAAGGTAAATTATACTTGTTTTACGGATTAAGTAAAATGCTTTTTAAGACAGACCGCAAACAGCAAGGATCAGACAGCAGATGAATTAACACTCGCGCTCGCATTCACATTCTTCCACTCGCTATAAATAGAAGGATTCTTCACGAACATAAAATATCCCGCAGATCCGATCATAGCGGCGTTATCCGTGCAATAATGCATATTTGCAGGATACCTTAGTACAAAATCTCGCGTAGCTCTTTCTGCAACAACTTCTCGGAGTCTTTTATTTGCGGAAACTCCACCGGCCAAATGGATTTCCTTTGCCTTATATTTTTTTGCAGCTGTAATGAGCTTAGAAGATAAGACATCGCAAACGGCCTCCTCAAAACTTGCAGACATATCGGCCTGAAACTTCGCATCAATCTTATGAGAGGCAACAACTCGCGCAACAGCGCTTTTTAATCCTGAAAAACTAAAATCCAGACTGCCATTTTTCAACCAAGCTCGTGGTAAATCGAACTTATATTTATCACCACCGACAGCCGTTTTCGATATCGCAGGTCCTCCGGGATAGCCAAGTCCGATCAGTCGTGCGACCTTATCAAAAGCCTCTCCCGCCGCATCATCAAGAGTTTCACCCAAAATCTCAAACGAACAATGCTCTTTCATAAGCACAAGTTCGTTATGTCCGCCCGAAACTGTCAAAACAACAATCGGGAATTCGATCTCTTCAGTATGTCGATCAAGCCAGTTCGCGTAAATATGTCCATGAATATGATTGACGGGAATTATCGGCTTCCCAAGCGCAAGTGCCAAGGTAGATGCGGTAACGGTTCCGGTAAGAAGAGAGCTGATTAGACCGGGAGCGCGAGTGACTGCGATGGCGTCAACTTCCTCGAGAGACGTGCCAGATTTAGCAAGCGCCTCATTCAGAACGGGGATGATTTTCAGGATGTGCTCGCGTGCGGCAACTTCAGGCACAACGCCGCCAAGTTCTTTATGAATATCTATTTGAGAAAAAACCGCGCTATGCAAAACCTTCGTGCCGTTTTCAACAACGGCAACTGCAGTTTCATCACAAGATGTTTCGAAGGCGAGAATTTTCATGTTACAATTTTACCTGATAAACACAAAAAATGAAAAACACCTCCATCTCAATCGTAGAACTTCTTCAGTCCAAAGGCCACTCCGCATATTGGGCCGGTGGTTGCGTTCGCGATTTCTTGTTGGGACACGAGCCGAAAGATTTCGATATAGTAACAAGCGCGAAGCCGGAAGAGATAGAGGCCTTATTGGAACATACGATTCCGGTGGGGAAGGAGTTCGGTGTGATTTTGGCGGTAGAGAACGGACATCATTTTGAGATTGCGACTTTCAGATCAGATAGCGGATATTCGGATGGTCGCCGTCCTGACGCGATTGAGTTCACGCACGCGGAAGAGGACGCGAAGCGTAGGGATTTCACTATCAACGGACTTTTTTATGATCCTATTGAGAAAAAACTATATGACTTCATCGAAGGCGAGAAAGATTTAAAAGATAAACTTATCAGATTTATCGGCACTGCGCACGAACGCATACTTGAAGACCACCTCCGCATAATCCGCGCGATAAGATTTAAAAATACTCTCGACTTCCAATATCACCCTGAAACTTATAAAGCTGTGAAAAATCACGCACATTTATCGGCAAAGGTGTCAAAAGAACGCCTCCGCGACGAACTTAATAAGATGCTCGCGAGCGAACACGCGGTCAAGGCTCTAAACGACATGGAAGATACGGGCGTGCTTGAACACGTCTTACCGGAAGTGCTTGCACTCAAAGGTGTCGCGCAACCGCTTCAGTATCACAAGGAAGGTGATGTTTGGGATCATTCGATGCAGGCACTGGGGTCGCTCAAGCCAACTCATACGCTCGAGGAAAAATGGGCGGTATTGCTTCACGATATCGCGAAGCCACAGACATTCCAGCAGAAGGAGCGCATTCGGTACGACCATCATGCCGAGATGTCGGGAGAGCTGGCGACTAAAATTTTAAACCGCCTGAAATTTCCGCGAAAATTCATTAATAAAGTTGTGTTCGGAGTGAAGCATCACTTCATGATGGAGCAGTTGATCGAGATGCCGATCGGTCGTCAGCGAAGCTGGTTTCTCAAACCTGAATTCCCGATTTTGATGACAGTTTTCGAGGCGGATATAGCAGGCACAACGCCGAGTGATTACTCGATGTTTAATAAGCTGAAGGCGATTTATGATGAAGCTCGCGCGAAGATCAAGAAAGAACCTAAGAAACTGTTGGCTGGGGAAGATATTATGAAGATGTTAGGTATGTCGCCCGGACCGGAGATTGGCGCGATACTTGAAGAACTGCGCGAGAAACAGTTGGCGCATGAGATTAAGACGAAGAAAGAGGCGACTCTGTGGTTAAAAAATAAATCATGAAAAACGCCCTCATAATCCACGGCACAGAAGGTTATCCAGAAGAAAACTGGTTCCCGTGGTTGAAAAAACAATTAGAACAATACGGGTATAAAGTATCTGTTCCGAAATTCCCGACTCCGAAAAATCAGACACCGAAACATTGGTTTGAAACACTTAAGCCTTATGAGCAAGATTTTAATAACGGAACGATTCTTATTGGTCACAGTTATGGAGGAGCTTTTTTGTTAAGAATTCTGGAAAAATTACACATAAAAATTCATGCCGCAGTTTTTGTTGCAGCTTCCGCAGGCATAAAGCCGATCAAATATTACGAAGTCGATCGTCCACTTGTTGAACCAGAGTTCGACTGGCGAAAAATCCGCACATCCGCAAAACATTTTTTTGTTTTTCATTCAGAAGACGATCCTTTTATTTGCGTGGAGAATGGTGAAAAAATTGCAAAAGAAGTCGGGGCGGAATTGATAAGATTAAAAGATGCGGGTCATTTCAATGCGAGATCGGGATATACGAAATTCGAATTGCTAATGGAGAAATTAAAAACGATTTTGTGATTCTCTCCCGGGAGAATTTTGCGTAAATCGAAAAATCATTGAAAAACGACAATACTTCCTAGGACGTCCCGATTTAAAAAAGAGACCACCTTTTCAGGCAGCCTCTTTCAATATATCACTCAGCTAAACCATCTTCTTCCCTCTCAGCATTTCCAAGACCTTAAACTTCAATAATAGAAGACCGCCGATTCCAACAAATGTAACGCCCCACCAAACGATCCATCCTACGAATGGGATCATGCGAGCTACAACAAGCGCAAATAAACCGAGCGTTAAGACGCCGAATTCACGCCAGAATTTAACTTCTTTCGAAGGCTTGATTAGCAATCTCATAACATAATAGCTTCCATAAATTTTTCCAAAAGGCCAAACAACAAGCCAAATCACCATCATAATTCCTGCAAACTTAAGACCGATAATTGTAAATATCAAGAAGAATGAAAGAACCGGTACTGCGATAACAAAAAGAAGTCCATACCAAAGAGCTTTCAAAGGGCTTGCTTTCGTTGTTTCGGAAACAGTCTTAAATGAATATGGTAGGCCGATCAACATGATGAAGCCTATAAACAGAAGCCCCAGGAATTTTGAAACTTGGCTGACAACACCACTCATAACATCTTGTATGCTTCTTTCGTTTTTTTGCAAATCAACTTCAGGAACAAGATTGCTAGTATAAGCGACCTCTCCAAGGACAACACCGGTAGGTATTTCAGACTCTTTTGGAGAAGAGTATGTAAGTCCGCCATTAATCTTTGCAGTATCAGCTATCGATAATGAGGTGCCGGAATCGATTTCAGCATCACCGCCAACTTGAGCCGACAGAGATAACGAATCTGCGAAAATCTTGAGATCACCAGTTATTACTCCACCTATATCGGCAGTATTTGAGAAGGCATAAATCGTTCCTCCGATTGTACTTGTAGCCGATATGTTTAACCCCGATCCTCCTGTCATAAGATCATCTCCAACGCTTCCATTCAGCGAGATACTTTCGCCAAGAAGTTTCGTATCATCTCCTACATTGCCGTTAATAGTGATTGTCTGAGCCACAACAGTCAAATCTCCGGAAACATTAGCATTTATCTGAACGGACATACCGGCGACATAAAGATCACCTGTAACATCTTGGCTTACAACGATATTTTGGCCAGCGATATAAAGATCATCAGTTACTGGCGATTGTACCGTAACAGACTCTCCTGTTTGAAAATTCGCGGCATATGCCGGAACAGCAATTATCGTCGCAATTAGAAGAGATGCGACAACGCATGCGAGCAGTGTTTTTTTCATTTTTGTTTTTATTTAAAATTTCACTAAATATAAAAATAACTCTTTTGTAGGAATTTGTAAAATTTTCTCCATTAACTATGTCACTTCTTCTACTTCTCCTACTTCCCAAACTTCCCCTTAACTATCCTCGCCACATTCTCAATATGATAAGTGTGGGGGAACATGTCGACCGGCTGGATGCTTTCGACTTTATAGCCATTTTCTTCAAAAGTCTTAAGGTCGCGAGCAAGATTCACAGGATCACAAGAAACATAAACGACAGTTTTCGGTTGGAAGTCTACAATCTTGAGAACGACGCTTTCTCCAAGTCCGGCCCTTGGCGGATCGACGATAACGACATCGGGCGTGTCTGGTATTTCACGAATGCTCTTGTCAACATCGCCGGCCTTAAACCATGAATTCTCAATCCCATTCAGCATTGCGTTTTGTTTTGCATTTGCAATCGCACTTTCGTTCAGCTCGAGCCCGTAGATTTTCTTCGCTTTATGCGCGCAAAAAAGTCCTATCGTACCGGTTCCGCAATATAGATCAAATACGACTTCCGAACCTGTTAGTCCGGCGGCTTTTACGGCCTGCGAATATAATATTTCAGCTTGATGAGTATTTGGTTGAAAAAAAGCCTGCGGCGAAATCTTGAATTTCAAACTTCTGCCTTCTGCCTCATGCCTCATGCCTAATTCCTCTCTTATCGAAGGTTTTCCTTTTAATAAAACCTCTCCGACTTGCGTTTTCATACCGCGTTTTCTCGCAATTTTTGTCCAATAAATCGATACAATCTCCGGCATGTCTTCGAATAACTCACAGAATTCTTTACCAAGCATAAACTCTTCGCAAGTAACCAGATTGACCATTATCTCTCCGGTATTCTTGCCATCCCTTATATAAAGAGAGGATAAAAGCCCTGCATTGGTAGCGGAGTTGTAAAAAGACAAATTGTTTTTTCTTGCAAAATCACGCACTCGCGCAAGAATCTCACTCGATTTCTCGGACTGCAAGAAGCACTCTTCGACATCAAATATATCAACATGTCTGCCTGCAGGATGTAGTCCAAGGCGTAATTCGGTATCTTCTTTTGATTCATTTCCAAAAGAAAACTCCATCTTATTTCGATAGAACCAAGGTTCGGAGCATCCTATTATAGGCTTAACCAAGGTTTCAACATTCTTAAGACCGCCGACATGCGACATAGCCTCGCGCACCTGCGACTCTTTGAACTTCAACTGCTCTTCATAAGCGAGCATCTGCCACTTGCATCCGCCGCACTTGCCGAAATGTTTGCATTTTGGCGCAATGCGAAGAGGAGAAGGCTCTATAATGCTAACAACATCTGCTTCCGCATAGTTTTTCTTGATTTTCTTGATACGTGCTTCGATTTTATCTCCCGGCACAACGCCATCGGCAAAAACTCTGAATCCGTTATCTTCCGCACGAGAAGAAGTTCTGGCGACATAAGTCTCGTCTTCTTGTTTTTGAGAAATTACATTTTCGAGTACGCCCAAACCCTGGCCGCCGAAAGCAAGTTTCTTGATTTCAAGATTTATTATTTGACCTTTTTGCATCTTCATACCTAAACTCTAAACTGTTATGCTAAAAATCACAATCCTAAAAGTCGGGAAGCTGAAAAGTGAATATACCGCTCTGGAAGCGGAATTCTTGAAGCGTCTAAGCTCTTTTGCGAAAGTTGAAATGAGAGAAATTAAAGAAAGCAAAAAAGAAGTTGGGCCTGCGATAGAGGAGGAAAGCACCGCTCTGTGCAAGCATTTACCTCAAGATTCTTACATAATCGCGCTCGATCGCGAAGGCAAACAGTTTTCATCAGAAGAGTTTGCTCAAGTTATCAAGACGCAAAGAGATTTCGGCAAAACTCAAATCACGTTTGTAATCGGTGGTCCTTACGGCTTATCACAAGATCTCATGCGCAAGGCACACTTGAGATTATCATTTTCACGCCTGACTTTTACTCATCAGTTTGCTTATGTAATTCTGCTCGAGCAGATATTCAGAGCAAGCACGATAATAAGTGGTAAAAAATATCATTATTAGACAATGTCCAAATTTATCACAATTATAGTTATATTGATTTCACAGATACCATCTTGGATTTTCCAAGACGATATTTTGCAGTTGCAAAAAATCTACGCAACGGTAAGCCGATTGCCGACTCGTGTGCTGGAACCGGAGCTTTATATTCAAAAAGATCCTACGGAAATTTTTCTCTTCGGCGACCTTATGCTCGGTCGATATATAGCAACGCTCCGCGGCAAATATGCAGAGTCGGATCCGACTTTTCCATTATCGCATTTTCAAGAAATAATAAGCACTTATTCGGAAGATCCGGAAATAGTGGCGGTTAATCTTGAAGGCCCTATAACAGATGAGACAATCTCTTATTGCGATTTGTGTTTCAGTTTCAAGCCGGAAGTCGCATCGCTAATCAAACAGCAGGGTATAACGATGGCAATGCTTGCAAATAATCACATGCGCAATCAAGGCGAGAATGGATATGAAGACACTCGAATCTACTTAACTGAAGCAGGGGTGAATTATGTCGGAGTACCGAATGAAATAAACGAGCTCTCATCATATATTCAAGAAATAAATGGAATAAAGATAGGCTGGCTCGGATTCAATGAAGTGGAAGCAACTCTCGATTATACGCAAGCGATTTCACTCACTAAGCAAGTTGCGGAAGAGTCGGACTTCACAATAGTTGCAATTCATTGGGGTACGGAATATGTGAATACGCCTTCCTCTAAGATTCAAGATTATGGGCATCAATTTATAGATGCGGGCGCTGATGTTGTTTGGGGAACGCATCCTCATGTTATCGAATCGATCGAGAACTATAGCGATGGGATGATTTTCTATTCTCTAGGGAATCTTGCATTCGATCAGTATTGGTCTGCGGGTACGCAAGAAGGTCTTGGTGTTATGATAAAAATTGAAGACAAGGATGAAGTGGACGATCCGACTTTTACACTCATACCTCTTAAACTTACCGATAACAAAGGAGACCCATATCTTATGGAAGGTGAACAGAAAACGAGTATGCTCGCACGTCTAAAAAAATATTCGGAAACGATAGGAGTTATGATAGACGAAAATATGAATTTTGATGACGGAATATTAAGGCCATGGTAATCTCTAGCCTGTTATCTTTTATCTATTATCTATTATGCGCAAATCCCTCCTTACCGGTCTTAGCTTCGGGCTAACATCAGGTATTATTACGACGCTCGGTCTTATAGTCGGACTTCATTCTGGCACTCATTCTCAGGAGGTAATTATCGGAGGTATTTTAACTATAGCGATAGCCGATGCTTTTTCAGATGCGCTCGGGATTCATATTTCTCAGGAATCGGAAGGCAAGAATTCAATCAGGGATATATGGGAATCAACAGGTTCAACATTTGTTTTTAAATGTCTTTTCGCGCTTACATTTGCGGTTCCGATAATGATGCTTCCTCTAGAAATTGCGATTTGGGCGAGCATAGCTTGGGGGCTTTCACTCCTAGGTATTTTCAGCTATTTCATAGGTAAAAACAGTAAAGAAGGGAAGCCTTTTCATGCAGTTGCAGAGCATATGTTTATAGCAATTTTAGTTATAATTATTACTCATTTCGTTGGAGACTTCATTTCAAAAATGTTCGGCGCTGCTTAGACATCTGAGATTATCGGATGCGCATGATATTTATAAGAATGTAAAAGATAAAGAGGTCTCGAAATGGACCGCGACAATACCGTATCCATATCCAAAAGATGGTGCGGTGAAATTCATAAGACATGCACAGTATCATGCCGATAAAGATAAGGATCTGATTCTCGGTATTGAATATGACGGCAGCATAATCGGAGTAATAAGTTTGATGCATATAAACAAAACTCATAAACGCGCGGAATTGGGTTATTGGCTGGGTAAGAAATTTTGGGGGAAAGGTATAATGACGAAATCGGTTCGACAAATATTGGAGATGGCTTTTCAAAAGAAAAAACTGCACAGAATATATGCGAAGGTTTTTCAAGAAAATTTACAATCTCAAAAAGTACTTGAAAGATGCGGATTCAAGCTGGAAGGCGTGCATAAAGATTCGGTATTCAAGCATGGGAAGTGGAGAGATATAATGACTTATGCCAAAATCAACCATTATTAACATTATTAAGCCTACCAATCATGGCCTTTTTGTGGTATAATATTATAAATAAAAACCAAAACAATATATGCAATTCGTATCTTACGGTGCTGCAAGAGAAGTAACAGGTTCAAAGCACATGTTTGTCGCAAACGGTAAAAAGGTCTTATTTGATTGCGGAAGTTTTCAAGGTCGCAGAGACGAAGCTAGGGCAAAAAACGAGAAATTGCCTTTTAATCCAAGTGAATTGACAGCTGTTGTACTTTCTCATGCGCATATCGATCATTCCGGCAACTTGCCAACTCTGGTGAAACAAGGATTCAAAGGTCCGATTTATTGTACTGCTGCTACAAAAGATCTTTGCGATTATATGTTGCGCGACAGTGCGTTTATACAGGAGAAAGAGGCTCAATATATAAATGAAAAAAAAGCTAAGAAAGGCGAACCGCCAATAGAGCCGCTATATACTGAAAAAGATGCGGACGACGCAATTAAACAATTGAGAGAAGTTAATTTTAATGAAAAAACGGAAATTTATCCGGGCTTCTCGGTAACATTCAGGGAAGCAGGTCATATTCTCGGAGCCGCGCTTATCGAAATAGAAGTTATTGACGAAAATGCACAGTTGAAAAAAATCGTCTTCACGGGCGATCTCGGCAGAAAAGGCCTTCCGCTTTTGCGAGATCCTTATGAAGTACCGGAAGCTGAAATTTTGATTACTGAAAGCACTTACGGCAACAGATTGCATGAATCTTTTGTGGACGCGGAATCAAAACTCGCGGAAATCATAAACAAAACTGCCGCAAAAGGTGGAAAACTTATAATTCCGGCTTTCGCATTGGAGCGTACGCAGGAGATAGTCTATTCACTTAATAAACTATCCAAAAACGGAAAAATTCCTCAAGACCTTCCGGTCTATGTGGACAGTCCTCTTGCGGTCAACGTAACGGAAGTTTTCAAGAAACATAAGGAGTTCTACGATCAGGAAACCTTGAAGGAGTTTGTGAACGATAAGCAAGATCCTTTCTCTTTCGCTCGTCTTACATACATCACAAGTGTTGATGATTCTAAGGCTCTCAACAACCACATCGGGCCTTGTATAATAATTTCCGCTTCAGGTATGTGCGAGTTCGGTCGAATACTTCATCACTTAAGAAACAACATAGAAGATCATAGAAATACGGTCTTGATAGTCGGATATATGGCTGAAAACACTCTTGGCAGGAAACTTCTTGAGAAAGAGAGGAAGGTTAATATTTTCGGCAAGCCTTATGAAGTGAATTGTACTGTAGAAGTTATAGACGCTTATTCGGCTCATGCGGACAGATCTGATTTGTTGTCTTTTGCGACTCACATAAAAGGAATCAAAAAAGTATTTCTGGTACACGGGGAAGAGAAAGCGCAAATGGCTTTCAAAGATGCTTTGACGCAAAACGGATTTAAGTGGATTCAAATACCGCAATTTGGAGAGGTGTTTGAGTTGTAATACAATCAAATAAATGATTGCTATACTTAAATTTATATTCAGCGGCTACTCGTATGCATGTATTTTGGGCATAATGTTGGCGACTCAAATAACTGCTTACACAGCAGGTGCAAACGGCATCACCGAAATGCAAGAAAAAGTTTTGCCATATGCTATTGGATTTGAGGCGATTGCTATATTGGCGGCACTAATATTGCAGATAGCTGGCAGGTTTAAATTCGGATATGCGGTTGTAAGAAAAAAAGAAGGATATGTTTTTTATTTCAAAAAATCCGCTCTAGGCATGGCACCGGCATTGTTTATTGCAATTTTGATAATTTCGATCTTGTTGACTGTCATTGCGTGTGCCGCAGATGTACCTGATACAGCGTTTCAACCGGCTTATCTTTTTGGGATACCAACAGGTATTATAATCATTACGCTCTATTTCGCATGGTTAAGGAACAGGTGGAACGTGGTTTGCGCAAGGGATATAGGCAGTATTACTGTTAAATTTGCGAAATTTGGATTTATCCCGTGGTCGTCCGAGGTTAAGCCATGGGAGGTAAAGGAGGTGATATTCAAGATGGTGATGTTGTGGATAGGGGATAAATTTGTAGTAAATAAAGATTTGTTGAAAATTAAAAAAGAAATTGACGAGCTTGGAAAAAAAATGACTGTCAATGCATCGACCATCTCCGAGTTTATTGAAGGAACGAAAAAAATGTATCCGGGTGTAACGGTTATTATAGAAAGAATAGTTTTGGTGTCGGATACGAGCGGGAAAGTACCGATAATCCTCAATGAGCGTTATGATTTTAAATCTTTCGTTCAAGTATTATTCAATAATAAAAAACCTGTTATAAGGTGGAAATCCAGAATGTTGTATCATAGTTAAAAAAAGCCCTGCCGATTTGTGGCAGAGCTTTTTTTGTAGTTCTTCTAGTTCTTAATAGAGGTATTGAAGAATGAACTCCATAAACTTGCCTCTTGTAACATATCCGCCTGCGCTGTATTCAGTAATACTGTCGGTGACTCCAAGTCTTGATAAGATAGAGTCAACTTCAGAAACGGTTATTGCCTGATCGAGCTTGAATGTCCCATCGCTTTCATAACCTTGAAGGATTCCTTCGTCGGTTAACGATTGGATGTAAGGAGCCAAAGGTTCGCTTGCATCAAGATCGCTATAAGATGTTTCAGTCAATTCGGAATTGATTGAATAACCGAATACTCCTACAACAACCTTGGCAACTTCACCTCTCAAAATCGCATCTTCCGGTGCAAATAAAGTTTCAGTTCTTCCGTGAACGATTCCATCGCACCAAGCCTGATAAATCGCATCATAGTAAGATGCTTCAGGGCTTACATCAGTGAAAGGAAGTTCTGCGCAAACATCTGTAGTGGTATTGTCTTCAGTGACAATAACATCTTGTTCGTCTTCTACGGTTTCAGTTTGGTCTCCGCCACCATAAGTTGTACTTGAAGATGACGACGTGCTGCTACTTGAGCCTGCACCTCCACCATAAGTAGGAGTGCTGCTTGAACCACTTGATCCGCCGCCTGAAGAAGCAGTTTCGGTAACAGTAATAGTCAAACTATCAGATACGGTGCTTATTTCGACTGAATCGTTATTATACTGAGTAGCCTCGACAGTTACAGTGTAAGTACCTGCAGCCGTATATTCGTGATTGTCTATAAGATATACACCTGATGCATCATCGAAAGATCCTATAACATGAGTCAGGGTACCATCGTTCCAGTTGATATTTGCAGTAATGCCGGTAGCGGAAGCATCAAGATTTGTTGCAAGCGCGCTAACAGTTACAATTGTACCAAGAGTTACAGATTGATCTGATCCTGCTTCTACTGTGAAAGTAGATTGAGGAGTTTCTTCTTCATCAGAAGCGATTTGTATATTGTTGCAGTTGTTGTCTTCATCGCTTTCTGCAAGGATGTATGAACCATCTGCACAGATCGTGACCGAATCAATTGTAGAAACATCTTCACCGCTCAAAGAGAATGAAAAATCTGAAGACACTCCTCCAGCAGTCAAAAATTCCGTTAAAGAGGAGTATTGCCAAGAGTAAGAAACAGATCTGGAACTGCCATCAAGGTAATTTATAGTACAAATGTTAGCTCCATCATAAACTGAAGTATCTATGTCCAAAGTCCCAAGATTTGAAACCGTATAACCGATGTAATAATAATCATCGCCAAAAACATAATTGTAAGTCAAATTGTCTACTCCAAGATCATAATAATATACTGCCGGATCCGCATAATTGACCAATGCCGTTATGCAGTTATTATCCTCATTGCTTTCTGCAGCTTGATCTGTTGAATCTACGCAAACTTCGACAGTATAAATCCCATAACTTGCAAGTGTTGCAGTGGCAATCGTGCTTGAACCGCCTTGTCCTGCGAATGCAAGATCGGAAGAAGTCGTAGGTACATCGGTTAATGTATAAGATGCTGAAGAAGGAGGAGTGATGTCTATAGTCGCTTCAATAACAGAGCCGGTTGCAATGTTTTCATCACCTTGATTCTCAATCGTATAAGACAAAGATCCGTATTCATCTACTGTTATTGCAGTAGGTAATAAATCAGGATAACTGAATTCTAGAGTTGAGCAGTTGTTTGTCTCGTCGCTTTCAATTACAGCCTCAGATCCAGTCATGACATTGATAGAATCCGCACAAACCGTAATAGAATCAATAATCTTACCCGAATCGGAAAGGTAATAATGGATATCGGAACTGTTGCCGACAGTTAAGAATGCAGTTAGTGAAGATGAAAGTACTGTCCAGTTATGAGTCTGAGATTCTGTTGTCCCATCGGTATAAACAACAGATAGTTGATTCAAACCTGCAGTTGACGAATCGATATTAGCAGATCCTTTATTTGCAACAGTATAAGTAACATCTCTATAAGAAGGATCGTAAGTGACAGTTTGCATAACCAAGTCAGGAAGAGGTTCCGTAACAGTAACTGCAACAGTTGTAGTTTCATATCCAGTTGGAGAAGAGCCAAGATCGGCATCATACTCATATACGTAGATCGTAACGGTATAAGTATCGGCGCTTGCATAAGAATGAGATGCCGATACGCACGATGCAGATGCGGTTGATGTATCGACAGAACATTCGGATTTCAATATTGAAGTCGTAGTGCTATCACCCCAATATATCATAGCCGAAGCTTCATCCGTTTCCGCTGCCAAGTCGGTAGCTGATACGGATAATGTAATTGTTTCACCAACCAATACTGATGTTGATGAAGCGGAAGCGTTAGGTGTTAACGCGAATGCTTGCGGTACCGCAACGGATACCATCATTGCCAATCCGGCAAAAATAGATACTAGTCTTTTCATAGACTTGTTTGGGTTAAGAGGCTTAATTAAGAGCTTAATTAAGATAAGAATATTGCACGAAAACGAAACTGTGTCAAGCGATTGACACGACAAGTTGAATATAAGATTGCGAAATAATATTCATAGAAGTGACAAAAGATTTGACTTAAAAAAAATGCATAATAAAATAAGAGCGTTCAATAAACCGACTCGCAAGTGATGAAGAATGTATCAATTATTGGGATTATTATTAACACCCGCTACTAGCGAGCTTGAGTTCACGTGCAAAGAATAATAAGCCCGCTAAGAAGAAAGCGGGATTTTTTTTATCATCAACAATTAAATTAATAATTTATGAAAAAAACAAAATGCGAAAATCCAAGCTGTTATCGTCTCAAGTGCGTCAATTGTGGCGCATATACGACAGAAGAGGTGTCTGCGACAGTATGTCCGAAATGCAATGGCGCTCTTGATGTCGAGTACGATTACGAATATATGAAATCGCACTTGAACTTTTATTCGCTCCGAAATGCACCGGTTTCAGCACGGAAATATCTTGAATTTTACCCTCTCAAAAATCTCAACTTGCTTGTTACGCTTAGTGAAGGTGGAACGCCTTTGCGTAAATGCGATAGGCTTGGGAAAGAGCTGGGGCTCAAGAAGCTTTACATAAAAAACGAAGGTGAAAATCCGACAGGTGTATTCAAAGATAGGGGATCTCTAGTGGAACTTACAAAAGCCAGAGAGTTGGGAGCGAAAGCGGTCTGTTGCGCTTCGACGGGTAATATGGCGGCTTCGGTTTCTGCTTATGCGGCGATAGCGGACATGCCTTGTTATGTGCTTGTGCCTGATGGAACTCCTATCGGCAAACTTGCGCAGAGCCTTATATACGGGGCGAGAATATTGCAGATCAGAGGTACATATGCGGACTGTTGTAAATTATGTGAACGAATGGCGAAAAAACATAATTTTTATTTGGCGGGAGATTATGTTTTCAGAGCCGAAGGGCAGAAATCTTGCGCTTACGAAATAGTGGAACAACTATTTTGGAAGGTTCCCGATGTTGTAATAGTTCCGATGGGATGTGGCACGAATATTTCGGCGATATGGAAAGGGTTTAAGGAGTTTTATGAAATGGGATTTACAGATAAATTGCCACGTATAATAGGGGTACAGCCGGAATCGGTGCCAACTATCGTGAAAGCTTTTGACGAGAAGAAAAAAAGATATGTGCGCGTCGATAAACCCGCTTCTGTCGCTTCTGCGGTCGGAATAGGCGAGCCACTTGATGACATAAAGGCATTAAATGCGCTTAGAGAATCAAAAGGATGCGGAGAAACGGCCGATGATATAACGATACTTGAAGCTGAAAAAGATATGGCTCATAAGGAATCGATATTTGTTGAACCTTCTGCGGCCTTACCGGTTGCGTGTCTCAAAAAACTTCTCAAAAGAAAAATAATAAAGCCGGATGATATAGTCGTTTGTGTCGCGACAGGAGTAGGACTGAAAGACCCGAAATCCGCAACTCAAATCATGCCCGACCCTCCTGTATTGGAGCCTACTGATGAAGATATAAATAAATACTTGAAAAACAAAGTTTACGAAATCCGCGCTTCATCGGTTGCAGGCAAGGAGAATGTCTTGTGGGAGAAAACGCCTCAACCTGCAAAAGTGAAAGAAATAGTTAAGTCGGAATTTAATTTTGTACTTTCGGATGATTACTTGAAAGAAGTATGCAAGGAAGTGAAACTTTTTCACGAAAAAGTCTCCAAAATGAGAAAGGCCGACTTGCAATATATAGTCGAGAACGTGCTGAAAGAATTCACGGGCAAGGAAAAAGTTTTCTTCGTGAAAGATTATGCTCTATCGGTTACTCGCCACAAGAAACCTCATGCGAAAGTTGTCGTATCTTATTTGGGTGAGATCTTGAAAACCGAAGCGGAAGGCGCCGGTCCGGTGGATGCGATTATCAAGGCTGCAAGAAAAGCTATACAGAAAAAAGATAAACTTGAGTGTTGGCTTACTTCATTCAACGTCGAAATCAAAACGAAAGGTACTGACGCCGTCGTTGAGGTGAGGATGGGGGTTAAATCAAAAGACGGAACGGAGGTTATTGCCTCTGCAACTTCTCCGGATATTATTGTTGCCTCGATAGAAGCGTTCGAACGCGGATACAATATGTTATATTATAAACAGCGCTAGGAAAGGTCGCCTCTCGGGCGATCGCTTACTTGCGCAATACTATCAAGTCGTTTTGCGTTAGCAAAACACCATAACCAGCTCATTATGTATCATCTTAAATCCGACATATTGAAAAACAATCCTGCAACGCTTCCTCATAGAGGATTGCTTCGTTCAGTCGGTCTGTGCGATGCCGATTTCAAAAAGCCTTTCATCGGAGTCGCCAACTCGTTTAACGATATTGTCCCCGGGCATATTCATCTTCGCGCTCTTACGGAAGAAGTGAAGAAGGGTATACGCGATGCAGGAGGAGTCCCTTTCGAATGGGGTGTGCCGGCAGTTTGCGATGGAATTGCAATGTATGCGGAGATGCGTCTATCGCTTCCTTCGCGCGACCATATTGCGGACAATATAGAAATCATGATGCTTTCTCATTCGCTCGACGGATGGGTTGGTGTGACAAATTGCGACAAGATAACTCCGGGTATGCTTATGGCGGCTGGACGATTGGATTTGCCTGCAGTGATTTTAACGGGTGGGCCGATGAAGGCTTATGAGCTGAAAGGAGATCGCTTACGCGATCAGGCTAATAATAATGGGCCGTCCGCTTCGCTTCCGGCCTGTGGTAAAAAAATTCACCCGATTCAAGGTTTCGCTTATGCTGGACAGGTTGCATCGGGGAAAATGCGCCTCGAAGATGCTGAAGCTCAAATGAAGCTATGTTCAAATTGTAAATCTGGTTCTTGTGTCGGACTTTATACAGCCAACACGATGGCTTGCGTAACAGAAACTCTCGGCATGTCGGTTACGAATTGCGCAACGACTTTGGCAATCAGCGAAGAGAAGAAAAAACAGGCTTACGAATCTGGGCGAAAGATTGTAGAGTTGGTAAAAAAAGATATAAAACCTTCTCAAATAATGACTCGATCCGCTTTTGAAAACGCGATTATGGTCGATATGACTATGGGCGGTTCTACGAATGCGGTTTTGCATATTCCGGCAATCGCACACGAACTCGGAATAGAAATAAAGACAGATCTTTTTGATAAAATCGCGCAAAAAATACCAAACATTTGCCACTTGATTCCGGCAGGAGATCACGAGATGGCTGACCTCGGAAGAGCCGGTGGAATTCCTGCGGTTTTGAATAGAATAATCAGTTACATAAAAGATAATCCGACTATAAACGGCAAGACCATAAAACAGATAGCATCATCTGGAAAAGTGCTTGATTCCGAAGTGATAAGACCGCTCAGTAAACCTTATTTCAGGCAAGGCGGAATTGCTGTCCTCAAAGGAAATATTGCGCATAGTTCAGTCATTAAACAAACGGCGGTAAGTGAGGAAATGATGACGCATACTGGGCCGGCAAAAGTTTTCACTTCGGAAGAGTCTCTTCTTAAGGCGATTAAGAATAAAAAAATTCACGAGGGTGACACAGTCGTTTTGAGTTTCATGGGTCCGGCAGGCGCCCCAGGAATGCCGGAAATGCTTACGCCGACAGACGCGCTGAAAGGTGCCGGATATACACGGGTTGCATTGATAACAGATGGTAGATTTTCAGGTGGGACTTCGGGTCCTTGCATAGCGCATATCGAACCTGAGGCTTATAACGGTGGAGCAATCGGCGCAATAAAAGATGGAGATATTATCGAAATAGATATTCCGGCTCGTCGATTGAATGTACGATTGACCGCAACCGAAATTAAAAAAAGATTAAAAAATATCAAAATTCCAAGACGAAAAACGACACCGGTCTTGGAACGTTTCCGTAAGGATCACTCATCTCAAAAAACTACAAGTTACTAGTTACAAGTTTATGACTACCCTCACAGGCGCACATATAGTTCTCGAAAGCCTTCTTGCAGAAGGCACATCCGTCATGTTCGGATATCCGGGTGGAACTGTAATACCTTTTTTCGATGCTTTTTCTGATTACAAGACTCTTCATCATGTTCTCGTAAGACACGAGCAAGGCGCGGCTTTCGCTGCAGATGGATATGCTCGCGCGAGTGGCAAGGTTGGAGTTTGTCTTGCGACTTCCGGTCCGGGTGCGACAAATCTTGTTACAGGTATAGCCGATGCCTATATGGATTCGATCCCGATGGTTGCGATAACTGGGCAGGTGAGAGGTGATATGATCGGTTCGGACGCTTTTCAAGAGGTGGATATTCTGGGGATAACTCTTCCGATAACCAAGCATAATTATTTCGTAGAAGACGCTCGCGATATTCCGCAAGTTATGAAAGAGGCTTTTTATATAGCGAAAAATGGTCGTCCAGGTCCGGTCCACATAGATATTCCGACAAATGTATTTAAGCAACAGGTGGACTCATTTAATTATTCTGAAAAAATTAACCTTCCGGGTTTCAAAATTCCAGCAGGTACAGACGATAAGACAGTTACAGAGGTCGTAAATTTAATAAAAAACTCTCAGAAACCGGTAATCATCTGCGGACATGGCGCGATCATTTCACGCGCAGAGAAGGAGTTGCGGGAATTGGCTGTCAGAAGTCATATCCCAGTCGTTCATACGATATTGGGTAAAGGCGCTTTCCCTGAAAGTCACGAACTCTCTTATGGGATGCTCGGTATGCACGGAATGGCTTATGCGAATTTCGCGGTTCACAATGCCGATCTCGTGATAGGAATCGGTACTCGTTTCGATGACAGAATAACAGGGAGTCTCGATACTTTTGCAAAAAACGCAAAGATAATCCACATCGACATAGATCCGGCGGAAATCGGGAAAAATGTTAAGCCTTATCTGCCGGTTGTAGGAAATATAAAAGATGTACTCAAACAAATCTTGGAGGTTTTGCCGGAGAAAAAACACCACGACTGGGTGGGGGAAATAGAAGGCTGGACTCGCACTTATCCGCTCTCGACAAAAGACACGCACAGAATTACCGTTCCGAAAATGCTAACCGAACTTCACAAAATAACAGAAGGAAAATCTATAATAGTTACGGATGTCGGCCAGCATCAAATGTGGACAGCGCAGTATTATCCGCAAGATGAGTCGAATAAATTTCTTACTTCGGGCGGACTCGGCTCTATGGGTTTCGGTTTGCCTGCCGCCATAGGCGCAAGATTCGCGCGTCCCAATGAAGAGATTTGGCTTATCAACGGAGACGGTGGAATACAGATGAATATTCAGGAATTGATGACGATAGTTCAAGAAGGTCTCGAGATCAAAATCGCGATAATGAATAATGGATTTTTGGGAATGGTCAGACAATGGCAGGAATTATTTTATGATAAAAATTACGAAGGTACGCCTATAACAAGTCCGGATTTTTCACTTATAGCGCAAGCTTATGGACTTAATCATTTGAGGTGTGAGAAGCCTTCGGATATTGCAAGTACAATCAAGGCCGCGCGCGATATGAAAGGCACGGTGATTTGCGAATTTTTGGTTGAGCCGGAAGACAATGTCTTCCCGATGGTCGCCCCCGGAAAAGGGCTGAAAGATACTTTAATCGGAAAATAATTATGAGAAGTACAATTTTATTATTATCGGAAGACAAACCGGGCGTACTGAATAGAGTTACCTCTCTCCTCAGGCGCAAGCGCTTCAACATCGTCGGCATCACTGCCGGGCCGACGCTCGAGCCTAATATGTCGCGATTCGCGATAACGATTGATGACACGGAAGAAAGAACGGCAAAAATCATCAAGCAAATAGATAGACTGATAGAGGTCGTAGAAGTTGTAGAGATCGCTCGGGACAAATCGATAATGAGCGAAATGTTATTGGCAAAATTCAGATCTAAAGAAGGTATGCTCGACAAGCTTCCGCGCTGCAAAGAGCTTTACAAGGCAAATGACGAAATAATTGTAGGTTTCATCGGCACGCCGGATGAAGTAGACTTATTTATAGAAAAATCCAAACCGCTCGGACTCATTGAAATTTCACGAAGCGGAATAACAACACTTCCATTATGAAACAAATCATCTCAACAGACAAAGCTCCAAAAGCCATCGGGCCATACTCACAAGCAGTCTCAGTTAACGGATTCGTTTTCTGTTCCGGTCAAATACCTCTCAAACCAACCGGCGAGCTAGAACAGGGCGATATCAAGGCTCAAACGACACAGGTTCTAGAAAATCTGAAAGCTGTACTGGAAGCTGCCGGAACAACTCTTGAGAATGTCGTTAAGACGACAATTTTTTTGGCTGACATGAACGATTTTGCGGCGGTGAACGAAATCTACGGTTCTTATTTCGTGTCGAACCCTCCTGCACGCGCCACTGTCCAAGTCGCACGCCTGCCAAAAGATGTAAAAGTCGAAATCGAAGCAACAGCGCAAAGGAAGTGAAACGCTCATTTGCGCCATCTCTAATCTATTATCTCTAACCTTTAATCTATCCCCCATGCCTCAAATGAATTTCGGCGGCACTATCGAACCTGTTGTCACGCGCGAAGAGTTCCCAATGGAAAAAGCACTCGAAACTCTAAAAGATGAAACTATCGCAGTGATCGGCTACGGAGTACAAGGTCCGGGTCAAGCACTAAATCTAAGAGACAATGGATTTAATGTAATAATCGGTCAGAGAGAAGGTGGCGATTCATGGGACAAAGCCGTAAAAGACGGCTGGATCGAAGGCAAGACGCTTTTTCCGATAGAAGAAGCTTGCGAAAAAGGTACGATACTCTGTTATCTCCTTTCGGACGCAGGTCAAAAAGAACTTTGGCCAACAATAAAAAAATATCTTACAAAAGGGAAAGCACTTTATTTTTCACACGGCTTCTCAATCGTTTATAAGGAACAGACAGGCGTTATCCCACCGGAAGGAATAGATGTAATAATGGTTGCGCCAAAAGGTCCGGGAGCTTTTGTCAGGAAATTATTTCTCGAAGGGAAAGGTGTTAATGCGAGTTTCGCGGTTTTTCAAGATGCAACAGGTCGAGCGAAAGAACGCACACTCGCGCTAGGCATGGGCATAGGTTCGGGATTTATGTTCGAGACAACTTTTCAGAAGGAAGTTTACAGCGACCTGACCGGAGAAAGGGGAGTTCTTATGGGTGCTATCGCCGGTATTATGGAGGCGCAATATGCGGAACTTCGCAAACGCGGACACACGCCGAGCGAAGCGTTCAACGAAACAGTGGAAGAGGCTACAAGAAGCCTTATTCCGCTTATCGATCAAAACGGCATGGAGTGGATGTTCGCAAACTGCTCCACAACAGCCCAAAGAGGCGCTCTGGATTGGCGACATGAATTCAGAAAAGCTGTCGAACCGGTCTTCACGCGTCTATATGATAGCGTAGCAAGCGGACACGAAACCGAAATAGTGCTCAAGGCAAATAGCGCGCCTGACTATAGAGCGAAACTTGAAAAAGAGCTGAAAGAAATTGGCGACTCCGAGATGTGGCAAGCCGGCAAGACGGTTAGGAGTTTGCGTCCTCAAAAATCTCTATAATCACCTGAGGTTTTCCGTTCTCGGACTTGCTCCACGCGTAGAATAAATAATCTTCCACAAAGACGATTGAAGGATGAACGTGTCCATGTCCGGCCTCTTCTGAAATCGAAATCGTTTTCACGACTTCTAAATCCTGATTAAGTATAATCATGCGAGGCGAGAGGGGATTTGTTTCAATTGCGATATCACCTTTTTCTCGAGCACTGTATCCGACATAATAATAACCATCTTTATAATCAACTCCGGTCTGAAAAGTATTTTCATCGTCGGGAAGATCAAATAACAAGGCATTCCCAGCTTCAAAATTCTCATCAAGAACGGTGACACTCGTCTGATTCATAGTGCCACTAAACACAAGCAAATTACCATCTTCTCCACGGAACAAACTGTTCCCGATGCTACCGGGGATTCCATCGGTAGAAGTTTGATATTCGTAAGTGTTCAAAATCTCCCCATCCAAATCAACTTCCCTTATTTTCAATCCCAGATCGGATGTACCTGTACTGACAAGCAGCGTATCTCCGTTGGCAACAACGGACATGTCTGGATAATTATCTTCTGGGAATTCCGTAGTGCTGGCGATTTCCGTAGTCAAAATTTCTTCTCCATCGAGAGTGAATCTCGTAAACATCAAATGCTGGCTTTCTACGCAAGGTTCGAGAGGTCCACCCACACATTCCTCTCTCTTCGCCTCATCGACTATAGATGATTGAAAAACAACCCATAACTCATCGTTTACGATTGCCACGCGATGATCGGAAGGACTTCCATATTCGTCAGTTTCTTTTGAAATGACAAAATTCACATCGGGGTTGTCGAAATCAATACTCAGAGGATCGGAAACGTCATAAATATATCCCTGATGTTTAATACTAATATCTTGTTGAAAATCGTGATCAACAACAAGCACATAAAGTTTATTTTCATAAAATAAAATTTCGGGTCGATGAGTTGAGTCCTGAAATTCATAGGATGCGAGACTCGTCAGTTCCGGTACGGGAAGTTGTTCGGAAACATCAAGTACGTCAGGAACAACAACTTGATCCTGTTGTGTCTCTTCGGCACAGCCAAAAGCGCCAATAACAAACGATAATAGTACCAACTGAATGACGAAATATTTTTTACGCATAGACCTTACAATTTTAAATAAATAGAAATTTATAAATCCTTAGTCTGCCCCCCCGTAGCTATAAGAAGGCAATCACCACTATCCGTACACGCATAAGCCGGATCTCCTCCAAAAAGACCGACATATTTCGGATCGGACCAGTTTATGCCGTCTGTCGTTTCGATTATTCCGATTCCTTTGCTACCCTCCATGCCCATATCCATGCCGTAGAAATAAAGAGTATCTCCACCATCATAGAAATTACCGAGCCAATTGAAGTCGGTAGGCTGATAAATGGTTTCTTGCTCCGTGAAATTCACGCCATCTTCAGATGTTGCGAAATAAGCGCCATAAGGTTCAGAGATGTTTTTTGGCGCAATCAAATACCATAAGTCATTCCAATAAATCTCAGCCGAATCATACACGGCAGTGTCATCAAGAGAGAAGCTTGGCACATCTTCAAAAACATAATTCACGCCATCGGTTGAAACTGCGGAATAAATATCTGTATCTTTCCCAAGCATCATGCTATTCAGATTAACCGTAAAAAACATGCGAATTTCTCCATCAGGAGTAATTGCCAAAGTCGGATCGAAAGGTCTGGAGAGATTGTCAGCCATGCCATCTATTTTTATCGACTCGGGTTCTGACCAAGTCTTGCCATCATCTTCCGAAAAAGAAACAGCAATTTTATCAAAAGCATCCGGATCGTCACATGTGAACCACTGAAATGCTGCGATTAATCTACCATTGCCGTCATTTATCAATGAAGGAACCCCAGCACCTTCAACAAACATGAAATTTTCCGGTGTTTTCTGATTGCCATCAGAATCAAGCCATTTTCCGAATAAACTGCCCGTCCAAGGTCCGGAGATGTCTTCTCCTAGCACACAAACCTGTTCATAAGTGGTAGAAGAACCCTGTTCGACAGGAGTATTTATATTGGATTCTATAGAATCGGAACATCCGGAGAGAGATAAAACCAGAAGTAGAATTATGATTTTTCTCATTTTGATTTCTTAGAAAATATATCGAAGGATACAGATAAAGCATATACACTCCATCGCCATTGAAAACAACATTAGTAATGCAAAGCTATTGAACAATTACAAATAATAAACTTATACTTCTACTGTTTTTATTAAAACAAATATGAAAAAAACATTACAACTCATAATAGTATTCCTGTTTTTCGTGCAAATAATGCCTTCTTACGGTTATTTTTCAGATGTTAATAGCGGAAATCAGTTTTATGAAGCAATTTTATATGCACAAGAAGAAGGAATTATTGAGGGGTACGATGACAATACTTTTCGTCCTGACGACAACATAAACAGAGCGGAATTCGTAAAAATAATAATCGAATCCATTCTTGATTCGGAAGAAATATCAGGAGAAAATTGCTTTCCCGATGTATCAAACGAATGGTTTGCAAAATATGTATGCACGGCGAAAACAAATTTGATAATAGAAGGGTATCCTGACGGTTTTTTCCATCCTGAATATGACATTTCCTTTGTCGAAGCTGCAAAAATCATTCTCCTTGGATTTGAGATTGAGACAAATTCGGATTGGGATATTTGGTATCAACCTTTTATACAGGAGTTATCAGACAAGAACGCAATCCCTACAACAATTACCGAGATTGATAAGGAAATTACTCGTGGAGATATGGTGGAAATGATTTATAGGCTAAGAGAAAACATATTGGATTCTGATTCGATGATTTATGAAGATGATGTTTTGATTTTTAATGATGATGCTGCTTGGTACCAACCGACTCCGGAAACTTCATGGCAATGGCAATTATCGGGAGATATAGATACGGATTATGATGTTGATATGTACGATATTGATCTTTTCGACACTCCTCAGAGCGTGATCGATGATTTGCATTCGGAAAATAAAAAAGTTATTTGTTATTTTTCAGCCGGAAGTTTTGAGGAATTTCGAGATGATGCCGAAGATTTTCCGGAAGAAGTTTTGGGAGAAACTCTTGAAGGATGGGAAGATGAAAAATGGCTCGATGTTTCAAGTTATCAAGAATTTGCATCAATAATGGAAGATAGGCTGGATTTGGCCGTAGAGAAAGAATGTGATGGTGTAGAGCCTGATAATATGGATGGATATTCGAATGATAGCGGATTTGATTTGACTTATGATGATCAGATTATTTATAGCAAATGGATTGCAGAAGAAGCTCATGAAAGAAATTTATCCGTGGGACTTAAAAACGCACTGGACCAAATCGATGACTTAGTTGATTACTTTGATTTTGCCGTGAATGAACAATGCTTCGAATATGACGAGTGCGAGTCATTAACTGAATTTATAGATCAAAACAAAGCTGTTTTCGGTGTCGAATACGAACTTGAACCGGAAGAGTTTTGCGCTCAAGCGAATGAAATGGATTTCAGTTGGCTTAAAATGGATTATGAATTGGATGGCGGAAGAATCGGATGTGAAGAATTTTAAAAATGCTAAAACAAACCTTTAGGATTCGTATAAGGAGATTGCATCCGCAATCAGTTTGATAATATGGGCCGTTCGCTTCGCTTCCGGCCTGTGGAGCAGGTAACGGGAATCGAACCCGTCTCTCAGCCTTGGCAAGGCTGCATAATAGCCACTATACGATACCTGCGCGATTTTTTTTGCGCATCAAATCTATACGAAACCCATTCTTTTTTCAACCTGAAATTGCAAACTACGTCACTTCTCCAACTTCCCCAACTTCTTCTACTTCCGGAATATACTTCGCATAGGTCGGTTCGGTTATTTTTCCAACGGAGAATCGAATAAACGTTCCGGCGCCCATATCCTTATCTTCAACACCCAAACAGCCTGTTGCAATTGCAACATCTTGATAAGTGACACCTGATTCAAGCTTCATAAATAAATAAAGCCCGAGAGGGTTTTCCATCTGTTCGGGAGTTATATGGCTCTGATCTTCATCGAATAAATACGAGAATTGAGGCTGCCTTAAGTAGTGGAAAAGTCCGCGCCTTTCGCGAGCCCAGAATTCATGCAGGTCTTTGAAAACCTTCTCTTGTTCCGGAGTGGAATTTGCGACCGCAAGCAGCAATGCATCTTTATCATATCCGTTACCGGCGGATACTGTCATATTGAGATTCAGAACTTTCCCGAAAATATCCGGATTTTTAGAGAAATAAACTCCAACTCTCTTCCCAGGTATGCCATGGGTTTTCGATAAGCTTTCAACAAAAAGCACTCTATCCATTACGGTAGGGTCGGAAATAATATCTTTAAGCAATGCGTTGGCATCCTCTTTCCGAAGAGTTCTGACATATACGCAATCCAAAACTATTGTTGCATTTGGATTATTCCTAACGATCGCCTTAGCGACATCTGACAATTGGGAAGGCGTCATTCTTGTGCCGGAAGGATTCCCAACAGGGGTGATATACCATAAATCGCTATATTTCCGATCTTCGGTTTCATGAGGATTTGAGGCGTAAAAATCATCAACTTGAGATGCCGTTAAATGCAGTAAATTCTTCTGTTCGGTATTGATAGTGTGGATATCGGCTTCCCGTCCATCCATGCTTGAATTTTTCGCTATCTGTCGCCATGTCCCGAAGCTGTTATCAGGTTGTATGAAGCGAGGTCGTGAGGGGTGTTCTCTATCCCTAGTTGCACTGAGAACAAATGAAGATGCTATATCGTTGAGCGCGCGCATGCCTCCACTTGAAACTCCGGTATTTTTAACCAAGACATCTCTCAATCCTTCTTGCGCCGAAAATCCATAATGACTATCTAGATAATCAATAGTAGCGCTTCTTGCTCTAAGCGAACCCTGAGAAGCTAAATCATATCCGTATCCTTCTGCTGTAAGTTCACGTTCATATCCATGTGCCGCCTCAACAAGCTCATCCATAGTTGTTTTCGCTTCGGGAGGTAGAGTGACATCACCGATAGCAAGAACATTTATAAGCCCAGGATCCATCTCCTTCATTGCCAAGATTCTACGGATAACTTCACCGCACATTGTTGTGTATCTGATTACAGCACCTTTACCGGCTTTTCGGATATCAGGATCTTCAAAAACTTTCTTAATGACAGCACGGATGTGTCTTCCTATATCCTCTTGAGCATCTTCAATAGTCGGCGCAATGCGTTCGGCATGGCCGAGAGCAACAGGATTTGAGTGAACCCAAGAAGGAAGAGTGGTTGGTCCTTTTGTCATGGGTATACGAATTTTAAATGGTAGAAAGGGGAAAATGATAACATTATTCGCTGAAAAATGTAATAAAAATGCAAATCCAGAATTATATAAGCGTCTTAATCACTAACCAAAAACAACTATGGAAAGACAAAACAATGCAAAAATTATGATCGTCGGATTGCTTCTGAGCGCGATCATAGTGAGCGGAGGATTCTATTACATCCAAACGCAAGCGGAAGAAGTAGTGAACTCCACTTATGAAAATTCCGAATATGGATTCATATTAACATTCCCAGATTCATGGGAAGGATACGGATCTGCAGGTAGGATATTGGATTGGGGAGACTTAGGCACAAGCGATTCTGTAGATTTCGGATTTGAAGAAGATTCTTTCTTCAATATAAGCATTCATTCAAAAACTCAATGGACTCAGATCGAAGCATCTGATGGGCCAAGACCTCAGTACCTTGGAGAGAACGGAAACTGCATCTTCGCATATTCAATCGCTCAAGACTATAATCAGCAATACGGTCAGCAAATGGATCAAATCCCGAATATAATTGAAACATTCGCTCTGAAAACGCCAACATTGTAAGTAATAATCACAAAAAGGCTCTCGTGAAAAACCGAGGGCCTTTCACTACGTCACTCCTCCTACTTCCCCAACTTCTCCCTACACCTCCGCCTGCCTCTTCATAATCCCGAGAATAACTTCATTAGTCTTGCCCATACCTTCGCACGTTATTTTGGCAAGATTCTGCAGGGTTTCCTCAGGCGTGGCACCAATGATTCCGTTTGAATCGGAAATGCAGAATCCATTGAGAGCAACCAATGCCGATGTGATGGCAGCTTCAGCGGAACTGGCTACTTTTATGGCACATCCGAGGTTTGCACCATTGCAGAACATTCCGCCAAGATCGTTAGCAACATTATTTATTGCGTGCCCAATCAATTTCATATCGTTTTTGCGTTGATAAACGCACGCTGCGGCCGCACCAACTCCTGCTGCAATCGCACATTGGCAGATAGGGGAGAGTTCTCCGGCAAAAGCTTTTACATAAGCATTCAATAGGTGAGATAAGGCGATACTTTTCATTATCTTCTCATTGGCAACTCCGTTTTCTTTTCCGAACAGGTAAGGTACGAGGACGGCTACAACTCCTTGATTACCGGAACTTCCGCTACTCATTACGGGAAGGCTCATTCCGGCCATACGTCCATCGGAAGCCGCAGAAACGATTACCTTTGTTTTAGAGAAAAAATCATCTTTCAAAACACCTGATTTAACCATTTGAGAAATTTGATGAGCGAACCCTTTGTACTTCATGCCTTCTTTTGATGCTTTGAGATTCATTTCAACACCTTCCTTCATATATGCGAGCTCTTTCTTGTCTGCATTTTCAGCAGCTTTTATAAGATCTTTTATGCTTAATTTTCTCAAAAACTCCCTGTAATTTTCAACCTCGCAGCCGGTTTTCGCACCGGTACCTTTTATTCGCAAGCCATTTTTTTTCAGCTCGACGAGATTTGTATGTCCTCTAACGATTTTCGCGATTCCTTCACCCTTATCAGTCTTAACTTTTACTTTTATATAAAGATAATCTTTTGAGAAATTCGGCTTGATGGAAATCTCATGCTGAGCAACAAGTTTTTCAGCCTCTTTCAGGCATTTCGAATCTATATTTTTGAGTAAATTGAGTCCATTCTTAGGATCTCCGCAAATAGCACCGAGAGCCATCGCTATAGGTATGCCGACAGCCCCATTAGTACCCGGAATAAATACATTCATTCCATTCTTAAAAGTCCCCGGATCCAATTCGGCAACAACTCGCCAAACCTTACCACCGACAGCACGACTAGCATGAGCCGCCGCAAGCGCAACCGCCACGGGTTCTGTGCAACCCATGGACGGCATCACTTCATGACTTAAGACTTCTTTGAGAATGTTCATTGTGAGTCGAATATCGAATCCCGACTATGTCACTATGTCACTTCCCCAACTTCCCCTACTTCTCCTCTGCTGTCTGTGTCTTGTGTCTTGATCCTTACTCCTGCTTCGCATCCTTATAAGACAAATTATATCTTCCCTCTCTATCGACTTCCATCAATTTAACCTTAATCACTTGTCCCATTTGCACAACATCTTCAACGTTATCAACTCTCTTAGCTGAAAGCTTTGAGACATGAACAAGTCCTTGTTTACCGGGCATGAACTCTACGAATGCGCCGAACTCCATAATTTTGACGACCTTGGCATCATATGTGTTTCCAACAATCGGATCAGCGACAATGCTGTTAATCCAATCAACAGCTTTTTGTCCGCTCTCTTGATTTGGAGCTGTAACCATAACGAGACCTTCGTCCTCAATATCGATTTCAACGCCACATTCGGCAGTGATTTTCTGAATCGTTTCGCCACCTTTCCCGATGACCTCTCTGATTTTCTCAGGATTGATTTTGATTGTGGTGATAAGAGGAGCATAAGGTGAAAGTTGCGCTCTTGAAGCAGGCAAAGCCTCGAGCATTTTGCTCATAATATGAGCGCGTCCTTCAGTCGCCTTAGCCAGAGCTTCCTTCATGATTTCAACAGTCAAACCCTTGACCTTGATATCCATCTGCAAAGCTGTAATTCCGTTTTTTGTACCTGTTACCTTGAAGTCCATATCACCTGCGAAATCTTCCATACCTTGAATGTCGCTCAAGATCGTATATTTGCCCCCAGGAGTCAAAACGCCATCTGTATTTTCCGTAACAAGGCCCATCGCAATACCTGCGACAGGTTCTTTAAGCGGTACGCCGGCATCCATCAAGCTAAGCGTCGATCCGCAAACCGAAGCCATTGAGCTCGATCCGTTGCAAGACAGGATTTCAGAAACGACTCTCATCGTATAAGCGAAACCTTCTTTTGCAGGAATCATCGGTTCGAGAGATCTCTCAGCCAAATATCCATGTCCAACCTCTCTTCTTGAAGCGCCACGAAGCGGTTTTACCTCGCCTGTGGAATAAGGAGGGAAGTTGTAATAATGCATGTATCTCTTGGTAGTATCCTGATCCATAGTGTCGATCAATTGAGCGGCACCGGGAGCACCGAGAGTTGTGATTGTAAGAGCTTGAGTTTCACCTCTTTGGAACAGAGCTGAACCATGAGTTCTAGGCAATACGCCGACAGAACACTTGATAGGTCTGATATCTGATGGTTTTCGAGCATCCAAACGTATGCCTTTTTCAAGAATGTTTTTTCTCATCCTCTTCTTGAAAGCCTCATCAAAAGCCTCCTTAAGATCGCCTTCAGTGAAGGTTCCTTCTTCGACTTGAGATTTGTATTTTTCGATCAATTTATCTTCGAGAACATGAATTTTCTCCTTAACTTCATGTTTTGTCATGCCGCTTATCGAATCAAGCTCACTTTCTGTAATTGTTTCAGAGACAGCCTTGATAGCTTCAGGGTTTATAGGTACCTCGATATATTCCTTAGCTTCAACCTTGATTTTAGCAGCCAATTCCTTCTGTAATTTGCACAATTCCTTGATGTGCTTGTGAGCCAAATCAAGAGCCTTTAGCATTATTTCTTCAGAAACCTCTTTCGCGCCGGCTTCAACCATCGTGATCGCATCTTCCGTACCTGCAACGACAAGGTCCAATCGACCTTCTTCCTCCTGTTTATAAGTCGGATTGACGATCAATTTCTCGTTTCCGGCTTCATCTTTGATAAGTCCGATTCTTACACCTGCAACAGGTCCTTTGAAAGGCATACCTGATAACATAAGCGCCATAGAAGCGCCTGTAAGAGCCGTAGTCCCAGGATCTACTTCAAGATCCGCTGATAGAACAGTACAGATAACCTGCACATCGTTTCTCATTTTCTTAGGGAAAAGAGGTCGAAGAGGTCTGTCTATAAGTCTTGATGTAAGAACTGCATTGTCGGAAGGTCTGCTTTCTCTCTTGATAAATCGGCTTCCGCTGATTTTGCCAGAAGCGTAAAACTTCTCTTCATAATCCACCATTAACGGGAAGAAATCCGTGCCTTGTCTGACGCCTCCCATCATAGCTGTTGCGATAACAACCGTATCGCCAAGTGAAACGAGAACTGAACCATCGGCTTGAAGAGCCAATTCACCTGTTTTTAAGGTAAAAGGTTTTCCAGCCAAATCTAATGTAACTGAATTTTCCATATGAATAGGGTTTTAGGATATTAGGGCTTTAGGGCCCTATAAGGATTGATTAATAAAAAATGCGCCAGTGGCGCGAACGGTCTAAGAAGTAAGTAGCAGCTAATACCGGTATTCCGTATTCGGAATTCGATATTCCCTCCTATCCACCTCTTAAAAACCGTTTGGAACTTTTTCTTGGCCAAGTTTTCAAAGAACATAAAAAGCCCCCAAGAGGGGGCCTTCTGAATTATTTTCTCAAATCCAACGCGTCCACAACCTTATCATAAGCCTCTTTGCTCCTTTGCTTCAAATAGGTGAGAAGCTTGCGTCTCTTGCCTACCATCTTGATGAGTCCACTCCTAGAATGATTGTCCTTAGGATGAGACTTGAGATGACCGCTTAATTCTGTAATTCTTTCGGTTAGAATTGCGACCTGTACTTGAGGAGAACCAGTATCTTTATCATGTACGGCGTGTTTTTTGATCACTTTTTTCTTATGTTCCGATTTCATTTCAATTTGATTTAGGAGTAAAAATAATACAAAAAAATTTTACACGAACAGGAATGGAAAGGCAAGGGTTTTACAAAATCACATCTTGTGTCAGAAAAGGCTTGACAAATCGCGACATAGTGCTTATAATCACGCCCTTAATAAGTTTTAACCCAATTCAAACATGGAAAGAATTACAAGAACTGCTGACGTTGCGCCAGTCGCACCATCAGCAAAAAAGCCGGCATCTAACCCAATGAGGTCAAAATTTGCAGCTCTTATGATTGCTGCATCAGCCGCATTGCCTAATGCAGGTTGCGGAGAGAATTACCCTTGGGGTATTGATAAGGATTCTGCTTCTGCAGATACAGGATATGCGCCGGAAGGAGAAGGCGAATGTTATGACGGTATAGATAATGACGGAGATGGAACGATTGATGATTTCGATGGAGCTTGCGACGACAATCCATCAAGCGCAGTACTTGAATCTGATGATGAAACTGCTAACAATGCAACACAAGGTGATTGTGGAGATGGTGTTGATAATGATGGAGACGGGTATGTAGATGCTCAAGATGCAGGATGCTTCTGCTGGGATGCAAATAGAGAAGAGTACATATTGACAACCGACAGGTCAGAAACAGATCCTGAAGGTGAAGATTGCGAGAATAACTAAAAAAGCGTTTAATCTCCCCTTAAAAACCCTCGCCTAATCCGCGGGGGTTTTTTCTTTCTCCAAAAAAACACATCCCAATCTGCCATCTGTGTCTTGTGTCTTGCTCCTTACCCTACAGCCACTTTCTCCATCTGAAATACCCAAGCATGGCGCCTATGATAACTATCATTCCTCCAATAACAATCATATATGCCGCCTCGTGTTGTTCAAACGGAAGACTAACATTCATCCCATAGAAGCCCGTCAAAACCGTCAAAGGAAGCATAATGACCGAGAATATGGTAAGTACCTTAATTACATTGTTTGTCGTATGCGAAATGATAGATTCGTGAGTCTCCTGAATCGACATTACCAAATCCTTCATACTTTCAAGATTGCTCCACGTCTTCTCGACCTTATCCACAAGATCGTCGAAATATAACTCAAGATTTTCAGGTAAAAACTTCTTATTCTTATGTTCAAGCTGTGCAATAACTGTTCTTTGCGGAGACACAACGCGCCTGAACGTGATGATATCTTTTTTCAAAATCAAAATATCTTTAAGCATATCCTTGCGAGTTGCATCCACGTTAAACACGCTTTTCTCGATAACATGGGTATTATTGGAGATATAATCGACAAGACGGAATCCTTCATCAAGCATCGAATCTATTATTTCATACAGCAAAAATCCGCTCCCGTTAGACATAAATCTTTTTCTCTGTTTTATGGATAACATACACTTGCCGAAAACATCCATCACGGGTCTCAAAACCCCGTCATGTATCGTAATAATGAAGTCCTGACCGATGAAGATATCGATTTCCTGTATTACAAGAAGCTTCTTGGTGCTGTCGAAAAAAGGGAAATGCAAAACCATAAACAAATACTTGTCGTATTCATCTATTTTAGATCTCTGATTCTCTGTCAAACAGTCCTCGATATCGAGTTCATGGAACTTATATTTTTTCTGAATGGAAGTGAGGACTTCCCTGTTCGGCGAAATGATGTCCGTCCAGACAAGATCTTTGAATCTAATTTTTTCGAATTGTGTTTTTGTTTCGTTCATAAGGTGTTTTGCTAATGCAAAACGACTCATAATGAGGTGCTCTGCTATCGATTCGCACTACGTATTTTTTAGCCTTTACTTCAATTTAGAATCTCCATATGCTAAAGTCAATATAAAGAAAAAAAATCGTGCAATGGATTATAAAGCCATCGTAAAAGATGCTTGGGTTCTGACAACTCATAATAGAAAATTATTCTGGTATTGGGCTTTTGTTCCGGCTCTATTATCTATCATAGTAGGTATAGTTTATTTCGGATATCAAGTGATGTCTTTCAGTTTTTCACCGATATTCAACGAAGGTGCAAATGTCGAACATACAAGTTTTCTGAAAGAGCTTGTTGTGTGGATATTGAGTCTTATAGAAAACAACACCTCGCAGGGGATACTTCTCGTGACATTCGCGGCTATAATATTCTTGCTTGATACGGTCTATCCTACTTTTGCAAGAGTGGCTCTTATACAGCTTACGGCGAGGATAAAAAATGGTCAGCCGACATCAATGATTGATGGTGTTACTTATGGCGCACTTGGGTTCCTCAAGCTGTTTGAGTATCATATGCTTATTAAGATTTTTGGATTCGTTACGATTGTTACAGAAGCTATGTTTATCTTGAGGAATATGGGGTGGGATGCATTTAAATTCCTTGTAGTGCCATTCATATTATTGATGATATTCGGACTTATTTTGGCACTTTTTCTGACTTATACGGATTATTACATAGTTATAGATGAAGTTGGTGTTATTAAATCAATGGGTAAAAGCATGAAGCTTGTCGTTCTTCACTGGAGGCACACGATTTTGCTTCTTATTTTGATGGTGCTTATAAGCGCAAGAATCATAGTGAACATAATCCTAGTTTTGCTTGTGCCATCGCTTATATTCCTTGCGGGCGGACTGATCGCTACCATAACACTCGCAAAAATAGGAACAATAATCGGTATAATAGTCGGGATTGTTTCGCTTTTCTTTGCAGCTTATTTCACAGGCATATTGGAAGTTTTCGCCAATGCGGTTTGGGTGCTGACATTCTTGCAGTTAACAGAAGAAGGAGAGATAAGCGCACGCGAAAAGGGACCCGTTAAGTTGGGAGCAAGAGATGCTACTTAGATCGATGGCATCGGTTCGCCAAACGGATCGAGTCCTCCATTAGTATCGCATCCTCCTTGTTCCATTCCGGGAACTATGATTTCACCTGTTGATGGATCATACATAATGACCGGCATTTGATCTGCATCTAATACTTGATGAAGATGATCTCTGTAGAGATTCATTGTACGTCTTGCGCTATTTGCCGCATCGCTTTCTTGATTATCAATTTCAATTACGGAAGATTGCGCCTGTTCGGCGACTTCATCTAGTAATTCTGCTTCGGACATACCGTTTTGAAGAGCAAGGATATTGTTAAGAGGGCTATATGTATTCATGCTCATATATCCGGACGCATCAACATCAACCATGAACGAATCTTTCATTAGCAAGGTGTTGTCAGGATTAAAATCTTTTGCTCCGGTACACATGATCGCGCTGAAATCGGCAGGTACATTGCAAATACATAAATCGGCATAAGATGATCCCAATTTATTATCCGTATCGGCGGTTAACTGAAAAACAATACTCCCATCCGGATTTTGATCATAAGAGATCTCACCTTCGGTTAACGCCTTGCCGCAAACATTGTTAATCTTGGTTGTTAAATCTGTGATTTGACGGTCTGAGCCTTCCGGACATTGCGTTACGAGTGCGCCACCCAAGGCGGCATATACCAACGGTTTCAATACGTTTTTTGCAGATGGTGTATCCATTTTGAATTTTTTTAAAGAAACATAACCTAGCGCATAAACGGGCGATAAGTCAAATGAAATGACGTGGGTTATGTTACAACAGATAACTGGCGATCAGAAATATTGCATAAAACACGCCGAAAGCGAGTATTCCTTTTGATATAAATGCATACCTTCTGACGTAGGGTAGGTGGGGATTTTTATGTCTTTTTAACTGATAGTTGGCGATGTCGAGCGCATATGAGAAAACTATCAATAACGAGAAGCAGATATATATGTTCGGATTCGTATAGATTGCGAACATGTAATCATTCATTATTACGGGATCCGCCAGGTTGGAATCAAGATATCCGCCGATCAAATAAATTATGAAAATATGCAAAAATTGATCCGTAAAAAACGGATAGGAACGCTTGGAAGTATTGTATTTGCGGTCATACCAGATTTTTAGCCAATCTTGCACAAAATGTGTCATTGCAAGTATGCCGATGGCAACGAAAACAACGGATTGCCTAAGGAATGGAGATAACAATATCAAACAAACAATCGCAAGTATCGCGACATGTACCAGAGTGCCGACCCAACTGCGTTCTTTCCAAGTAACAAGTTTTGAAGGTTGGAATAAAAAGTCGGTGGCGAGATGGCCGAAAATGAGGATATAAGTGATCACTATTTATTGAGTGAAGATCTTACGGTATAGGTGTCCTTTATGGCTTTTTGAGCCGTAGGATTCTTGGATAAAAGAAGATCGAAATCGTTTTTCTCCAGAATAAAAATCTCAGATTCTTCTGTAGTCTTGGCGGAAGCCGTTCTTGGTTGATCCGCGATCAGAGCCATTTCGCCAAAAAAAGACTTCTCTCCGAGTATGGCGATTTGTTCATCGGTCTTTTGCTTATAAATGCGAACAGAGCCCCTCTTCATAATATACATCTTCGTGCCTACATCTCCTTCAGTAAAAAGTTGATAATTAGCAGGATAATACTGCAAGGTTATGTGTTTAATAATCTCTTCGTGGAGGCTTGAATCGAGACCCTTGAAAAGGGGTATGTTTTGAAGGATTGGTAGAATCGAGAAATCGGTCATATTTGTTTTTTGTTATCTTACAATTATAACAGAATTACAGAGTTACAGGAAGCAGAATTACAGAGAAACCGCTTGTTTAAGCCATTTGCATACATCAATAGCTTGACATTTAAGTCGAGATGTTTTATCATATAGCATAATCAAAAATTATGGAATACGTCCAATCACTCACGCACAGAGCAAAAATTGCGATCATCGTCCTATCGATTTTCCTTGTAAGTCTGACGATAGGGCTTCTTGCTTTCGGTCTTAATTCGACCGGACAGAAGGGCGATACAATTGATTACAATCCGTTGCATGCTGTGTCGAGCGATATGGTGATGATTCCACATGGCGGCGGGGAAGAAGAGTAGTAGCGAGGTTCTTGTCCCGAAGCGAAATTTATTCGTCAACCTTGCATTCTATGAATAGCACTGATGACTCATTAAAGACTCCTGATACTCATGAAAGCGATGAGAAGGCTAGGAGAGAAATCGTAGGTAAAATATTGGATTTAATGCGAAGCAAAGGAGAAACTATTTCTCAGGATGGAGATAAGGCTGTCTTTTTGGCAATGGAGGAAGCGTTAGAAGGATATGGTGACAATAAAATTCCAAAGCATGATGGTACATACTCAGATGCAAGAGTTGTACTTTGGGATGCATTTGAAAAAGCAAATCCTGGCACTATGTATATTACAACGCCTCCACTTGGATCTAATGATGGATTGCGAATCTATTGGAAAGGTTCAGACCAACAACTACATTATCTGAGGATTCTAAATGATGAGTTGGTTCAGATTGGAACGGATAACCTTGCCGCTATCTATAGGGATATGAAACTCTTTAGCCAATTCTCAGTTTTACCTGCAGGAAGCGATAATTTAAGAGGGTATCAAATTACTCATGCAGATCCTACTCCGGAGTCGAGACGTCTTAGTGATTTCATTTCGAATTTTGAGAGATATGTTCATGCCCCTCGGTTGCGTGAAGAGCGAGCGAAAGTGCAATCCGCAGCTTTTAAGGCGACTGGCTTTTAATCCTAAGACTTGCACGATATCGTCTCTTGTTAAAAGGCGGTTTTTGCTTTCATGTTCATTTACCGGCACTATTGCTGTAAAATAAAACCGTCATCTTTTTTAACACAAAAATGCTTAAACATTACGATCATTCAAAGGCGGAAACGAAATGGCGCAAGTTTTGGGAAGCCAAGAAGCTTTACAAAACAGATCTGCAAGATTCAACCAAGCCTAAGTATTACAACTTGGTGATGTTCCCGTATCCGTCCGGAGACAAGCTCCATATCGGACACTGGTACAGTTACGCGCCTGCGGATTCGTGGGGCAGATATATGAGAATGAAAGGGTTTAACGTTTTTCAGCCGATAGGTTTCGATGCATTCGGTTTGCCTGCGGAGAACTATGCAATAAAAACAGGCGTCCATCCTGCTCAAACGACCAAGACGAATATTGCCTATATGCGAAAACAGTTGAAGGCGATGGGAGCTTTTTGGGATTGGGATGCCGAGGTTGTAACCGCCGAACCTGATTATTACAAATGGACTCAATGGGTTTTCTTGCAATTATACAAAAACGGATTGGTTTACAGGAAGACGGCTCCGGTGAATTGGTGTCCAAGCTGCAAAACCGTTCTTGCGAATGAACAGGCTCAGGATGGACTCTGTGATAGATGTGATAGCGAAGTTACCAAGAAAGATCTCACTCAATGGTTTGTGAATATTAAGCAATACGCGCAGAAACTTCTCGATTACAAAGGATTGGATTGGCCTGAAAAAACTCGCCTTATGCAGGAAAATTGGATAGGGAGAAGCGAGGGGAGCGAAGTGGATTTTGAAATCCAAGGGTATGATAAAAAAATAACCGTCTATACGACAAGAATCGATACGCTTTACGGCGCGACTTATATGGTACTTGCGCCCGAGCATGAACTTATCGAGAAGATTACAACTATCGAGAATAAGAAATCTGTTGAAAATTATATTAAAAAAACTCGTAAGGCGACAGATATTGAACGAAGTGCCGAAGATAGGGAGAAAACCGGCGTTTTCACGGGTGCTTATGCGACAAATCCTGTGAATGGTGCCAAGATACCGATTTGGATTGCCGACTATGTGCTTGTTCATTATGGAACGGGGGCGGTGATGGCGGTACCGGCGCATGACACGAGGGATTTTGCTTTTGCGAAAAAATATAAGTTACCGATTAAAGAAGTTATAAGTCCGATTAACAATTCGATAAAATCCACTCTTCCGAAAGCAGCATTCGTTGATGACGGAAAACTGATTAATTCAAGCGAGTTCGGAGGCACTCCTTCCGCTCAGGCAAGGCTTGATATAACAAGATTTCTTGATAAAAAAGGTCTTGCGAAACTGAAGATAAACTACCGTCTCCGCGACTGGCTCATTTCACGTCAGCGCTATTGGGGCGCGCCGATTCCGATCGTTTATTGCGATAAGTGCGGAGAGGTTGCAGTAGCGGAAAAAGATTTACCGGTTAAGCTGCCGATGGATATAGATTTCACGCCAAAAGGTGACGGAAAATCGCCACTAAATACTTCTAAGAAATTCGTGACGACCAAATGTCCGACATGCGGCGGTCCTGCTACGCGAGAAACAGATACGATGGATACGTTCGTTTGTTCGAGTTGGTATTTCTTGAGATATCCGTGCTCGCAACTTGAGGGAAAACCTTTCGAAGAGAAAATGCTCTCGAAATGGTTGCCGGTAGATATGTATATCGGGGGTCCTGAGCACGCGTGCATGCATTTGCTTTACGCAAGATTCATTCACAAGGCGATGCACGATTTGGGATACGTTAAGGCGAGCGAGCCGTTTAAGCGATTGGTGCATCAGGGTATGATTACCAAAAATGGCGCCAAGATGTCCAAGTCGAAGGGGAATGTTGTGAGTCCGGATGAGTTCGTGAAGATGTACGGAAGCGATGTTTTCAGGATGTATTTGATGTTCATGGGTCCATTTACGCAAGGAGGTGATTGGAACGATAAGGGGATTGTCGGAATCAAGAGATTTGTTGAAAAATTCTGGCGCGCGATGATGGAAGAGGTTAAGGATGGTGAGAAAATTGCTCCGGCGATTATCCACAAGACTGTCAAAAAAGTCACCGAAGATATAGATGCGATGCATTTCAACACTGCGATTTCTGCGCTTATGGCGCTTGCGAACGAAGCTTCCGGCAAAGTCTTGTCGAAGGATCAAAAACAGGTCGCAACTAGGCTGATCGCGCCTTTGGCTCCGCATTTGGCGGAGGAGATTTGGTCTAAGGTCGGAGGCAAGGGAAGCGTTTTTGAGGAGAGTTGGCCGACTTACGATTCTGCACAAATAGTTGATGATGAAATAACAATCGCGATTCAAGTTAACGGGCGTCTTCGTGGAACTATTTTGATTCCAAAAGATTTGGGCAAAGAAGCCGTTCTGGCGCGCGCGAAAGCGGAAGAAAATGTGAAAAAATACTTGGCTGGTCAGGTCGTGAAGGAGATTTATGTGCCGGGGAAGATCGTGAACTTGGTGGTGAAATAGCGAGATTTGCGAGCAAATCCCTATTGCAGAAGTGGCGGCGCGGTGAGCTGCGCCTCACCTTTTTAATTCGTCCAGTCGGAATACTTGATTCTATCTGTTGCCGGCATTAATATGTAGGCGTCTTTTAAGTAAAAATTTCATGGAAAAACTATCGAATTCTGCATTGTGGAGCTTGTGTCAAAAATATGGTGGATTGGCACTTGCGTATCGCAAGAAATTTGTGGCGCTTCTGCCGGAGGTTGAGAGGCGCAAGTTGTATAAGAAGTATGGATTTCATTCTGTGTATGAGTTTGCGGCGAGGGTTGGGGGAGTGAGCGTTCGCGTAGTTGACGAAGTATTGAGAACTTATGAGAAAGTTGAAAACAAACCTTTATTAAAGGCCCAAATAGAAATGCAAGGATATTCGAAAGTGCGAGCTGTTGCCGATCTGCCTATTGAAGAAAATAAACTTGTCGAGATGGTAAAAACCCTCCCGAAAACAACACTCGAAACATATGCTCGCAATATAAAAGCGCAGGATTGTCAAAATTCTCCCGGGAGAGAATTCGCGACATTAAGAATAGATAAGCAAACCGAATTCAGACTGAAAAAATATCAGCAGAAGCTTGAGAAAGAGTTGAAGGTTCCGGTAACGCTTAATCAGACATTGGGAATGTTGCTTGATAAAGTGGAGGATCCGATCAAGGAGCCGCAAAAACGCGAATCACACACGAGGAAACCTTCAGCCTACGATAGATTCAGGAACGACAATGGAGGCAAATGCGCATTCCCGAACTGCAATAAGCCGCACGAAATATTTCATCATCCGAACAGATACGCGCTCGATCCGTCTCACGAAAATATCACGCCACTATGCGAAGAACATCATCATCTTGCTCACGGCGGACTTATAGCAAACGAACATGAATCGCCCGACAAGTGGAAATTGCGGTCGGAAATGAAGCCGAATGAAATCGACAAGAAGTACTTGAAGTATGTGCAGATGGCTACTTCTCCCCAAACTCCCACACTCCATCCCATTTAGCAGGAGGATTTTTGGCGAGCCAATCGAGCCTGCCGATATAAACGCGAGTCGGGCCATCGGTTGGAATTTTCTTGAGTAACTCATCAAAACGCATTTTCGCCGCGACAAAATCTCCCTTGAAGTACAATGCGTAAGCAGCCTCAAACTCTTGCACCAATTCCGACTGCTGAGCAGCACCACCCAGCAACTCATAAATCGCAATCGCCTGATCCTTGCCTTTTACCCGTATCAAATCAAGTTTGCGAGTAGCGAATTTTTTGGCAACGGCAGCATAAGTGTTTTCCGAAATCATAATTTCAGTGGAGTAAAATTTATTTGCACCTTCAAGTCTGGAAGCCAAATTTACATTGTCGCCGATGGCGGTGTAGTCGAAACGGTCTTGCGATCCGAGATTGCCGACAATCGCTTCACCGGTATTGATTCCAATTCTGAAATGCAACTCTTTCTTGCCTTCGCCCGTCCATTTTGCATTTAATTCGCGCAGTTTTTCACGAGCGAGAAGAGCTGTTTCACAAGCCATTTCTGCATGATTCGAGAGGGCGAGTGGAGCACCCCAGAAAGCCATAATTGCATCACCGATAAATTTATCGACAGTGCCTTTATTTCGCATAACTATTTCCGAAAGTGCTGAGAAATATTCGTTTAATTGGACAGCTAGTTCTTGCGGAGAAACGCTCTCCGACCAGTTTGTGAAATTTTTTATATCGGCAAAAAATATCGTGATTTCTTTTTTATCTCCACCGAGTTTTAGCGCCTCAGGCGCCTTCAAAATTTCATCCACAACATCTTTCGCAACATAATGCGAAAAAGCCCCACGCACGCGCGCCTTGTCTTGCACCTCTGTGAAATAACGGATAGCCATCGCAGCAATATAGGCAACCACTATCACTAAAAAAGGATAAACCAAATCGAGAATTGTACCGCGCGCAAAAGCCACCTTGGCCGCAAACCAATACGCCAAACCGATTACAACGAACGCGCCAAAAGTCGCCCAAAGATTCAAATACATGAACGCGAAAACAGCCACAAAAACTGTGGCAAAAATTGTGGCAATTCGTGTGCTCGCGCTTGCATCCTGCAGATACGCGCCGTCAAGAATCGTCTGTATGGCATTGGCGTGAATTTCGACGCCGTACATATTATTTTCTCCAAGCGGAACGGAATAATGATCCTGTAATTGAGGAGATCCTCCTCCTATCAAAACAATTTTTCCGTTTATGTCGGAATTATTAAAATTTCCACTATAAACATCATAAAAAGATAATCCGTTATAGCTTCCGGCAGGACCTGTATAATTTATATAAAATTGTCCTAACTCATCGCTTGGAGCAACACTTTCAATTCCGGAAAAATATTCGGCAATTTTTTTATCCAAACTTTCTTCAAAAATAGTTTTATAAACCACTTCCGATTGAGGCAGATTTGTATAGGCAAAACCCTCTCCGGCACTTACGCCTGATATGGTTTCAATTGATCTCAATTCGGAATCACCATCGGGAACTTTTACGAAAAAAACATTCCCAGCATTCTCAATCGAATCGGCAAGAATCAAATCGTCCGGATGATTCTCATCAAGATACGCAACAAGATCGTTTGCGAGTTCCTGCCCGGTTGTATTGGAAGTTAAACTGTCCGTCAAAGCGGTTTCCGAAATGCCCTCGGACTTACTTGAAAAAAGCACGTCCACCCCGATTACCTTGGCTCCGGCCGCCGAAAGATTATCAATCACTTGGGCGTAATACGTTCTGCTCCAATCCTGCCATCGTCCAAGTTCTTCATCTGTAAGAGTAGAGTCGTCTATATAAACAATCACTATATCTTCGGAAACAGGTCTATCGGAATATAAGGATTTCTGTACTTTTTCCTGCCAAGATTGAGGTGTCGCAAAAACGGACAGAGCACTCGCCAAAACTGCAAAAATCATCGAAACAGACACGGTAATTGCAAGTTTTTTTACACGAGCGTTCATTTGTGCATAGTTTTATCTGTTAATTATAGCACGAAAAGCTGACAACTAACAACTGGTAACTGATAGAAAATAGAGGCGAATTATAGGAATGCCATATTCCATCTTTTTATAATGTCTCTCTGGTATAAACAGGAGTGATTATTTGTAATTTCGTCGTATGAAAAATGTTTTCTTATCGATTCTGATAGTGTTTCTGCTCGGACAAGTTTGTTTCGCTGAAGGATATTATTATCTCTATGACCATTTGGGGAATGTCGATGTAGTGACTGACGAAACAGGTGAAGCGGTGGCAACTTATGAATATGATCCATTCGGCAATACGATCGAAGAGAATATTTATGACGAAGAGTTCAGCAATGACTACAAATACACCGGACAGGAAGAAGATGATGAAACCGGTTTGTATTATTACAACGCTCGATATTACAGCCCCAGTCTTGGAAGGTTCATGAGCCAAGATCCGGCTGTCTATGACGATCGTTTGTTCGAGTTGCTTGCAGATCCGCAGAGTCTGAATCCATATGCGTATGCGAGAAATAATCCGGTGAAGTATGTGGATCCGAGCGGAGAATATAATGTTGAAACGGGTGTAATCGAGGAAGGCGATACGAAAGATGGGATTGTAGATATGGTCAATGAAGCGCTTGGCATTACAACAGATTGGGGAACGATTTCCACGGTCAGTTTTTTCGATGCAGATAAAAGTATAGGAGAGCTAGTGGCTGAAAATGAGTTCACTGCATGTGGAACGAAATATGTTGCAGATATTACAAATAGCCTATCGGCTCTAATATCAGGTTTTTCTAAACAAGCCATAGGCGTTATGGGAAGTGATGGACTGTTATCTGCTTGGTCATACTCAGCTGAGAATTTTAATACTGGTGGGATTTGGGATATAAAAAACTCAAAACACCCTGTAATGGGAGCTGATAACCCGTATTATTCTTATATATACTTTGGCAAATTGATACGTTATGATGCCCCTAGTAATATTGCATTTGGTACAGTAGGTTATCATCTAAACATATCACCATCCATACTGCGACTTGGCGCTCATTACGTACAGCAAAAAAGCACCGGTGAATGGGACAGTGATTATGATCAGGCTATGATCATGTCGGGTTATACATATTGGTTCCAAAAAAACAAATAATATGCTGAAGAATAAAAATATATTATTGGTTATAACATTTATCGCCACTTTTATTTTTTTGCTAGGTATATTTTCTTTTTGGTTCTGGAGCTTAAAATTAGTTTTCACAAGTATGTGCATTTTAATTTTAATACTTCTTGTTTACTCACTATATGTTTTTTTAAAGAATATAAAGGTCGGCATCATTAGTCTCTCGGTATGTTTCATGTTAGCGAGTCTAGTATATTTATTTGCACTCATATCTATTCCTACAGGATCAAATGGCTATTCGGATAAAATATATTACGATGATGATAGTTTTATAGGGGTGAATTTAGATGCTGGAATTTATAAATTTATTCTCAATAACAGAGTTTTCGGTATATTTCGAGACTATAATTGTATATGTGAGGTTTTCGCAGGTCCATATAGGGATATAAATTGGAGAAATGACGGTGGAAATTTGATAATATCGATCGATAACAATGATTATCTTTGGTCGTTAGATAATAATAACTTTTCAAATGGATGTGCGAGTTGCGAAACGGATTAATCGACATGAATTTATTGAAAAATCACCTTGCGTAGTCAGATCTCGCGAATCTCTAACCTTACTTACAACACACTTCTCGATTAATAGATTTGACAAAACGGTATTTTCCTGCTTATAATTAGGCACCATTTACTCTAGATACGACAGTAACGATTGCAACGGAACTTCGCGGATTCTCGTGAATTTAACCGTTCTACACCATGTCTATCGACTACTCGAATCAGACGGAAGGAGCTGAAGATCAGAAGTTAGGAGAACAAGGCAGAGGCGACTTATGCAGACCCGTTGGAAACATCGGAGGTAGAAGCGGATTTAAGAGTGCCGCGATGGCTGCGATAGGAGCGGCGGCCTGTTTGGGTGTGGCGGCTGCGCCGAGTAAGGCGGAAGCATCATATCCTGAATTTGACTTTGCAAGTTGTACGGAAGAAACACATCTTGTTGGATCTGGTGCTCAGCAAATGTTTCGCCGATATGATCCGGCAACAGATGAAGAATGTTTCCTGTCGGGGAATAGCGCAACTACTGCAACTAAGCTTTGTTCTGTCAGTGGAGCAGCACCTGTAGCAGAAGCGGAATTCTCCGGAGATTATGTTTCATATTTCGATATCAATGGGAATGAAATGATTTTGAGAAATCAGTCTGATCGTAGTGATGATATCTATACAAGAGCCGATTCAGCCTCAGATTGGGTTGTAAGTAGCTCGAGTCCTTACGGTGATAGGGTCTCTTATAACGAGACAACAACTGAAGTTGTTTATGTAGGTTACACCGATGCATACGACCTCAATGATATTTACAGCAGTTTGACGGGATCTCCAATATCAGGAGCAGATGGCTATGGAGTTAGTGAAACATCTCCAGATGCTTATTCTGATGGACTTTGGTTTAGCATTGGAACTAGTCTGTATGGCTTAGATAGGACAACGACATCGGCAGATCTTTTATTAGCAGGGGCGGTATACCCAACATACGATCCAACCAATCAGAAGCTTAGTTTTTCATATGATCCAGACGGCGACGGCTACTATACTCTTTGGTCATGTCCTCAAGTTGCAGCTACAACCGACGCCGACGGCGACGGTTCCGATTCAACTGTAGACTGCGACGACACCGATCCAACGATTTATCCGGGAGCAACAGAGGTGGCTTATGATGGCATAGACCAGGATTGCGATTACGCCGATTTGACCGACGTCGATGGCGACGGATATGACAGCGACTCGGTTTCCGGAGGAGACGATTGCGATGATACAAATGCTGATGTCAATATCGGAGCAATTGAAGTTTGCGACGGAGATGATAATGATTGCGATGGGACGATAGACGGATCTTCCTCTGCAGACGTTTCTACATACTACAGAGATGCCGATAGCGACGGATACGGCAATCCTTCAAGCTCAACAGAAGATTGTTCAGCCCCTTCCGGATATGTTTCGGATGATACGGATTGTGATGACACTGCAAGATTGGTTAATCCGGGAAGAGCGGAAACAGCTTATGACGGAGCTGATAATGACTGTGATGCAGGTACACCCGATGACGATCTCGATGCTGATGGATATGGAATTGCTGATGATTGCGATGATACAGACGATGCAATCAATCCTGATGCTACGGAAATTCCAGACAACGGCATAGATGAGAACTGCGATCCTTCTGATGATACAACTACAACAATTGACCCTAACGACGTAGATGATGACTCTGACGGATATACGGAAAACGAAGGTGATTGTGATGACTCAGATCCGTTGAGAAATCCGGGTGAAACTGAAATACCGGATTCCATAGATAATGACTGCAATGATCGAGTCGATGGAGATGACCCAGGTCTTACAACGTATTTGACGGATTGCGATACTTCTAAGGCCGTGAAAGAAGGAGCCAGAACATTCATGAGATCCGAAGGTGATTGTTCGATTTGGCTTACAGGAGCTCCTGCTATGGACGGAAGCGCTGATGAATACGCAAGAGTAGATCTCTATGCAGGAAGTGGTCTGGATACAATTTATGACGACGCAGGTTATTATGTACTCATACCTGATGTCGATTCCGATTTGAGTTTAGATAGCCATCATACCGAAACGGATGTTTATACTGGAGTTGAGCATCTCTGGACTGCAATCGGTGGCACTCAATTCGATCTTCAGTACTATACCTCCGACGGTTCTAACATTATGGATGTTCAGCTCAACGAACCTACTTTGAACCTATATTACTATCCGGGAAATGATGGCGAACTTCTTTATCCGTCAGATGCAGAGTTTCAAGCCGACATGGATGAGGCCGGACAAGAAGCAACAATGATTCAAAATTCGGAAGACAATTCAGCAAGCATGTCGGTTGATGGAGAAACGGTTTTCGAAACGGATGGCGATGCAGATACAGATTCCGATGGCGATACTGACACAGATACCGATTCTGACAGCGATTCCGACACCGATAGTGACTCGGATTCAGATTCAGATGCGGATACAGACTCGGGTCATGAAGATGATGACACCGGTAACGACAGGCCGGAAGGTTGCGGAGAAGGTTGTGCAATGTCAAAAGCTCCAAACGCTCCGATAGGTAGGGTTATGACTGCAATAGCCGCAATGTTGGCTTTGGCCGGATTCAGAAGAAAAGAACCAAAACAAAAGTAATAACTATCAGGCCGGAACGGTCTCACGAGAGCGAAAGATGAAATCAATTCTGGAACACGAAGTTCACAAGGCTCTCGGTGAACTGACTATACGATCCTTCCTTCGTCCAGAAATAAGTGTCACCTTTGCTGACATAATATCCTTTTGCGGATATGAAACTTCTGTCATTGGAAATCGGAGTATCTGTAACGATTTGGTATTCAAGATAGGGGAGCGGATTGTCAGCGCTCATAATCGTCTGAACGAATGCGAGATGGAGAACGGGCTCGGCAATTGAAGAACTCAATGCCTCGCCAACATCTGATCCGTCAGCGGAACCTTGGAAGAAATAAGTAGTATCTAAGACAGAATATTGTGTGTTTATTAGATTTGTATAAATCTCTGAATTATAAGGATTGGCATCGTATCTATCTGGGGTTACGAATGGGTCATCTTCATCAAGTGTATAAGGATATCCTTCTATATAACACCCAACTCCTCCACATTCTCCCCATATCTGCCAAGTCATGACGACGAGATCGTTGTCATAATCGCAATAGCCATTGCTGCCATCCGCACACAAAATCTCCTCCCCATTCGGAGTCCTCACCTTAATCTCGAAATCGCCTCCGGATCCGTCGCCAAACATGGTCTGTCCATCAATATACAACGGAATCTCCACAGTCTCGCCATAGAAGATTTTGTTCCAATTGCAGTCGTCCTCATCGGCACCGTTATAAGCTTCGGGATCGCAATCGACACCGGCATCGCCACGACCGGGAATCGGAACGTAATACATTCCGTCGCCTTCGGTTGAGTTTTGCTGCGACACACCCTCAATATCATAACTCGCATAAATCACATCTTCTTCGATAACACTCGACCCATCTGTAACCTCGCATCCTGCCTCACAATCGCTACTGATATAAGACAAAGCATCTTCAAAAGCCGAGTTCGCCATAGACTGCGCCTGCATTCCGGCTCCGATTTCGCTCACGCGTGCGAGATTGCGCAAGGTGATTTCGTTAAGTCCGGCAACCATGATAAGAACGACTGTAACGACGATGATTGCGAAAATGAGCGAGATCGCCTTTTTGCTATTTTCGCAACAAGTGCAACAAGTTTTTTTATGGAAAAATTTCATCATCAATAATTATTTATTTTCTCGAATAATTCTACGGTTTTTCCTTCTCCATCCGTTATCCATCCGACCTTAACGGTTGCCAAGACAGAATCAACACCGTCATAAACGAAATAAATTTCTCTATAAAAATCTGTCTCAACACCTCCGCAATCCGCAACAGGATTGCCATAAATAGCTCCAGTCGCCCCGTCAGGACTCTCTATGGAACACTCGTACATCTGGTACTCGCTCGCAAAAACATCATCTCCGATGCCAAGATCTTCAAGGGAATATTCGAGAGTGCTCATGTCGAGCTTCAAGGCATAATAACTACCTTCCGCAATAAGAGAATCTCCGCAGTCGCTTTCACTAGTTCCTTCAATGGAATTCCAACAACTACCGTTGTATCGCAGCCAATTGGTGTCGCGTATGCCGCGCACGGCCTCTATGCCTTCTCGCGCGAAGTTGAGAGCCGCCATCCTATCTTGCGTCAATTCGTTCCCGAACATTGACGTCCTGACGATCACCCCCGCTCCCGTCATGCCGAGTGCTATTATCGTGACGGCGATTATGGTTTCCATTAAGGATTCCGCGCGTTTGAACATTTTGTTTTTTTATACTGGGAAAAATTTACCATAAAAACCGCTTTCCGCCAAAACCTTAACTACGTCACTTCCCATACTATCTAACTATCTCCGCAATCCCAGACGATGCCCTGACAATAATCGTTTCGCTTAAATCGCTTCTGGTAGAAGTTAGGGTGAATTCAAGGTCGGCACTGGTATCAGTCGCGAAATCCGCATAAGGCGCGGTATAAGTTACGCTCCAGTTTGCGGAATCAAATTCCAGAACGTCATTCCAATCATAGTGAAAAATTTCACCGGAAACATCTCCGCTTAATGAAATTTCTCCGCTGGCTTCCTCAAATTCAACCCTATAGACGGAATTTTCCTCGCTCGATTCTCCGATCTGCACATTCTTCATCGCATAAGCTCTGGCCTCCTGAAAAACCGCAACAATTTCATTTACCGCCGAATCAAATTCGACCTTAACCGAATGAGCGCTCCACGCCTTGAACGAAAAAGTCGCTGTAAGCGCGATGATCGTAACAACAATCAGTAACTCGATTAGAGTGAAGCCCACGCCCGAAGGGCGCTTACTATTAGCCTGTTTGCGTATGCAAACACAACTTATTCTTGAGCCTTTTCTTCGCATTCTGTTTTTTGTTTTGTTTTAAAATTCCCCGGCGCAATCATAACCACGAACTCTCCTTTTGGTGCCCTCGCCTTGAACACCTCATAAACCTCTTTTGCAGTCCCTGCCACAAATTCTTCATGAATTTTTGTAAGCTCTCGCGCAACAACAATATACCTTTCACTCATAAGTTCTGCAATCTGTCCGAGAGTCTTAATTATGCGGTAAGGCGATTCATAAAAAACAATCGTTCGCTCTTCT
>MFXH01000009.1 GCA_001788795.1 Candidatus Peregrinibacteria bacterium RIFOXYA2_FULL_41_18 | reverse complement strand
TTGCTCTTTTGGTCCTTCTTCAAGCGTTTCATTTATAAGTTGTTTTACCGCTTCAAGCCCTTGGTAATATTTGATTTTACCCTTTAGCTCTATAACAGGTTTTGACCTGTTGTTTTCAAGCTTTTTAAAAGCAGGCAAGATCAATTCCGCCTGTTTTTGTAACTCGAGTTCTTTTGCCACTTTTCTCTTGCAAACATCAATCAATTCTTCCGCAGGAACAGCTTCAAAATAAGTGACCTTATTTTTCTGGTAGGAATTTATTAAATTCTTTTTGATTAAAGCTTCCAAGGCAGGATAAACCGTAACCCTCTTAATCCCAAGTCTTTTACCTATCATACTTGCAATCGACTCCCCATACTCAAGCAGAAATAAATATATTTCAGTTTCATTCTTTGTAAGCCCGAATTTCATTAGAAACGATTCAATCATAAGAGTTGTTGTTATAATGACAACATATAAAGTATACACCAAGCTATATCTGTAGCGCAAGCCTTTTGGATATAGCGTCTGAACATATTGTTGTTGATGTTTTAACAAAAACTGGTATTATCTGGTCTCGTTTATTCCCGGGTAGTTGAGTTGGTACAACGCCACGCTGTTAACGTGGATATCGCAGGTTCGAGTCCTGCCTCGGGAGCCACAGCAGTTTTGCGCCAGCAAAACACAACTAAAATTTAACTCTATTTAAAATGAACACGCCAAAAGAAAATAATTTTTCAGCGGAGACTCCGTTGCCAGAAGCACTTGAAAAGATTAACGCACATCTCAGAGAAAAAGGATTGCCTGAGTTAACCGCAGAAGATTTAGAATGTATTTCGAGTCATCGATGTGGCTGTAGAACAATAGATGATCTTTCTACATACGGACACTGGAGTGATTTGATGGCAGTATTTAAAGAAAGTAACGCTCCATTATCAAAATTAGATAAAACCGCGTTAAGTGCCATAGTATATGAATTGAGTAATTGCCCATCATGGATTACAGGAGAGTGGGAATCCGAATAATTTTAAATAATTAAATACATCATGATTTTTCTAATAAAAGGCCTACTGATCGGCTTCACGATAGCGATGTCCATAGGACCGATAGCCTTACTATGTATAGCAAGGACTCTGAAATCAGGCAGGCTTGCCGGTTTTTCATCCGGAATGGGAGCGGCTACCGCTGATGGGTTTTACGCAATGGTTGCCGGACTTGGTGTTGCCACAATTATTCGGTTCTTAGGAGATTACAAGAGCTCATTCTTTGTGTTTTCAGGGCTGTTTTTAATGATTTTAGGTGTGAAAATATTTCTCTCTGAAATCCCCCCTGAAAAAATTTCCGCAAGCGGTAAAGATTATTTGAAGAATTATTTTTCAACTTTCGCGCTTACGATAGTAAACCCAATGACCATATTATCTTTTATAGCTGTATTTGGGACTCTTGGTATTGGATCAGATGGAGATGACCATTTTAGTGTTTTATCCATATCGATTTTCGTTTTAGGCGCTTTTCTTGGATCAGCCTTGTGGTATCTCATTTTGTGTACGGGGATAGAGTATTTAAGCAAAAAATTCTCTAGTAAGAGTCTTACTGTGATTAATAGGGTTTCCGGCATTGTTATTTGGATTTTTGGAATACTTACCATATTAAGTATCTTTTAAATCATCCATGCGTAGCTCGTTGGCATGAGCACTCGACGGTTAACCGAAAGGTTGGTGTTGCGAACAGGATTATCATGATCGCAACTAGGGTTCGATTCCCCCCGCATGGACTACCAAATTTCGGGAATCCAACAGGGTACTTTTTCGCCTTTGCCGATTTTTTTCTGGTGGGCGCTATAGGGGTCGAACCTATGACCTACTGGGTGTAAACCAGTCGCTCTAGCCAACTGAGCTAAGCGCCCGAACTAACACAACGAATCTTTTACCAAAACCAACCGAAAATATCAACCAAAAACTAATAAATAAGCTCTCGGAACTTGAACGACCTTGATTCTTATCACGGGAGTGAAAGGTCCGCAGAGCTTATGCTAATCTCCCAAACCTCAGATGAAACCATATAGAACGCATAAATCACACCTTTCTCTTTATCATAAGCAAACCTCGGCTTAACATACTGATTCGATGACAAATCCAACTGCCCCAAGAGCTCCCCATCATAATAACTTAAGGCATAAAGAGTCTCTTGATCATTCTTCTTGTCATTAACGGAAACAGTAAAGAGGATTCCCGCATCCCAATCCGCCAAAGCGACACTATTTCCATAAGCCAAAGATCCTATCAATTCATAAGTTTCTGCAGCATAAATTTTCGAACCGATATAAATTCTATCTCCAGTCTGATCAACAACAAGAGAATAAGGAAAATTCTCAATGTCATTATGTAAGTCGCCAACATCAATCACCTCATCCAACTCAAAACCGTTCAGTCCATCATAGACAAAGATTTTTGAAACTTTTTTAACATAAACCAACAACTTGGCGGTAGGCTCGTAAGTTGCAATAACCAAAACTCCGGCACCTCCCAAATCATCATAAGAACCACCTTGTAAATAATCTTCAACCTGAACAACTTTTATCGTATTGCCAGTCACCATATCAACAGCAACTACCGAATTCTGCTCAGGGATAGCAACATAAGCAACATCACGAGTGTAATCATAAGCCATATCCCCTATCCCATCAGTTGCACCATCATTCACAGGCAAATCGTAAACAGCTTCGAGTTCATCGGTCTCCGGATTAATCTGACTTATCGAACTGTTCAAAAAATCAAAAGCAAAAGCTTTTCCCAAATTCTCACTATAAGCTATACCGACAGGCCAAGGATATTCACATTCTATATTATTAAAATCACCTGTTTCAGGATCGAAACGCATAATCGAATTTCCACCAAGCCTGTTTCTCAAATAAAGACTTCCATCAGCCAAAACAGCACCTCCCTCAACAGAGCTGCCGGCATCAATTACAGCTTCGACTTCACCAGTAGCCAAATTGACACGACTTACAGAATTATCTCCGTTATTAGTCACATAAGCCATATTAGACACGTCATCCAGTTCAATATTGGTATGGTGTGTCGGAATTTCAACAGTATTCAAAACCTCTTTCGTCTTCGCATCTATTATCACGATACCTCCAAGAAAATCTCCATATCCTTCATAATCGAAACCGTTTTCAGTCATCGCAACAATATAATCATCATTCGCAACAATCCTATTCGGATCCTTAATACCGGTATCTATAGCGTAAGGCTTCTTATTCAAATCGTTCATGTCATAAACAAAAACCTGTCCTGTATTCGTAAGCATAAGAACTTCGCCTGAATTTTTATTATAAGCAAAATCTTTAATACCAAATTTATTCTCAACAAAATCAGAATCTTTTTTCGAGAAATCTTCGGAATCAAAAATATTAAAATCATATCCACTATCATCAATAACAGTATCAATACCCAATATCGATCCATCACTCATATAAAAAACCGCACCTTTATTAACAGGAATCGATCCAACCTTATCCATCGTCTCCAAATCATAAATCTCATAAGTCTCGCTATCGGGAACAGGGAATGCAACAACACCATTATCAATATCGAAATACGTACTTTGATAAAAAACTTTCTTATCAAAAGAAACCATATCCAAAACTTCAAGAGTGATCCCGTCTATTTTTACAACGCTATCCTCGGTAACAGATAGAACTATCCCGCCATCACAAAAAACATCTTTTATAACAAAACCTCCAACACCGACTCCGGTATCAACATAAGCAAAAGTTTCATCATCCTTAAATACGGCAATTTCAGAACTCATAATCCCTGCAATATAACCTTGCCCAATAGACTCATCATAACAAACGCTATGAGTCTTAAGAGTATTGCCATCGGGCAATCCCAAATAACTATTCATATCATAAACACCAGTTGTCTCAAGAGAGACTTCCTTAGCGGAAGACACTAAGTCAGATCCGTAATTATCCTGAACAGAGAACACGTAATCCGAAACAAGCATACTATCAACTTGCAAAACATCGCCACCAACATCCGCAACATCCTGCTGGCCCGTAATAAGTGGCTCACAACAGGGCACATATAAATAATCATACAATTTCCATCCACCGATAGCAGCAATAAGAACTAAGGCTAACCCCAATATATACTTTTTCATTTTTATGTTTTTATAGAATACAGAAGAAATTTAGCACAAAAATCACCTGATTCCAAAAAAGAGAGTACATTCCTGCCTGCCGGCAGACAGGCTTCCTTTGCTTCTTCAAGAGGGATTTGCTCGATTTTTTGCGAAATAAGTTGCCTCGCTTTGTTCGGCTTCCTTATTTCTTAAAAATCGTTGTACGCTCCGAGAGGTCTCGACGAAGCTCGCCCTCTCTACGCTTCCAAACGCAAATCTCGCACTTTCCTGGTGCCCGGGAGAGGACTCGAACCTCCAAGCTTTTGGCATACGCACCTCAAGCGTACGTGTATACCATTCCACCACCCGGGCATATTACAAGCAGCACAATTTTACATACAGATCTTAAAAAGGCAACTTATTCACTCATTCATTAGACTGACCAAGTGTAACTTTCACTTCAATCTCTTCCGAATCCCTCCAGACCTTCAAAACAATCTCATCTCCAATCGCGTACTCAACTATAACATCCTTAAGATCATGTTCCGCATCTATTACAACTCCATCAACCTCCAAGATTATATCTCTGGCCTGCAAACCGGCCTCTTCCGCCGGACTGCCCTCTGCAACTGCAGGAACATCCGCCTTGGGATCGCCAACAATCGCAGCCCCGTAATCAACGCCCAGATCCAGTCTTTCATTAGCCTGCGCATCAACCATTACATACATAACACCCAAATAAGGATGCGCTATATAACCGTATAAATTATAAGAATCAACAACTTTCTTAACATCATTAATAGGGATTGCGAATCCTATACTCTGAGCCTCGGAATCAACAGCTGTATTAACACCAATCACCTGACCGCTTAGATTAACAAGAGGTCCTCCACTATTACCGGGATTAATAGCCGCATCTGTCTGTATAAGATCATCAAGCTGTTCAGGATTTGCACCATACATACCACTCGCAACTATCTCACGACCAGTGGCACTAATAATCCCAGCCGTCGTAGTATTGTCATATTCGGCAAAAGCATTTCCAATAGCCAAAACCATCTGTCCAACATCCAAGGAAGAAGAATCCCCAAATTCAACATAAGGCAAAGATCCGATCTTGCCGGCAGCTTCGCTATCTTCCGCAGCGGTAAGCTGCAAAATCGCCAAGTCATTAGTATCATCAACATCAAGAATCTCTACATCAAATTCGGTGCCATCATCCATATAAGCGACATACTCGAGAGTTTCATCCTCTATCACATGACGGTTTGTAACAGCCATTCCGTCCTTGCTTATAATAAAAGCCGTACCACCTCCAACCTCCTGCATATTCTCACTTGAAGAATCACTCTCATCATAAGAATAATAATAATCAAGAGGTCCCCAGTATTCATTGTAATAAGCGTTCAAATCCTGAAGCGCGATAATACTTATAACAGCTGGTGAAACCTTATCGTAAGCGGCTATAAGCTGAGACTCTTCATTGTAAACTTCCGTAATAGTCGTATTAACTTGATCTCCCGAACCTAGATCCACATACCCGTTTGTAATCAAATACATACTTGCGCCCGCTCCGGAAAGCGCGCCGAATACAACACTTATCAAGATAACCATAAAACCCGAAATAACCTTCTTTGCTCCTGACATGTTAAGAATAGTTAAGAATTAAATTTACCAAAAAATTTTAGCCCTTAAGTCTAAAAAAAACAACATTGAAATATTAAAAATTTCAATTAAAATACTTGCAGAGGTCGCCAAGAGTCCAAGAAAGGTTCGCAAAGCGAACCGGTTCTAGGACCCAACTAGTATAAGATGTTTCGCTAAGCGAAACACAAATCCCCAAATTGAGCGTGCACGAAAAACACAACATCAGACAAGAAGTAAAAAAGAAACGAAAACAACTAGGGTTTTTCAAAAAAAGAATTCTAGACGCATGGATCTCAAAATCACTCCAAAACTTCAAATCGTTCAAAGAAGCGAAAACGGTTCTTTTTTACACCTCAATGCCGGAAGAAATCGACACCCTGAAGTTGATCAAAAAATTTATACACGACAAGAATATAATCCTTCCGACAGTCTGCCACGACACACACTCTCTTAAGCTCTATCACCTGACACATGTCAGCGAATTACACAAAGGCTACCAAGGAATCCTCGAAATCCCTCATTGCACAAAAGACACTCACGACCATTTAAAAATAGATCTATGCATAATACCGGGTCTTGCATTCGATATGGAAGGCAACAGAATCGGATACGGAAAAGGATTTTTTGATGGATTGCTAAAAAAAATCCACGCGCCTAAAATCGCGCTGGCCTACGACTTCCAAATTCACGAGCACATCCCATACGAAGAACATGATATTAAAATCACACACATAATAACCCCTACGCAAATTATCTCCATCTAACTACGTCACTTCTCCAACTTCTCCTACTTCTTAACTTCACATACATGCCCGCAATCTCAAAAGTGTTCATCCCAGCGCAGGATGACGCAATCGCACAAGCGATTCTTGGCGAAGAAAAACGCCAAGCGGAAGGTCTCGAGCTGATAGCATCGGAGAACTACGTCTCCCCTGCCGTACTGGAAGCCCTCGGAACGGTTTTTACGAACAAGTATTCGGAAGGGTATCCGGGCAACAGATACTATGGCGGACAAACTTACACAGACGTCGTTGAATCATTGGCAATCGAAAGGGCCAAGCAACTTTTCGGAGCAGAACATGTGAATGTCCAACCACATTCGGGCGCACCTGCAAACATAGCCGCATACTTCGCAATCCTCGAACCGGGAGACACAGTTCTGGGAATGGACTTGGCTCACGGCGGACACCTTACTCATGGCCATCCGGTCACTTATATCGCCAAGCTATTCAAATTCATAAGATATAAGACGACAGAAGAAGGCTCAATAGATTATGAAGAAATCGAGAGGCTCGCACGCGAACACAAACCGAAACTTATATTGGTCGGCTATTCAGCATATTCTCGAGAAATCGACTACGCACGAGTTAAGAAAATCGCAGATGAAGTCGGAGCTCTCACTATGGCGGATATCGCACACATCGCAGGCCTTATCGCAGCAGGGCTCATGAACAATCCGGTTCCCTTATTCGATATAGTCACAACGACAACTCACAAAACCCTTAGAGGACCAAGAGGAGGAATGATTATGTGTAAAGCGGCCCTTGCGAAAAAAACAGATAAATCCGTCTTCCCGGGATTTCAAGGCGGCCCGCACGAAAACACAATCACCGCAAAAGCGATTGCCTTCGCAGAAGCCCTAAAACCGGAATTCAAAGAATACGGAAAACAGATAATGAAAAACGCAAAAGTTCTCGAAAAAGAATTACGTGAACTCGGATACAAATTGATGTTCGGTGGCACAGACAATCACCTTTTACTAATTGATGTCAGCGGCAAAAACGCCACAGGTAAAGAAGCTGAAAAAGCGCTCGACAAAGCCGGAATCACCGTAAACAAGAATATGATTCCAAACGACCCTAGATCCCCAATGGATCCATCGGGAATCAGAATCGGAACACCTGCAATGACAACAAGAGGAATGAAAGAACCTGAAATGGTAAAGGTCGCCAAATGGATTGACCGCGCAATCCTCGCAAAAAATGACGAAGCGGAACTTGCAAAGATAAAAGACGAGGTAAAAGAATTATGCAAAGGGTTTCCGGTACCGGGAATAAAATAGACAGTAAGGAGTAAACAGTAGACAGCAGAAAAGAGGGGGAAAAATTCCCCTTCTTTCTATTTAATCATATACCTCTCATCCTATCCCCAAATCCATCAACCGCATCGGGAACCTCCGTATTATCTTTAACTAAAATCGAATACCCTGTCTCAGACAAATGCTTCATCCGACCATTATCCCCTTGTATTAAATCGGCAAACTCAGAATAAGGAAGCTCTCTATAGCCCCTCTTCAGTGCATAACCACGCATTGACTTGGTAACAGAAACTAAAATAGACCTCGGATCATTTGCCATAATGTCCGATTCAAGATTCGAAACAATATCATCACCAATTTTAAAACCACGATGAGAAGGTAAAACAACTATTCTTCGCCACTCACAAACCGACGCACCATCTTTTGTAACACCATCAACTTCCCACATACCAAAACCTATCAACTTATTACCATCAAAAACCAAAACCGTCTTGGGGTCCTTAATAGCTTTTTCAAAAGTCTCACGCACATCTTCTCTCTCTCTATCAGCCTCATCCGAAGTCGCAGAAACAGAGTTCACATAGTAATCCGCAATTTCATTAAGATTATCCGAATTTAATTCTATTACAGGATTACCTCTCTCGATCCTCAACTCCGGTTTTTCTCTCACCCCTTCCGCACCCATAAATTGATATTAATAATTCCACCATCTACTCTCTACATTCTTCCATATATCACTACGTCACTTCCCCAACTTCTTATACTTCCCCTCTGCTATCTACCCTCTTCACCACCACAATCGTCATATCATCCAACTGCACCGCAGTCCCCATAAACTGCTTCACATCGGCAAGAAGCGCATTTTTAATAGCCTCGGCGGTAAACAACTCGCAATAACTGCTTACAGCTCTCTTAAACCTTGGCATCCCATACATCTCACCATTCTCATTACGCGCCTCTGGGATACCATCGCTATAAAGAATCATCACGTCACCACTTTTCATCTCGACATCTACTTTATTAAGCGTCTTATCGATATCTGCGACCATGCCTAACGCAATACCTCCAGAAGGCATTTCATCAACCTTCTTATGCTCAGCGGTAAATTTCAAAATCTGATTATGTCCCGCACTTACATACTGAACACTCCCATCCTTGGCAATTTTCATAAGAACCATCGTCATAAACATATTTGACGCCGTTTTCGCATCAAGAATTTTGTTAACATTTATCAAAATATCCTTCGTATCGCTCGTAAATTCGGAAACGCTGTAAATAAGCGCATTAGCGACTGCTGAAACGAGACCTGCAGCAACACCATGTCCGGTCACGTCACCGATATAAGAATAGAAATCACCGTTTTTAGAATGAATAAAATCATAACAATCCCCTCCTATCTCATCAGCCGGAATCAAACCACCTGACAGATCAAATCCTTCAAGAACAGGCTTATCATCGGGCAAAATTTCTTTTTGAATTTTAGCGGCAAGTTCAAGTTCTTTTCCAACTCTTTCTTTATAAACCAAAGCCTTCGTACTAACTTCAAGATCTTCGGCCATTTTATTAAAAGCTTCCGACAAAACACCAAGCTCGTCTCTGCGCACAACCGGAACTCTTTGCTTGAAATCTCCGGTAGCAATTCTAAGAGCACCCATCTCAAGAGCCTTAACAGGCTTAACAACACTCGAAGCAAGCGCAAAACTCAAGAAAAATGCCACCATCACTCCAAACAACATCAAGATCAAAATTCTCACCTCGGTAGCACGAATTCTATCTTGTAAATTCTCATAAGTAACTCCATAAATAACGGCATACTTATCCGCATAAGGAACAACTATACTTACAATTCTGTCAGCCTCGGCAATACTTGGAATAATATTCTCATTTGCATCAACAGAATATTCATTCCCATCTGCATCTTTTTTAATATAAACAACATTCCCAGCCTCAGTCAGAAACGATATGTTTTTCGCCTTAACTCTAGAAAGTACTTGCTGATCGGCAACCTGTCTAGCATCTCCTGAATATTGCGAAATGGATTCCATTTCAGAATCGTACAAAATCTCACCTGCATAAGTGACAAGAGATATTGAATTAACATCACTATTTTTCTTGAAAATATCTTTTATCTCTCGATTAAAAACCAGAAAACTATCCTCCATCAAATAACTCTCACCAGACTCAGCAATATCGGCAACAGTAAGTTCGGCAAAACTCTTTGTGTTTTTATAGATATCATAAGATATCTCTATCGACTTTTCTTGTAGGAGCAAAAATCCGCCAACACCGAAAAGTGCGATTATCAATACCGAAACAACAACTATGAACTTGGTCTTTAACGAATAAATAAACATAGGAACTTATAGCAAAAATCCATCCCTATATTATACCATCATTTACTCGATATCGAAAGCCCAAAGATACCCATCCACTCTCGGACTCCAAGAAACTCCATCTTTGAATCCATAAATCGCTTGAGACTCAAACAACGGAACTCCAGCAAAATCATCAATTAAAATACTTGCGACTTCTTTCAGTATTGAAAGCCTATCCGAAGCATTATCTTCACTACCAGCCTCTTCTATCAGAGAATCAACTTCAGAATTGGAATATCCGCCATTATAAGCACCATACATCTCGGTTTTCGTATGAAAAACCGTTTCATATAAATCGGCAACATCGCCCAAATCGAATTTCCAACCCATAAAATAAACATCAAAATCACTATTCATAACACCATCTTGAAAACTACCGACATCCAAATACTCAACATTTACATTAACCTCAATCTCAGCAAACTGCTGCATCAAAAAATCACCCAACTCCTCCATATCAGAGACCATATAAATAGAAAATCCCACCACCTGATGCTCATCAAAAACAGACTTGGCATCAACAGGATCATAAGCAATATCATTAACCTGCGAATTATAACCATTCACCCCTTTGGCGGAAAACTGATCTATAGCACTGGCATATCCTCCAAGACTGGAGATCAAATCTTCCTTATCTATAGCCATAAAAAACGCTTCCCTTAAATCGGGATCAGCAAATATTCCGCCATACAAAACATTAAAAAGTATGAAATTTATATCCAAATTCGGCTGAGTCTGAATAATGTAGCCGGACTGCTTCATAGTTTCAACCGATTCAATCGGAACATTAACGAAAACATCCGCATCATCGAAACTACCGAAAACGAGCTTAACATCATCATAAACAGGTTCAAACCCCCAGTAATAAGGGAATTTCTTAAGCGTCATCCCGCCATCTTCAATAGAAACAGCGTAATAAGGCCCCGTACCAATAATATTGCTTGCAGCATCTTCAATTTCAGAAGGAAAAATGTAAACATGCACCAATCTGTTTGGCAAAATCGGATCAATACCATCTGTAACTATTTGAATCGTCTTATCAGACACAGCGGAAACACTCTCAATCGAACTCAACAAAGATTGTAATTGCGAATTCTCGTCTGTCATAGCCTTTTCAATGCTTGCAACCACATCCTCCGCATCAAGAGTCGTACCATCATGAAAATAAACAAAATCTCTCAAAGTGAACTCCCATGTCTCATCATCGATTTTTCCCCAACTGACCGCAAGTGCAGATTCAACGGCAAGATTCTTATCAAATCTCGTCAATCCTTCATAAATATTGCCAATAAAATTCCTATTTCTAACTTCATAGTTCAACGGATTCAACGAGGTAAAACCTTCAGAATAAGATATAACCAAGCTGGACTCTTTAACCTGCTCATCAACACCATCAAAAAAATTCACAATCGGATTCTTCAATAAAAACAAAACCCCAACCAAAACAATCACGCCGAAAAGCACAAAAACGAATTTAATAAGCCATTTGTGATTAGAATTTTCTACACTTTGATTTGTATTTTCCATGCGATTGAAAGTTTAACATTAGAGTTACAGAATTACAAAGAGCAGAACATAAGCAGAGATAATAATATTCTTGTTATATCTGCAGCGCTCCTGTTTTCGAAAGTCGTCCAAGCGGTAGCTGGACGGGTGAGAAAACGGGAAGCGAAGCCATAACAAGGATATTATTATCTCTTCAACACCGCCATAAACGCCTCCTGCGGCACATTCACCTTCCCTACCATTTTCATCCTCTTTTTCCCCTCTTTTTGCTTCTTAAGAAGTTTATCTTTTCGAGTTCTATCACCTCCATACAAATAACCGGTAACATCTTTTCTATAAGCCGAAATATCCTCGCGAGCAATAATTTTCCCACCTATTGCAGCTTGAAGAGTTATGAGAAAATTCGCTCTTGGAATCAAATCCTTAAGCAATTTAGTAACCTTGCAACCGGCGGCATAAGATTCGCTCTTATGCACGATCATCGCCAATGGCGGAACAGGATCGCCGGAAACAAGAATATCAACTTTCACAAGATCACCTTCTCGGAAATCAATGAATTCATAATTCATAGATGCATATCCGGAAGAAATACTTTTTAATTTATCATAGAAATCAACAACAATAGACGACAAAGGCGCTTCGAAGTCGAGCAACACACGTGATTCATTCAAGTAATTAATACTTTTATTAATTCCTCGTCTATCCTGCACAAGCTTCATAATCGCACCCGTATATTCCTTAGGCGTAAGAAGTTCCAACTTAACCCATGGTTCCTTAACAGCTAACACATAAGACCTATCAGGCATATCATAAGGGCTATGCACATCAACTTCCTCACCTGAAGACCTAACAACTTTATAAGAAACAGACGGAGCTGTAATAACCAAATTCAATCCATACTCTCTCTCAAGCCTTTCTTGAACAATATCAAGATGAAGAAGACCCAAGAAACCACATCGGAACCCATGTCCGAGCGCAACTGACCTTTCAGGTTCATAAGACAGCGAAGAATCGTTCAAGCTTAATTTCTCAAGCGCATCACGCAACAAAGGATAATCATCACCGGCAATACAGAAGATACTGGCAAAAACAAAAGGTTTAACTTTTTTATAACCTTCCAAAGGTTGAGCCTTCTCTAGCGGAACCGTTTCGGATTTCCAAATCGTATCACCAACCCTAACTTCGGAAATGGTTTTCAGACCCGTAACGACATATCCAACCTCTCCATGTTTAAGGATATCGGCGGGCTGATATTTTGGCTTAAAATAACCCACTTCAAGCACTTCGACATCAGCTCTCGTATGAAGTAGAAAAGCCCTATCCCCTTTCTTAAGACTCCCATCCATAACACGCACAAACGCAACAACTCCTTTGTAACTGTCATATACGGAATCAAAAATCAAAGCCTTGGTCTCTTCTTCGGTTGCGAATGTAGGAGGCGGAACAGTCTCAACAACTCTCGCCAACACGTCGGCAACATTAGTTCCTTCTTTTGCTGAAACAGAAATAATCTCAGAAGCCGGAATCCCAAGAGCATCTTCAATTTCCTTAGCTCTCTTCGGCACATCCGCCGCAGGAAGATCTATTTTGTTAAGGACAGGAACAATCGTCAGATTGTGCTCCATCGCCATATAACAATTCGCAAGTGTCTGCGCCTCAATTCCTTGAGTCGCATCGACTATAAGAATCGCACCCTCACAAGCCGCCAAGCTTCTAGAAACCTCATAAGAGAAATCCACATGTCCGGGCGTATCTATAAGATTCAAAATATATTTTTGCCCTTTATATTCCCAATCCATTCTTACAGGCTGCAGCTTAATCGTAATTCCCCTCTCTTGTTCAAGCTCCATCGTATCAAGCATTTGCGCATGCTTCATTTCGCGCTTGCTTATAGTACCTGTTACTTCAAGAAACCTATCGGCAAGAGTCGACTTACCGTGGTCTATATGAGCTATTATGCAAAAATTTCGGATATTATCTAGCATTTTAAGCGCTTCTTATCTGTTATACGCGCGAGATTCTATCAGGAAGTCAACTTCTCTGCAATCATGTAATTCCTCTGCTGTCTGCTGTTTACTATCTGCTGTCTTTCTGGTATAATTATTAGATTTAAAAGTGCCTAAATGCAATTCAAAGTACCACAAAACGTACAGATGGAGGACAAAATCGTAGGTCCTCTCACGCTAAAACAGCTCATAATTTGCGCTGTTGGCGGCGGCATAGCTTATTTCATTTATATAAGCACCTCAAAAGCATACGTCATATCAGTTTGGCTCCCAGCAACAGCAATTCCTGCACTTATAACAGTCGCAATAGCTTTCGTAAGAATACACGACATATCTTTCATCAAATTCGTTCTATTACAGATAGAAAGACTTATACGTCCGGGGAAAGTTTATTTTGAAAAGGGTGAAGCCGAAAACTACAGATCGGTTTTAACCCCTCAAAGCGATGAAGACAAAAAAACAGATAAAAAAATGAAACAAAAAGAAGATGATGCTCGAGAAAAAATCAAGAACCTGAATTCAATAACAAAAATTCTCGATTCCCAAGGCAAAATCAATTCCTAATCCGTAATTCGTACATATGGCGACACCTCAACCACCAAAACAACAGGTTAAAGATACAGTAAAAGGAAAACATCAGAACCCAATGATGAGCACTCAGCTCCATCTGAAAATCGCTGAGATTCACGACAATACTGTCATACTTAAAAACGGCGGCCTGAGAGCTGTGCTTAAAACATCAAGCGTCAATCTTCACCTTAAGTCGGAAGAAGAACAAAACGCTGTAATTTTCTCATACCAACATTTTCTTAACTCACTCGAATTCCCTCTTCAAATAGTTATCAGATCAAAAAAACTCGACTTGGATAACTACATCGCAAAACTCAGGAAAATCGAAGCGAAACAAGAAAACCGACTTCTGAAAGAACAAACCGTCGAATATATCGAATATATTCAGAAACTTATCGAGTACGCAGACATTATGGAAAAAGAGTTTTTCGTCATAATTCCTCAAAATCCATATCGAATCGGCGAAAACCCAAACTTCTTCAAGACAATGCTGGAGAACTTCAATTCAAAAGATACAGTCGCTAAAATAAAACAACGCAAAAACGAATTCGACCAACTGCAAAAACAACTCAATCAGCGAATTAACATTATAAAAACAGGTCTCGAAAACTGCGGTCTGCACGTTGACGTCTTGAACACCCAACAACTAATCGAACTCTTCTACGAAACATACAATCCGTTAACCGCACGCAGCCAAAAGATCGAAAACATCAACAAAATCAATGTAGAACTCGACTCGGATTCGAAACCGAATCTGAACGCTGCAATGACATAGGAAATATCAAGATTTTCTATCAGATTTTTCGCTACCATAAAAAAAAGGCACAATCTTGGCGACGCCCTACTCTCCCGACCCTTAATTGGTCAGTACCATCGGCGAAGGTTGGCTTAACTTCTGTGTTCGGGATGGGAACAGGTGTACCCCAACCTCTATAGCCACCAAGATTGTGCCTTTTTTTAAAAGAACAAATTTCCTAGAATTTTTTCAAAATATCAGACAAAAGGAGCTTTAAACCAGTGACAAAGACGATGAATCGCCCTTATCACTGATTAAAGCCTAAAGGAAAGTAAAAAATAAATCAGTCATCTGTTAGTACCTCTCGGCTGAACGCATCACTGCGCTTACACCTGAGGCCTATCAAGCCCGTATTCTTCGGGCAGATTAATTGGGAACTTTTTCTTGGGAGCGGCTTCCCACTTAGATGCTTTCAGCGGTTATCCGTTCCAGACATAGCTACTCTGCAATGCCGTTGACACGACAACAGATATACTAGAGGTCTGTCCATCCCGGTCCTCTCGTACTAGGGATAGCTTCCCTCAAAATTCCTACAACCACAGTAGATAGAGGCCGAACTGTCTCACGACGTTCTGAACCCAGCTCGCGTACCGCTTTAATTGGCGAACAGCCAAACCCTTGGGAGCTTCTCCACCCCCAGGATGCGACGAGCCGACATCGAGGTGCCGAACCGCTTCGTCGATGTGAACTCTTGGAAGCGACTAGCCTGTTATCCCTGGCGTAACTTTTATCCGTTGAGCGATAGCGGACCCACGTCCAACTACCGGATCACTTTCGCCTACTTTCGTACCTGCTCGACTTGTTGGTCTTGCAGTCAAGCTCCCTTATGCGAATACACAACCAGCCTGATTTCCATCCAGGCCTAGGGAACCATCGCGCGCCTCCGTTACTCTTTAGGAGGCATCCGCCCCAGATAAACTACCCACCAAACACTGTCCCCCTCTTTCGGAAGGGTTAGAACCAAAACATTTCAAGGGTGGTATCTCAACGTCGACTCCGGATCCACCAAAGTGAACCCATCATAGTCTCCCACCTATCCTGCGCAAAAAATGCCTCGGTTCAATGTCAAGTTATAGTAAAGCTGCACAGGGTCTTTTCGTCTTACTGTGGTAGGACAGCATTTTTACCGTCTTTGTAATTTCGCTGAGCCTCTCGTTGAGACAGTACCCATGATCATTCCGCCGTTCGTGCGGGTCGGAACTTACCCGACAAGGAATTTCGCTACCTTAGGACCGTTATAGTTACGGCCGCCGTTCACCAGGGCTTAGATTCGGAGCTTTCACCCCTCCTCGTGACCTTCTGGCACTGGGCAGGCGTCAGTCCCTATACTTCACCTTACGGTTTAGCAGAGACCTGTGTTTTTGATAAACAGTTGCAAGGGTTCTTTAACTGCGGCCTAGTCCAAAATGCAATCGAAACTGCACCAGGATTAGGCAAGGTTTCTCCCGAAGTTACACCTGTTATTTTGCCGAGTTCCTTAACGAGAGTTAACTCACACACCTTAGTATACTCAACCTATCCACCGGCGTTGGTTTGCGGTACGGTAACTCACATTTCTCACTACGAAGATTTTCTTGACTCCCGAACGCACCGGAATCTTCCATCACGAGGACGGAATCTGCATTACCACTCGCGAACCTCTGCGGATTTTCCTACAGAAGCCTAAGCTTGTGGCTTGCACTGGAATTCGTTTACCAGCTCCGATTGTCCAAAAGCGTCACTCCTTAGTTAGCGCCACCTTCACTTGATAAGATTCCTCAATCTATCCATCCGAAGACTTCAAGAAAGAGGAGAATTATCGCGCTCCGGTTTTGCTTGGGCGAAACGCAAGTTGTACGGGAATATTAACCCGTTGTCCATCAGCTTCGCTCTTCAGCTATGCCTTAGGACCGACTAACCCCAAGTCGATTGACGTGGCTTGGGAAACCTTGGATTTTCGGTGACCGAGGTTTTCACTCGGTTTACATGCTACTTATGCCAACATTTTCACTTCCCAACACTCCAGCCACATTTACATGTGACCTTCATCGCTGTTGGGAACGCTCTCCTACCAGTCATACACAATAAAGTATATGAATCCGTGTTTTCGGTTAAAGCCTTAAGCCCCGTTGAATTTTCGGCGCAGGATCACATAGACCAGTGAGCTGTTACGCACTCTTTAAAGGATTGCTGCTTCTAAGCAAACCTCCTGGTTGTCTAAACAATCCGACATCCTTTGCCACTTAGACTTTATTAGGGACCTTAAACGACGGTCTGGGCTGTTCCCCTTTTGACAATGGCACTTTGCTGTCACTGTCTGACTCCTGATCAGAAACATTGGTATTCGAAGTTTATCTAGATTTGGTAGACTTATTTCGCCCCCTAGTCTAAATAGAGCTCTACCCCCAATGCCTATAAGATCAAGGCTAGCCCTAAAGCTATTTCGGAGAGAACCAGCTATCTCCACGTTAGATAGGCATTTCACCCCTATCCACAGGTCATCTCATGATCTTGCAACATCATTGAGTTCGGCCCTCCCCCCGCGGTTAAGCGAGGTTCAGCCTGCCCATGGATAGCTCACGTGGTTTCGGGTCTAGTGCATACGACTAATCGCCAGTTAAGACTCGCTTTCGCTTCGGCTTCCCCCATTTTCCGGGGTTAACCTCGCCGTATACAGCTAACTCGTTGGCCCGTTCTACAAAAAGTACACCGTCACTCCACAAAGTGGAGCTCCGATTCCTTTTAAGCATAGAGTTTCAGGTTCTATTTCATCCCCCTCACCGGGGTGCTTTTCACCTTTCCCTCGCGGTACTTGTACGCTATAGATCTCGAGACATTTTTAGCCTTGGAAGGTGGTCCTCCCAGATTCAGACCGGATTACACGTGTCCGATCTTACTTAGGAACTTCCTAGGATTTAAACCTATTTTCGCCTACGGGACTTTTACCCTCTTTGGTATCACTTCCCAGAGATATTCGGCTAATAGAGAATAAATCCATATCGGAGTCCTGCAACCCTCCTTACCGAAGTAAGAAGTTTGGGCTGTTCCCGTTTCGCTCGCCACTACTAAGGGAATATCGTTTGATTTCTTTACCTTTGCTACTTAGATGTTTCAGTTCGCAAAGTGTCCTTACCGGTCGAAGACCGGAAAAATCCGACATTACTCGGATTGGGTTCCCCCATTCGGAAATCCTCGTGTCACTGTTTGCTTAGCAACTCTACGAGGCTTATCGCAGCTAGCCGCGTCCTTCATCGGAGTCTCAAGTCAGGGCATCCACTCTATGCCTTTTTTACAATTTATTCGAAATTACTTCCCACCTTTTGTCTGGTAACTTGAAAAAATCACCTAGACAAAAATTTGAAAAAAAGACATCAGAATTAATTATTTAATTCTGAAAATTTATTATGCTTAATATTGAACATTGAATTTTGATATATATGAATAATTCTAGTCACCTGATTTTCAATGGGCAGTTCGTTCCCCCCACAACCTTGTGAAGAAAAAAGAGTGCGACTTTACGCACTCTTCAACCTATCAACCGCCAAGGCTTTACCTTTTAAGTTACTAGACTGGAGAGTGCGAAAAAAACAAAAATATTAGAAGGGATTTGGAATGTAAAACTAACAAAGCGAAAGGATTATATTTATCACTCAAGATAATGTCAACATTATTTTTGCAAAATCTTAAAAGAAATTGACGAAACCATCATTCTCTTCGTTAATTCACACTCTTCACTTCTTCAATTCTTCGCCTCTTTTTCAGAAAATCCCTCCTAGAAAACCCCCAACTCCGGACTGCAAAGTTCCGGTCATCCACATAAGACCGAATATAAAAAATCCAATTCCCAAAAGAATCAAAAAAGTCCAGGTACCACCAACACCTATGTATTTCTCGGCAAAACCAATATCGCCGACCAAATCTTTTACTTTCGCCCTATAAACAAGTATTAAAAATCCTCCAATCATGGCCAGAAAACCTATAATATATCTACTCATTTGGAAGTTTCCTTATGAATTAAATAACCTATAAAAGCCATAGGAAGTAAAACAAATCCTGCAGCAAAAAACAACACTTGATATGAGAAATACGATATGAAAAAACCTGCCATCAACGGACCTACGAAATAACCGACTTGTCTCGCAGTTGCATAAATCGGGAAGAGATCATCTTCCTCTTCTTTTTTCATATGTCTAAACAGATAAGTTTCTTTGATAGGCTCAATATAAGCCGCACCTATACTGGAACAAAAAAGCATAGCTATAGAGAAATAAACATTATCCACAAACGCCATCATGAAAATAAACATAACCATAACAAGAAAACCTCTTTCTATATATAAACCCATCTTTCCATCTTTGGCAGTTTTACCAATCCAGTTTTCGAGAAGAATTAAAGGTACAAGCTGCAAAGACATAGCGACACCTCCTACAATTTCAGGCATTCCATTCTTAACCATATAAAGAGGCACAGACATTGTAGTAATCGACCACCAAACGAAAAGACCGAAATCCATTAAATATGCTTTTACAAGTGGCCATCTGCTAAAATACTCTTTCAAGCTTTGGAGACACTTTTTAACCTTTTTTTTCTCTCTAGTATCAACTTCCATAATATCTTCATGACGCAAAAAAATCACCGCGATCAGAAAAACCGCAACAGCAAACCAAAACATCAACAAATCATCCACATATAAAGCAAATAGACCTCCTGCAACAGGACCTATAACCCAGGCCAAATTTAACAAGAAATAATATACGCCTTCTTCATGAACAAGACTCTTCTTGGCAGTATAATCGCGGACCATCAACGGGATGACAACGAATAAAACAGCAATCGCAATACCTTTCACTATTTGCAACGCCAAAACGACAGAGAAGGAATCAACAAAAGAATAAAGAGCAAAAATCACAGCCATGCTCAAAAATCCTATGTACATAAGCAAAATCTTGGAAACCTTATGAAGAATCTTAGAAACAAACAAACTGGCAAGCAAAGTTGTAAACGAAGAAATAGCGATAAAAATACCAACATACATCGCCGAACCAGTAACTCGCTCCAAATAATCCGGAAACATCGGAGCCACAAACGCCACAGCCAAACAGTAGAAGAACATCATGTAACTGAACATTCTTCCTCCAGTAGAGAGTTTTGGCGATTTGTATTTTACTATCTCATTCACAACAGGATTGACAAAATGTATAATCGTTTAATTATACCAGAAAACGAGATGGAAATAAAGCCTTGAGCAATATACAATCAGGTCATGGAAATACTTTTTGAAGACAAAAACTACATTGGATTCTTTAAACCTGCCGGAACACCGACAACTTACGGAGCAAAATCCGGATGTTTCGTAGAAGAAGTTAAAAAATATCATCCGGAACTATTCACTTTCTCGGGATTCAAAGAAGAAGAAGGAGGCCTGCTTTACAGATTGGATAACGAAACCTGCGGACTAGTTTTATTTGCAAAAAATAAAGAAGCTCACGATAAATTCATTCAGGATAAAAATCTCAAGAAAATTTATCTTGCAGAAATTTCAGATACCGCACCTGAAACCAATGAAATTAACTTCCCTATCGTACACAAATCTTCAAAAAGAATGGCAGTATTAACTGTTGATAAAAAAATCGATTACAAAGGTAAACCTATTAATGCAAAAACTTATATAAAAAAAATCAGCGAAACACTTCTCGAATGCAAAATACAACAAGGCGCCAGACATCAAATAAGAGTTCATTTGGCTTCAGCAGGATGTCCAATAGTCGGAGACGAATTATATAAAGGCAAATATTCAGACTCCATGCACTTATGCTGCATAGGAATAGAAACGGACTGGGTGGAGATTGATACAAGAAAAGAAATCGGAAGAGAAATTGAATGGGTTAAATAGGAGTTTTGCATCCGCAAAACAACTTAATAATAAAGGTCGCTTATGAAGCGACTACTGTGGTGGAGCATGAGGGAGTCGAACCCTCGACCTCCGCGGTGCAAACGCGGCGCTCTAGCCAACTAAGCTAATGCCCCACAGTATTTTTTTATGATCCAGAGCGATTGAGCATCTGGTGGGCGGGAGTGGACTCGAACCACTGACCTCGTCGTTATCAGCGACGCGCTCTAACCAGCTGAGCTACTCGCCCAAATCATTTTTGTCAAAGAAGACAACGGACACTTTAATAAAATACGCTCATTGAGTCAAACACAAATACTCTATTTCAAATCCTCTTCAATCGAATAAGGTTCATCCGAATCGGCAATCTCAGGAGTAACTTCAGCACCGGCAACAGCAACGGCAAGTGCCGGCTGTTCTTTGCCTGTAACAACAGGTCCTGCCAAGAAATCTTTGAGTTTGGATTTTTCTTCAGCTCCCTGGGCAAAACTCTTATCAGTCTCAATGCTTTTCATATATGGAGAATAAATCACAATCTCATCAAACATTTGATGAATCTTAAACGCCACAGAAGATCTCACTGCTAACATATTTGAAGGCACGGAAACCCAGAATCTCAGCTGTACAATCATCGCATCTTGCGCAAACTTCTTAAAAACAACAGAAAACTTAGGCTTTTGCTGAATAGCAGGTTCGCTTTTTAAAATATTTTCAAGAGCAATAACAGCCTTTTCCAAATCTGTACCGTAGCCAAAACGAACATCTATTTCCATCCTGCGTACAGGCAATCTTGAATAGTTTTCTATAGATTCGGAAATGATATCGGAATTATAAATTGTAATATCCCTATTATCAAAAGTCTTAATACCGGTTGACTGAAAATCCATTCTATCAACCTTACCGGTAAACTTCTTGATTTTCACGATATCCCCTATCTTGAAAGGCGCTTTGAAGAAAATAATAATTCCGGCAACATAGTTCTTAATCACATCCTTAAGCCCATAGCTCAAACCAAGCACACCAACACTCACAAGAAGACTCACGTCCAGTCCGACATTCTTAAGAGCGAGGGTTACACCGATAACCAGTATGAATCCATTTATAATTCTCTCTAGAAAATTGAGAGCGGTCTTCTGTTGTTCATGCGTAGACTCAATCTTCGCAAAATACTTTCGAAGCCATTTCATTGCAAAATAAACAAAAACCAAAATTAACGCCGCCTCCATAACAGAAAAAAACTTTTCAAAAATCGCAACGGTTAAATCGGAAAATCCACCGCTACCGGTATCAAGAACTTCAGTATCCGATGATGCAAAGTCGACACTACTCGCCATTTTTTTGGTTTTAAATCTAATAATTATAGCACAGAAAGCAAAACACAGAAAGCAGAAAACAGAGGCAAAAGCACTCCAATCTGTGATTCTGCAATTCTGTAACTCTACATGCAAAAAACCCCTAGAGCATAAACCCTAAGAGCCTATAAAGAGAGACCGCCTTTTGGCGACTCCCCCTGACAGCTATGGTGTAATAGAGAAAACCCTATCTATAGGTTGCGAATTGTTACCAATCCGCCAATCCTGCAAGCAGGATTTCGACCTAGGAGGTCTCACCGAAGTGAGACGATTCTCCCTAGAAAGGAGGTATTCCATCCGCAGGTTCTCCTACGGATACCTTGTTACGACTTCATTCCAATCAATGATTTTGCCTTAGTCCCCCCGAAAGGGGCCTTTGGGCACTCTCATCTTTCAGAATGTGACGGGCGGTGAGTACAAGACCCAGGAACATATTCACCGCACCATGTCTGATGCGCGGTTACTAGCGATTCCAACTTCATGAGGGCGAGTTGCAGCCCTCAATCTGAACTGAGATCGGTTTTTAGGGATTGGCTCCGCGTTACCGCTTGGCTTCCCATTGTACCGACCATTGTAGCACGTGTGTGACCCAGAGTATAAGGGCCATGCTGATTTGACGTCATCCTTACCTTCCTCCCTAACTAAGTCAGGGCAGTTTCTTTAGAAAATGCAACTAAAGACAAGGGTTGCGCTCGTTTACGGACTTAACCGAACACCTCAAGGCACGAGCTGACGACAACCATGCAGCACCTGTCATCGGGTTCCTTACGGCACTCCCGCATTTCTGCAGGATTCCCGAGATGTCAAACCCTGGTAGGGTTCCTCGTTTACCATCGAATTAAACCACATGCTCCACCGCTTGTGTGGGTCCCCGTCTATTCATTTGAGTTTTAATCTTGCGACCGTACTTCCCAGGCGGGATACTTAATGCGTTAGCGACGGCACTGACTCGGTCGATGAGCCAACACCAAGTATCCATCGTTTACGGCGTGGACTACCGGGGTATCTAATCCCGTTTGCTCCCCACGCTGTCGTCCTTGAGCGTCAGAATTTGCCCAGCACGCTGCCTTCGCTTTTGGTATTCCTCTGTGTATCTACGGATTTTACCCCTACACACAGAATTCTACGTGCCCCTACAAATCTCTAGCGAACCAGTATCAGATACGATTCAATGGTTAAGCCATTGGATTTTACATCCGACTTAGTTCACCGCCTGTGGACGCTTTACGCCCAATAATTCCGGATAACGCTAGCACCCTCTGTATTACCGCGGCTGCTGGCACAGAGTTAGCCGGTGCTTATTCCTAGGGTACATTCAGAATTAGTCCCCCAGAAAAGATCTTTACGACCCGAAGGCCTTCATCGATCACGCGGCGTTGCTTCGTCAGGGTTTCCCCCATTGCGAAATATTCTCTACTGCTGCCTCCCGTAGGAGTATGGGCCGTGTCTCAGTCCCATTGTGGCTGGTCGTCCTCTCAGACCAGCTAAGCGTCATAGCCTTGGTAAGCCATTACCTTACCAACTAGCTGATACTACGCAGGCCCCTCTCGCACCGCAAAAGCTTTACCCTTGCGGGACCATCCGGTATTAATTCGTCTTTCGACGAGCTATCCCTGAGTGCGAGGCAGGTTCCAACGCGTTCCTCACCCGTTTGCCACTGTAGTATTGCTACTACCGTACGACTTGCATGTATTATACACGCCGCCAGCGTTAATCCTGAGCCATGATCAAACTCTCCATATAAAAATGAATTCATGCCGAAGCATGAAAAAATTTTGAAAAAAATTGACAAGGCTTCTCTACTACACCTTAGCTGTCAAGGAACAAAATTGCGCTTTCAAAACGAAAAGCGAAAGCATTTTAGCAGGGATAAATTCATTGTCAAACAAATTTGCTAAAAAAGTCCCAGAATAAAAACAACACGACAAATAAAGCCCTTGTACAAGCCAAAAACACTGCGCAAAGAAAAGTTGTTTGTATTAGGCCTATTAAGCCGTTAAAATATAAAAAATAATCACACGACCAAAGGGCGCACAACATAACCAATAGAAAAATGGCCAAAACAATAAAAAAGAAGATCTGGTTCAAGAACAAAGAAGTTCAACTAAACAAAACTGTTGAAGAGTTTAATGCGGGCGAAGATATACTATATGATCAAGAAATGATTCCGGACGACGTATGGTGTTCAAGATGCTATGCGCGAATGTTGAAAAAACATAATTTGCTCACGGAAAAAGAGCTGAAACAGTTAGAACAAGGACTTGATGAAATTTTAGACCTATATAAGAAAGGAGACTTCGTATTAAAACTAGAAGACGAAGATTGTCATACGAAAATAGAAGACTATTTAATACAAAGATTCGGAGACACAGGGAAGAAGATCCACACCGGACGTTCGAGAAACGACCAAGTATTGGTAATGATGAGATGGTTTCTCAAAAGAAAATCAAAATTCATAAGAGAAAAATCGCTGAAACTGGCAATGGAACTGATAAAATTCGCACGCAAATACGAGATGGTACCGATGCCGGGATATACTCATATGCAAAAAGCTATGCCTACAACAGTAGGCACTCTATTTGGAGCTTTTGCAGAGAGTTTAATGGATGATGCAAAATTACTTATATCAATAGCCGATAACATAGTTGATCAAAACCCTCTGGGATCAGGAGCCGGATACGGATCGCCTTTCGATTTCGACAGAGATTGGCTTAGCCACGAGATAGGATTTAAAAAAACACAAAACAACGTTATTTACTGCCACAACTCAAGAGGGAAAATCGAAGGACTTGTACTCGAAGCATGCTCTCAAGTGATGCTCACCTTGAATCGCCTAGCCTGCGACTTGCTGTTCTTTACTACACAAGAATTCCAATTCTTCAATATGGATGATTCAATAGCTACGGGCTCTTCAATCATGCCTCAAAAGAAAAACCTTGATGTTGCAGAGCTCATAAGAGGCCGTACGGCAACCGTACTGGCATGCAGAAACGAAACAACTATGAATATTTTGAATAAAATTTCCGGATATCACAGGGACGGACAAGAGATAAAAAGACCTCTTTTCCTAGGACTCAAATATACAGAGATGTCATTGGATGCAATGGGAGTAATCCTGCAAAACATCAAGCCCAACAAAGAAATACTGGTAAAATCAATGCTGGGATGCCCCGGACTTTTTGCCGCACATAAGGCTTTTGAAAAAGTTAAGGAAGGTATGACATTCCGCGATGCATATAGAGAAGTCGGTTCAAATATAGATAAAATAAAAGTGACTGAAAAAGACATCAACAGATGGTTGAAAATGTCTACGCACCAAGGAGGAACAGGAAATTTACAACTCGATAAAGTAGAGAAAGAAATAAACTCATTGATGAAATAGTCCCCTCTTCAATCTTCTATCTTTTATCTTTAATCTCTCCCCACATGCACCCTTGGGATCTACATTCCGTTTTACGCCAAAAAATTGCCGAAAAAGGCGGACTCGTTTCATGCCATGCGCATTTCGACAAAGCATATGTAATAACTCCGGAAACCCTTGAGATGACTCTCGAACACATGGAGGTTAAATGGGATTTATGGAAAAAAGTTAAAGAAGGATACACTCATAAAAATCTTATCGAAAGAATGTGCTTGAGTGCGGAAAACATGATCAAGCAAGGATGCAAAATGACAAGAACAAATATAGATGTCGATAATACCGTTGGGATGATGTGTATAGAAGCAGCGCTTGAAATAAAAGAAAAATACAAGTCTCAAATCGAGATACAAATATGCTCTCAGGTACTTGAAGGAGCACTAAATAAATCGGCTCAAGAATGGATCGAAAAAGCTGCTCCTTATGTAGATGTGCTTGGAGGACTCCCCTCTCGTGACAGACCGAAACAATCCGAACACCTCGATTATATTTTTGAAATGGCAAAAAAACATAAAAAGACCGTAGACGTTCATATAGATCAAAATAACGATCCTGAAGAACGCGACACGGAATTGCTTGCGAAAAAAGTTATAGAACACGGACTACAAGGTCGCGTAAACGCAGTGCATTGTTGTTCATTGGCGGCACAACCGGATGATTATATAAAAGAGATTGCTCAATTGGTGAAAAAGGCAGACATGAACGTAATCGTCTGCCCACGTGCAATGATAGACAATCAACAACCTAGACATAAAATGTCTCCCGTCCACAATTCAATCGCACCTGTACCGGAATTGTTGGAAGCGGGAGTAACCGTCGCACTCGGAGTTGATAATGTATATGACTATTTCTGCCCTTTTATAGATGGAGATATATTCACGGAACTACTATTCCTTATAGAAGCTTGCAGGTATTACGATATCGAAAAACTATCAGATATTGCGAGTACAAACGGAAGAAAAGTCTTAGAAAACATCTAAAGACAGCGTCAACCTCACCTAGTTAAACATTATACTGAAAAATGGTATAATTTATTAGAAAATTTAATAAAATCTCAAATGGCAACAAAAAACAAACACATACCTCTAACCTCAAGCATCTTAGTTCCAACCGTTTTGGAAAAGACCGCTCAAGGGGAAAGATCTTACGACATTTACTCTCGCCTGCTCAAAGACAGAATTATTTTCTTGGGTACGGCAATAGATGGAAACGTTGCGAACTTAATCATCGCTCAATTGCTATTCTTGGAAAATGAAAATCCAAAGAAAGACATCACAATGTACATAAATAGTCCGGGCGGACATGTAACTGCGGGATTGGCAATTTACGATACAATGCAGCACCTTAAATGCGACGTTTCGACGGTTTGCGTAGGGATGGCGGCATCAATGGGCGCAGTACTTCTTTGCGGAGGGGCTAAAGGCAAAAGATTCTCACTGCCAAATGCGGAAGTGATGATCCACCAACCTCTTGGAGGCGTAGAAGGACAAGCTACTGAAATCGAAATCCACGCTCGCCATATTTTGAAAACAAAGGCTAAATTAAATGGAATTATCGCGAAACATTCGGGCAAAAAAGTTGCCGATGTAGAAAAAGATACGGATCGCGACAATTTCATGAGCGCCGAAGATGCACTTAAATACGGCCTGATCGACAAGATCGTCCAGAAGAAGTAACAGCGCAAGGACGCGAAGCATTACTTGCGCCATATTATAAGCTGTTTTGCGAAAGCAAAACTCTTTTCTAGTGAAATCTTGCAACTGTAAACCTGCTTACTTCGAATTTCTCGTTCGCATAATCAATTCCAGCCTTACTGCAAGCAATTTTTAATTGCTCTTTTACGGTATCAACACCTTCCAAATCAGGAAGTAGTAGCCCTCGCCTACTACCGCAAGTAACAATCACTCCATATTTTTTCGGATCCAAATCCACAATTTTACATTTCTCAGGCTTCGACAAAACATCAACAGAAATATCCAAATCATCGAGCTCAGACTCGGTAACCGGCATAAATCTAGGATCTTCGGTCGCAGCAGAAATTGCATTCCGAATAATCTCTTCACCGAGACATTTGCGCGTAGGTAGAAACGTACCGATACAACCGCGAAGATCTCCGTTCTTAAGATGCAATGAAACAAATACCCCAGCTTTCTTAGTCTTAAGTTCAGCAGGAACATCTTTCGGCAAATCAATCACCTTACCCGTTTCCAAATAGGTTTTTATTGTCTTAAACGCAATTTCACAATACGCATTTCCCATAATCTATTATCTATTAGCTATTAGCTATTAGCTATTAGCTATAAGCTACTCCCCACCAGATACCCTACCCCATACGGTCCTTCATAAGACAAAACCTTAAACTTCTTCTCCCCCACAACCCCAAGCGCCGTACAAACAGAGCGCAAACCGCACTCTTTCACCTCATCAACCCAAAAAGGATCCAACCCAATCACACCTTCCACATCCCCTTTCTCGACCATCGAAACCAATTTTTTATCAAATTTCGCACCTTCTTTCGAGTATCCGCAAGGCGCATATGCCGTTAAAGCATGAGATAAATCACCAGATCCTATAAACAAGATTTTTTTATTACTTTTATCAAAAACCTTCCGGAGAACACGCCCGAAATCAAAATGTGTTTTATATCCTGCAAAAGAGATATTCATGCTCACCAATTTATACCCGACTGGAAGTCCTTTGTTTACATAAAACATAGGCGCCAAAACCCCATGATCCAACTCGCTATCATCAATGGGAATAACCTTAATCCCACCATCAATCGCTGCCGTAATTACATCGTCCGCCAAATCCAAATCAGCCTCCAAATCAAGTCCGTCACTCGAACCAAACGCACTCAAATCTCCGCTCAATTTGCCGTTCGCCGGCATGCGAATGCTTATTCTATCGGGATAAACAGAACCATGTGGCGTAATAATCACGACAGTATCGACCTGAAGCTTGGAAGTGATCTTCGCAACTTGAAGCATAGCCGAAACAGTTTTTTCGATAGGCTTAAGCCCTTCTTTACCACCAACAGAAGGAACCATAACAGGAGGATGCGGCAAAATAAATGAACCGACAAGAGACATAAAAAATCAATTAAGAATTACACGCTTTCCACCATAATTGATAACACGAAAATGATGGAAGATACTACATTTAACTTTTTTGTTTTCGAGTTTTTTGTATAGACTGGATTCGTGCATCACAAAAAATTATAAAACAAAAACGATGATAAAAGCCATCATATTCGATCTGGATGGGACTCTAATAGATTCCGAAAAACTTCACTTAAAAGCCGAACTTGAAACTCTCAAAACTTTCGGCATAAAAGCGAAAAAAGAAAAAATACTAGGATATATGGGGATGGGAATAAAAGATTATTTTCAAGTTTTGAAGGAAAAATTTAATGCACATTACAGTATTGAGAAAATTGTAAAAGCACATGTGAAAACACTCGAGAAGTATTACGGAGGACTTTTCCCAGCAGTTTCAAATACGAAAAAGACAATAAGAGATCTTTCAAAAAGATACACATTGGCACTTGGTACAAGCGCCCATACACGCCTTGCAAAAATGTGCCTGAAAAGACTTGGCATAGCCAAATATTTCAAAGTCATAACAGGAGGAGACAAAGTAAAACACGCAAAACCACATCCGGAAATTTTCCTTCTAATCGCAAAAAAACTAAAAATAAAACCACAAGAAATCGTTGTAATAGAAGACTCGACTAACGGATTTAAAGCTGCAAAATCAGCAGGAATGCAAGTAATCGCAAGAATTGGGAGCCATAACAAATCGGAAGATTTCTCACTCGCAGATCACAAAATCAAAAATTTACTCAAAATTAAAACATATTTGAAATATGAAAATTAACATCAAAAAGCTGGCAACAGGCATAACTCGCAACATCTTCATACTCGGCATCGTAAGCCTTGTAACCGATCTAAGCAGTCAGATGATTTTCCCTTTAATACCTCTTTATCTTACATCTCTTGGAGCGGCGGCTTACACGGTTGGACTTGTAGAAGGCGCCGCAGAAACGACAACATCACTTTTAAAAGTCTTATCCGGATACTGGTCAGATAAAATCAGAAGAAGAAAACCTTTTGTCGTTGCAGGATATACTATTTCATCACTTATAAAACCGTTATTCGCATTCGCAAATACTTGGCCTCTTGTACTTATAATAAGATCAGTCGAAAGAATCGGTAAAGGAATGCGCGATGCGCCGAGAGATGCAATCGTAGCGGAATCTGTTCAAGCAGAACATAGAGGAAAAGCCTTCGGATTTCACCGAACAATGGATGGAATGGGATCTGTTATGGGAGCAGTTTTTTCACTTATCCTCTTCCCTATTTTGGGATATAAGAACCTATTCCTCATAACAATTTTCCCAGGAATCTTGGCAATAATAGTATTGATTTTGATTCATGAAAAAAAGCCTAAAGAACAAAAAGAACACAAACCGCTTACATTAAAAATCGGCTTCAAATCTCTACCGAAAAACCTGAAGTTTTTCATAATTATCGCAACTATTTTCGCGCTTGGACATTTCGGATACGCATTCATGTTACTTAAGGCAAAAGCAATTGGATTAACAGATTCAAAAGCGATAATTCTTTATGTAATTTTCTACGTTACTTACACCCTATTCGCAACACCGGCAGGAATACTTTCCGACAAATTCGGACGCAAAAAACTTATAGCAATCGGATACGCACTTTTTGCAGCCCTTTCATTCGGTCTCATATTTCCGACAACGCTATCAACATTAATTCCACTATTCGTAATATATGGGATTTTTTACTCAATAATAGACGGCGTACAAAGAGCCTTCGTAGCAGATCTTTCACCTGAAAACCTAAAAGGAACAGCACTCGGAACATTTCACACATTAACAGGTTTAGTCGCACTACCGGGAGGATTCATGGCCGGATTCCTTTGGGATAAAATCGGACCAAACGCAACATTCATTTATGGATCAAGCCTAGCATTATTGGCATTAATAATGTTCAGCTTCATAAAAAGAGAAAAATACTAAGTGATTTTTTTATATCGAGGCGACCTTAATTCTGATTACGGGAGCCGAGATGTAAAAAAATCACACTACATTACTGGCAATGCGGCAGCTCTTTCAATAATAGATTTGGCAACATCAACACCTGTCGCAGCTTCAAGTTCTGAAAATCCGGGATTAGCATTCACTTCAAGAACAGCAGGACCATTCTTGGTTGAAATGATATCAACACCGGCCATTTCAAGATCCAACAACTGAGTAGCCTTAAGCGCCATATCCTCATACTCTTTTGTGATAGAAACCTCCCTACCGGCACCTCCAAGCGCCGCATTGGAACGGAACTCACCTTTTTTCGCAGATCTTTCCATCGACGCAATAACCTCACCTCCAACAACAAAAACACGAGTATCCTTACCTTTCGACTCTTTTACATACTCCTGAATCAAGATCATATGTTGTTTTGAATTTTTCGCACTCCAAATCAAATCCAAAGAAGACAAAGCATTTCTAAAACTCTCGGCAATCATTACACCGGCACCCCAAGATCCAAAAGGAGATTTCATGATAACCGGAAAACCGCCAACCCTATCTATTGCACCCTTCAAATCATCACGCTGGCTGACAACAAAAGTCCTTGGAGTTGGAATCCCATAATGAGATAAAATCTGCAAAGTACGCAATTTATTTTTCGCTCTTGTAACAGCATCATAAGTATTCAAAACCGGAATCCCCATAAGCTGAAATTGCTTAAGAATCGAAGCATATAAACTCACATCTTCAAGCAAAGAAACTCTTGGAATAATCACATCAACCTTAGGAAAAGGCTTCCCTCTATAATAAACAGAAGGCCCTTTTTCATCGAAACTCAATTCACACTCAACCGCCATAAAAATTTTAGCATCATATCCAAGCGCCATAGCGGCTTTCTTAAGCCTAACTTCCTCATAAGAAAGTTTTTCTTCAAGCGGTCTGAAACATAAAATTGCGATCTTCATGGCACAGATTGTAGACCCGTATCTGAAAAAATCAACCTTTGCCAACCGTAAAAAATTATGTTATAATAATCGGATTACAAAAAAACAAAAATGTTCGACGATTTGATACTGATGTTCGAAGGAATACCTTGGTGGCAAATATTGATAGCCTCGATATTGGCTTTTATACCTGTATTCATATGGGTAAGCATTTTCGTCAGAAGAAAACAGCACTCACCAAAAAGCCTAATAAAGGTATTTCTACTCGGCACATTAACAGTACTTCCAATTCTCTGGTTCCAAAGCTGGTTAAACCCTTATGGATGGATTGAACATAACATAACAAACGTAACAATTGGATTATTAGCAACATTCATATTGGTTGGCGTAACAGAAGAAATAGTAAAAATGGGCGTCGTCAGAATAGCTGACACGTCAAAAATGAAAATTCAAACGATCAATGACGCTGTAAAATTCAGCATACTTGCCGCTCTCGGTTTTGCATTTTCCGAAAACATAGTTTATTTCTCGCAGGTCATGTCATCCGGAAATCTTGGAGCGCTATTCACAACGGTTATTTTCAGATCTGCATTCACAGTATGCGGACATCTTATTTTTTCATCAATATTCGGCTACTTCTATGGGGTAGGCAAATTTGCACAACCAATCATAGAACAACAAAAATGGACGGGTGAGAAACATACTTTTGCAACAATAATAAATAAAATCACGAGAATACCAAAAGAAACAGTCGTAAGATACGAAAGCCTCTTAACAGGCCTCGGAATTGCGATGGGCGCACATGCCGCATTCAACTTCGCACTCCAAATGAACAGAACTATCGAAGCCATAATAATTATTATAATAGGATATGGATATGTTCACTTCTTAATGAATAGAAAAGCGGGCCACCTCGCGCTGGCCGGAGAAAGCGGAAAATCCTTAATGGGCAAAACAGACGAAGATGTCGTATTGGAACTGGTCGGTATGTGGTACCAAAACGGCAAATATCAAGATGTCATTGAGATATGCGAGCGCCTTCTCATGAGAGATCCGACAAACAAAGTCGTTCAATTATTTAAGGCAAAAGCATTAGATCAAGCAAAGGTAAGCAAAGCCGTAAACTCGGTCAAATCTTTATTCTCGGAAAACGAAACTCAATCAACCATGAGCATTCTTGAAGAACTCAGAAAGAAAAAAACTGAAATGGAACGAATCGAGATAATCAAAAAAAATGCAGACAAATTACTTGAGAACAAGCCAAACACACCACAAACAAACAATTCAAATCCGCAGTTGACCTAGTTGCAAAAAAGTGGTACAATTTAAAGATTCCAAAAATTTAACAAAATAAAATGGAAACAAACAATCAAACCGTAGGAGTACCAACTTCTCCCTACAAAAAGTCAAAAAAGAAGTTAATTATCAGCGCAGTCGTCGGAACATTTTTGATTGCATCGATTGTACTCGGTGCAACAACGAATTTCTTCGGCATGATGATGCAAAACACATCGTCAAATAAAGACGCCACCAAGCAAAAAAATCCTGACGTAACTCAAAGCGCTACTGATGTATCAGATGATTTAGCAACAAATGATAGCGGATATCATGATGGAGATACATATACAATAGCTGCAACTCCAGCCTTGGCCGCAAAAGAAGTTAAACTTCTAAAAGATGGCACGAAGCTCACGGGAGAATTTTGCGCAGCATATACTGACGGAACAGAACCTGTAAAAGCTGTTTTCAATGTAAACGGAACAGAAAAAACAACATTAACTACTGCTCCGGAAGCGACAAATGGTACTGCATGTGCAAGCGTATACTCGGAGGAATTATCAGAATTCGAACTGGCAGATGAAAGCACGGTATCAGTAACATTCACAATTCTGTTCAAAGACATTCAAGAATCATCATTGTCAGACAATGAAACAACAACATCCGTAACGGTACCGGAATCCGCAACAGAAGAAGATACAACAGAAAAAGATCTCTATCTTGGAACAAAAGGGATATGGCTTGGTGATGATAACGACTCTGTTCACGCAGAAGTATGCGCAACAGGCACAGACGGAACTGAATCAACTCAAATACTTTATAATGTAAATGGGATCGAATACAAAGATGACATGACCGCACCGGCAGACGGAGAATGCGAAGACATGAGCGTAAGCGATCTGGACCAATTCAGCGTAGAAGCAGGCAATACTTATACAGCGTCCGTAATACTCGACTACAGTCAATCAATCACGGAATCCGACGAAAATAATGGATATGCGAAAGACATCACAATCGAGGAAAAATCAGACGATCAGCAGTCATCAAAAGTAGATCTATACTTCAACGATGAAGAAAACAACATCGGTATAGAAGATGAATACTTCTATACATATGTATGTTCAGTATCGGCATTAGAAGAAGTAGAAGTAAGATTCCAAACAAACAGCACAAAACAGGTTGTAAAAATAAATATAGCTGAAAACCAATGTCAAAAGGCAGCAGCAAAAATATCGGAATTCGGTTTGTCAGATAACACAGCATATACATTGGATGTGACAATAGATCCAAATGAAACCGTAACAGAAGCAAACGAAAACAATAACAAAGACACTTACACATTCACAACTTCTGCAAACGATAATGGAGAAAACGTATCTGAAAAAGATCTTTATTTCGGCGATAAAGGCGTTTGGATGGACGAAGAAAACGACTCAATATACGCAGAAATGTGCGCATCTGGAACAACAGGGTCGGAAGACGAATATGTAAGAATCAATTACAACCTAACGGGCATAGATTATGGTTACTCACAACAAGCTCCGGAAGATGGAGAATGCAATGAAACAAAAATATCAGGCTTGGATTACTTCAATATGACGAACGGAGATACATATACCATAACCGTAACACTAGACTACTACGATGTTTTAGAAGAATCAGATGAATCAAACAACACTGCATCAACTGATGCTACATATGGCGAAGAAGAAGCATCCGATTCCGCAACAAGCGACTTATATGTCGGCACAATCTCGATAGAAGATACGCTTCTTACTATAGAACTTGGCAACAAAGGAGATGCAGATTATCCAAATAAGGACATTGCAAAAGGTTCATTGTACATATATATCGACAACGAACTTGAATGGACGTATAGCCTTTCAACACTTGGAGATCAAACATTTAGAACCGCAGGATCATCTTCACTCATACAGCCTCAAGCTTTAGATGGAAGTCATGAGATAAAAGCTTGCGTTTATCCGGACTCTTCAGTAGGAGATGCTGATTCTGGAAATGACTGTTCAAGCACTAAAGTAGGATCATCTGATACATCTGACGACGAAGATGGTGACGAAGCAGATGATTATAATGATAGTGATCAGCCGGTGGGATATACGGATACTGATGATGAACAAGGAGATACAGATGCTGATGTTGACCAGCAAGACGAAAACACAACCGACAATACAACAAGCAACGCTTGGTTAAAGAAATATACTGTTATCATGATGAAGTTCGGCGATCTTGAGGGTACGGAAGACAAAGATGCAACAATGGACTATACCGGCACATTAACATCAGACAGTCTCATAATTAAACCGGTTGGATCAGTACTGCTTGAAGATGACGACAGCTATGACTCTGCAGATCTTGGATTTGAATGGAAAAACACAGTATACGACCATTGGGACGGATTCATTTTCTTGGCATATTACGATCCGGAATATGCAAATGGCGCAACTCCAACATTCAAGGTGAGTGTTGACGGAACACAAGTAACAAAAACTATCGATTCGCTAAAAGCACTGAATCAAACATACGAACTTGGAGATGGCACAGATAATGCAATAAAATTCGTAATACTAAATGATTACAAAGAATTCCCAGATACATTTGGCGATGTCGATGAAAGCGATGATGCCGAAGATGTTGCAGACGATGCTCAAGATTACATAGCAGATAGAATCGAAGAAGCAACCGATTCAATTTCAAAAGTCGATGTTTCTGAAGGAACAGATGCTGAAACATCAGAATCTGTAGATGAGTTGGTTGATGCAGTAACAGACGTAGCCACAAATGAAAATACTACAAACGACGAAGTGGAAGATGTTGCACAAACAACAGAAGATTCGATTGCTGCAGAAACAGCAAGCGGAGATGAAATTACAGCAGACACGGTTGATGCCGTAGCTGACGATACCAATTCGGCAGCAACAGACGACTATGACGCCGGATTCTGCGACGTCCCATCAGATTCATGGTTCGCAGAATATATAAACGAAGCCGAATATTATGGTATAGTTGACGGATATGGAGACTGTAATTTCGGACCAAATGATTATGTTACAAGAGCGGCATTGGTAAAAATGGCAATCAATGCATTCGAATATGATGTCATCACAGACATCGCATACAACGAATATTTCTATGACTTGGCAGATGACGCTTGGTACACAGACTATATCAACACAGCCGCATACTATGAAATCATAAGTGGCTATTCAAATGGCAACTTTGGCCCAAACAACATTGTAAACAGAGCTGAAGGATTAAAAGCAATAATTGTAGCTTCAGGAGTCGAAGACAAAGGCAGACCGGAAATAGGAACCGAAGCTACATGGACGAATCCATTCTCCGATGTAGACACCTATGACTGGTACTACACATATGTTATGGAGGGACATAGCGCAGGAATAATCTCAGGAGATTCCGGAACATTCCGACCTGCAGATTCTCTAACAAGAGCAGAAGCTTGCAAGATAATCATAGAATTCATGAGACTTCTCGCAACACCGACTATGTAAAAACAAAAATAGAAACAAGCGAAAAAGCCCCTGCAGCAAAAAGCCATGCAGGGGCTTTTTTTATAAACTGAAAAATGGTATAATTATATGATGTAAAAATGAATTATTGACATCTCGAAACTGGCACTCTATACTTCCGAGTGCCAATCACGCACTTCTACATTATCTACATATCTACTCCACACCATGTCTACCTGCGAAAACTGCGGGGAGCGCCCCGCTCAAATAAGGCTTCAGGCAACTCAAAACGGACGCAGAAAAGATCACCTTCTCTGCAACCACTGCGCTGAAGCATATAAGATCGAAAGCTCGTTCTTCAACGATCCGTTCGGAGGCGGATCACTATTCGATTCATTCTTCGGAGAAAGCCAGTTCGGATCAGGGAAAAAACACCACAAACGACAAGAAATAAACATAGCGGATCATTTTTCGGACCGAGCCAATCGCGCAATTCAAATCGCAGCCGAAGAAGCTGTATCAAGAAACAAGAAACACATAGATACAGAACACCTGCTTCTTGGCATACTGAAGGCCGAAGATCCAGTTGTGAACAAAATTTTTGAACATCTAAAACTCAACACAATCGACCTCAAAAACTACACCGAAGAAAACATTCCGGATAAGAAACAATCAACACCGGAAGGCGAAAAAGAAATAGACCTCTCCCCTCGCCTAAAAAGCGTTCTTCAAACAGCTTTTCAAGAAGCGCAAAGCTTGCACCACAATTATGTCGGCCCTGAACACATGTTGCTCGCACTATTAAAAGAACAAGAAGGCCTCGCAAATATGATACTTGCGAAACACGGCCTCACGGAAGAAAAGCTCAAACAGATAATTTTATCAAAAATTAAACCCACAGAAGACGGCAAAACAGCCGATACAAAACCAACAAACACTCCTGAACTCGACAAATTTTCACGCGACCTCACTCAAATGGCACGAGCAGGAAAACTCGACCCTGTAATCGGCAGAAGCGAAGAGGTCGAAAGAATGATTCAAATCTTATCCAGAAGATCAAAAAACAACCCTGTACTAATCGGCGAACCGGGAACCGGCAAAACGGCAATCGCAGAAGGACTCGCACAAAAAATCGTTACAGGAAACGTGCCTGAAACACTAAAAAACAAACGAGTCGTAGCGTTCGACTTGGGCTCTACAATCGCAGGTACAAAATATCGAGGCGAATTTGAAGAACGCATGAAAAAAGTTCTCGATGAAATCGAAAAAGAGAAACGTAATATAATCTTGTTTATAGACGAACTTCACACAATTGTTGGTGCAGGCGCGCAAGAGGGACAAATGGACGTCTCAAACATGCTTAAGCCCGCCCTATCGCGTGGCGAATTACAGGTAATAGGCGCCACAACGCTTAATGAATACAAGAAATATATTGAAAAAGATGCCGCCCTCGAACGCAGATTCCAACCGATTCAAGTAAACGAACCTTCTGTTGAAGACGCAATAGAGATTCTGAGAGGATTAAAAGACCGCTACGAAGCTCACCACAAAGTCGAAATCTTGGACGAGGCAATAATAGCCGCAGTAACACTATCCAACAGATTCATAACAGACAGATTTCTACCGGATAAAGCAATCGACTTGATAGATGAAGCTTCCGCAAAAGTCCACTTGGCGATGCTTAACGCCCCTGACAGCATCAAAAAACATGAGAAAGAATTAAACAATCTTGAAAAAGAAAAAGAATCAGCTGTAGCTGCACAAAACTTCACACGGGCAAATGAACTAAAAAAAGAAATCGTAAAAATCACAAAAGAGAAACAAGAACTCGAAAAACAATCAAAAATCCGCACAGGAACCGAATCTGGGAAAGTAACATCGGAAGAAATCCGCGAACTTGTAAGCTCATGGAGCGGAGTGCCTCTAACGAAACTTACGGAAGAAGAAATGGATAAACTTATGAAACTTGAAGAACGACTGGGCAATAAAGTAATCGGTCAAAAAGAAGCGATAAAAGCGATTTCCGAAGCGGTAAGACGAGGACGAGCAGGATTAAAAGACCCGAACAGACCTGTAGGATCTTTCCTATTCCTCGGCCCAACGGGAGTAGGAAAAACAGAGCTTACAAAAGTTCTAACCGAAGAGCTATTCGCAGACAAAGAAGCGATGATAAGACTCGACATGAGCGAATACATGGAGAAACATAGTGTTTCAAAACTGATCGGATCCCCTCCGGGATACATAGGTCACGAAGAAGGCGGTCAATTAACGGAAAAAATCAGAAGGAAGCCGTATTCCGTAATACTCCTCGATGAAATTGAAAAAGCACATCCAGATGTCTTCAATATACTGTTACAAGTTCTCGAAGATGGAAGACTCACTGACAGCAAAGGTCGAACAGTAAATTTCAAGAACTGCGTAATTATAGCGACCTCAAATATCGGATCTGAATTGATACAAAACAGCAAAGATGAAAAAGAGAAATTGAAAGAAAAACTAATGCACGAATTGCGACTTCATTTCCGACCGGAGTTTCTAAACCGATTGGACGACATCATAATTTTCAATTCGCTTAAAAAAGATGAAGTCAGACAAATCGTCGATCTTCTAATAGCGGAAACCATGCGAAGACTTGCCGATCAAGGCATCTCGATTGAGATCTCAAAAGAAGCAAAAGACAAACTGGCGGAAGACGGTTACGATCCGGTTTTCGGCGCTCGCCCGCTCAAACGTGAAATCCAGCGTCAAATTGAAAACGAACTCGCAAACGGGATACTTACTCGCGAATTTAAACGTGGCGATATTGTGAAAATTGGAGTAAAAGATAAGAAGCTAACTTTCACTAAAAAGAAAACAAAATGAAAAAAGCATTAATATCTTTTCTCGCTGGAATTCTTGTCATAAGCGGATGCTCAAGCACAACAACAAGCACGACCGAAAACAACCCACTCTATTACGCTTACGGAAACAATTCATATTCAATTCAAGTACCAAACGACTGGGAGGTAATTACCGAGTTTACATCCAACTACCCTCAAAACACCATTGCGGCATTCAGAAATAACGTCAAAAACGACCAGTTCATTGCAAACATAAACATAGTCGCAAACACAGTAGAAGAAGGCTTGAGCAACGGCGATTACGCACTTGAAATGCTACAATCGCATTCCGAATCATTAATAGATTACAAACTACTTGAAAAAACAGAAATAAACATAAACGTAGGCGGACAACTCTCCCCTACTTACATGACAGTTTTCCAAGGTAGAAACTCGGTTGATGGCGACCTACTTCAGTTCACGCAAATATACGGAATAAACAAAGGATTCGGTTATATTGCGACAGCAACATTACTCCCTGATGAAGATCAATTCGTAGTCGAAACAGCCATACATATGATTGAAAGCTTGGAAGTGAAATAGAGAGCAGACAACAAAACGATTTGATAATATGGGCCGTCCGCTTCGCTACCGGCCTATGGTGCCCGAGGAGGGACTCGAACCCTCACCCCATTGCTGAGACAGGATTTTAAGTCCTGCGTGTCTACCATTCCACCACCCGGGCAAATTTTCAAAAACCGATAGGGATTTTACATATTCAAAAAAATTAGGTCAAACATATAACATAAAGGTTTTTGAATTGTTTTGGATATATCTGCAACGCTCATGTTTTCGAAAGTCGTCTAAGCGGTAGCTAGACGGCCGAGAAAACAGGAAGTGAATCCATACGAAAATAATTCAAAAACCTGCGTGGCAGGGGCATCAGGGTTCGAACCCGAACTTTTGGTTTTGGAGACCAACGTGCTACCATTGACACTATGCCCCTAGAAGGAGTTTTGCCTTCTGCAAAACAACTCATAATATGGCGCAAAGAATGCTTCGCGTCTTTGCGCTGTGGAGGCGACGGTGGGATTTGAACCCACGAGATGGCGGTTTTGCAAACCGCTGCCTTAGACCACTTGGCGACGTCGCCGATTTTTCAAAGAAACCCGTAAAAAGGTAACATTGAAAAGACTGTAGCGCAAGAAATTCTAGCAAATTATTTTTACCATCTGTGTTCTGTTTTCTGCTCTCTGTGTTCTACTCTGGTGGGTCAGGTGGGACTCGAACCCACGACCAATTGCTTAAGAGGCAACTGCTCTACCAACTGAGCTACTGACCCAAACCGCTCTACTTACACAAAAAGCGACGCTATTCTATGTACAAACTCCCGTTTTTTCAAGTTAAAAAAAAGTTATAAGTTTGCAGCTTAAACTATACAGGCCATACAATTAAATAAATTTTCAACTCTACATTTCTACTTCATGAAACCAAAAATCTCCTACATTTGCACATCTTGCCAATATAAGAACCCCGCATGGGCCGGCCAATGTCCGCAATGTGGAGAATGGAATACGCTCCAAGAACAGATAGAAGAAGCTCAAGCGAAAAGGACAACAGGCCTCAAATCCGCCCCAACAAAAACATCATCAATCGCAACATTCGAAAAAAGCGAAAACCGCAGAATGAAAACTGGGATTGAAGAACTCGACCGAACAATCGGAGGAGGATTTTTACAAGCATCATTCACACTTCTAACAGGAGAACCGGGAATCGGAAAATCAACACTCACACTCCAAATCGCAAACGCAATCGCAAGCCAAAACAAGAAAGTTCTTCTCATATCAGGAGAAGAATCCGAATATCAACTGCAAGAACGCGCGTATAGGCTAAATACGGCTAACCCAAACATAAAAATAGCGAATGAATCTCGACTCGAAACAATAGTCGCAACGACTGAAATTGAGAAACCGGAATTGCTAATAGTAGACTCAATTCAAGTCGTCGGAACGGATATGATCCCAAGCACCCCCGGATCAATCACACAAGTAAGATTCTGCACGGAAGAATTGCTCGGATATTGCAAGAAAAACGGGATAACGGCGATCATAATCGGCCATGTTACAAAAGACGGTATGCTCGCAGGTCCGAAAACACTCGAACACTTGGTAGATACAGTCCTTCAATTCGAAGGCGACCGGTACCAACAGCTCAGAATCTTAAGAACACCGAAAAACAGATTCGGATCAACTAACGAAATAGGAATTTTCAAGATGTCTGAGCGAGGACTGGAAGAATGCCCGAATCCATCGGAAGAAATTCTAACCCACAGAACAGAAGATAAAGTCGGCTCAATCCTAAGCCTAATAATAGAAGGATCACGCCCTATAGTTGTAGAAATACAAGCACTCGTAAACCAAACCCATTTCGGATACCCGAAAAGAACCACTTCCGGCTACGACCTAAACCGCCTGAATCTCCTTATCGCAGTCCTTCAAAAACACTTCAAAGTCGACTTGAGCAATTATGATGTTTACATCAATGTAACAGGAGGAATTCGCATCCGCGACCCACTAACCGATCAAGCCGTCATAGAAGCACTTATATCGTCATATAGACGTATGCCGATACCTAAAAACAGAATAGCCATCGGAGAAATGAGCCTGACAGGAGACACAATAAGCAATCTAAAACTGGAAGAGGCAAGAAAACAGGTTGAGAAGATGGGACTTGTCGCGAAACAAATTTGACAAAAGTCAAGTTTCAAGATATACTGACGCTAGAAACTGCCAACAGAAACCACTCTAAAGAAAACTTTAGCGATAATTTGCAAACCGCCCATGAATCCAAGCCAACCAGAACAACAAAAACAAGGACCAAGTCTGAGAAAAGACATAAGCAGAAGCTCTTTTGGAGATATAATAATATTTGACGAATTCAAGCAGCCTGCAAAAGAAAAATCACAAAGAGCACCCAACAGAAGAGAAAACTCCCTCGAAAAATTAATATTTTCCGTTTTCGAAACTATAGGATTTGAAACTCCGGAATCAGTTTTGAGAATATGGTTCGGCGAAGAAGAAATAGATCGAGACTTGGAGATGGAGATGATGAATATGGGAACAAGCGCAAATCAAGCAATGCAAAAGATATTCGGACAAAATTTCTTAAGAATAAATACCAAGACCGATCCAAATGGAAAACCTATAAAAGAAATTCACAATCCGGTAGAACTTATTGAAATAATACAAAAAACAATACCAACAGACGAAGTATCAATGTCTAGGGTGCATCAAGCAATAATAAAAGTTGCAATAATGCACATTATCAACAGCATTCGAAGAGGATATGAACAACCAAAAGTTGAAGCAATCGCAAAGAACCTCATAGAAGATGTAAGACAAGCATGCGCAAGAGCACGCAAAAACGATGAAACAAAGCCGGTAATAGAAGAGACTTTTTTTAATCCTCAGGGAGAAAACATAGAATTCGCGAAAGAAATTCCTGAAACAATGAGTAAACACGAACGAAAGAGATGGAAACAAGGAGTCAAACTAAATATATTTCAAGACGAAAACGGAAATCTATACGAAGACCAACCTGTACTATATGTTGATGCAACAGGAAAATCCGAATTATCCGTATTACTCAAATGTCTAAACAAGAACATAGATCACATAGAAGGCGAAATCTTGGATATTGAGAGAATGAGGATAGAATTCCCAAAAGGATCTCTAGAAAGTATGTCCGAAGAAGAAAGAGCCGAAACGATAACGATTATAGCTCATATACTGCAGAACATATTAGGAACTAATATAATAAGAGGAGAAGGCCGAGATGAATACGCAGATCCATCAGTAGCACAGGAACAAAATCCTGCCACGACAGGTAAGCAAAAAAGAATAAAATTCGGACTTACATATAGACCGAATATCAAATACGAAACTGTCCTTGGAATAGCAAGAGAACTGCAACAAGCATGCATGGCTTCAACTTGCGCACAAAGAATATTAAGTACAACCATAACAATACCGCAGCCGAGAAGAAGCAAACTGAAAAGAGCACTGGCAATAAATATATCAGCAAAAAATCTAGAGATAGCTGAACTAGAACACAAAATTGAATGTCTATCGAAAGGGACTAAAAAAGAAAATGCAAGAAATAAACTGACAAAAGCCAAAAAAGAGAGAAACGAACTTGTTAGAATATCAAACCTGATAAAACAAGCGGGATCTATAATCCCGGAAGATTATGATATTGAAATCTCTTCTGAAGAAATAACGTCTCACGGCAATACATCAAGAATAAAAACGCTCAGAGGCGTCCCTCTTGAAATACAAATAGTGGAACACGTACCGGAGCAAGAAATAGGACAAGACCATTCAAGATATGAAGCAAAGAAAAACGCTACAATAGCAGATGAATTGGGTCTTGTTGAAAGATTTCGAGGGTCAGGCGCTTACGTAACAAGTCTAAGTAAATACATAGGCGATCTTGCAAGAATCATAATTGACGAAACAGAAACGGAAACAGTACTTAGAAGAGGGAAAAGAACTCCTACAACAATCCGAGAACATGCAAAAATGCTAATGCGTAAAATAATAGAAAACGAAAGAAATGATGCAGAAGTGGCAAATGCAATAGCAACAACAGGCGACGCAGTAAGATCCGCCATAGAAGAACTTCTAACAGATCCCGATTCACAAATAACAGACAGCAATAATCCGAGATGGATAACATATTCAACATGGATAGATCCGGAACACGCTAACTCCTTAAGGCACTAACCATCTTCGCTACCTCAATCACATACACCGGCTCATTTCGTTCTCCCCTATGGCTTTGCGGAGGCAAAAACGGACAATCGGTCTCAAGCACAAACAATTCAGAAGGACACGCAGCAACAACTTTGCGCAACTCCTCATTTTTCGGATAAGTAATTGTTCCCCCAAACCCAAGCACCCATCCCCTAGCCCACGCCTTTTGCGCAAACTCCAATCCTTCATTAAAACAATGCAGTGTCACTTGCTCAATTCCAGAATCAATAAGCACATCATAAACATCCGAAGCCGACTCCCTCATATGCACACACACAGGCAACCCAAGCTGCTTCGCCAAATCGAGCTGCTCTCGAAACACACGCTTTTGCAACTCTTTAGGATGATCCAAATGGAAATAATCCAAACCGATCTCGCCTATAGAAACCACTTTCTGCTCTTCTTTCGCTTGAACAATAAATTTGCTCGCCAAATCCGTATTCCACTTGTCAGCATCAGACGGATGAACACCTATTGAGGCATAAATAAAATCATATTTTTTCGCCAACTCAATAGACCTATCGGAAGACAAAAGGTCACACCCGACACAAATAATTTTCTGCAAACCTGCTTTTCTCGCCCTTTCAATCACAGCTTCCCTATCCTTATCAAAAGCCGAAAAATCGAGATGAGCATGAGTGTCTTGCAAGACGTAAGTCATAAGTCGTAGGTCATAAGACATAGGAAGTAAGCCATAAGTTCTTAAAAATCTCAACCAACAATAAAAATTGACTTTTTAAAAATTTAGCAGTAAAAGCTAATCACAAACACATCACATGCAAACACTCCGTTCACAATTCGCATTTTACTTCTACTTTAACCCCCTAGCATGAGGATGTGATTTTTCAGCACAATAAACCCAAACCTCATGCAAAACATGGGGCCTTTTTATTTTTTAACCAAAAAAACCATGGGTACACACACAACACAAAAATTTGCACAAATAACAAGGAAACCTTATCTTTATCAGGCATTCTAATCTGCAATCTGCAACCTACAATCTACTAACTCCCAACAATATGATTATAGTAATGAAACGATTCGCTCCAAAAGAGCACATCGAACACATCATAAATGAACTTGAATCGCAGAAACTAAAACCTGTTCCATTATACGGAACCGAACGCACGGTAATCGCAGTAATCGGAGATGAACGCTTACTAGACATCAATCACCTTCGCGCCCTCCCGAGCGTCAGCAATGTAATGCCTGTACTCAAACCTTACAAACTTGCCGCACGAGAAACAAAAAACGAAGATACAGTAATAGACATCAACGGAATAAAAATCGGCGGAAAAGAGCTCTCAATCATGGCAGGCCCTTGCAGTATCGAGAGCCAAGAACAGATGAGCCTAACGGCAAGAGCAGTTTCAAGATCGGGAGCAAAAATCTTAAGAGGAGGCGCGTTCAAACCGCGAACAACCCCATACTCATTCCAAGGACATGAAGAAAAAGGGCTGAAGATGATCAGAAAAGCCGCCGATGAAAACGATATGCTTGTAATCACGGAAGTCATGGACTCAAGCCAAATAGACGTCATCGGCAAATACACTGACATCTTCCAAGTAGGAGCTAGAAATATGCAGAACTTCACAATGCTAAAAGAACTTGGAAAAATCAAAAAACCCGTGCTGTTAAAAAGAGGACTCTGCGCAACCCTAAAAGAATTCCTACTTGCGGCTGAATACATCTTGGCCGGAGGGAATCAAAAAGTAATCCTATGCGAACGAGGTATTAGAACTTACGAAGATGACATGAGAAACACTCTATCGATTGGGGCAGTCGCTCGAATAAAAGAATTAAGCCACCTTCCATTGATTGTAGATCCAAGCCACGCAACAGGTATCGCAAGCTTAGTTTGCCCTGTCGCATTGGCAGCAGTAGCAGCCGGAGCTGACGGACTCATGATTGAAGTCCATCCAAACCCTGCAGAAGCATTAACAGATGGAGATCAATCAATTACGCCTGAAGCCTTCGACAATATGATGGCAAAACTTAATCTTGTAGCAGTTGCTGTTGACAAGGAACTACCTAAACAAAGAAAATGAATTTAAGTGAACTCACAAAAAACCTCCCATACAACCGTTACTGCATAATAACGGATAAAAACTTATACAAATTCTACGGTAAAGAATTAAAAGGTTTCGACGTGATAATCCAAATTTCCGGTGAAAAACAAAAGTCACTCGCAAACATCGAAAAAACCGCAGAAAAACTCACGGAATTAGGACTCGACAGAGGAAGCTGCTTGATTGCATTCGGAGGCGGAGTAATAGGAGATTTTACGGGATTCCTCGCGTCAATTTATATGCGAGGGATCCCTTATATTCAAGTCCCAACTACTCTTCTCGCGATGATAGATTCGAGCATAGGTGGCAAGACTGGAGTAAATCTTAAAACAGGTAAAAATCTAATAGGAACTTTTTACAATCCGACAAAAAGAATTGTAGAACCCGCACTACTTAAGACACTACCTGTAAAAGAATTGAAAAACGGCATAGCCGAATGTATTAAACACGCATGCATAAAAAGCGAATCGCTATTTGAATTTCTTGAAAAAAATCACAAAAAGATTCTCGCAAAAGACCCCGACATCTTGAACAAATTAATTATTCAATCCTCGTCAATAAAAGAGAAAATAACAGAACTGGATTACCTAGAGAAAGACACAAGAATGTTGCTAAATTACGGACACACCATCGGTCACGCCATCGAACAAGCTTCGAATTACAAATTAAGCCACGGAGAAGCGATTTCGATCGGTATGCACCAAGTAAACCTACTCTCAAAATCACCGGCAACAAAAATAGTTGAAAAATTATTAAAACTATATGGACTACCGACAGAAACAAATTTAGACAAGAAAAAAATCGAAAACCTCATGCAAACAGATAAGAAAAAAACCGGAAACAAGTTAAGATTTATTACGCTAGAAAAAATAGGATCTGCAAAAATATCAACGCTATGATCAAAATAAAAGTACCCGGATCGAAAAGCTATATGGCGCGAGCACTAGTCCTTGCGAGCATTCGCAAAGAAAAAACAGTTCTCAAAAATCCACTACTTTGCGAAGACTCAAGAAATCTAATAAAAGCTCTTCGCGCACTCGGCGTAAAGATTGAACAAAAAAATGATTCACAAATGATAGTTCACGGCCTCGGCAAGCGCTTCCAGAAACCTCGGAAAACACTAAACATAGGCAATTCGGGAACCGCGATAAGATTTTTGATTCCAATACTCGCAACCCAAAATTTCACATCACGCATCACCGGAAATAAACAAATGCAATCGCGCCCAATGCACGACATAATAAAAGCACTACCCGTAATTGAATCACCAAACGGATGTCCTCCACTCACAATTCATGGCAACCCAAATCTAAAATTAAAAACAATAGAAATAAACGGATTTATAAGCAGCCAATTCATATCTGGACTTTTGATGGCAAAAAAGCTGCTTGGGAACCCCAGAATAAAAATAATCGGCAAAACAGTATCAAAGCCATATATAGAAATGACAAAAGACATAATCAAGAATTTTCGTACGCCATACACAATAGAAACAGATGCATCAAGCGCAAGTTACTTCTTCGCACTCGGTTCGGTAAAAGTCCTCAACATAAGCCAGCATAGTCTTCAAGCAGACATTAAAATGCTCAAATACTTGCAAAAAATGGGATACGAAATAAAAGAAGATCACGAAGGGATTAGTTGCATCGCACCAAAAAACCTAAAACCACTCGGCAAAGTAAACTTAAGAGATCTCCCCGACTCCGCAATGACACTTGCAACCATAGCATGTTTCGCAAACGGAAAAAGCACATTAACAGGCCTCCATAACCTTAGATTCAAAGAAACAAATCGACTTCACGCCCTCAAAACAGAACTTTCAAAAATAGGTGCAACCGTAATAGAGCTTGAAGACGGACTCGAAATAACAGGCACACCAAACCCAAAACCGGCAACAATCGAAACATATAATGATCACCGAATGGCAATGTGCGCAGCAATATTAAAATCGAGAATAAATGGTATAAAAATACTCAACCCGTCTTGCGTAAAAAAAACATATCCGAACTTCTGGAAAGATTATAACAGCGCAAGGAAGCGCCTGCCTGTCCGGTAGGCAGGAAGCGCTCCTCGCGCCATAATATAAACTGTTTTGCACCAGCAAAACTCATTACAACAAATGCACAAAAAAACCTTACATCTCCTCACCTTAATCCATAGCATCCAAAGATTTACAACCAACTCCCTTGGATTCTTTTGGGCAATATATTTCGCACAAATAGGATTAAACGGAATAGAGTCCGGAATACTTTTCGCAATTTTCACGATAACGGGGCTGTTAATAACTCTCCCAGGAGGACTTTTAAATGACAGGATCCCTTCAAAAAGAATTATCCAACTTGGATTAATATTAATGCTGTTTCAATACTTAATTCTAAGCAACACTCAGTCTTTCACGATAATGCTAATACTATTTTTCTTAGGAGGATTCGGCTCACAACTTTATAACGTATCGATGGATAGCTTATTCTACAAGACATCTGAAGGAGAAAAACCTTCAAAAAGGATAAAAACATTCGTCAGCTTCTATCTTCTCGGAGCAGGATTGGGAGTCTTATTCAGTGGAAACGTCTTAGCTCACATGGATTTTCAAAAATATTTATTAATAACCAGCAGCCTGATTGCAACATTACTCGTTTTATCATTTTTACTACCAAGCACGGATACTTTTAAATTCGATATGAAGTCTTATAAAGAAGACATCAAAAAACCTCATGTTTTGCTTTTCATGGCAATAATCTTCTCGTTCGCAATCCATATGGGATCTGAATTCACATCTTATGGACCGTTTCTAAAAAACACACTCGGACTCACTTTCCCTCAAATGGGCGCATACATGGGAACCGCAATCATATGCATGTTCGCAACAGTAAGATTATCAAATCGCTCGTTGGAAAAAGGCACAAAAATGAAAACAATTGTAACACTAGGATTATTATTCTCCGGAATCGGATATCTGATAATGATAATTCCAATCATTCCTATCTCTCTATTAGGCAGAATAATTCACGAATCGGGCGACGCAATGATGTTTGTATTTCTTTATACTGGAGTTTCTGAACTTTTCAAAAAAGAACGGATTGGCGGAAACTCAGGACTTATTACATTAACACAAACTTCAGCTATCGCATTAAGTTCTTTTGTATTCGGCCCAATAGGCTCTTCCTTTGGAGATGAAATACCGATTATAATAAGCTCGGTTACAACTTTGCTCGCACTTCTTTTACTCAAAGAATATGAGCACATCTCAGAAAAAAAACAAAAAAACTAAGAACATTATTCTTACCGGTATGCGCGGTTGCGGCAAGAGTACTTTGGGTGAAATAATAGCGGCAAATTTAGGCCACGAATTTGTTGATCTCGACAGATACATCGAGCGATCTGTGAACAAAAAAATTGCTCAAATAGTGGAAACACATGGATGGACTCACTTCAGAAATCTCGAAGAGCAAGCTGTTGCCGATATCGCCAAAAGAAACAATCTTATAATTTCAACGGGTGGCGGAACTTTGACCAATGAAAAATCCGCAAAATTACTCAAGAAAAACGGATTTATAATCCTTCTTACAGCAGACATCGAAACCCTGAAAAAACGAATCGAATTCAGCAAAACACGTCCCCCACTCACCTGCCATAAATCGCTCAAGAAAGAGCTCGAACAAATATGGGAAGAAAGGAAATCGACTTACATGAAATACGCCGATTTCGTTTACGACAACTCTGACGACAGAGATCCGGAAGAAAAAGCAGAGGAGATTATCGAAATCTTACCGGTATAGGTCCTATGACCTATGTCCTACGACCTCCCTCACCAATCCCCCACTCAACCCTTTTTTGCCGATCACAAAAACCCTATCACCGGCACCACCATGCACAGAATCAAGCTCGGCTCCCTTCAAATCTTTGAGAGCTTTTATTTTTGCCTTACAAACCTCATCCGGCATAACAACCTCTATCTCACTTCCAACTCCAACTCTGTTTCTAACATCAACCATGTATTCACCCGATTTAACTTCACATCCAAGTATTCCGATGAATTTAGCGCTATCTATAGGACTGCTTTTTTCATACCTCATCGAATACTTGCCCAAATCACCGAATAAAAATCCGGGAGTATATCCGCGTGAAGCAATCTTATAAGCTTCTTCCATGAGCGATTCATCAAAATCACGCCCAGCGAGCAAATCATCAAGCGCTTTTCTATACATTCGGCAAACACAAGCCACATAATAAACAGTCTTGCTTCTCCCCTCAATCTTAATTGAATGAACTCCGGCCTCTGCAAGATCCTTCAAATAAGGTAACAAACATAAATCTCTTGGGTTCATCAAATACGTTCCATGAGAATCTTCCGAAATCGGCATGTATTGCCCCGGCCTCATCTCTTCCTCAAGAACAATATTTTTATTCAACAAATCGACTTTTGGGCCATCCGGAGCCTCTTCAAGAAGTTTATATTTAAACCTACAAGACTGAACGCACGACCCCTGATTAGGATCGCGATGCGCCATATAATTGCTAAGAAGACATCTTCCGCTATAAGCCATACATATCGCACCATGAACAAAAACCTCAAGCTCAACAGTCGGAACTTTTTCGCGAATCTCTTTAATTTCTTCAAGAGATAATTCTCTTGAAAGTATCACCCGTTTAACTCCTTGTTTGTGCCAAAACTCAACGCTCTTCCAATTAACATTATTTGCCTGAACCGATAGATGGATTCTGGCTTCCGGCCAGACTTCTTTTATCATCGAAATAACTCCTGCATCAGCCGCAATAAGCGCATCGGGCTTAACTTCGTCTCTAAGCCATTTCAGATGCTTCAAGAAGGCAGGAATCTTATTGCTTCTGGGATAAATATTAACAGTCATAAAAAACTTCTTGCCCAACTTCTTGGCAAGAGCGCGCCCCTTCAAGACATCCTCCATTTCGAACTTGGTGGTTTTCGATCTTAGCGAAAAAGCACTCATCCCTGCATAACAAGCATCCGCACCATATTTATAAGCATATTCAAGCTTCTGATAATCGCCCGCAGGAGCGACAATTTCTGGAATCTTCATATTGTATTGTTTCTTATTGTAAGTAAGACTTGGAAAATTTAACACGAAACTTGTAGAATAGAAACGCAAGATTTCACATTATTATCTATAAGCTATTATCTATAACCTACCCATGGAGCCAAAATACAAAAAATACGTTTCCGAAATGTTTGACCGCAACAGAGAGAAAATGATGAAATTCATGCTTCTCAATCAAGATTATGGCCAAAACAAAAAAGGACTGAAAGAAGAGTTCGATAGAGAAGGTAAAGAAATTCAAGTTATCGTTGAAGAATGGCTCGAACGCCTATGCAAACAGATGGAAAAAGGCAAAAATTCGGCATATTCTGCCAAGTTGGCTGACAAATTCCTTGAAGAGCTAAGAAAATATTTCCCTTACTACAACGACATTGGAATCATCATCCGTTAAATTTTTAGTAATCGGTTCCGGAATAGCCGGACTCAATTTCGCATTGTCAGCTTCCAAATACGGAAATGTACTTTTGATAACAAAAAAACGGCTCATAGACTCTGCAACCGCAAAAGCACAAGGAGGAATCGCCGCGGTATTAGATCCAAACGACTCATTCGCAAGCCACATAAAAGATACACTTGTAGCAGGACATTTTAAGAATAAAAAATCTGCCGTTGAATATCTGGTAAAAAACGCACCGCGCGCAATCGCACGGTTGGAATCTCTAGGAATGAAATTTGATAAAAAAGCACGTCGCGAAGGCGGACATTCGTTTTTCCGAGTCGCACATGCAGGAGACAACACCGGCGCGATTGTGGAAAAAACTCTGATAAAAGCTGTTAGCAAAAATCCGGATATTGAAATTCGAGAACACACAAAGGCAATAAAAATAATTAAGAAAAACGGCCAAGCAATAGGCATAATCGCCCATGATGAACAAAAAAATTGCACATACGAAATACGGGCGAAAGCAGTCATTCTCGCAACAGGCGGAATCGGCCAAAAATTCAAAAACACAACCAACCCAAAAATATCGGAAGGAGATGGTATAGACATGGCATCGTCTGCAGGAGCAAGTCTCAAAGACATGCAATACATTCAATTCCACCCAACCGTACTTTTCGCACCAAAAAAACCAAGATTTCTCCTGACTGAAACACTCCGAGGCGAAGGAGCAAAAATCATCAATGAAAACCATGAACAATTCCTTAAAAAATACCATCCTCTAGCCGAACTCGCGCCACGCGACATAATCTGCAATGCAATGTGGAAGGAAGAGAAAAAAGGACATCATTTTTTCCTAGATTTCACACACAAGGACTCAAAGAAAACGAAAAAAGACTTCCCATACATTTACAAAAATCTAAAAAAATACGGATTCGACCTTACAAAAGACTCAATCCCAATCGCTCCGGCACAACACTACCTCTGCGGCGGCATCGCAGTCGATCTCTCCGGTAGGACCTCGATACCCGGACTGTACGCATACGGCGAAACGGCAAGAACGGGAGTTCATGGCGCGAATAGACTGGCCTCGAATTCATTACTTGAGGGATTGGTATTTACAATGGATATACCGAAAGAGTTGAGATAAGCTCGATTCTTCTCTTCTCTGCTGTCTGCTCCTTGCTGTCTACCATCTACTTCGCACCAGCCATCTTCATCGCCTGATCCTCCATCGTCAATTTATCAATAATATCATCTATAAACCCATCCATAATCTTGGGCAAGTTACTGAAATTCGCATGAATTCTATGATCCGTAACTCTATCTTGAGGGAAATTATAAGTTCTGATTTTATCACTTCTATCCCCTGCCCCGATTTGGCTTAGACGAGTCGCCCCAAGTTCTTTTTGGCGTTTTTCTTCGGCAGCGGCATACAATCTCGATCTCAAAACAGACAACGCTTTTACCTTATTCTTAAGTTGCGATTTCTCATCCTGACACTGCACAACCATACCTGTAGGCAAATGTGTCATTCTTACAGCAGAGTCCGTTCTATTAACACTCTGGCCTCCGGAACCACCTGAACGAAAAACATCAATCCTCAAGTCTTGATCTCTTATCTCAATTTCGATTTCACCAACCTCCGGCAAAACGACAACGCTCGTTACTGAAGTATGAATTCTGCCTTTCGCCTCGGTCTCCGGAATTCTCTGTACGCGATGAACTCCGCTTTCGTACTTCATACGTCCATAAGCACCCGACCCAACAGCTTTAAAAATAACTTCTTTAAGTCCATGATCGCTCTCACTTTTACTCATCAACTCAACCTTAAACCCGTTTCGTTCAAGATATTTCATATACATTCTCATAAGATCTCCGCCAAAAATCGCCGCCTCTTCACCTCCCGTTCCGGCACGAATTTCTATAATTGCATTCTTGGCATCATTAGGATCCTTGGGCAAAAGCTCAACTTTGATATCATTCTCAATTTTTTCAACACTTGCACGCGAACTATTAAGCTCCTCCTTAGCCATCGCCCTAAGCTCCTCGTCATTTTCAGTTTCAAGCATAGCTTCGGAATCCTTAATGGCTTTAACAAACTTCTTGAATTCTCTAAACAACTCAACAACTCTCATCAAATCATTGCGCCTTATATTAAGGTTCTTATATTCCACCTGATTTGAAATTACATTCGGATCAGAAAGCTTGTTTTCTATAACGACAAGCTCATCCTCAAGCGTCTGCAATTTTTCTATATGATTTTTTTCGAGCATAAAATTAAATTAACGGAGAAATCGAACGAAATCATAATACTATAAGCCATCTTGCGCTAGCAATTAAGTCTCCCTAATCTTTTATCTATTATCTATTATCTCTATTGCAAAATCGCGGTCTAATCCAGCCAAATCCTGTTTAATCTCAAATTGCACATCAGGGAAATACCGTGAAATCATCTCGGACATATCGGCAGCCTGAAAACATCCGAACTCTCCAAGAATATAAGCAGGTTTCAATTTAAAATCCAAAATCTGCTTAAACATTCGATCGTAAAGCCTAAGCCCGTCATCTCCTCCATAAAGCGCAAGGGAAGGCTCATAATCGGCAACCTCCTTGAGAACAAAACTATTCTCTTTTGTACCGATATAAGGCAAATTCGCAGCGATAATATCAACGCTCCTACCTTTAAAAGGCTCTAGCAAATCTCCACACAAAACCTCAACATCAACACCTATTTCACGCGCATTCTTACGAGCGATCTCGCAGGCGTTTTCACTAACATCGATAGCAGTTACCTTCAGTCGAGGATCTGTCTTCGCAAGAGCGCAAGCAACCGGACCGGCACCCGTTCCGACATCCACAACTTGAACACTTTTTTTATTCACAAATCGCACTTCGCGGCTCACATCAAGCGTCAAATCGACTAGCAATTCCGTTTCCGGACGAGGAATCAGTACGTTTTTATCTACATAAAAATCCAAGCCATAAAACTCCTTACGATTCACCAAATACGCAAGCGGCTCGCCATTCATCAGACGCGCCCAATAAACATGAAGCTTAGAAATCTGATCTGTGGAAAGCTCATATTCGGGATGAGCAACAACACTTTCACGAGTCATATCAAGGACATGAGAAACCAAGAGCTCCGCCTCCAGAAGTTTCTTGTCTTTTTTCGCCTTGTTTAATAAATCTTGAATTTTCATATAAAACAAAAGGGCCGCCGAGAGGCGACCCTTACGCAATTAATAATACTTCTTCTTCGCTTTTTCAGCGCGGAACTTGGCCGCCATAATCGCTTTCGCTTTTTCTAATCTTGGATTTGGGTTTTCTCTCTGTTTATCCCTGAATTTGCGAGACTTAGCAGTTAGAAGAACACGGCTCTTCGATACAACTTTGTTGAACAAATTCACTAATCTGTCGTTTGAAACTTTCGGGTATTTTTTTACGCCTATCATGTTAAAATCCTCCTTTCAATCGTTAAATATATAACTGCAAAAAGAGATTTTACAGATAGCGCCTGCAAAAGTCAAAAATTAAACACGAAATTTATTCCTAATTTTATTCAGAAAATTCAACACATCATGACTAAGCGCATAAACCTCCCCTTTCACTACACGGAAAATCGCACAATCGAACTCATCACTGTCATGATAATCCTCCTGTAAAACCCAGAAATCCTTCTCCATATTTTGGAAGACATATTCAGCTTCATCCTTAGCCTTACGATTAAGCGTCTTAATAAGCTTCTGGAACTCTTCAAGAGTGCCCAAAAAGAGATCACCGGACGGCTTGGCAACCGCCTCTACAACTAATTCATTGTCGGAGTTTAGATTGAAGGAGAGATCCATATGAGTTTATATCTGATAATTATAGCATAAAAAGACTAAGCAGCCAAACCGACATTTGACCAAGTCACAAGTTTAACGTATAATTAACAGATGTAATCATAAATAAAATGACTTCGGAAAACCCTAAAATAAGACCATCAAGAGCTGAAACCGTTAAATGCAATACTAGAATCCCAGCACTTCTAGCAGTAAGCCTTGCCGCATCAACAGGATGTCAAAATATTATAGATACAGCAATAACAGGATATCCAATAAGCCAAGAACCAACTGAGTTAAGAGAATGGGCAAAACAACACCGCAATCAAGAAACTATAGAAACCATAACTATAAACGGATTAAGCTACGAATTCATAGGAATAAACGAAGATAGACAACAAATCGAAGAAATCAAAAAAACTATTACAGATACTTCAAAGCGCATGCCAATACAACCAGCAACAGATGTAACAGCTGTGGTTGTCATTCTTAACAAAGAAGATACGCAAACAAGTGAGAACTCTTCAGCCCTAACACCAAAAGACAGAATAAACGGAGTACAATACATTATAATCAACGGGAATCCATCAGATGAAACCGTTGCTCATGAACTTGTACACGGCGTATATCAAACAACAGCATCAAAAGACTCCACCGATTTCATAGGAGAAGGAGTCGCTTATGAAATAGCTGATCCAATCCCGAATATAGACATGCCAAGAGTGGAACCTGCTTACTTAATGAGCCTAGAAGGGATATTCAGAGAAGACGGCAACATCACCAAAGGATTTATGGAATCAGATACTGAATATTTGCAAATAAACACGATGAGAGTATTTTGGCACGAACTTGAAGAAATAGACCCTGAAATTTCATACCGACTTCTACAATTAAGAAGCTCTAGACCAACGCACCTAAAAGACATACCAGACATAATAATCGCAAACGCATCACCGGACAGAAAAACAGAAGTAGAAAAATTCATATCGAAATGTAATATTTTCAAGCCAACTCAAAGAAGGAACTTACTTGTAATTCCTAATCTAGACGACGAAGGAACACATCCGGAAATAATGGTGTACTATTACAACGTATCTCAACTAAAAGCACCAGAAGAAATAAATTACTGGTACAGAAGTGAAATAAATGGAACCGAATTGAGCAACTCAGGAAGCACACCAAGATCAGTACGCTCAAATGAACCACTTGAATTTACAAAATCAGATGTGGATGAAGGATTCTCATTCACATGGACAATGGAAGATCCATCATCAAAAGCAAAAGAAGAATTGTCATTCAAATACGAAAACGGAATCTGGAAAAGAAAAATATAAGATAAGTACTAAACCTCATCTATAAGAGCATCTGCTGCATTTTGTTCGGACTTCTCGACAGCAATCTCTATTTTCTTCATACTATCTTTTTTTATTTTCTTAACTTTGACAAGATAATCTTTTAATAAACCATCTCTTTTTGCCTGATAATCGTTCAAGGCATCAAGCACGATTTTATTTAGCTTACTGCCAACATTTGATTTTTGTTTAGCCATAATTGTATTTTAATTAAAATTTAATTTAAAGATCAACATCTGTAGCAGGACCATTGGCATCACTGACTCTAGCCTTACGACCTCTCTCTTCCAACCTTCTTTGCTCGTCAGCAATATCCTTCTTCGCAGCATTATATTTTCTTTCAGCTCTCCTACCCAGATTAATACCAACCGCTTGTGCAGCTTCATAGTTAGCAACCAAAACATCTTGTCCAGCATTGATAGTCGCCTTAACAAAAGCCTCTTTTGCCTGAACCTCGGCATTAACAGCAACAATAATCTGACTTGCTCTCTCACGAGTTGCAACCGCAGTAGCAGAAGCCAACCCAACCATATAATCTTTCTTGGCAGCACAAACAGCAACCAATTGATCAATTTTTGTATCAGCTTTATCAACAAGGGCAACCATAACATCTTTAACCTCCAAGCCAGCACCTGCAAGTGTATCAACCGTATTGTAAAAAGCTTCCTCACCCTGATCCATAGCTTGTCCTGCTAAAACCGCCAATTCCTGCTGTTTCTGCTGTAAATTTTTTGCAAGAACAGCAACCTTTTCCTGACCAGATTCCTTAACAGTATTAAACCACGCCAACGCAACTTCACCCTCTTGCATAGCAGCATCAGTAACCTCATTAAACTTCTGAACACCGACAGCATAAGACGCTTCCGCCAATGAAGCTGCATATTCTGATTGAACTGAAACAAATTCAACCAACCTTCCAGCCTGAACACGTCCGGCATCTAACGCAGCAGTAAAGACTTTATTGATCCCATACCCAGCAGCAGCAAGCGCTCCAACGACCAAAACCGTACGTATATTCATCAAAACAAAAGCTCCAATCGCAATTTCAGCAGCATACTTATCCCCAAGAGCAACAGCTGCAGAAGCAACTCTTTCTACTTTATCTTTTTGTTCGCCAACAATGGCAAGCAATTGTTCAACTTTCTGATCACCGGCATCGATAATCGCACCAACCACTACCTGAGTTTTCTCGACATTATCACCAGCCCAAACAAGCACAGCATTAAGCTCAACCTCTCCCCTATCAACTAAACCACCAACTAGATCATTCACCTCAAGTCCAGCACCAACCAGCGTATCCATAACCCTGTTAAATGACTGCTGCCCTTCGGCAATCGCATAAGAACACATTGCAACAGCTTCATCTTTATTCTCACCAAGATATTGCGCAAGAGCGTTCAACTGTTCAACACCGGCAGCTTCAACCCCATCCAACCAAGCTAAAGCAGAATCTTTATTAGCCATAACCGCAGCACACATCTCATTAAACTTATCGACACCGGCATTGTAAGTACCATCGACTACAGCCTTGCAATAATCAACATTATAAGAAACCATCCACGCAAGATTTTCTACAGTCACTCTGCCTCTGGAAACAACACTACGAATGGTCTCATTCACTCCATAGCCAGCAGAAGCGAGAGCTGCAAGAACAGCTAATCCTGCCGTCTTGCCGACAACCAACGCAGATTCAACAAATTTATTAACAGCCTGCTCACCGGACTCTACAAGAACAGCAACAGTAGCTTCAAGTTGTCTAGCATCTTGAGCAACAATACGAGCAAACGCATCAATCTTTTGCACACCGGAGTTCATCAAAGCATTGACTGCATCAACAGCATAATTCTTTTTTTCAACAACCAGTCTGGCCACATCCGAAACCTTCATCTTACCCTGTTCCAATAATGAACCAACAACGTCACCAACCTCCATACGCAACCCAACAACCGTATCAAGTGCTTTGTAAAAAGTAGCAGAGCCATCTTGTAAAGCGATGCCAACAACATCAACAACTCTTTGAGTATCATCTTTAACTTCATTAAGAGCAACTGCAATCATATCTCCTCCTTGCTTCACCAAAGTATCGACAAAAGTATCGACATTGCCACCAAGTGTTTTCACGCACTGCAATAGCACTTTAGCCTCCTGCGAAGTCAAACTCTGAACATTATCAACTGCAGTCCAAAATACATCAGGCAATGTCTTAATTTGAGCACCAACAGTGACAGCTTGTTGAGCAACGGCAAGAACTTGTTTTGTTGTCCAGCTCTCAACATTGTTAATCTCTTCAAGAGTAACAACCCCAGCCTCTATTAAATCACCCCAACCATCTTTCACAGCAACCTGAACACGTTCAACAGTTGCAGTATATTCAGAATACAATTCGGCCAACTGTGCATCTGCAGCATCTCTGGCCTGCTGAAGTGCTTTTTCAGCGGCAGACATAGCTTCTTCTGCGCTGCCAACAACATAAGACTTGGCAGACTCATAACCTTTTCCAAAAGCGCTTTTCAAAGAATCGACAGCTCTATCAGCCGCATCATCAATGTATGCATGAACTCTCTCAACATCACTACCAACCATATCCATGGCAGACCTGCTTTGAAGCTCATCTATACGTGATTGCTGATCTTCAATCTTAGCACGTAATTCAGCAAGTTCCGGAGAGTCAACAACAGAAACAGCGTGATCTGATACACCTGAGGACATGCTATCAACACTATCATTACGAGCAGGATTTTGTTCAGGATCCTTAAACAGCAAACGATTTTGTGCAAAAAATAGTTTGGACATAATGTGTTTTTATTATTAATTGAAATCCAATAATTATACCAAAAAAAACACCATACGTCAATACACGCACGACTGGTTAAATATTAAAATCAATAGACCTTAACCTATTAACCCTACTCCACCACCGTTCCCCCGAATCCAAGCACCTTCCACTCCTCCCCAACTTGAACCCAATCGCAATACATATCAATCGACGTACCATCATTAAACATCATAGTGCCATTAATAGTCTTGGTAGCCACACCATCATAAGTTGAAACCTCATATCCGGTACTTTGAAAATCAACATAATCCAAAACGCCTGAACTCTGAACAAAAGCATCAAAATCCTCAAAAGTCGTAGCTTCCTTGAAATAATCTGATGTCTTATCATAAGCGACTTGCGACCCCTCATCTATAACAGATTGGAAAAAAGCTTTTGTATCAGCTTCGGTAGAATTGATAGCAGACAAACATCCTTTAACCATAAATACACCACCGATAATAATCACGACCAACGCCACAAAAAATACCTTTAACGCAGTTTTCATATTTTTTATTTTTTAATGATTAGAAGGTCATAAGTCGTAGGTCGTAAGTTGCATTTCCCCTCCCCCTCTCCACTATGTCACTATGTCACTATGTCACTTCTTCAACTTCCCCTACTTCAAATGTCCAAGTTCCTCACCCTCTTCGCATGAGCCTGAATAAACTTCTTTCTAGGCAAAACTTCTTCACCCATAAGAGTCTCAAATACCTTATCAGCTCTTTCGCCATCCACAATTGTTACTCTATACATACTTCTTCTTTCAGGATCCATAGTCGTCTCCCACAACTGATCGGGATTCATTTCACCAAGACCTTTATATCTTTGTATGGAAACCTTCTGAGCCGAATCCATGTTTTTTATAACCTCTTCTTTCTCCTCCTCGTTATACACATAAGAAACCTTCTTGCCTTGAGCAACCTTGAACAACGGAGGTTGAGCAATATACAAATGTCCTCCTTCTATAAGCGACTTGAAATATCTGAAGAACATAGTAAGCAAAAGAGTCCTGATATGCGCACCATCCACATCGGCATCTGTCATTATCACAATCTTGCCGTATCTCAATCTTGAAAGATCAAAAGTCTCACCGACACCTACTCCAAGTGCAATAATAAGAGCCTTAATTTCATTATTGGCCAAAACCTTATCAAGCCTAGCTTGCTCAACATTAAGGATCTTACCTTTCAGAGGTAAAATAGCCTGAAACTCCCTATTGCGACCCTGCTTGGCTGAACCGCCGGCGGAATCACCCTCGACGATAAACAACTCTGTATTTTGCGCATCGCGAGAAGAACAATCCGCCAACTTACCGGGAAGCGTCATTCCCTCAAGCAAACCTTTTCTAATAACAGTATCTCGAGCGGCTCTTGCAGCCATTCTTGCTCTTGCAGCCAATGCGCATTTTCCAATAATTCCACGCGCCTCGGCAGGATTCTCTTCAAGGAACTGGGAAAGACCCTCTCCAAAAACCGTCTCAACGGCAGTCCTCATCTCGGCATTTCCAAGTTTAGCCTTGGTCTGACCTTCAAACTGAGGATTGCCCAATTTAACAGATATAATAGCAGTCAACCCTTCACGAACATCATCTGCGGTAAGATTCTCTTCCTTCTCCTTGATAAGCTCATTCTTACGAGTATAAGCATTTATAACTCTTGTAAGAGCGGATTTAAAACCGGTCAAATGCATACCTCCATCAGGAGTATGAATGTTATTTGCGAAAGTATAAATCGTCTCCTGAAAAGCCTGCGTATATTGCATGGAAACCTCAATATGACCTTCCGGAACATCTTTCTCTATATAAACGATTTCCGAACCTATAGCTTCTTTCTGCTTATTCAAATGCGAAACATAAGATTTCAAACCACCTTCGAAATAGAATTGGTATTTCTTATCAGTTTTCTCATCTGTTACATAAATAGTTACACCCTTGGTCAAATAAGCTTGTTGACGCATGCGGTTCACAATCGTTTCCCACTTAAACTCAACAGATTCAAATATTTCAGGATCCGGTACGAATGTGATCTTAGTACCGACTTTATCCGTCTTCCCGATAGGCTTGATATCACATAAAGGATCGCCCTTACTATATTCTTGATAATAAACCTTTCCATCTCTGTAAACCTCAGCCTTCAAATTAACAGAAAGGGCATTAACAACAGATACACCCACTCCGTGAAGACCACCTGAAACCTTATATCCGCCACCTTCACCGAATTTACCACCGGCATGAAGAATCGTAAGAACAGTTTCAAGAGCGGATTTACCGGTTCTAGGATGGATATCAACAGGAATACCACGACCATCATCCTCAACGGATAAAGACCCATCGGCATGCATCGTAACTCTAATGTTTTTACAGAAACCACCCATCGCCTCATCTATCGCATTATCCACAACTTCCCAGACTAAGTGATGCAAACCTGCAACATCTGTTGTTCCTATATACATACCGGGACGCCTTCGCACAGCCTGCAAGCCGTCCAATACGGTAATGTTATCGGCGGTATAACCAGCCTTTTTCTTCGTATTTTCAGCCATATATGAATTTTATTTTAAATTACAGACTGCGAAATTTTAGCATCAGACCACAGAAAACAAAAGCAGAATTAGCTTTCGGCTCTGCTGTCTACTGTCTAATATTCACCAACTCTTCAACCGTCTCAACTCCTTCAACCCCACTCACCAACCCACTTTCCAAATAAATAACGAAATCAACAAGACCATCGCCTATTTCGACATTCTCAAGAGTAAAAACATCATTCTCGACATCAACATCTACTATATTAGACTCCGAAATCGCAATGCCATACTCAGCTAAATAATCCTGAAGCAATCCTATCGCAACTTGTTCGGAATAAGTGAAACTTCTCTCATCAACTTCCCCAACTTCTTCAACTTCCCCTACTTCCTCCTCACCACCACCAGATTCAAGCCCTGCAACAACATCCTCCAAATCTTCCAACCGAACACCGGTCGTAAACCTAACCTCTCCAACAACCAAATCGTAAATCAAACGACTTTCTCTATCATATTTTGCTTCAAAATCAACACCTCCAAGACTAGCACCATCAATCGTAAATAATCTATAAGCGCTATCTCCAACCGAAGAAACGGAATCATAAGAAATCGAGACTCCATCCAGATCATCCTCAACAATAGACTTCGCCTCATCAAGGGTGAGTTCACTTGCGCTATCGGCACCCAAATGCAAACCCTGCAGATAACTCTTCAACTCCTCAATATCCTGCTCTTTCTGCATATAAGCCTCAAGTTTCTCATCAAAACTTCCGGACAAGCTCGAATATTCAACGGAATTTATAAACTGTACAACAATCCAAGAATGATCTATCTCGGATTGATAATATGTAAGCACCGCAGCCTCGGACTCTATCTCACCCATAAGAACATCCGCACTCTCCAAAAGCATGATCATAAGATCCGTTGCGGCATCAATCGAAAGATCACCACCTGCAACAAGAGATTCTATCTTATTAAGAGCTTTTACTTTTGATGAAACAAAAGATTGCCTTTCCTCATCCAAATCGGTACCGGAAACAGCAACCTTGAAAATTGCATCTTCAAAACTCTCAAGAAGTCCAAAATAATCAGCGCTATAAAAACCTTCAGTTCCCAAAAGCAAAACTGACAAAAGCTCCCTCTCTTCACTTATATCCTTCCTGTAAACAGACAACTCGTCCGAAGACATACCAAGAAAATCCCACCATCCGCGCTCATAATCGGAAAAAGCCGATTTTGCCAAGGCAACCTCTCCAGAATTAACAAGATCGTAGATTTCATTCAACCTTTCCCTTAAAACAATTATTCCATCTTCAACGCCAACTGAATAAAGCAACTCTCTTAAATAATTTTTGACAGGATATAAATCATCTCCATAAACCGAATTATTAAGAACAACATTCAGGTAATTCAAATAAGAAACATACTGATCACTATCAACACTCCCCTGCTCTATCTCTGTCAAAACGACAATAGCCTGTTCACCCTGCCCTTGAACACTTAGGTAGAGCGCCAAATTCAAAGACTTAAGAGTGTCTTGCTCTACGTTTTCAACCTTTTTTGTCTTAGAAAAAGTCAGCTTATCGCGTAGAAAATCTATCCCTGATTCAATTTTTGCAGACAATCCTTCGCTATCATAAGAACCATAGTTTTCAATTACCAAATTTTCAAAATCGGACAATATCTTGCGATACCTATCATCATCGGACTCTGCAAACTCCTCTATGAAATCACGTTCTTCATTGTTGCTGATTGCATAAAAAGGATAATCCTTCACAAGTTTGGCATATCTCAAATCGGCAATAACATCAGCAACCGCCCCAATCGAAAAATCAACATAATATCCCTCAGGCAATAGATAACTGTTCAGAGAATTATCCGAGTCGCCAAGGAAATGAACTTCGCATGGATGTTTATACGCATAAGCAAAAACTTTCGAATCATCCTTCTCAACATAATAATATCCATCAACATTTTGGAACATGAAATCATCGGATTTAATTTTTACGTCCAAAACTCCTCCCATATTCGCAACCCACACGCCTCCATTCTCAAGAATTATCGAAACGGTATAAAAACCTTGATCCTCTGAAACATCTTCAATAGAAAACTCGCTTCCGGCAGTAAATCTCATCAAATCTATTCCATCAAAATAGACTTCGTAATCATTATCAACCGCGTAATCTCCAACCTCGAAATCTCCATCCGTAGCTATAACTGAAGGCTTCAACATCGCATCAACAGAAACCGATTTCAAAAAAACAACCCACAAAAAGATCAAAAAAAGAGATCCCGAAACAACAAAAAACACCAAGAACCGCGTAAAAAGCGGCCAATTCACTTCATTCGAAACCTCCCCTACTTCAAAATTTTCCGTCATAATTTTTATTTTGATTGATCCATCCGTAAAATTATACTGTCCATCAGACTTTTGCAAATGTAATTACTAGCCTGTCATCAATCTTTCCTGTATAAATCATATCCGTAAACCTAATCACAAAAATATGAAAAAACTTTTCGCACTAGCCATAATATTGGCGCTACCGCTACAAGCAACAGCAGCTTTCTCAGACGTAACGGAAGACAATCAATATTACGAAGCAATAACTTATTTGGAAACCGCCGGAGCAATTTCGACACAAGACAATTTCAATCCGGACTCCACGGTAAAGAGATGTGAATTCTTCAAAATGCTTCTGGGAAACGCCGGATTCACCCCTGAAGATGCTTCGGGTGAAAACCATTTCACAGATATTACAGGCGATGAATGGTATGCACCTTACGCTAACAAAGCTGCGGAAATAGGTCTTATAAAAATAACCAGCACAAACAAAACATTCAATCCTGAAAAAGAGATCACAAAAGGCGAAGCTGCAAAACTGATAATGACTTGGGGAGGATTCGCAATCCCGATGTATTTGAGCGAAGAAGATATGACAACATCATATAGGGATTTAACATACAGAAACATTTATGCACCATATATAGAGCTTGCTCTTTCTATAGGAGTTATTGATGGTAGAGACGAGAATTATTTCGGCACACAATCAAAAATCACAAGAGGTGAAACCGCCCAAATGCTCTACAGCTTCGACGGATATATGGCAACAGACGAATATGTAGACTACCTCGCATACAATAATATAGACATTGCAAACATCCCATATGTAGACATTCTATCCGATGTTTATACAAAACTCACAAACAACTATTACGGTGGCGGACTTAACGAAGAAGAACTCATGTACGGCGCGATAGAAGGAATGGTTGAAACAATAGACGACGTACACACTATTTTCAGCGAACCGGTTGAGGCCGAAGTATTATCGGACACACTTAGCGGAAATTATGTCGGGATAGGAACATATCTTGATCAAGAAGAAGATGGCGACATTATAATCACGGGAACTATCGAGAATTCGCCGGCTCAAGAACAAGAACTTCAAGCGGACGACATAATCAGAGCGGTAGACGGAGAACCTACTGCCGGCAAGAGCCTTGAAGAAGTCTCGGCAATGATAAAAGGAGAAGCAGGAACAGATGTGATTCTAACGATAGAAAGATTAGTGCGAGGAGAAACGCAAACCCTCGAGATAACACTCACAAGAAGAGAAATAACAATAGAATATATACATACCGAAATCCTTGATAATCAATTCCTTTATTGCAAAATCGATTATTTCGGCGAAACCGTCGGTGAAGATTTCCGCACGGCAATCGACACGGAATTGTCAGAACACAATATAAAAGGCCTAATACTCGACGTAAGGAACAATCCGGGAGGATACGTCACAACGGCAAACTCCATCATGTCCAATTTCATAAAAGAAAACGATTACGAAGTTATCATCCACTATAACAATTCGAATACTATTTATTTATCGGAAGGTCCTGCGGATTTGGCACAGTATCCGACAGTCATACTCACAAACGAACACAGCGCTTCGGCATCCGAAATACTGGCTGCAACAATGCAAGAGTACGGACTTGCTGAAATCGTCGGCACTCAATCTTACGGGAAAGGAACAGTGCAAGAAATTTTCTACTATTATGACGGATCAAGCATCAAGTACACAGTCGCACATTGGCTTACTCCAAACAGAGTGGACGTTAACGGGATCGGAGTAACTCCGGATGTTTTCGTGGAAGACGATACGGAAACCGAAGACGACGAACAATTGGAAGAGGCTATTGATACGCTTGAAGAAATGCTGGATTAATTTCTGCCGAGTCCAAAAGATTGCCGTAGATAAGGTAAGAAGTGCTGAACAAACCTAATTCTCTGAAGAGAGGTTGAACCTTCATTCGCAGGGAATATGCTATCAGCTGCATTATTTACAACTGCAATTATAAAAGCATCAATCTGTTGTTCGGTAACCTCATCTATTTCTTGCGAACCAAGAACTCGACGGAAAATCGCAGAAAGATCATCTTTGCAATAATAGCAATTATAATTTTCTTGCAAAAACGAGTTAGCGCAATCGAACATTCGTTTAACAACAACATCCACAGGATCTTCAAGCTCAACATCATCAGCCCCATCAAAATCGACAGGAGTAACCTCGTCATCATCAGCCTCAAGTATTTCAACAGTTTCTTCGGATTCACCGTTTCCTTTAGACATAAGTTTTTTTAAAAAAAGGAGCTAAATATACAACCTATCAACAAAAAAACACAAGCAAAACCACATCTGCTCCTTGCTGTCTGCTGTCTACCTCATCCCCCTCCCCACCAATCCCCTCCAACTATTCTTAGTCCACCTCCTCTCGACCTCATATTGATGCCTAAGCCCTCTTTTAATCATTTCATCTCGGACAACACCACCTTGATGAGGATGGCGATGAACACGCTTCAAGGGCGAACAAAAACCATGAACATAATGAACAATCTCGTGCGCCAAAACCGCCTCAACAACTTGAACTGGAATTAAAGGATCTTTGAAAATGCCGTTCATCAAAATAATCGAACTCTTTTTATCACGCGTCATCCGTATAGACCCGAGCCGAGTTCTTGAAACTCTGGAAAATTTAATCAGAATATTATTCAAAACGGGGACATCGGAAAAATGATTTTTCCACATTTCGTCAAACAAATTTTGCAACCATTTTTGATCTCGCATCGAGCTGTTTTTTGTATAAAAAACTCATATCGGCGCAATACTATCAAATCATTTTGCATTAGCAAAACTCCATCACCACATAACTATGTCACTTCCCCTACTTCTTCTACTTCCCCCTACTTCCCCTGCAACAACTGCGCAGTATTATCAAACCCATCGGAATTATTTTGAACAGGCGCAACCGCAGGCGCTGCAGCTGTAGTAGCGGCAGGTTTCTGTTCAGCTGAAACAGGCGTAGTAGACGTAGATGCAACAGCGGGTGCAACCGTTTCATCTTTCTTTTCCTCAACAACAGGAGCCTCTGGAGCCGCAGCCACCGGAGTGGCAGCAGAAGAAGAATCTGCCACAGGAGCAAAATTTCTCTGATCCGCAGTCCTGCCTTTAAGAATTTCTTCTGGGTTTGTAGTAATAATTCTATCTTCAGTATAAGAAGCGATTATCTGCAAAGCCACGTGTTTAAGACCGGCAAAAAACAATCCCTGTCCAACACCACTGTTAAGAAGCATATACTTCTCCCCTTCCGTAAGATTGAATATTTTTTTCAAAATCTCTATCGCAGTCGGAGACTGTTTCAACAATAACTGCATAGACGAGTTTGTAATAATCGGCTTGCCGTAAGAACTCTTCAAGAAGTCCTCGACATCCTGTGTAATCGTCGTAACTCCAAGATAATATTTTCTCGCCCTTTTAACCAAACCGAACAAGAATCTTGCAGAATCTTCATGCTGCATCATCGACCACGCCTCATCAATTACAAGAAGCCTTTTTTTCATCTGGCTTCTTACTTTATTCCAAATGTATCCAAGAATTACATACATGGCGACAGGACGTAATTCATCCTCAAGATCCCTGACGGAAAACACCACAAGTCCGTTATCAAGCGCAATATTTGTCGGCTTGTTAAACAACCCAGCAAAAGTACCGGTAGTGTATTTCTGAACCCTTTGAGCCATCTGCTCAGCACCTTCCATAGAAGACAACACTGCATACAAATCCTCCATAGTCGGCGGAGTGAAAACAGAAGGATCAGGTGTATCCATCGTAATACCTTTTGTCGCATAAACATCTATGAGCGCCTTATCGAGCAAACTGGCCTCGAGAGGCGTCAAACTTCCAAGCATTAACTTCATCAAACCGGTTAGATCCATAATAACCGATCTTAGCAAATCACCGGGTTTAGCCTCTTCACCCTCAAGCGCTTTTGGCAAATCGAAAGGGTTGATTCTTCTATCCGAATTAAGTGAAACCCTCATATAACTGCCTCCAACAGAGTCGGAAAGCGCCTTATACTCGTTTTCAGGGTCAATAACGATAACATCAACGCCCATCATCAAATACCTCAAAATCTCAAGTTTAACCGCATAAGATTTACCGGCACCTGACTTGGCAAACACAACGGAATTCGCATTTTCAAGAGTAAACCTATCGAAAATCACAAGCCCATCATTATGCCTATTCAATCCGTACAAAATACCATCATTGGAAGTCAGCTCTGAAGAAATGAACGGGAACGTCGTAGATAACGGCGAAGTGTTCATATTTCTAACAACATTCAACTCGTCCAAACAGATAGGAATTGTTGAGTTAAAAGCATACTCCATTTGCAAATAAGCCGGCTTGGTCAAAATCAATTTTCCTCCCAACAAACTCTCAAGTTGTTTTGTGATTTTTTTGAGCTTCTTAATACTATCCGCATAAACCGTAAAATACATACCGAACTGAAAGAATTTCTCCTGTCCCCTTTGCAATTCGATTCTCAATTGCTCCGCATCTTCAAGCGCAGTTTCAAGCGCAGGATCGCTCACATTGCCCTTCTCGCGATTCATACGAATCGAAGCTTGAAACTGGGCAACTTTTCGCCTGAGAACCTTCATTATCTCAGCCGAATTAATAGGATAAATAAATTGAGAAATATCCATCGTAACATCAAAATTCACAATCGGAGACAACCAATTCGTATCCAAATATCTCGGATATGCATATACGAAATAGCTCTGAGCATAAAAACCTTCCACCCTCATATGATCATACGCAACCTCAAAAGACGCCGGTGAAATCAAATCCCTAATCGAAGCCAACCCGTCATTATAAAGCTTCTCGGCATCCAAAACTTCCTTCCTCTCTTGCGGTGTCAAAACTTCTCCTTGTTGCGCCTTGCCAGATTCAGATGTAGCCAAAGCAGATGTTTTCTTTGCACCAAATAACTTTTCTCTCAAATTATCAACAATTGAAGCCTTCTTTGCAGACTCTGTTTTGATAGATTTAGCGGCATCGACAGGTTTTTTCGCATCTTCCTTAGCCGGAATAGCAACAACCTTTTCGCCACCGGAAACAGGCTTATCAATAGCAGGTTTTTCGGCTACCAGAGCCGAACCCTGAGAAACAGCCTGATCGTTTTTCGCCGGACTGACCTCTTTCTCCGCCATAATTATTGAGATTTATATCTGATAATTATAGCAGAAATCTATATGATAATCAATAGCCCACAGACGGCTAAATAGAATAATCGGGCTCGATACGCACTCTAGGGATCTCTCTTGAAGAAAAAGACTTTATTCTGCCATCAACAACATTTACTGTGATTTCAAAATCTTTATCAAGAATCCTTACTATACCACTTCCGGAAGTACCGGAATCTTCGACTATGGACAGTTCTTCTTCATTAAAAGAATCGCCAGTATAATTTACTTTATATAATTTCCCATCTCTCATGCGAACAATACAATCTCTTCCATTCTTCTTGGCACCATAAGCCGCAACATCACCGGCATTGATAAGATCCTCAGCGGTCCTAATAGCACCATTATCACCGAAAAAAGATATTCCAACAGAAGCGGTCAACCCCCTGTCCTGCAATTCGGAACATTCTGCTCGAACAGCTCTATCTAAATTTTCTCTTAAACGACTGCAAACCAAAACCGCCTCATTAAGAGTGATATTATCCAATGCCAAGAAAAACTCTTCCCCTCCGAATCTTCCAACCACATCGAAAATACGAACAGACTCTTTCAAGACTCTGCCGACAATACGCAAAACTTTATCGCCAAGCGAATGACTGAAATCGTCATTAATCTGTTTAAAATGATCCAAATCTATGAAAACAACCGCCAGCGATTTCTTATTTAACATCTCATCATTGGAAACGGCACTCGAACAAAATAAAGAATCCTGATCAAGAATTGACTCTAAATTTTCATGATCATCATTATCATTCAATGATTCAGAGGCTCGCTCATCATGCGAATCAGAAAGAGAATCTTCTCCCTCGCAATTTTCAGGCAACTCAAAGTTTTCACTACTTTGCACATCATGATCGGAAACATATGAATCAAATAATTTACGAAGAAGCTCAAAAGCACGCCTTCTGCTGTAAACACCCGTAAGCGAATCTATATTTGCCCTAGACTCATGCATTGACCTTAGCAAATCAAGACAACGTACATTGATTTGATCAGCCAAAACATGCACGTATTTACCACCAGCATTATCGGCCGCAGTTTTGAAATCAGATACACCTTCACTAAAAAATTTCTGATCAGATACTGTCTCAAATAAATTAACAGCCTTATCTCCAGCCTTACGCATATCAATAAACTTACTCAACACATCGAAAAAAGGGCGATATACAGTATCCATAAATCTCGCAAGATAATCCGCATGATCTTCTCCTTTTAAAAAATCATCAAAAACCGAAAAGAAACTGTTGATATAAGTAATTATATGCCTTAAATATTTTTCAAAATCCGGATCGGCAGGTAACAAAAGTTGGAACCTGTTAACCAAATCTGCCAGTTTAACCGTAACTCTCGTACAAAAAACATCTTTATCGGATGAACTGACAACTCTCAATCCACTGGTGAGATTCTGAAGATGGTCATCGGGCTCTCGAAGAAGAGGTAAATTTGGAACTGAAACCATAAAATTATTTAATTTACTAAGGTTGAATTATAACCTACTTGCCGAAAAAGTCAACCCCTCCTCCATTTTCACTCCCCTTTAAAACTAGTTTGTGTTAAATTGACCCAAGTCAGCAAAACTTTAAAGCATATTTCCATATGGCGAAAAATAAAAAAGATCCTAAGAAGGAACAGAAGAAAACTCCTGAAGAGGAAACAAAAAAAGAAGAAACGAAACCGGAAGCGACTAAACCAGTAGAAAACACCACCCCTCAACCGGAAAAAACGGCTGAAGCCGGCGAGCCACAACCGTTATTTGCAATAGACGCAAACAGCACACCGAGAGAAATATCGGACGAGATGGAAACATGTTATCTGGATTACGCGATGAGCGTTATCGTCGCGCGCGCTTTACCGGATGTGAGAGACGGATTGAAGCCTGTTCATAGACGTATATTATACGCAATGCATGAACTTGGCCTGAGATCAAACTCTTCATACAGGAAATCTGCAACCGTAGTCGGTGAGGTTTTGGGTAAATACCATCCTCATGGCGACTCGGCAGTTTACGACTCTATGGTGAGATTAGCTCAAGATTTCGCAATGAGATATACGCTTGTAAAAGGACAAGGTAACTTTGGTTCAATAGATGGAGACTCTGCAGCTGCCATGCGTTATACGGAAGCAAAAATGGAAAAAATGGCTGAAGATATGCTTGCAGATATTGAAAAAGAAACAATCAAATGGACAGACAACTATGATGGACGTCTCAAAGAACCGACTGTTTTGCCAACAAGATTACCTCAACTTCTTCTTAACGGAACGGTAGGTATCGCCGTAGGTATGGCGACTAACATCCCTCCTCACAACTTAGGAGAAGTTATAGACGGAACTATGCTTGTAATAGATAATCCGGACTGCACGATTGAAGATATCATGCAACACATTAAAGGACCCGACTTCCCAACAGCCGGAATTATTTATGATGTGAATGCCATAAAGGATATGTACACGAACGGTAGAGGCGGAATAGTCATGCGCGCAAAGGCCGATATCGAAGAGAAAAAAGGCGGAAAATTCCAAATTATAGTTACGGAAATTCCATATCAAATTAATAAATCGACTCTTGTTACCAAGATAGCCGACCTCGTTAGAGACAAAAAAATCAAAGGGATAACAGATATCCGCGACGAGTCCAATCGCGAAGGTATAAGAATCGTAATAGAACTGAAAAAAGATTCTTATCCGAAAAAGATCCTAAATCAGCTCTATAAGATGACCCCGATGCAAACATCGTTCAACATGAACATGATCGCATTGGTTGACGGAATTCAACCTCGCTTGCTCAACATTAAACAGGTTATAGGATACTTCGTCGAACACAGAAAAGAAGTCATTACAAACAGAACTAAATTCGAATTAAAAATAGCAAAAGCTCGCGCTCACATTTTGGAAGGGTTGAAAATAGCTCTTGATCATATCGATGCAATTATTGAGACAATCAAGAAATCCCCAACAAAAGAAGATGCACATGCTTCTTTGATGAAGAAATTCAAATTATCAGACCTTCAAGCACAGGCAATTCTTGAAATGAGATTGCAAACCCTTGCAGGACTTGAACAGAAGAAAATCGAAGATGAATACAACGAAAAACTAGCACTTATCGATAAACTCGAGGGCATTCTTAAAGACACGAAAAAAGTATTGAAAATAATGAAGGATGAACTTGCCGAAATCAAAGAGAAATATGCAGATGCAAGAAAAACTGAAATCGTCGAACATGCGGTCGGAGAAATTTCACAAAAAGACACAATCCCAAATGCTCCGATGATCATCACCTTAACAGAAGAGAATTACATCAAACGAGTTACGCCATCTTCTTTCCGCACACAGAAACGCGGAGGCAAAGGCGTAATCGGAATGTCCACAAAAGAGGAAGACGAAATAGATATAATAAAAGGCGCGATGAACCACGACAACATCATGTTCTTCACGAACAAAGGTCGCGTATTCAGATTGCCGGTTTACGAAATCCCGCAAGCTTCACGCCAAGCAAAAGGCATTCCAATCGTTAACCTGCTCCAATTGGGAGAAGACGAAAGGATAACATCAATTTTAACAAGCGATGAAGAGAAGACAGGCAAATATCTATTCATGGCAACCAAAAAAGGCACGGTTAAGAAAACAGACATGGAAGACTTCAAAAACATCAGGAAATCCGGTCTTATAGCTATAAAATTACGAGAAGGAGATACTCTGGAATGGGTAAGACAAACAATAGAAAAAGATAAAATAGTAATCGTCACCCACGAAGGCAAATGCATTCAATTCGACGAAGCTGACGTAAGATCTATGGGAAGAGCGTCAACAGGGGTGCGCGGTATAAGAGTTAAAGAAGGAGACTATTGCGTACAAATGGACATCGTCAGAAATAACAATGAAGACCTATTGGTTGTTATGGAGAACGGACTTGGAAAATGCACTCCGCTAGTAAGCTATAGATTCCAATCAAGAGGAGGCTCCGGTGTGAAAACCGCTAACATAACAGCAAAAACAGGTAAGGTAATCGGTGCAAGCGTAATTCGCGAAGCAACCGAATCCGACCTTATCGTTGTCTCAAAACAAGGACAAATAATAAGAGTTCCGTTGGCATCAATCCCGTCAAGAGGAAGAGCGACTCAAGGAGTTTATGTAATGAGATTGAATGAAGGCGACAAAGTCGCTTCAATATCAGTCATGGATGCTGTAAAAAGCGATGACTTGCCTGAAGGAGAAGCTATGATGGAAGAAGGAGCAGAAGAAGAACAAGAGAAACTACCGGTTTAAGTTTCTAAAAATAAATATAAACATCATGGAAACAACAAAAAAAATATTGATTAAATCAATCTTGTTTCCGCTAATAATTGCGATGCTCTCAATTCCAACCGCAATAGCGGCCGGCGGAGACCTGTTTCTTACAGAAGGAAATGTATCATTCTCTACAAGTACATTTGTAGAAAACACCCCTGCGACAATATATGTAATCGCCAGCAATAATTCAGGTAACGATTTATTGGGAACGATACAAATATGGGACAACACATATGACAGACAAGTCGGTTCAGATCAACCGATTTCGGTCATTTCCGGATCAACAGATACAATATTCGTCACGTGGTATCCAAAAGGAGGGACTCAAGAAATTTCGGTTACACTCACCCCATGGATATCTGAAGGGGATGATTCAAGCAACAACACTATCACAAGAACCATTACGGCGGATTATGACACTGACGGAGACGGAGTTGGGAACACAGAAGATCCCGATGACGACAATGATGGATACCCTGACACGGAAGATGTATTCTCTACAAACAACTCTGAATGGATAGACTCGGACAGCG
>MFXH01000008.1:13592-76981 GCA_001788795.1 Candidatus Peregrinibacteria bacterium RIFOXYA2_FULL_41_18 | reverse complement strand
TGACACGAGGCTTGATATAAATCTTGTAATCGCCCTCTTCTCCGGGTGCGCTTATCGTGAATTTAATCTTGCCGGTTTCTCCGGGTTCGACAGAGGACTCTGAGAGATAATAATTGCTGACTGTTATACCGACCTGCTTCACGAATCCGACTGTAAGATTGTCATCAGTCCAAGTTTGATATCCGATATTTTCAAGCTGAATCCAAACCTCTTCTTTTTCTCCGGGTTCAAATTCCGTCTTGTCGCTCTTCGACACGAATTCCGCCTTATTAGACTTATCATAAGCAAGAATTTCGAAATAACTGTCCTCGGTGGCATCAGCCTCGACGACGTCACCAAACACAGGAGTGAAATACGAAGTGTAATATCCGGAAGCGGTAGGTCCCTCTATATTGAAATCAAAAGTCGCAGTTTCCCCCGGAGCAACCTCGGCCTCATTCATGAGTCCGTATTTAGTTTTGTCGAACCCTCCTATAAGCTCGCTCTCTCCGTCGTCAGGTACGCCCAAATACAAAGGATAATCCCCATCGTTTTTCCAAGTTATATTCCCGTTGTTTTTAATCTTGATTGAAACCGCAACCTCATGTCCCGTCTCGATTCTGCTGCTGCCGACATCAATATCTACAACTTCATAAGACAAGTCGGGAGCTTCGACATAAACAGGCAGATTTATGTAATTGGAGGTTTTTTTGTATCCGTTAAAAAGGGGAGTGATGTCAAATGAAACGAACCCGCCCTGAATATTGGAATTTAATTTTATAGTAAAAGTCCCAGTATTTCCGGGAGCAACAGAAGTTTCATCCAAATAAGCAATACTCTTACTGGAATCTTTATTTAAATCAACAATCAAATCGGCGGAATAATCCGCATTTGCGACCAAATAAGTTTTGCTGTCCCATGTCGCCGTTCCGATATTTTTTAATTTAAAACTAAACTCTTGTTCATCTTCAGGATCCAAACTGAGGGTTTCCCAATCTCCAACAGCTTCATAAGCGAATTCAGTTGTCGAACCGTAGCTGTAATCTCCTTCGATCGCACTTGCGATGGAAGATCTTATGTAAGGAAGTAATTCATAGACATGCTCTCCGGGACACGCTGTCGCATCCGAATCTTTATGCCCCGAAACATTCTCAAGAATTCTATCTCTGAAAGAAGAAGATCCTTCAACATCGATGTCGAACTCTTCCGCTTGATCTTGAATCAGAGCCATGAGGCTAACAAGAGCATCATAAGATAGTTCGCTCTCCTCATAATTTCCCAAGATGGAAATTCCAATCGACCCGACATTAAATCCTGCAGAATGGCCGCCGACGACACCTTCGCCGCCTGCACGTCCTTCATAAACATTTCCATATTGATCGATAATGTAATTGTAACCGATATCGCCCCAGCCTCTGCTTATGGCGTGGTAATAATAGATTGCGCGAATTGCAGCCTCGGGATCATCAAGATCTGAAGTTGTCGCTGTGTGATGAATTATTATCTTAGTGACATCTTCCGGATATTCTTGAGCCCAAGTAAGACGTTCGCCGTCTTCATACATAGTTGTATCTGCTATTTCCAACTCGTCATCATATAAGCCTCCCCATAATTCCTGTTCGATTGCGGAAGATTTCCCATCATCATCTTCCAGCTCGTCCTCATCTCCATCATAGAAACGGTAATCTTCATCAGCACCCCATTCGGCGCGAGAGATTATATCGATAGACCCATCGGAAAATTCAAGCTTCTGAAGTGCGGTAGGCTCTTCAAAATTATTATCTTCGGTATTAACATATTGAAAACTTACATCTTTTAAATAAGGTGTCTGAGAACTATCATCAGAATGCATGGAAACCTTATATTGGAATGCCGTCGCGGTATTAGTAACAGCAAAGCTATACCCCTCATAATCTTGACCACCTTCGTTATCAAGAGCTATCCAATCCGTCCATTCGCCGGTATCAACTTCAAAAAATTTTATAAATAAATCTATCGAAGTCGCATCCGGAATCGATTCATCCCACTCTATGGAGACCGCATTAAACGGAAACTCCGCTTGAAATTCATTCGAAATAAAAACCTTATCTTTCTGATATGCGGGCGCGGAAGTTGTCGAAGCCTGCAATTCAGGATTGAGATAAAGCTCTATGCTATCGTAAGCGGTTCCGATTTTCACGCCGTCTCCTTTTTCCAAGATAAACGTATATGAGAAAAGAGAAGCGATTATTGTAAAAATCAGAGCTGCAGAAATTTTCTTGGCTATGTGCATCGGAGATTTTTTAAAAACTTACATCCAGAAATTATAACATACTTTTGCTCGACTTGATACGACATTGGAATTGACAAAATACAGGATTGAGATGGGATAATATTGTGCCGAAAACTATGCGTGCTAAAATCAAATTGTTGAACACATAACCTAAAACACAAGATGGCTCACATATTTACATCGGATACATTCAAGCAAGAAGTTTTAAACGGAAAAGGCTTAGCGGTTGTAGATTTCTATGCTGACTGGTGTGGTCCTTGCAGAATGTTGGCTCCTATTATAGATGAATTGTCAGCGGCATATCCCGATGTGAAAATCGGAAAAGTGAATGTCGATGAAAGCGGTGATTTAGCAGGACAATATGGAGTAATGAGTATTCCTACAATCATATTTTTCAAGGACGGACAGGTTGTGCATCAAGCAACAGGTGTGAAATCAAAAGCCGATCTTGAGGCGAAGATTAAAGAGTTGAAATAACAGAAGGTCGTTTAAAACAATTTCAGTTCAGCATTATCGCAAATCCTTTCCAGATTTTCTTTCGTTTTTTCCGCGAACTTAATGTATTTGCCACAATGCGTGCAGTCCACGCGGATAGGGGAGTCGGGAGTTTTTTGTGTTAATACGCCTTCAGTTTCTTTGTTGCATTTCGGGCAATAAAAACCTTCCGCGCATTTTTCCTCGAGCACATCCGCAGGCTCAACTTTATCCGCCGCCTCCTGCGCCAATTTATCGCACATATTGTTATATTTGTCCGAAGCATGACCTTTTACCCAATTCCATTCGATATCAAGCCCTTCCGCCAAACCTGACAATTCGCGCCAGAGATCGAGATTTTTTTTGGATTTAAATTCACCTGACATGGTCTTGATAAGCAAGGTCGAGTCGCTAAACAGATCTATTTTCGCATCGGCATGATTTTTCTTAACCCATTTAAGCGCCTCTATTGCGGCCATGATTTCCATTCTATTGTTCGTAGTTGCACTTTCGCCACCGGAAGCTTTTTTGGTTTTTCCATCATGCAAAACGACAAAAGCCCATCCACCCGGACCGGGATTCCCTTTTGAACTGCCATCGGTATAAATTTGTATTTTTGTCATGATGAAACTTTAAGTTCTGCTTGCCGTAGAGTCAAATTTTATAAATAATGCTCTCGGTATGCGGGGTTAGTATAGTGGTAGTACGTGAGCTTCCCAAGCTTAAAGCGCGAGTTCGATTCTCGTACCCCGCTCCAAAGCGCTCGAAGAGCGCAATACTATCAAGCCGATCGCGCAAGCAATCTCCATATGAACATCTTCAAATAGATATTATAATTGAGGAATCATTGAGGTTTAATTTGCTAAAAAAGAACAAAATTACAAAATTAATAAGCGGAGTACGTATTCCGGTAGTATCGATTGAGGATTTAATTGCTATGAAGAAAAAAGCGAATAGAGATCAAGACATCATGGACTTAAAAGCATTAATTGAATTAAAAGGCTTATGAAGAAAAAATCTCAAAAAATAGATTTGGATTTGCTTAAACATTGGAAGCGAGTTAGTACAAAAGGGAAACTTGATTGGCTTGAAAGCGCTTTGTATTTCGGAAAGATGAAACGTTTCAGTCACGATAAACGCAAATAAAAAACCCCCGCATTACGCGAGGGCTTTTTTCAATTTGCAAAGAAAACTACTTGCGACCCTTCTTGCCCTTCTTTGCAACTTTTTTCTTAATAACTTTCTTAGCCTTCTTGGCTACTTTTTTCTTTTTTACAACCATGTTGTGTTTTTGTTTTTAATTAAAAACTACATTAAACATACTTTCATTATTTATTTTTTGCAAATACTTTTTTGTAAATGTGATAAAATCGCATTGATGAATAAAAAAAATATCCTGATTGTCGGCAATTACGGAGCGAATAATTTTGGAGATGAACTCGTTCTGAAAAATATTTTAACGATTTTTCACGAAGGAAAATCCTGTGTCGTCTCATCCTCTCCGCGTTATACAAAAGAGCATTTCAGAGTTGATAGTTGTTTTCCGTTCCCATCTGGTATTCGCTCGTTTTTTTCATCGATTTTTATGGGGCGAATTTTCAAGACAATAAAATATTACGCGACATCGGACATGGTGATTTTCGGAGGAGGAACTTTATTCACAAGTGAAGAACCGATTACTATTTGGATTTGGTCGGTACAAATTTTACCGGCGATTATTTTGCGCAAGAAAATAATTTGTTTTGGACAAGGAGTGGGGGAAATTCGCGGGAAATTTTCGAAATGGATTGTGAAAAAAATCTTCTCGCGATTTGATAAAATAATTTTGCGTGATCGTGAGTCTGAAAAAATCCTGCGTGCAATCGGCGTGAAAAAAGAAATTGAAATTGCGCCGGATCCAGTCTTCGCAATGAAATTGAAGAAGGCTAAAGGTGGAGAAATTCTGGTCGCATTAAGAGATTGGAAGTTTTTACAAAAAGATTTTTCGCAAGTCTTGTCGGAGTTTCTTGAGTGGGCTTATTCGGAATTTGGGCTGAAGGCTCGTTTTTTGATTTTTGATCGAGCAGATCAGGACATGTCAGAGAGAACTGCAAAAAAAATAACTTCATATAAGGCGGAAATTACCGAAATCGATTTTGATAATTTTGAGAATGTTTTTTCAAAAGGCTCTTTCGCGCTCAATTTTCGTCTCCACGCAAGTATAATTTGTTTCATCATGGGTATCCCATGCATAGGATTCGCATATGAGGATAAAGTAAGAAGAATGTTCCAAGAAAACGACAAGTCTCAATACGCGATGGGAATACAAGATGTCGATGTTGAAAAGATTAAAGAGAAATTCAGAGATTTGACGCGCAAGAATTCAATGCTAAAATAAACCCCTATTTTTTAAGCTAAATACTATGGAAAGTGGGAATCATGGAAAAATGGCCGTTATGGCGGCAGCAATGACATTATTAACCGCTTGTGGTGAAGGTAACAACATGACGACGGCCCAAGGGGCTTCTCAGGATGAATGTGCACAGGGTTGTCATGATTACATGGAAGATGAAGAAGCAAGTTGTGATGGAAATTGTCACGTTGCCGAACAAACAGATACCGGATCTGATACGGGAGATGTTGAGGAGTTGGTTCGCAAGCATCATGCGAATCTTTCTACCTACTCACACGTCAGTAAATAAAAGATGAAGTTACGGCGTTGAATCAACTTGATGTTGAAAGCTTTTTGATAATTGTATAAGATTACGTTCGCAAATTGGAAAAACTTGCAGGTGTCGTATAGTGGCTATTATGTCAGCCTTCCAAGCTGAAGAGACGGGTTCGATTCCCGTCACCTGCTCCAGACAGCAAATTGCGTTTTATCGCCCGCCCAAACCCACATTTATATTTGTAGCAATATTTCGCGCAAACTTATTTATTAAAATAGGACTTGAAACAATAAATCCACTCATACCAATTCGCAATTAGAACATTACGAATTGGTATCATAACGAAAAAACGCCAAAACTATGAGTTGCTTTTTTACTTTCCAAGAATTCTAAACATTCCTGTGCCGCAAGCAGGGCATTTCCCCTTCATAGCCTTGCGTCCATTTTTCATTTCTACTTCTTTAGCATCAGACATTTCCTGTTTTGCCTTACATTTTACGCAATAGCCTTCCATGAGATTTTAGGTTAAAGTTTATTGGCAACAAGCTTAATGCAAACCACCATTATCCCAAAGGATTCCGGTTTGTCTTAATGGTGAATATGTGTCGTGCGTTATCAGATATTTAGCGTGAAATACTGGTCCATCAACAGGGTACAGAGGCTTGCCGTCCACGCCATTTCATGGTATAATAACGAGATGAATAAATCACTTTGGGCCGTAATAATCTTGCCGGTAATAATGTTTTCCGTGGCGTATGCGGAATTTTCCGACGTATCGGAAAACAGTACGAGTTACGATGCGATCGATTACGTTCAAGTGCATGGAATCGTGAACGGATATGAGGACGGGGAGTTTAAACCCAATAATAAAATCAATAGAGCGGAGTTCGTTAAGATAATCATAAATGCACTTTTCGAAGCGGATGAAATTGCGAACTGCACACCGACACGCAACTTTACGGATATCGCAGGCGACGAATGGTTCGCTCCTTACGTATGCGTTGCGACGAACAACGGGATCATAGCCGGATATGACGATTCGACTTTCAGACCGGGAAATAACATTAATTTCTCGGAAGCGTCAAAAATAATGGTTGGTGCATTTCAATATAATGTCGGGGCTGATGAGATTTGGTATAAACCTTTCGTGCAAGAACTTGAAAACAGAGGCGCAATACCTACGAGCATCTGTTCTTTTGATCAATACGTTTCGCGCGGAGAAGTGGCGGAGATGATTTACAGGCTTATGGAAAACGTCAGTGATAAGACTTCCACTAAGTTTTTCTCGGATGACGCAGAATTAATAGACAGCACAATTTTTTCAAAAAAATATTCGGTTAAGGATCGAACATGGGGTCAGGGGATCTCAGCAACAAGCGATGGCGGATATATAGTTACAGGGACTACAATTCCCAAATGTGAAATGTGCGATACGGATGCTTATATCTCGAAAATAACAGACAAAGGTGCTATTGAATGGACAAGGCTCGTACAAACGGTTTCCGGAGGAAGCGGAGGAGATGAGGGATACGTGGCGATACAATTGGATGATGGCGGTTATTTGATGGGCGGACTTACGCCCGGACTTGAAACAGATGAGGAAATCGCAGGCACTTCTTACACGCGGCTAAAAACTTTTTTCTCAAAATTCGACTCCGAAGGTAACTATCAATGGAGCAGAAATTTTCCTTTTGGCTCTACGGATTTGACAGATTCGATTTATCCGACGGATGATGGAGGATTTATATATTTGGAAAACATGTCGGAATGGGAAACGCAGGATGCGGGTGGTGATATTTATTATGAATTTCCATATTCATCTCTCAAACTTATAAAATTCGACAGTAATGGAGATGAGGAATGGGTAAAGAGAATCAGCGCGGATGATGACGACAATTCGGCCTTCGCTTTAACAAGCGATGGAGGATTTATTTTGACCGGAAATATCAATTATCCGGATGAGGATGGCAATATATGGGGTTATAGCGAAATGGAAGGCGTGATGAAACTGGATGGGAATGGGGATTTGGAGTGGGCGAAAAGTATAGAAGCGATCCCTTTTGAAATACCGACTGCTGTTATGAATGAAGCCGGTGACGGATATACGGTGGATTATCTCGAATGGCGTATGCCGGCCGGATGGATTGATTTTGTGAAAGAAACGCCAGATGGCGGATATATTGCGTTTGGATTGTTTTCAACTCTCACAACAAGCGGATTAAATCTTCCTATTGATATGGAAGCGACCTTGGATCAGCCACTTATGGCGGTAAAAATGGATAGTGATGGGAATTTGGAGTGGGCGAAAACTCTTGTTGTGGAAACGGCAAGTTTTAAGGCCGACTTGCTTGTCGAGGCAACTTCCGATAACGGATTTATTTTGGTAAGCGCTTTTACGGCTCAGGATGATGATATGGATGAAAAAAATGCGGAATATATGGACATAATTCTTGAAATTAATGAGGCTTTTGACAACGGCGAATTGACTGTGGATGAAGCGATTGAGGCCTATGGTGAAATTCCGGAAGAGTATACCAATACGAGTAGATATAATTCTCTTGTGATAAAAACGGATGACGAATTCAATCTGCAATGGGTGGAGCAAATCGGCGGAGATACTGCGTTTTATTCAAACGACGCGACGATGACTGATGATCAGGGGATAGCGATAATCGGTTCAATCGGGGATTTCGTTGATGAAGATTTCACGGAATATATGTACGTTGTTAAATTAAATGCGAATGGAAATACGACCGCGGATTCGAGTTTCGTTTTTGATTATGAAGGATCGACTTCTTCTGAAGACGTTACGGCTTATGTTCAAATGAACGATTTGGAAGCAACGTCTGAGGATTATGATTTGCCGGTTAGAGATCAATCTCCATTTACTCCATCTTATACGGCAACAACTTGGGACATCGATCCGGTTGTTGAAGCATCTTTACCACTTTGTTACGTCGATTCCGGTGATTCGACAGGAATTAGTGACGAAACAAATTGGGCGCAGGTATATTACGATGGTGTTGCTGAAGTCGAGCCGACAACAGATACGAGTTGGGAAATCTATAATGAGCTTATGCCGATTTTGGACGAACTTTATGACGGAGAGGTTAAGCTTTGGGATAATTTTTACGGGATGATGCTCGACTTTGCGTTTGGTAGAGTTGTGACAGAAGACGATATAGCGGCTGTGCAGGAATATTATGAAGGATTGGGATATGAAATGATGTCGAATGAAAATGGGACTCTGACAATGGAAAGAATTGGGCGAACGATTGATTTGGATTTTTCAATACTGCAGAAGACGAAGGGAACTCTGACTGTGACGTGGTAGCACATGGCGGTATATTGACTTTTTATGTCAATGCGACTAATTTTATCACCTATTTCTTTAAAAAAAACACATGGGCACGTTGATAATAGGAAAACAGCTTCATGAACATTGCGGTGGCGCGAAAGGAATTCGTAATGTTGTTTTTCAAATGAGAGGGGTTGAAGTAGAAGAACAAGGTGATGATGTGTTAATCGCTCATCCAGACGTTGATGGACTTGCAGGTCGTATAAAGGCGATGATTGTAAAGACGGCAGCGACATCCGCACCGTCGTTTGACGACTTCTCGGATGGAAGGTTGGGTAGGGAGAACCCATCAGATGGAAATGGTCGTGCTAATGATGATTCGCAAACTACATCTTACACAGTATGTCCTCGGATAGAACAGGTCATGCCCGAGACAGAAGAATCATCGCCGGTTGGAGGTTGCTAATACCAATTCGCAATCAAGATTGAGTCTATATATACGACACTTCCAAAGCGGCTTGCCCAAAGCCGTTTTTCTGATATCCTGTCCTGCGTACACTACCACTCGATATGAACATCAAAAACACAATACTTTCGGAAGATAAAAAACTCCTTCCAAAAATAGGATTCGGAGTCCTTATTTTCTTGATACTACTCAACACTTGGCAGATTTTTTCAGTAAAAAATCAACTCGCCGAAACCTATCAAGCAACAGATGATGCGCAACAGGCAACAAGCCTAATCGAAGAGTTCGCAAACGACTTGAACGAAGTAAGGGGAGTGCTTCTGCTTCCGGAAAAAGATTATAGCTTAAATGAAGAAGAGGTAACGGAACAAACCGAAGAAGATCCTTTGATTTCAAACCTAGCAACGTACATAGCGGATTTGGCGAAAAGCAAAGAGTATTCGCAGAAGAAATCTGAAATGGACGCTTATTTTGCATCGGAAACGTTCAAGGCGCTTCTTGCAAATAACAATCTCGCAAATCCTGAAAATACATACAATATACAGAATGCGAACGGGCTTACGATTATGAGTATAAGTTTGTCGAGTGACGGAGTTTACGGAATGGAAGACTATTTTGGAGAGGTGGAATTATCTGAAAACACGACTTCAAATCTAACGTCAACCATTGAGAGTACGCTTGCAAACTTGCAAGAACTTACAGATAGAATTACTACTTCGGAATCGGCTCGAACAAGTTTGAAAAACATCCTGTATTCGGCCGGAACAACTTATGACGCTATGAGAGCAAAAGGCATTTCCGCCGATAACGAAATCGAAACGGATACAGGCTTCAGTTACGACATTATAAATCAGGATCAGAGCCTACTTGCGAGCATCGGATTGGCAAAAGACTTGCCGGATGCGATCATGTGGTATAACGCTTCAACAGGAGAAAAAGCGCATATTGCAATCTCTCAAGAAGAGTTATCTGCCAAGATTGCGGATCTCGATGGAAGCACAGCTTTGCAAAATGATATAAGCGATAAAAAAGAAAAAATCGAGAGCATGCTTCAAGATGCGGGATTCTTGAAAATACTTGAAGAAAGCAGTTTGTCGATCGCAACGGCGCGAGAAGACGACAATGGAATTTATTATGATATAACAGATGATACAGGTACTCTTGTTAAGACTATTTATATAGATAAACATAGTGGCAAAGTCATGGTTTCCGAACCTGATGGTACAAGTTCGACGGAACTTTCCGCTGCGGTGACAGATAATACAGACGCTCAAAAAAAAAACCTAAATTTACCCGCGTCCTTGCCTGACGAGTACCATTCCGCTGCCGACGCCGAAGGAGCCATGAATATGCTTATCCTAGGCAAGAACGGTTCGAACGTCGATACGATAATTTTTGCAAATGTGAATCCCGATCAGCAAAAGGTCACGATGATTTCAATTCCGCGCGATTTGTTCTATGAAGACAGGAAGATTAACAGCGTTTACGCGCTTTTCGGCATGGATGAATTTATTTCGCAAATCGAAGAAATAACAGGTCGAGAAGTTGACCATTATATACTGGTGGATATGTACGTTTTCGCGGATATTATCGATCTCATGGGCGGAATAGATATTACGCTTGAAGAAGACCTGATCGATCCGAGTTACGCAACTTACGACAACGGTGTTTGGAGTACGCTTTATTATCCGGCTGGGGATTATCATTTGAACGGTACGCAGACTCTTAGGGTTGCGCGTTCGCGCCATTATTCTTCGGATTACGACAGGGCGGCTCGCCAACAGATGATTTTGGAAGCGATTAAGGAAAAAGCCTTAAGTATGGAAATAGCGGATGCAGGAACGCTTTTCGGCATAATGAAAACGGTTCTGGAAGATACGGAAACAGATATAGGAATGGACTTAGCACTTACATATTATGTTAAGTATAAAAATTACTCGATTGAGCGCGGAAACGTAATGAGTACGGTAAATGTTCTAGCATCCGAACATGAATACGTGGATTACAACACTTCGGCCGCAGAAGAGGTTTGTGACGAAACTACGGGGGTATGCGAAACTAAGAATTTTGTTTATATTTTGACCCCTTACGGGGGGAATTGGGATTACATCAAGTGGTATTTTGATGAGACGCTGAATTGAAGATACAGGAGGAGAATATAAATATGTTGAAATAATGGAAGGTTTTATATAAACTCCCTCTAGCTGGAACATTATGCCGCGGTAGCTCAGTGGTAGAGCGAAGGATTGAAAATCCTTGCGTCGGTGGTTCAATTCCGCCCCGCGGCACCACGTTGTTGACAGAGGCCATATTATGACTTATGGTTTCTTCTTGTGTCTTTAAGAAGCAAATCGAAAGCTATAACTATAGAGTATGGAATTTGAAGATATTATATCCGAGGGCTATGAAATCATCTCGCATCCGGGAGGAGGACAGGCTCCTCTTTGCGTTAGGGCTGAAAGATTGATATCGGAAGCAGAGGAGAACGATATTACGGAAATTGTAGAAAATGGAAGAGTCATATTAGGATATAGGAAGGGTTTTAAAGATAGAGTGAAGGTTATAACGATAAAAGTACCTCCGGTAAAACTGAGTAGGCTTGTTCAGGCAAATGGTATAGTAATAGATAGGAGTCATCCATTGTCGGGGATTTTCATGCATTCTCTTGGTAGCGACAGATTTATTTTTGGAAGGCCTGTAAGAGAAAAATACAAAGACACGTTGGGAACTCCAAGAGAAGAGATCTTGCGTGCGGTATCTGCCGACTTTGAAGCGTGGCAAAAATTATTGAGTGAATTAAGAGTCAATCAGTAATTCACACTCTTTCTCTCAAAAAACGCCTGCTCATGATCGCAAGCTGGGCATTTAAGAGGTGGAGTGGCACCTTCATGTACATATCCGCAATTTCGGCACCTCCATTCGATTTTCTTTTCTGCCTTAAAAACTTTTTTCGTCTGAATTAATTCCATAAGTTTGAGATATCTCTTCTCGTGTGCAATTTCCGCCTTTGCGATATTCAAGAAAACAAGGGCTACATCTTTTCGGCCTTCTTCCTTTGCCTGAGCTGCGAACTCGGGATACATGGTCGTATATTCATATTTTTCTCCTTCTGCAGCGTGTTTCAAGTTGGCAAGCGTTGCTTGAATGCCATTAAGAAGCTTGAACTCTCTTTTCGCATGCTCTTTTTCGTTTAAAGCCGTTTCCTCGAAAAATCCGGCGATCTGTTCAAGTCCTTCTTTCTTAGCCTGCTTGGCGTAATAATCGTATTTATTGCGAGCCTGTGATTCGCCGGCAAAAGCCTTCGCAAGATATATATCCGTCAACTTAGGAGTTGTGAGAACCATTTTCTTGCCACAGCAAACCAGCTCTCCTCCGCCGACGTGTTGAACCTCTACTTCATTACCGCAAACCGAGCATTTGAAGCCTTGATATATCTTGGAAACGTTCATTTTGTTTTTATTAAAAATTTAAACCATACAAATTATACATTACACTATTGCGAATCTGCAAAAACTTGTCTTGCACACACCTTTCGAGCATGATAGTATATCAACGCTTATTGATATACGAATATGAAAAAAACAGCCTCTGCCTTCAAGGCGATAGGGGAGCCTAACAGATTGAAAATAGTCGAACTGCTTTCGTCGGGCGAGAAATGCGTATGCGAAATAGAAGCTGCACTCGACTTGCCGCAAAATCTTGTGTCGCACCACTTAAGAGTTTTAAGAGAAGCGGATCTGATAACCGTTTGTTGCGAGGCGCAATGGAAACATTACTCTCTCAATAAAAAATCGATAAATTCTTTAGCCAAAAATTTACAAAATTTAACCCACAAAAAATGTTCGAATATATCTCCTCGCAAATCGTGTACTCTATGATGGGCTTGCAAACAGGCTCTCGCGAAACGGAAGTGATTTACTTCTTTATATATGATTCGATCAAGATTTTGACGCTGGTTTTCGCAGTTGTAACGGTAATCGCTTTCATAAGAACGTTTTTTGCTCCGGGAAAAACGAAAGCATTTATGGCGAAGGCCAAGTATGGATCTGGCAATCTTATAGCTTCAATGTTCGGCGCCGTAACCCCGTTCTGTTCTTGCTCTTCAATACCTATTTTCATAGGATTCATTAAGGCCGGAGTACCGGCGGGAGTTGCGTTTTCATTCTTGATCACGTCACCGCTCGTTAATGAAGTTGCATTTGTAATAATGGGAGGAATGTTCGGATGGCGCTTGGCAACACTATATGCAGTTTCAGGAATCGTACTTGGTGTTGTTTGTGGAATACTTATAGATTTAATAGGGGTGGAAAAAGAAATAATTTTGGAGAGAGGGCCTAAGATAATGCAACCGGATTTCTTGCCGAAGACTTTTGATGCGAAAAGCAAATATGCAGTTAAAGAAGGCTGGACAACGCTTAAGAAACTTTTTCCATACATATTGGCGGGTGTAATGATGGGTGCTCTCATCCACGGATATGTTCCTCAAGAGTTTTTCATGAAGTACGTCGGCAAATATGAAATGCTGTCCGTACCTATAGCTGTTCTTATCGGCGTGCCGATTTATGCAGGCTGTTCGATGCTAGTACCTATTATCTTCTCAATAACTGCAAATGGCGTTCCGCTCGGAACATCGCTTGCGTTCATGATGGCTATAGCCGGATTATCGCTGCCAGAAGCCGTAATGCTCAAGAGGGTATTAAGCATAAAACTTATCGGAATCTTCTTCGGCATGGTTGCCGCAGGAATTGTGATAATCGGATATCTGTTTAATTTCCTGAGCTGAGAGTGGTTGCGGCCTTAGCGATTTTTAACCGACCTCATACCTTCGGCCCAACTCAAACCGTCTTTTATAGTCATACGTCTACCATGACGCGGATCAAAAACAGTATCGCGATCAACAGGTCCACCTTGGTCATAATTAAAATGTACCCCGACAACTCTGGAATCAGGCTCTATCAACTTGCCTAAATCGCTTTCACACCTGAAAGGAGCATCCATCCCGTCAAAATATTCTGAAACTATACGCAGGCCTAAACCGCGCACATCCTGACAAGTGGAAGTAACCACATTTATTCCTTGTGCCTCCTCCGTTTCCTGACTCCATTCGCCGGTTTGTCCTTTTAATACACCCATAGCTCGCCAAACTGCATAAAGGATTGCCAAACGAGTGGTTTGAATAGGGCGCTCTCTTAAACATAATGCGCTAGGTTGCACAACAGATTGAATTTCAGCAACATCAGCTTCTCCTACGCCACCCCTCATTGCACTTACAACCTCCATCCCATCATTTATTATGAATGGAACTTCATCTTTGGTTGTCCCGCGTAAAAGTGCCCGCAAAAGTCTTCTATCGAGAGGAGGGTTTTTTAAAATATCATTCGTTATGATTTGTTCTTGAGGTGTAAGATTCATAAATGGTTTTTAATAAGGTAGTAGAGTATCACGATATTGCGTTTTGTCAAGGGTGGGGAGGTAAAGCAACAGAAGAGGCAGGCTTCCGGCGCTATCGTTTTTATGGTATAATTACAGGATTGAATCATACTAAAATATGCCAATTGAGGAAGGACAACCTGACCCAGACATCTATACGCCTGAAACGCGTGCGCTTTTGCAAGAGGCGGATATGACGCCGGAAGATGTTCATGCCGTGGCAACTTTTACAGGGGCTTTTCAGAGGAGGGTTCTCTCTTTAACCGATGAAACGGAACGTCGTCGAATTAGCCTTATTAGGCATGTCGAGAGGGATGAACAAGCATTTATAAGTGTGGTTTCGGATGAGTTTTTTGATGTTTTTGACAAGAAAAAACACAGAGGAATGGTTCGTTCTTTAGGTAAAGATATACGGAAATGGAGTGCCTTAAAAACAGAATTGGGAAAATCTAAAGCACAATCACTTACCAATCCTTTATTATTATTTTTATTGGAAGAATTTCATTTATTTCAAGGTGAAGACGGACGTTTCGAGAAATTGTTGGAATTCATGCGGTATTACAACAACGGGGCTTCGACATATGCTGTAAAAGCAAGTTGTGATGAATTTGGTCGTAATTTTAGAGAAATAGAATCGGACGGGATGTTAGATATATATTTAGATACATGTTTGAAAAATAAAACAGAATGGGAATCGACGAAAAGGCCAGATCGACATTATGGAAGTTGGGCATTTCAATTTGCCAAATTGACAAAAGTTTTTAAAGGGGATCGCAAGATTTTCGACGAATTAGCTGATATGAATTTGTCGGTTTTCGGATGTTCAAAATCAGAAAATTTTAATAAGATTTATCAAGAAGACATGGTAAAACTCAGAAGAGTTTATGGCGTTTTAGATAAAGAATACAGATCTGGTTTATCTCATGGCTTGTTTGATTTGGCCATAAGCGTTGCCAAACCAGGGGATGTTGACGAGTTTGAGCAGGCTTTCAGTTTAATACGAAGTACGTTTAAGAATGATTTACCTTGGGGTATTAATGATACTTTTCGCGAAAATTTGCCTAAATTTAAAGCTTATTGTGTTTTAATGCAGACTTTAAATAACTGTTACCCTTGTCAGGAGTTTCTTCTTATGTCTGAAGACATGCTTTTAAGAAGCGCCAAATTTGTAAAAGATAACAAGCGAGATGCTTATTTCTCAAGGGAGCTCGTCGTAATTTTCGCAATGTTTGACTCGGCCGTTTTGGATGATGAATCTATGATGCAAATATATAGAGATCTATCCAGTTTATATCCAGGTCGTAATTTTTCACAGCTGGTTATTCGGTTAGTGAGATTAGCAGGTGTTTACAGAACAGATCCCTCTAAATTCGGTTTGCTAATTAGAGATAGTGGAGGGAGGCTGGACTCTCTGCATCACATGGTTGATATTGATGATTATCAAGACTTATTTGGTGATGATTTGAGTAAGTTAAATGAGGTTTTGGACTGTTTGAATGGTTTAGGTGGGCATGCTCATGATGCAGGTCGTTTAAGAGATTTGGCCGATTTTTATCGTGGTGATTTTGATAAATTTAAGGCTTTCATTAAAGCTGTTGGGGCAAAATTGGGCATAATGGATCGCGAAATTCATATCGAAAATTATAAAAACCTGTTCGGTCAAGATGTGGATAAGCTGAGTACGGTTTTGGACGAATTAATAAGTTTAGATCCGAAAAACGTTAATGATCTCAAAGCTTTAAAAGATTTGCATGGTGACAGCATGGATAGATTTAAAATCGTTGTTCTTTTCTTAAGAAAATCTCCAGTATCTGATACGGCTGCTTGTGCAAGATTTATTGAAGAGTATGAGAGAGGGGGAGAGCCTGCAGCACGGGATTATTTGGATGATCAGGTTGAAAAATCAAAAACTCTTATCGGTTCATCTTTACCAGAAGAGTTACGAGCTGCTCGGGAGTATATGTTTTATGTAAAGCGAGTTTTCCCGAAGGGGAATTATTCCGATCATGATAAAAATGTTGCATGCGGAGATAATCTTGAGCACTTAAGCGGATATCATTACGATAGACAGGGGTATCCGGTTCAGATGACAGGGCTTTTGGGATACAGGTTGAAGGATGGTGCGGAAGAAGACGTTGATAAGCTTGAGAGTTATCAGCGAAGACTAAATGGTATTCGTAGTTTTGTTGCCAGTAGAGGACCCGATAACAAAGCTCTTCGGAAAGCTTTTGAAGAGAAAGTCGAAGCGATGTTTAAATCCAAAGCGAGAGCTTTTGCCAGCTTGCCAAATCTAAGTGTAAAAGAACAAATGCTTGCATTGTTTCTCACGGAAGTGATTAGGAAGGCGAAAGAAAGTGCTTCTTATAAGCCTGATGCCGAGGTTACAGATCTTATAGTAGAATACAAATATGCTTTTCAAGAAGATCTTGAGGCTTATGTTGTACGAACGGCTGACGAGGCTCGTAAAGGTAAAGATGAGGTAAGCCAACATTTCGTATTGTGGAGAGAGCTTTCTACTATTTATGGTGAAAACGTTAAGCATATTTTGCGTCATGATATTTTTGGCGAGCTTAGTAAAGAAGGTGGGAATACGGCGGCTTTGGAGGAATGTTTTTCTCGTGCTATGCCAGGCGACGGAGAAGATCTGAAATTAAAAAGCAAACAGCGGGATACACTTGCTCAGACCTTTGATAATGAGAGAATTCAACATGGGAAAAAACGAAGTGTATTGCAAGGACAGTGTGTTCGTATTTTTGGTGCGAATATTAAATTTGGTAGCGATGCAGCAAGGACATCTTTTGATGCGGAACTTGATAATGTTCTGCAAGAGTTAGCTTCTGTTGGGAGAATGGAGAAAGCTTATTTTTTCGAGACATCTGTCCCGAAACTGCTGGTAATGCGACAGAGATATGTTCTCGATGTCAATTCAAGGTTAGAGAATTTGTTTTCTTATGATATCAACAGAATCAATGAGGAGATTGCTAAGTTTGATGAGGTACTGGAAGTCGAAGCAAAGCAAACCACTATGGGTGGTGATCGCTCAAGAGTGGTTGAAAAATCAGCTAAAAAACGCAATATAAGAGGTTATTTTACAAAAACCAAAGAAACCGCGAACGCAAGAATGGGGGCTTATCTTTGCATTGCCGGAGACGAGAAGATGTGGAAAAACCCGAACTATTTTGAAATGGTTATGAAGGATGAAGATACGGGGAAATGTGTTGGGCTTACAATGCTGCTGCGAATTGATGCTAAAAATGGCAAGAAATATTTGTGGTTTGGTCCAAATCCTTTTGAAGGCTTTTTGGGGCAAGTTAGCTCTGAACAATGTTATCGTTACCAGTATTCAATTGCGGTTGAATTTGCTAGAGCAAACGGATTTGATGGAATAGTTGTCCCATCTCAAGATGGTCAAATTTTAGGAGCTTGTACAAACAGAGGCGGAGACTTCCCAGATCTTCTCAAGGCTTCTCGTCTTAGAGATCAAGATGGCCAACTAAAGATTGTTCGATTTGGTGAAAAGCATGAACTTGGAGGAACATATGGTTATGAAGACGGTGTATTGATTTGGGAAAGGGAAGCAGCGTAGCTCCTTACTGCATCTCCAACAAATCGATAGTCGAATTATGTGCATCGATAAGTTGATCGTAATAGTCAAAAACAATGTTGTAATCCGCGCTGTTTTCTTCAGTTACAAGTCCGGCATTCGCATCGTCGATAAGTTTCTTAACCTCTACTTCGAAGCCTGTTAAAACAGATAGATATCCGCTATTGAAGGTATCAATCAAGCTCTTGTATTCATCAGTTGTTATAGCATCAAGTTCCGTCTTTTCTTCTTGATGTTTTGCAACCAATCCATCATAAAGAGAAGTTAATCCCGCAACATCAGGATTAACAAAATCCCAATAGTTCAAGACATCCAGAATTTCATCAACCTTATCTGAAAGAAGCGTTATTGAAACGCCGATTTTCTCGACAGGGTCGGTCGTATCCTCATTCAATTCTCCTCTTGCGGAAACCTGATATTCGCTGATCAATTCGAACAGAGTATTTTGCAAGTCCAAGGCATTATAGTAACTATCTATTACAGCATTATCCAGCTCAAGAGCGTATTCGATATTCGTCTTGTAAGTATCATTGCCATAGTAAGTTGCAGCTTCGTTATATTTCTCGAAGAAAACTTCAAAAGAATCAAAATAACTGTTCGTTGCGGCCTCGAGCGCAGTTTGCTTGGTAGTATCTGGAATAATCATATCACTCGTGAAAAGACTGGCTCTTGCATCAGCCAAATCGGCAATTGCAGTCATATAATAAGACCCATAAAAATCAATCTCCATATCCGCAGTCGCATTCTCAGGTACGGTATTTATGTAGTCTATATAACCATTGTCGAGTTGTTCGGCTAACGGATTAATATAGTCTATATATGTGTTGTAGTAAGTCATCTCGTCCATTGCGAAAAGAGAGCATCCGCTTGTTAACAATATAGCCACGCCGCAGATCGCAATCAGTAATTTTTTCATTTTTATTTTTGATTAAATTTAAAACATACAACTTATACCAATAAACAATAGGTTCCGCAACTACGTTACTATGTCACTTCTCATACTTCTCATACTTCAAAACACTTCATTTTTTATGTCCTCCGGCAAGACACCTTTCCCCAAAAAATAAGTTCTAACGCTATCTGACATCTGTTTACTTCCGCAGATATAGACTTGAAGATTTTTATAATCAAAATCCGTTTTTTCGATAAGATCGGTAACGCGTCCGACGAATCCACTATAAGCACCTTCCGGTCTCGAGACGCAGATTTTATAATTCATACCCAAATCCTTAAATTCCTCTTCCATAAAAATATCCGCCAAATATCTAACGCCAAAAAACAACTTCACATTTCGCCCGCTCGAAATATTAGCATTTATCATCGCTCTAATAGGAGCAAGTCCAGTTCCTGTCGCCACAAATAAAACATCTTTTTTGGATGAAGTATCCATTAAGAAATGTCCGAAAGGTCCTTTGAAATTCAAGACTGCACCGTCTTGAAGACCGTTCAAAAATTGAGAACCGCGTCCATCCGGCAGAATCTTGACCAGTAATTCGAATCTTTTTCCGTCAGGTGCAGATGCAATTGAATATGCGCGAGACACGCCCGAAGGATCCTTACCGTCCGTGATTTCAACCATCACAAACTGCCCTGATTCATAAGGAAAATCTTCTTCCGCCTCAAACACAAAATGCTTAACATCTGCCGTTAAACCTTTCGCGGAGACGAGTTTTGCTTTAAATTCTTTCATGTAATTAAATTTCGTCATGAGTTTATATTGTTTACCAATTAAGGCAAGAACTATAAAAGAGCTCGAAGCGACATGCGTACCGTATGCCGATATTATAGAAATTTGGTTAGATCAATTTGAAGAGTTGGATTTTCAAGCTTTAAAAAAACTCCAAAAGAAAATCAAAAAACCATTCTTATATGTCCTTAAGCCAAAATCCGAGAAAGGTGCATTTAAAGGAACGGAGAAAGAAAGAATAGCTCTATTGAAAAAATCTCTGGATTTCGGTGCGAGCTATATAGATGTCGGCATAAAGACGCGCACATCAATCGGAGATCTAATCGCAACAGCTCGTAAGAAGCATGTGAAAACGATAATTTCCTATCATAATTTCAAAAAAACACCTTCTGCAGCAACGCTCGCAAATATTTATGCACGCATGAGGAAGCACAAGCCGAACGTGATCAAATTCGCCGTAAAAATAAACAAATCTACAGATATAGGCGTGCTTTTCGGTATGATTATCCGAGCTGAAAAAGACGCGCAGCCTATCATAACGCTCGGGATGGGAGAGAAGGGGAAAATCACTCGCATACTTGCGCCCAAACTGGGCAATTACTTATACTATGCGCCGCTGACCAAAGAAAATTCAACGGCGGAAGGACAGCTTACACATGCAGAATTAATTAATTACTGGAAATAATATGGGACTCAAAATAGGAATAGTAGGACTGCCGAATGTCGGCAAATCAACGATTTTCAATGCACTAACAAGAACAAAAGGGGCTCAAGTTGCGAATTATCCTTTCTGTACAATCGAGCCGAACGTTGGAGTTGTAGAAGTACCTGATGATCGACTTGGCCATCTGGCGAAGATCGTGACTCCCGAGAAAATAGTTCCTGCGATTATAGAATTCGTGGATATTGCGGGTTTGGTGGAAGGTGCGAGTAAAGGAGAAGGTTTGGGTAATAAATTCTTATCTCATATAAGAGAATGCGATGCGATCGCGCAGGTTGTTAGAGTTTTTGAAGATGGAAATATCATTCATGTGCACGGCGGAGTGAATCCGAAAAGAGATATTGAAATAATTGAATCGGAGTTGTTGTTTGCGGATATGCAAACGATGGAAAACCGCATAAGTAAGGCAAAATCCTCGGCAAAGTCCGGTAAAAAAGAGGACAAGGATTACGCAGATTTGCTTGATAGAGTTTATGAACAAATGGGAAACGGAATACTTGTAAGTAATATAAAATTAACACCTGAAGAAAAAGAACTTTTGCGCGATTTGCATCTGATAACCGCCAAGCCGTTTATGTATATCGCGAATGTTCATGAAGGAGAGATTTCAAAAATCGATATTGAAAAAATCAAGAAAGACATAGGGATACCGGAAGGGGCGACTCTCATACCGATTTCGGCGAAAATAGAAGAAGAATTGGTAGGGTTTTCAAAAGATGAGGCTGATAATTTCTTGCATGAACTCGGGCTTACGGAAACAGGTTTGAATTCGCTTATAAGAAATGCTTATGAATTGCTTCGCTTAAGGACATATTTCACAGCCGGTCCGAAAGAGGTGAAGGCTTGGACTATCAAGGCGGGCGATTTGGCTCCAAGAGCGGCCGGTGTTATACATACCGACTTCGAGAAAGGATTCATAAGGGCGGAAGTTATAGGATATGGCGACTATGTTAATCATGGTGGAGAAACAGGTGCGAAAGAAAAAGGAGCATTAAGGGTCGAAGGTAAAGATTATGAGGTAAAAGATGGCGACGTTATGCATTTTAGGTTTTCGAAGTAGCGAGATTTGCGTTTGGTAGCGGAGAGAAGGTGAGCTCCGCTAAGCTTTCTCGGAGCGGACAACGATTTTCAAGAAATAAGTTTCTTATTTCGCAAAAAATCGAGCAAATCCCTATTGAATAAGTAGCGAGAAATCTGTTCCGAAGCGATAAGAAGGCGAGCTCCGTCAAGCCTTCTGAGAGCGAAGGACGCCGAATAGAGAATTCAGATATTCTGTTCATAAGAACAGACTTCTAATTTTCTAATGAGGCGAGTTTTTCTTTCGGAATCGGAATTTAGGTATTGCCTAATGCCCCATGCCTAATATAAAATAAAACCTGCGAATTTATAATTTAATAAAACCAAAATGAAAAAACTTCTTGGGACAGCCCTGTTGATGGGGATGCTCACGGTTTTTGCTGGTTGCTTCAGCGTCACTGTTGATGGCGGAGAAGATACTCCTGCTACGACAACGACATCGACGACAACAACCACATCTTCAAGTATTTCCACGGACTGGCCTTCAGATGTTCCATTGAACCCTGCTTGGGAAGTAACAGGCAGTTCTAACACAAGTTATGAAGACAGTATCTATATATCCAAGACGCAATCTTGCGATTCTTGCACGAAGGATGAAGTCGTTCAATATTACAGAGATGCTTTAGCTGCTGAAGGATGGACGGAATATTCTTTCACAGATTCATCATCAGCTGACTACGGAGATTCAGTATCTGTAAGTTTTGAAAAAGGAGATTCTAAATACGTTTCGGTTTATTACAGCCAATGGGAATACCTTGGAACAACGATCGACGTAAGCTACAGCGAATACAGCTACTAAAAGTTGTAATTTAGATAAAATGACCGGCTCTGAAAGGAGTTCGGTCATTTTTTTAATAAGAGTAGAGAAGTTGCCTGCAAAAACCTTTTAGTATACTTTTAATACATGAAAATAATTCCAAACATATATCTGCTGGACGGTAAATGCGTGTCGCTCTACAAGGGGAAAGAGAACGAGCAAAAGAGAGTTTATTATAAAGAGCCTTTTCATACAGCAAGATTATTTGAGTCGGAAGGCGCAAAAACAATACAAATAACAGATTTGAATGGGAGTAAAACGGGAAGCCTTTACCATACGACAATAATCAAAAAAATCTGCTCGGGAGTTGATTCGGAAATACAGCTGGCTGGCGGAATAAGAGACATGGACTCTGTGGAGAAAGCTTTCAAACTTGGGGTATCAAGGGTGATTTTGGGTGTATCTGCGATACGTATTTTAAAAGAGGCTCTGGCAAAATACGGCAGTGATAAAATAATTTTTGGTATAAAAGGAAGAAAAAATATGGTTGATACGGATTTAACACTTGAAGGCTCTGCGCCGGAAGTAACCGAATTGGCAAAAGAGGTTGAGAAAACAGGTGTGACGCAGATTATTTACAAGGATTTGGAAATGGAAGGTGCGCTATACCATCCGAATTTTGACGAGATAGAGAGGTTGATTTATGAAACCGATGGAAGAATCGCCGTTTACAGCTCCGGAGGCATTGCGGACGAATATGATATTAAATTATTAAAAGATGCCGGTGCGGCAGGTGTAATAGTGAGCCGCGCTTTCATGGAAGATGTATTGGATCTAAGCGATATGATCGAGAAATACTAAAACATTTGACAAGTTTTCGGGCTTGGTATAACATGACAACGTTTTAATACGTTAAAACACTATGAAGACCGGAAAAACAACAATCAGCGACAGGGCAATTACGCCATCCGGTTTTGACGTTCATCATCATATCGCAAGGTCGTAGGTCGAGAATTGATTCTCGATTTATGACCGTTCACTGCTTATATAAGCGGTCTTTTTATTTTTTATCTCAATATAAAATGAATGCAAAAAAAATCAGTCCGATAATACTGAAAGGAACGCGAGATTTCTTGCCTTCAGAAGTAATTCAAAGGAAGAAAATCATGGATATTATACAGAAAATGTTCGAGAAATTCGGATATGTTCCAGTTGAAACGCCTATACTGTGTCCTGCTGAAACAATACTTGGAAAATATGGAGAAGAAGGCGAGAAATTAACTTACAATTTCAAAGATGCGGGAGGTAGAGGAATTGCTCTCCCTTATGATCTTACGGTGCCTTTCGCGAGATATTTCGCGGCGAATTACAACAATCTTGAAGTGCCTTTCAAAAGATACCAAATACAAAGGGTATGGAGGGCGGAGAAACCTCAAAAAGGCAGGTTAAGAGAATTTTATCAGTGCGATATAGATATTATCGGTTCAAAGAGCCTTATTTGCGAAGCTGAAATCGCAAAAATAATAGTCAGCACTCTTCTAGAACTGGGGATAGATGATTTTAAGATTAAAATAAACTCAAGGAGGCTTATAAATGCGATTCTGAAGTCTTTTGGGATCCCGGATTCGAAGGTAACTCCGATGATCAGGATCATAGACAAAAAAGACAAAATAGGAGAAGAGCAGATGGTCCAAGAATTGAGTAATATTGGAGTGGAAAACGGTCTGGAAGTTTTGAGTCGCCTGAAACCGATGAACTCTAATAAGGAGACTATGGATAAATTGAGAGACTCTGATGTTTCAGAATTGGAGACTTTTATGAGATACGCCTCGGATCTCGGGGTTGACGATAAATGGATACAGTTCGATCCAATGATGGCGAGAGGATTGGATTATTACACAGGGGTAATATATGAAGTCGTAAGCGAAAACTCTTCTCTTGGGGCGATATGCGCGGGCGGAAGATATGATGATTTGTGTTCGATGTTTTGCGACCAGAATTTCTCGGGAGTCGGAGTGGCTTTCGGTTTTGAAAGGATAATGATGCTTCTTAAAGAGAGGATGCTTGTTGTTGAAAATAAATCTTGTTCAAATGTTTTGGTGACAGTATTTGATGAATCCGCATTGAAAAAATCTCTGTCAGCATATAACTCGCTTGTGGAAGCGGGAATCAATTCGGAAATATATCTGGGTTTGGATAAGTTGAATAAACAGTTCAAGTATGCGGACAAAAAGAAAATCCCTTTTGTTGTCATACAAGGTCCGGAAGAAATACTGGCAAAGACGGTAACCGTTAAACGTATGGATACCGGTAAACAGAAGACTATTCCGGACAGTCAGCTTGTCGAATACATAAAAGGATATTATGAAGCCAATTAGAATTGCAATACAAAACAAGGGTAGACTAAAGGAGGAAAGCGTTGAATTCCTTAAGAGTTTCGGGTTGAAAATATTAAATAGTGATAGAGGATTAATCGGAAAGTGCGAAGGGCAAAACGTGGAGATTCTATATGTAAGGCATGGTGATATTCCGGTTTATGTACAGAGCGGAGCTGCAGATTTTGGGATTGTTGGCGCGAATGTTCTCAACGAGCGTAAGTTCTATGTGAAAAAGAACAAATCTCTCGGATTCGGAAAATGTAAGCTTGTTATAGCGGTCCCGAAAAATTCAGGTATAAAAACAATTTCTGATCTTGAAGGAGAAAGAATTGCGACTTCTTATCCGAACAGTTTGAAAAGGTTTCTGAAGGAAAATGAAATCAATGCCTCGATTATAGAGGTCAGAGGATCGGTTGAGATATCGCCTTTGCTAGGGCTTTCGGATGCAATATGTGACATAACGCAAACCGGTGAAACGCTGAAAGAAAACGGGTTGAAAAAAATTATAGATATATTTGAGTCGGAAGCATGTCTGATACAGAACGGTTTTTCAGATAAAGAATTTTTAAATTAAAATATATGAAAAAACTTTATTTCGGAGATGCGAAAAATTTATGCAGAAGAAGTGGAGTGAATTTTGCAAGATCATTCAGTACGGCGCAGGCTATAATCGCGGATGTGAAAGACAGGGGCGACTCCGCTTTGTTCGATTACGCGAAGAAATTTGATTATGCGGACTTGCAAATGCTTGAAGTATCAGATGAGGAAATCGCAAAAGCGACAAAATCGATTCCTGATGAAACAAAGAAAGCTTTTGAATCTGCAGCGTCTAATATAGAAAAATTTCATTCTCTTAAATTGCTCGGCAGACAATCGGTCGAGACAATGAAAGGAGTAAAATGTTTTGTTGAAAGTAGAGGTATAGAGAAGATTGGAATATATATACCGGGAGGAACGGCGCCTTTGCCTTCCACGGTCTTGATGTTAGGGATTCCGGCGAAAATTGCAGGATGTAAGGACGTAATTATGTGTACGCCGCCGAATTCAAAAGGTGAAGTCCCGAATATAATTCTTTTTGCAGCGCAGATTTGCGGAATCAAAAGAATATTCAAAATTGGCGGAGCTCAAGCCATTGCAGCGATGGCTTACGGTACGAAATCCGTACCGAAGGTTTATAAGATATTCGGTCCGGGGAATTCATATGTGACTGCCGCGAAAATGCTTGTTTCGATCGATCCTGAAGGTGCTGGGATAGATATGCCGGCCGGACCATCGGAAGTTCTGGTTATAGCGGATAGATATGCGCGTCCGGAGTTTGTTGCAAGCGATCTGTTGTCACAGGCCGAACACGGAGAGGATTCTCAGGCAGTTTTAGTTTGTACGGATGACAACAATGCCGAAATGATAATTGGAGAAGTAAATCGTCAGATTAAAACGCTGAAGAGAAAGGAGATAGCTATGAAAGCTATAAAAAACAGTTTTGCATTGATTGTTGAAGATATTGAGGAAGCTCTTGAGTTTGCGAATAAATATGCTCCCGAACACCTGATATTGAATGTGGAAAATCCTAATGAGTACATTTCGAAAATCATAAATGCCGGATCGGTATTCCTTGGGCAATATTCATGCGAATCCGCTGGCGATTACGCGAGCGGTACAAATCACACGTTGCCTACTTACGGATACTCAAAGGCGTATAGCGGAGTTTCGGTTTCAAGTTTTCAGAAGTCCATAACATTTCAAGAGATAACAAAACAAGGTGCAAAGGCTCTATGCCCAATCGTTTCTCAGATGGCAAGGCAGGAAGGTCTGGATGCACATGAAAAAGCTATGGAAATAAGATTAACCACAAATTTATGAAAAATCTCGCAATCAAAAGAATCCAAAAAATGACACCTTACAGCCCTCCTCTTAACGGGAGGTCCGGCTTCAAAGGCATTTTGCTGGATTTCAACGAAAGAACGGTGCAGGTTAATAAAAAAGCTATAAAAGCTTTGGAGGAATTTATCAAGAAATCAAAAGTACAAGTCTATCCGGAATATTTCACTTTGCGCGAAAAAATCGCCAAATATGTCGGAGTGGAAAAAAATCAGATAATGCTTACGAACGGGTCTGACAACGGTATGGATATTATATTCAGAACTTTTACCGAGGCTGGAGACAAAGCGATAATTCCAACACCGAGTTTCGCAATGTTCTATCAATGCGCGTCGATTTCTGGGAACGAGATACTGACTCCTTTATACAAAAAAGAAGATCTGTCATTCCCTGAAAATGAAGTTTTGAAAATGATTGATGATAGAGTGAAAATTATCGTCATATGCAATCCGAACAATCCTACGGCGACGGTTGCAAGCTTGGATACGATCAAGAAAATAGCCGAAAAAGCAAAGAATGCCGTCGTATATGTAGATGAAGCATACTTCGAATTCTGCGGGATAACTGCCGCAGGATTGATCAAGAAATATCCGAACATAATCGTTACGCGAACATTTTCAAAAGCATTTGGTCTGCCATCTTTAAGGATAGGTTATGTCGTAGCTTCAAAAACGCACATAGATGAGATGATGAAGGTGAGAGGGCCTTACGATGTAAACATGCCGGCCTATTTTGCTGCGCTTGCTGTAATCGAAGATATTGATGAAATGAAAAACTACGCAAATGAGGTCATGCAAAAAGCAAAGCCGATGGTTGAACAGTTTTTCGAAAAGAATAACGTCAAGTACTACAAGTCAGGGTCGAATTTCATATTGTTCAAGCCGGAAAAGGCTGATGCAACCTATAAAAAACTTATTGAAAAAGGGGTGCTTGTTCGTCCGCAAAACAGGACAAATATCGAAAACACTTTGAGAGTCAGCATTGGAACTGTCGATCAAATGAAGAAATTCATTGATGTATATCGAGTAAACTGCTTGCCTCGTTTGAAAAAGTACGCATTTTTGGATAGAGATGCGACTTTAATTTTTGAACCTCAGGATACTTTTCAGATAGACAGCATTGATAAGCTCGAGATTCTTGATGGCGCGATAGAGGGCTTGCAGAAGCTAAAAACGCTAGGATATGAACTGGTTATGATTTCCAATCAGGATGGTCTTGGCACGAAATCTTTTCCGAAGAGAACTTTTGAAGAACCGCAAAACGCGATGTTGAAAATTTTCAAAAAAAACGGGATCGAATTTAGTAAAATATTAATCTGTCCTCATTTCAAGGAGGAGAACTGCTCTTGTCGTAAGCCGAAGACAGGACTTGTCAAAGATTTTCTGAAAGAGATCGATTTCAAGAATTCATTCATGTGTGGCGACAGGAAGACTGACGAAGAGTTCGCGAAGAACGTAGGGATTAAATTCGTATCAATTCCGACAAACGGAAACTTAATTGCATCATTAAATAAATCATTATGAAAAAACGTATTGCAAAAATATCCAGAAAGACAAAGGAAACGGAAATAACACTGTCTCTCAATCTGGACGGAAAAGGTGTTTATAAAATTGAAACAGGAATAGGGTTCCTGGATCACATGCTTGAGCTTTTCTCGAAACACTCTTTGATAGATTTAGACATAGAGGCGAAAGGAGATCTGAATGTTGACGAACACCACACGATTGAAGACGTGGGTATATGCCTTGGACAAGCCATAAAAGAAGCTCTGGGTGATAAAAAAGGTATCGAGAGATATGGGTTCTTGTTGCCGATGGATGAAGTTTTGGCAGAAGTTGCAATAGACTTGGGAGGTCGCCCGTATATGGTCTGGAATGTGAAATTTAAGCGTGAAAAAATCGGTGATATGCCGACAGAAATGTTTGAGGATTTTTTCAAGGCTGTTTCAGATGGTATGAGTGCAAATCTGCACATCAATATCAAATACGGGAGAAACGAGCACCACATGGCGGAAGGCATCTTCAAGGCGTTCGCGCGAGCGTTGAGAATGGCTGCTGGCAAAACCGAAAGAGGAAAAAACATATTACCATCAACAAAAGGAAAATTATGATAGCAATAATAGATTACAATTCGGGCAATGTCGGATCTGTAAAAAACGCAGTGGAGAGGTTGGGATTTGAATGTATTGTGACTGCGAATGCGAAAATGATTTTGGAAGCCGAAAAAGTCATTTTCCCCGGTCAGGGAAGGGCTGGGTCGTCGATGGAACAGATGAAGGCGACAGGTCTCGATAAGGTTATAAAAAGCATAAAAAACCCCTTTCTCGGAATCTGTTTGGGCATGCAATTGCTTAGTGATTTTTCCGAAGAAGACAGTACGAAAGGATTGTCTGTTATAGAAGGATCTGTTGAAAGACTGGATGTTGATTTAAAAGTGCCTCACATTGGATGGAATAAGGTTAGTTTACGCAAAATCGATCCATTGATGAAAGGAGTGCAGGATGGGAGTTTCTTCTATTTCGCACACTCATATTATTTCAAGGCGAAGTTGCAAAACGAAGTGGCGGTTACAAATTACGGGAGGTGTTTTGCATCTGTTGTGCACAAGGATAATTTTTATGGAGTTCAATTCCATCCCGAAAAATCAGGTTCATCCGGAGAACAACTGTTAAATAATTTTTTAAACTTATGACATGGAGCCTCTGAAAAACATCATTATTCCTGCAATAGACATCATAGGAGGTAAATGCGTCAGGCTTACAAAAGGAGATTACAATCGCATAAAAGAATATTCGCAATCTCCGATATCAGTCGCGAAACAATTTGAAGAAGAAGGTGCGAAGTTTTTGCATGTTATAGATTTAGATGGAGCAAAAAAAGGAGAAACGGTTAATCTCGAAACGATTTTGGCGATAGCGAAAAACACCAATCTGGAATTGCAAGTTGGGGGAGGAATAAGAACATTCGAATCGGCGGAGACTCTGCTCAATAACGGTGTGGCAAAAGTTATAATCGGCACTTCTGCGCTCGAAGACAAACGCCTTCTCAAACGATTGATTACCACTTTCGGAGAAAACAGGATAATTGTTTCTATTGACGTGAGAAAAGGGAAAATCGCCACGAGAGGATGGTTAAACGAAAGCGACATGGGATTAAAAGTTTTCTTGGAATCGGTAAAAGAAGCAGGCGTTAAGACGATAATTGTTACGGATATAGAGAAGGATGGGATGATGAATGGTCCGAATTTCGCAATGATTAATGAGTTTTCCGGAAACGGACTTAATGTGATTGTTGCAGGCGGAGTATCTTCACAAAAAGATATAGCGCTCTTGCGGAAAAACAATCTCGCCGGAATCATTATAGGAAAGGCGTTATATGAGGGAACGGTGACGATACAAGAAGCGCAGAACGATTTGGCGAGGAGGATTATACCGTGCATGGACATGAAAGACGGCAGAGTGGTAAAAGGCACTTGTTTCAAGGAGTTAAAAGATGCGGGAGATGCGGTTGAACTTGGGAAGTTGTATTCGGACATGGGTGCGGACGAACTGGTTTTTCTGGATATATCGGCAACATTGGAGAATAGGAATACGCTTTGCGGATTGGTTGAAAAAATAGCCAAGACGATCAATATACCGTTTACGGTTGGCGGAGGAGTAAGAACGGTTGAAGATATCAGAAGGCTACTTAATGCAGGCGCTGATAAGGTTTCGATAGGATCCGCTGCTGTCAAAAATATGGATTTGGTGAGAGAAGCTTCCAGAACTTTTGGCAATCAGTGCATTGTGATATCGGTGGATGCTAAGAAGGCGGAGAACGGCTGGAAACTCTATATAAAAGGGGGAACCGAAGAGACAAATTTGGAAGCAATAGAATTCTCTCGCATGATGGAGGAATGTGGGGCAGGCGAACTGCTTGTTAACAGTTTGGACAGGGACGGCACCAAAAAAGGTTTTGATATTGAGTTGCTCAAAAAAATAACCGACACGGTGAAGATCCCTGTTATAGCATCAAGCGGAGCTGGATGTTTGCAAGATTTCCTAGACGTTTTGGATAAAGCAAAAGTTGATGCGGTGCTGGCAGCCGGCGTGTTCCATTATGGGGATATAAAAATACAAGAATTGAAGAATTATCTGTGGGAAAACAATATTAACGTAAATATATGAAATTAAATTTCTCAAAAATGGGCGGACTGATTCCGGCTGTAATACAAGATGCGGATACAAAAGACGTGTTGATGGTAGGTTTTATGAATAAAGAGTCTTTTCGAAAAACGCAGAAACTTAAAAAAGTTGTTTTCTGGAGCAGAACACGTCAAAAAATATGGATGAAAGGCGAGTCTTCAGGCAATACGCTTAACGTGGTATCGATAATGGCGGATTGTGACAATGATACGGTATTGATTTTGGCGAAACCTCAAGGTCCGACATGTCACAAGGGTACATACTCTTGCTTCAATTTAAAGAGAGAAAACGACATAGGATTTATTAAGAATCTCTATTCACTTATAAGAGATAGGTTTGAGCGGAAACCCGAGAATTCTTACACGACATCACTATTCAAGTCGGGTATTGATAAAATAGCTCAGAAAGTAGGAGAAGAATCTGTCGAAGTCGTAATATCCGCAAAAAACAGATCAAAAAAGCGTATGATCGAGGAGGTGTCGGATCTTATTTATCATTTGTTAGTCTTGCTTGTGGCTAGAGGTATATCGCTTGAGTCGATATTAAATGAGTTGCGGACTCGGCAGAAATAGCTATTATCTAGGCAGTATGCAAAAGAGCAAAACATCTAATGAGTGGGAAAAACAGTTGCCTGATTTGTGCAACGCGTTTTTGTCGATGAAAACAGTTTCGGAATGCAAAAGATTTCTTAGAGATCTATGCACGATAACCGAAATACAGGCGATGACTGAAAGATGGCAAGCTGCGCGAATGATAAAACGAGGCATACCTTATCGCCAAATAGCTCGAGAAACAGGAATAAGCACAGCAACTATAACAAGAGTCGCAGCATGGCTGAAGGACGGTGAAAACGGGTACGTGATTGCGCTTAAACGGACTTCGAAACATTGATTGTATTCTCGATAAGCGATAATGCTCGCAAAGCTCTTTCAAGGTGGTCGAGATCATATACCTCGATTGTTGTAACGATTTTTTTCACGGATTGAGTGTCGGTATCGAAAACGCGTAGATTATGTATGTTTACGCTTAAGCCGGCGAGAGTAGAGGTAATATCGCGCAGTAGCCCAACACGATCTTTACAAATGATATTGATTTCAACACGATAAATACGCAGAGATTTCGAACTGGCTTTTTCTTTCAATTCCTCGTTGCCGGAGATCATCGGTATTGAATTTGCGAGACGATCTCTTGATACGCGTTCCGCATTATCCAAATAGTCGTTAACTGCAGTACGGCGTCCAAGCAGTTCGCGGTTTGTATAGAATTCGTTAAGAACATCCTTTATGTTTACAGTTCCTTCGCCCATTGCGGTAATAAGCTTTTTCATATTTGCAGATCCGAATTTTTCCAATATCTCTTTCTCCCGTTGTTTCGGCACTTTTTTAAGTTTTTCCTGACCAAAAAGAGCGAGTTCTTTTTTGAGCAAATCCATGCCTGCATGATAATTTTTGCTACTGCTTTCCTGTTTAAAAAATCCTTTTATTCTTGTTCGTGCGACATCGGTTTTTACAATGGTAAGCCAATCTCTTTGAGGACCTTTTATACTTTGGGAAGTTATGATTTTGACTGTGTTGCCGGTTCTTAATCTGGTTGTCATTGGCAATCTTTCGCCATTTGCTTCGCACAGAACTGCATGGTTGCCGATATCGCTGTGTATGGCATAGGCGAAATCTATAGCGGTCGCTCCGTAAGGCAAGTCGATAACCTCGCCTTTTGGCGTGAAGACAAAAATCCTATCCTGAAAAATGTCGAATTTAAGAACTTGCATGAAATCATAATTGCTCTTGATGCCTTTTTGGATATCGAGAATTTTTCTTGCCCATTCCGAGTGTTTCTTAAGCGCATCAGACAAGTTTTTCTTGCGGACGCGCTTATCCTTCAATGTGTCATAAAAATAATGAGCCGCGATACCATACTCATCTTCAATATGCATCTTGTAAGTGCGGATTTGGAATTCGATTATGGTTCCGACAGGTCCGAAAACCGTTGTATGTAAACTCTGATATCCGTTAACTTTTGGAACGGCGATATAATCTTTTACTCTTTTATGTTTCGGGCGAAAAGTCTGGTGAACAATTCCGAAAGATTTATAGCACTCATCTATCGAATCGACGATTATTCGCAGAGCTATAAGGTCATAAATATCATAAAAAGTTTTACCGGTAAGCATCATTTTCTTGAAAATACTGTAGAGATTTTTCTGCCTCGCATGAACTTCCGCCTTAACGTGCTTGGTGCGAAGGGCAGATCTTATTTTATGGAGAGTTTCTTTCAAGATATCTGTTCTTTTCAGGGCACTTTCATCAACAAGCTTCTTAATCCTTTTGAAATCAGCCGGATAAATATGCATAAAACTCAAATCCTCAAGTTCGGACTTTATTTCCCATATACCTAGCAAATTCGCAATCGGTACATATATCTCGAGAGTTTCTTTTGATATGCGAAGTCTTTTCCCAATATCATGCAAGTGTTCAAGAGTGCGCATATTATGCAGGCGGTCTGCAAGCTTGATAAGGATTATTCGAAGGTCTTTTGCGCTATGAAAAAAAAGTTTCTTAAGAGACTCGATTTGCCGTTCGGCCATGTCATCCTTGTAATGGACTTTCGAGAGCTTGGTTATGCCTTCTACAAGGGAAGAAACGGACTTCCCGAACTTGGTTTCGATCTCTTTTAGAGTAATGTGTGTGTCCTCAGGTACATCATGCAATAACGCCGCGACAAGAGTGTCTTCATCAACCTTCAAATGAGTGAGTATTTCACAAGTGCTCAATGGGTGATGAATATATTCACTACCGTCTTTTCTCTTCTGATTAGCATGCGCAGCCTCGGCAAATTTATAAGCATCAATAATCCGATTTTCGTTCAAGTCGGACATATACGCTTTCGCGGATTTTATTATGGTGGATATTCTCATTTTGCAGAAGTCGAGTGGTAGGCTAAAATCATTATCGCTTTTAATAAATAAATTACAATGGCAACTATTGCTGTGGCGATGTCGGGAGGTGTTGACTCTTCTGTAACGGCAGCAACCCTGAAAAAACAAGGACATGAATGTTTCGGAGTTCATCTCGACTTATGGTCGGATGCTCCGTCAAAAACAAAAGAGATAAACACCCGTCATGCCGAAGAAGTTTGCAAACGTATAGGAATCCCTTTTCACGTGGTGAATTTGAAAGATATTTTTAAGAAAAAAATAGTCGATTATTATTTGAAGGCTTATAGAAACGGAGAAACCCCAAATCCATGCGTTGTCTGTAATAAGGAAATCAAATTCGGCGAACTTCTGAAAACCGTACGCAAAATGGGAGCGGACTACTTGGCGACGGGACACTATGCGCGCATCAAGAAGGTCGGGAATAAATATGAGCTGCACAAGGGCTCGGACGTGCGAAAAGACCAAAGCTATTTTCTATACAGACTTTCACAAGACCAGTTGAAGCATATACTTTTCCCTCTTGGTGAAATGACCAAGGTCGAAACCAAGAAGATCGCTCGTGAAATCGGACTTCAATTCGTGGAGGAGAAACCTGAAAGCCAAGGAATTTGTTTTATACCTGACAAGATTTATACGGATTTTCTCAAGAGAAATTTACCTGAAAAATATTTCAAGGAAGGGTTGATAGTTGATATGGAAGGCAATAAGCGCGGACGCCATCGCGGACTGCCTTATTACACTTGCGGTCAAAGAGAAGGGCTCATGATAGGAGGGCTGAAGGAGCCGCTATATGTAGTCGGGACGAAAAGGTCAAAAAACATACTGCTTGTTGGAGAGGATAAGTATTTGTGGCATAACGAGATCGGCGTCTCGGATCTTGCTTTTGTATCCGGATTGAAGCCAAAAGGCAAATTGCGAGCCGAAGCGAGAGTTCGACATCTTGGACATCTTGATAAATGCATTCTTGAAGGATCGCGAGTTAAATTCAGTAAACCGATCAGGGCTTTCACCGAAGGACAATCGATAGTTTTTTATAAGGGATCGAAGGTTATAGGCGGAGGAATTATGCATGTAGAATAATTATTTGGTTTGGCAAGCCCCGCTATCTTCAATAAGAGACGTTTTTAAGGTATAATGTATAGATATATTTATACCTTGGAATGGCGAAAAAAACCTCAATAAAACAACTCGTCAAAAAATTCGACACCAAAATGGCGCATTTGAAGCGTACCGAATTTTACAGAATAGATTTTCCTCCTGAAGGGGAGCCTTTTGATATAAATGAAGCGCTTGCTTATGAGATTTCGCCGAATTGGGCTGTGAATTTTGCGGCGCAAATAATACAGATGGCAAAGGTCGGAATCGTGTCGGTGGTTTTATTTTTTATATTTTTCCTTTTATTTAACGCACCGGCTTATTATCAGATTCTCAAGAACGACATCCTGAATGTTGTCGCGAATGTGGAGGAGATAGAGGTGGCGGAACCCGTTACGCAAGAATTGATTGTTTTGAGTAAAGATCCTGTCGCGCAAAAACAGGAATTCGGAACATTGGCGCTGGAGGTGACCGCGCCAGATAATAGAATCGTTATCCCGTCTATTGGCAAGAATGTGCCGATCGTGGAAGTACCTGCTTCCGAGGTGATCGGAAGCGATTGGACAAATCTTAATGATAAAATTTTGGAAGGGCTTAAGGATGGAGTTGTGCGTTATCCCGGTACGGCAAGGCCGGGCGAGGAAGGTAATGTTTTTATAACGGGTCACAGCAGTTATTATCTGTGGGATGAAGGTCAGTATAAGGATGTCTTTGCCCTGTTGTCAGATGTGGAAGTGGGCGACGAAGTGATTATTTATTACAATCAGCAGAAATACGTTTATACGATAAACGAGAAAAAAGAGGTGTCGCCTTCGGAAGTTGACGTATTGGAACAGCCTGTCGGCGAGAAGCGATTAACGCTTATGACTTGTACGCCGGTTGGGACGAATTTGAAGAGGTTAGTTTTGATTGGGGAGGAGATGTAGGGGGGGGCGTGGTGCGGAAACTCGCGACACTTTTTTCGCTCGGCGCAATTCGGAAAAGGTGAGCGCGCAATCACTTGCCGTTTCGTCCAGTCAGAGTGGTTGATTTCTCCTGTTGGTGCGATATATTGGTCGTGTTATTTGATAATTCCGTTTTATGGAAAAACTGCATGAGAAATTCGTTAAGTATGGTGCGAACGCGCGGCATTGGTTGCGTCAGTGCGCGCTCTTGCTGCCTGAGATCGCTCGTCAAGAAATCTGGCGCGCAAAAGGATTCTCGAATATATATGAGTACGCTGCCAAATTGGCTGGAATGAGTAAGGCGCAAGTAGATACGGCGTTATGGGTTGTTCGAGCTGTCGAGGATAAGCCTGAGTTAAAGAAAGTGGTTGAAGAAAAAGGAATCAATTGTGTTAAGCCGATAGTTGCAATCGCAACAAAAGAGACAGCAAGCTTTTGGGCGGAGAAAGCAACCGAAATGAACCAACATGATCTTGAGACATACGTACGAGAATATAAAACTGATTTTCTCCGCGCGGAGAAAACTGAAACCATAGAAATGTCTCTCGACCCGAAGATTGCCGACCAACTCAGGAAGATGAAAGGCGCTCTAGACTGGAATACTTTCATGAAAGAACTTCTCGACAACCAACAGAAACCCGAACCTGCACAAACGAAACAAGTCCCGACTCGCATAAAAAAACACGTCATAGCCAAGACAAACGGGATCTGTTCCTATCCGGGATGCCACAAGCCGGCAGAAGAACTTCACCACGCCAACAGACAAGCCCTCGACCCGACACATAACCCTACCCATATCCACGCGCTCTGCAAATCACATCACCATCTTGCCCATCACAGTCTGATCGCCAATGAACAAAGACAACCCTGCGAATGGCGCTTGCTTGCCCAACCCGACAAGACGCAACCGAAATACCGAATCGATCGGCTCGTGCAGAAATACCGTTCGCCATAGATAAGCGCGCTACACATTATTCAATTGCGCCAAAACATCTTCTTCGGCTTTCTTATCTTCAACCTCGGCTTTCGCCTCCGCATTTTTTCTCTCTTCTCTCGCTTTTTTGGTTTCGAACTCCTTCCATTCAAGCAAGTGTTTATCATTGATTCTCTTAAGCTCGGCCTCGTATTCCTTATCCAGCTTGGACAATTGTTCTTTTTCCTTAGCCAAAATTCCTCTCAACTTATTCACCTGTTCGTCAGTCATGATAGGCAGAATTTGGAACCAATAAGTGCGTTCCGCGTCAGTCATGGACTCGGTTTCCTTGATAAGCGCGACCAAGTCAGGATATTTCTGCATAACTGCAGGAGGGATCTTGAATTTGTCATCTGTTGTAGCGCCGGTAGCGCCTGTTGTTGTTTGTGTTTTTGTGTCAGCCATAATGTAAGTTTATTTTATTGATAAAATTTAATTAAAGCAAATTAAGCGGCTGCGGCACCTCCACCTTCCTCTTCATCTTCTTTTGCCGCAACTGCAGGTTCTTCTTCCGGTAATAAATTTCCGGCAATATATTCTGCAAGATTCATGCTGTCATTATCTTTGCTGTCTTTTATTTTTGGATCGGCCATAACTTCATTATAAACTTCTTCGAAAAGAGGGAAGCTGCTTTGCATACTTTCATTTGGCATGTCATCCATCTCGAGTTTTTCTTTGTTATCACCTCTCTCTACATACCCTTTCAAATCGCCGACTGTAAAAGTACTGGAAGTGAGCGACTTGACCATTGCGGCATCACGTCCTTTGTTGTGAGACTCGAGAGACGTGATCCAAGACGTGCCTTTTTCGCTATTTGATTTCCATTCCGTGTCTTCAGGTTTGTGATCTATATAAGTGAAATGTCCTTCATTCTTCAAATCTGCAAAAACCTCTCGTGTATCGGTTTCGGGGAAGTTTTGTATGACCATATCCGTCAAACTCGGAAATATTTTGGACAAAATCATGAAAACCGGAGCCAACCACGCCATTTTTTCCATATAAGGCTTCATATCTTCTTCGGATAATCCGAACCAGTCGCTGATAGCACCGATGATGCCTTTGCTTTTTGCTTCTGCTTTATCTTCGAGATTATTGAAAAACTCAGTTATATCATTTACTTTTTCAAGAGTTTTTCGCTTTGCTTCGTCTAGAGTTTTCAAAACAGCTTCTTTATAAGGCGTAAAAACCTCATTCATTTGAGTTGTAAAACTTTCAACTGTAGCAGCAGTTAATCCGCCTGCAGCTTTTTTTGCGGCTTCGAAATCAGTTTTTAATTTCGCCACCTTTGCTTTAATTGCATCTTTCTTGTCAGAAGGAAGTTTGTCGAAATTGGCTTCGAATGTCTCAATTGCATCTTCAATTATGCCTGTTTTCTCGGACAGTTCGTCCGTAGTGGGAGAAACTTGTTCGAGGTCGGCCATGAAATCTTCAAAATTGTCATCCTTATTTAAGCCTTTATCCGGAAATTTCTTAATTATCTCAGTTTTATATTTTGTAAATATTTTATTGAATTCTGTCTCAAAGTCGTTAGTTTTGGTAGTCATCTTGGTAGGATCTTTTGCATCTTCTGTACCTTTGAAAGCGGTCAAGTCTGTCTGCAGCTTGTCGATTTCTGTAATCAAGGAGTCCGGAACATTTTTTACTTTTGACTCACGATCTTTAAGTCTTTGCAACGGAGTTGTAACTTTTGTATCAAGCGCTTCAGTCGAGGTTCTTAATGCTGTTTCTTTTGATTTTTCTGCGGTTTTGATTTTAACAAGCTCTTCAAAAACTTTTTCAAAAGCAGGTTTCAACAGTCCCATACATTCTGCCGTTTGAACAGCACTATCTCCCCAGTCCCAATCGGCAAGAGGTTCAAGTAAAGCTTTATTCGCAGTAAATGCGTTTGTATAGGCTGTCCTCAAGTCTTCTTGGGAAAATGTGTTTGCCAGCAAAGCCTTTTGCTCACTATTAAAATAATCCGGAGTTGAGTCCAAATAACTGCTTGCGGCAATACGTACTTTTTCTCCATAACCTGCATCTAAACCTTGAGTAATGCCAGCAGTTATCATCGCGCTGAGCATGTCTTTTGCAAGAGCTGGATTCCCTGCGCTTTCAGTAGCTTCCGGTGCGACTGGTGCAGCATCAGCCACGGGTGGTGGCGCAACAACGGCATCTGGTTTTTTATCTGGTGTGTTTTCTCCGCCCATATAATTTATTTTTTATTTATTAAAATTTTCCAAAGGATTAATTGCCTGTCCGCCAACTCTAACCTCAAAATGCAAATGAGGTCCGGTGGACATCCCTGTGCTTCCAACTTCTCCTATTTGATCTCCGGCATCAACCTTATCGCCTTTCTTAACATTAAATCCTCTTAGATGCGCGTAATAAGTTTCAGATCCGTCAGTATGTCTTACAACAATCAGCTTCCCATATCCGCCACTGCTTTTTGCCTTAACGACAACTCCATCCTTCCATGCTTTAACCGGAGTGCCTTTTGGAGCGCTAAGATCCAATCCCGTATGCAATCTTCTTATGTGCAAAATAGGATGATTGCGCATTCCATATCTGGAAGAGAGTCTGCATCCGGGAACGAGCTTCTGTATATTAACTCCGCCGACCAAGACGTCTTGGCGCTCTTTTTCAGTTACAGGATCGCGAACTTGCCTTCTATCCATCGCGCCGTTGCGGTGAGCATTGGCGAGCCTGCGACCTTCATCTCGCGCATCATCAATCGAATCAGGGATAGAAGAGCCTCTATATTTGAAATAATTTTTGTATAAATTGTTAAATTGATTCGGATTGCCTTCCGAAGGTGAATAAATTTCGGAGAAGAAAGCGATAAACTCAACTGTATATACGCCGTTTTTTTCAGCTTTCTTGCCTGAAACATCTTCATAAGTGGCTTCGCTGGACTTGATCGTGCGGATGGCCATTTCGAGCTGCATTTCAAATCCCTTGCAGCCTCCAGCCATAACGCCGAAAAATCTTCCGTCATTGCCATTCTCGGCTTGCAGAAGCGACATTGTCAACGAAGGGTCTATGTCGTTTTCGGCAGAAGCCTCCATGATATGGTGCGCGATTTCTTCAGGAGAACCGTAAACCTCATTCACATCTTTGTATTTCTCATTACCGAGAGTGTTCAGCAAAGAAGTGAATAGTCCTGCCTGCTTATCGGATTCGAATTTAGCTGTGGCCTTCTCTTTTTTCGCAAGAAGCTGCTTAAGATCTCGCGAATCGCGATCAAGTTTCTTGGTAACAGTGACCTTATATCCGGTCAAAACCTCAAGATAATCTCCGTTTTCATAGAAACTTCCGGTAAGACCTTTTCTTTCGCCTTTTCGCACCTCTCCGCCTTGATCTTCAGGATACTGAACATCAATCTGCCTTATTTCTGGAAGGTGTTTGAAAAACCAGCTCAATCCGATTCGGCTTTCAGCAGTTGAATTTCCTTTGAAATCAAACTCGTAAGTGTCGCCGGTTTGTGTGGCGAAAACCTCAAGCAAAGCGCCGGGTTGTTTTTTCTCTATCTGATAAAAAACCTCATTCGAGATACCTGCGGCATTTTCTTTTACCTTTTCCATATCTACTTTGCCATCAGGAGTCAGAAACGTGCTGATCTTGATAAGATCTTTCTGCTCTAATGCAGAGTCGGCTTTTCGCGCCTCTGTAGCTTCGGTCGCAACAGCATCGGCCTCTTGCGCCTCGGGCGTAGTTGGAACCGCTTCGGGTGCTGCGACGGCAGGTTCTTGCGACTGCTCGACCGTTACTTGTTTTTCAGGTGTATTTGGTGTCATTTGAATTTTTATAATACATAAACATCCCCGCACTCTTTCTCAGTTTCCTCCTTAAGGATCCTGAATTTTTGCAACATATTCTCGAACTGATAACTGTTATTCGAGTATGGTGATTTGTAAAAATTATAGATATCCCTGACTGTTGTCAGCATGTTGAAGGACATCTTATCGATTTTTGCCTTCTTGGCATCGTCGAGCTTGTCATAAACATCCTGATTTAGAAGGCTTGAAGGCCTATAAAGATTGATCTTGCCTTCATCAACAAGTTTCACAATCATTTCGGCGAGAGAGAGGTCATCCTGTCCGAGCCCGTTCGGCTTTTCTACAGGAGTGTTTACGACTTTTTGAGCCTCATCCGAAATCGGCATATTGTCTGTCGCCGGATCGAGATAAGGATTGTACTTTTTTGTTGGTTTGAATGCCATAAGTTTGTTTTTTGTGTTTTTTTATCTTAAAATTATACCAGAAATAAGGATAAAAATCAACCCATGGATAAGCAAGAGGCGAAAGTCCGTATAGAAAAGCTTAGATCGAAGATTAATGACTTGAATTACAAGTATTTCGTATTGGATGAGTCCGAGGTAAATGAATCTGTTAGGGACTCTCTTAAAAAAGAACTGATCGCGCTTGAGACGGAGTATCCGGAGTTAATAACGCCGGAGTCGCCGACTCAGAGGGTGGGAAGTGCACTTTCAGCTAAGTTCAAAAAAATTGTTCACAAAACGCGCAAATGGAGTCTGCAAGACGTTTTTTCAGCTTCTGAAATTGGAGAGTGGTTCGAACGCATCAAAAGATTCGCGCCAAATGAGCAGTACGATTTTCTTACCGAATTGAAGATCGACGGCCTCAACATCACACTCTGGTATGAAGAAGGCCGTTTGGTGAAAGCTCTTACGCGCGGGAACGGGGTTGAGGGCGAGGATGTGACGCACGCGGTCAGGGCGATCGAGAGCGTGCCTCTCGAGTTGCGTGAAAAGGTTACGATTGATGTTGGGGGAGAGGTTTATATGCCAAAAAAAAGTTTGGAGAAGTTGAATGAGAGGTCGGAGGAGAAGTTCGCGAATCCAAGAAATGCGGCTGCCGGAAGTGTCAGGCAACTCGACCCGAAGATCACAGCAGATAGAGATTTGGACATGCTGTTCTATGAAATCGGGGCCAACAACCTCCCTAAGCAACCAGAAACGCAAGAGGCGCTTATGCAAACGCTAAAACGGCTCGGACTCAAAACAGACACGCACTTCAAGTACCACGACAATATCGAATCGGTAATTAAGTTCTGCAAATCTTGGGCGGAAAAGAGAGACAGCTTGCCTTATGAGATTGATGGAATTGTAATCAAGGTGAACAGCCTCGAAACTCATAAGAAACTTGGATTCACGGCAAAGGCTCCGAGATACGCAGTCGCTTATAAATTTCCTGCGGAGCAAGTGACGAGCAAGGTTCTAGATATAATCGTGCAAGTCGGGCGCACGGGCGCACTTACTCCTGTTGCCGTCCTAACGCCGACTCTTGTCGCAGGTTCGACAGTCTCCCGCGCGACTCTTCACAACGAGGACGAAATCACTCGCAAAGATATTCGGATAGGCGACACTGTAATTATTCAGAAGGCGGGCGATGTGATCCCGGAAGTTGTTGAGAGTTTGAAGGATTTGAGGACTGGTTCTGAACGGAAATTCAAGTTCCCGACGGCGTGTCCGATTTGTGGAAGCGCGGTCGTTAAGCCGGAAGGCGAGGCGGTTGCCAGATGCAGTAACGAAAAATGTTTCGCAGTCACGCGCGAGTCGCTGATCCATTTCGCGACTGCCATGAATATCGACGGCTTGGGCGAGAAAATAATCGATTTATTGATCGAGGAAGGTCTAGTGAAGACACCAGTTGATATTTTCGGGTTGGGTAAGGAAGATTTGTTTGGATTGGAATCTTTTAAGGATAAAAAAACTGAAAATTTATTGCGAGCGATCGAGGTTGCGAAAACGGTCATGCTTGATAAATTCATTTTCGCGCTCGGTATCAGACATGTTGGCGCGCAGACGAGCGGGTTGATCGGAAGGTTTCTGCAAGGTCGCGATGTGCCGGCTGAATATATGAAGCCGCCTAAAACTATCAGTAAGGAGGTGGCGCAGGTTTCGATGTTTGGTGACGAACAGGTTAAGGAGGAGGCGAAGGATATTTTCCCGATTCCTGCCGTGATTTATTTGATGAAGCAGGTTGATTTGGAAGAGTTGCAGCATATCGAAGGTATGGGCGAAAAAATCGCACAATCTTTTTATGAATGGTTTAGCGCGAGCGAAAACATCAAGATGCTCGAAGGCTTGTTTGAGAAGGGCGTAAATGTTCTCAAAATGCCTGCGGTTAAGGTGAAGGAGGGCGTTACGGGAAAGGTGTTCGTGCTCACCGGCACTATGGCAGGGATATCCCGCGCGCAAGCAAAAGAACTGATCGTTAAGAATGGCGGTTATGTTTCGGGATCGGTAAGCGCGAAGACGGATTGTGTCGTGGCAGGGGAAGAGGCTGGGAGTAAGTTGAAGAAGGCGAAGGAGTTGGGGGTAAAGGTGATTGGGGAGGGGGAGTTTGGGGAAATGATGAGGTAGGGGGAATGTAGTCACTTACACGCTGTTAGCCGGGGTAATAATAGTTTCCTGTTTTTTCTTTTTAAGTTCTTTTCTGTCATTTTCCTCCTTTTTTTTTCGAGCTGTAGAAGTTGGGTCTTGTTCTATTATTTCGATAACTTTTTTAATTGGTGTGACGATAGCAATACCTTTATTTACAGCTTCTTTCTCAAGAGTATTATTTATATCATCAACTACTTGATCTTTTTCTTTGTAAAAAGATTGATCCCAATGTCCTTGTGCCAGGCCTAATAAGTAAAAAATATCTCTATTAGGGTGTGGTTCTTTAAGTCTCCTTCTGTCAGCTCCAAGATGTACAAAGACTGGGGAGCCGCTTAATCCTCCGATTGATCTACATTCTATTAAATACGCATCCATTGGTACTTTTTTGTCTCCTAGAAGAGCTTGCACTGGCTCTGCTGGCATCATTGCAATATTGCCAGTGCGCAAAATTGGCAAATTCTTGTGTTCTCCGAAGTGATTAATAAATAGTCCTGTTAAACAGATTTCGTCTCCGATACCAATACCTTCTTTTTCAAGAATTTCTTCGTGGCAAAACTCACTAATTTTAAGACATTTATATTCTACTTCAGACGTATCGGGCGCACCGAAAAATACTGCTGCATCAGCAAAAGGATCTTCATCATGAAACGCCCAATCATCAAGACTTATAGATGCTAATTTTATGCCACCTTCTTTTGCATTCATTCTTAAATAGACATTCCCATCATTGTCTTTTCCTCTGATGCCAGCGATAACATGTTTGGCTGTGATGATATAAATATATGTTTTATCGATATCTTCTACGAAATCACCTAGAAAAAAAGCTGTTCCAACGTAATGAAGAAAATCTTTGCTGTCTTTGTACAACACATAAGCAACACATTCTAAAATTTCTTTTTTTACAAGCATGAAAATTATTATTAACAACTCAAGATTATACGAATTATTGCCCTGGGGCAAATCCGTTAACCGGATTTTAATGTTATCGAAATCGATAACATTAATTTTTCTCCCCGGGGAGAAAAACCCCTAACTCCATCACCAAATACCCACTCCCACACACCACCGGCACAAACCCCTCTGGCAACTTCTCAATCTTATCAACAACTTTCCCCAACTTTTCCAACTCCTCACGCCCAATCGCCCTTTCGTGTTGTAGCGGATAGAGCCACACAAGATCTTCCTCTTTTTTAAGCGCCTCAATAATCCCAAGCGCATTTTTATCTTTTAAGAAACTCATCACAAAAAGGAATTTTTTTCCGAAAAATTCCTCTTCCAATCTTCTCCTTAAGTACTTAGCACTCTCAACCGTATGCGCCATGTCGAAAATCGCCTCTCTCCCAAGCCAAACACGCTTCTCGAACCTGCCAGGAAGCGCCACATCAACCTTCGCCCAATCAATCTCGCAAGAAGGACACACGAATTCCAAAACATCTTTTGCCAATCCTAAATTTCCATCCTTACCATATCGAAACAATTTCGCCCCGCCTCTCAGCACGGCCAATTTTTCCACCTCAATTTTCTCGATAGTATCGCCCAAGATTTCCGTATGTTCGAGCTCGACTCGCGTAAGCACGACACATTTAGGCTCACGCGCGCAATTGGTCGCGTCCAATCGACCGCCCATTCCCGCCTCCACAACCGCATAATCGCAACCGGAATCCGCAAAATATGAGAACGCACAAACAGTCAGAAATTCAAAAAACGACATCTCTCTCGCCTCCGCAATTTCATAAACACGCGCCGCCACACTATCAAGTTCACTATCGGAAATTTCCATACCATTAAGCCGAATCCTCTCGTTCAATCTGTAAATATGAGGCGAGTAATAAGACCCAACCTTATATCCCATCTGTACAAGCCCTTGCTCGATTAAGCGGACAGTCGAGCCTTTCCCCTTCGAACCGACAACATGAATAAGAGGACACTTGTCCTGCGGATCGCCAAGCCTCGCAAGCACGCGCTTAACACGTTCAAGACCGGCTGAGAAATCAGGAACAATGCCGGTTTTCTCGTAATTCGGAAGAGATTGTAGGATTTCTTGGTAGTTCACGAAGAACAGTATACCAAAACCGAATTAAAAATCTTTGTACATGAACATTTTACCGTCTTTGCCGATTTCACCCCTTGCGTATCCCCATTTTTCATATACGGAGATTGCAGAGGAATTTTCAGGGTGAACCGACAATAATAAACAGGAGGGTTTTGATAAGTGACTCGCGCGTTCTTTCGCCTCTTCATAAAATGCATTATGCAACTTGGAAGAAACTCCTGTACCTCTCGAAAGCGCATCTACAATTATCCATACCAATTGAATATAAACTCCATCGTCATGATCAACTTCACGCATTTCGAGTAAACCGATTACTTGATCGCGAACATCTTGCGCGACAAAAACAACCCTGCCTTCCACCAATAGATCATTCAAGGCTTCGTGACTATTTCGTTTGGCAACATCTTCAGCTCGATTTTCTGGTGTATGAGCGGAAGGATAATTCCCTTCGAAAATTCTTGCCACCTGTTCGGCAATTTCAACCGGTAAAACAGCATCCGCACCATATTTTTTTATCTCAAAATCCATCTGCAAATTATAGCACTTTATGACCGTTACGTCAAAAAAGCCTCACTCATTTTCTCTTCTCTGCTGTCTGTGTCTTGTGTCTTGATCCTTACCCTTCCACTTCCCACCCCAACGCCTCAACCGCCTTATTCACCTCTTCCGTTGCCTTTGACGCGCCGAGCGAAGAGGGGAGATTTACCTTACCCAATTCAAATTTCAGCTTAACTGTTTGAGAAAAAACTTTCTTAAAAGCCCTCTCGATCACATCATGTCCTTGCACATTATTTACCTTTTCGAGATGGAAATTTGTCGCGAAAGCGATCGTAACCTCATACCCCTCAACCTTAATTGCATTACCTGTCTGGAAAGACCTTTTAACAGATGGGGTTGCGATATTTTCAAGTATCCTCGGGAAATTTCTCTTCACGCTATCGAGTGACATTTCAAGTACCGCATCCGCCGCACGCTCTTGCACCGCTTCAACAAGCGGAGCCTCTTCCGGCTCTTCCTTCTTAACTCTCTTCACCTCTTTCTTCTCTTCAATCTTCACTTCTTCAACTTCTTCTACTTCCCCAACTTCTCTTACTTCCCCAAGACATATCTTCACCGCCGCAATTTCAAGCGGCAACTGCGGGATTAGAGCGCCTCTTTGCGCCTCGTAAGCATCTTGGAATTTCTCGATCATATTCAATAGCAGAGGCACGCCCGCAGAGTTGCCCGTGCGAATTTCCTCAATCATTTTTCCTCTCAAAAATTCCAAAAAATCTTTTGTGAATTGGCTCAAATCATATCCGTCAAAATGGATTTCGTTTATGGTCGCGAGCGCTTTTTGGACATCTTTTTCAATCAAGTGCGCAAATAATTGCTCGATTGCTTTATGGCCGGTGAGGCCGAGACTTTTTTTCACAAATTCATAAGTCAATTTTCCATCAAAAGTCAGCTGTTCCATAAGCCCGATCGCATCTCTAAGCCCTCCATCAACATTTCGCGCAATCAGCTCGAGCGCATCCAATTCCGCCTCGACTCCCTCCTGTTGCGCAATAAACCCAAGGCGCGCAACAATCGACTTGATATCAACTCTCTTGAAATCAAACCGCTGGCATCTCGAAATAATCGTCTCCGGAACCTTATGCGACTCGGTAGTCGCCAAAATGAAATAGACATGTGAAGGCGGCTCCTCGAGAGTCTTAAGAAGCGCATTAAAAGCATCCTTACTCAACATATGCACCTCATCGATAATATAAACTTTTGCCTTCGCGCGGGTCGGAGAGAATTTAATTTTCTCCTTAAGATCGCGGATTTCATCAATACCTCTATTGGAAGCGGCATCGATCTCAATCATATCTATGAGCCGTCCTTCCGTCGCCTCAACACAAAAATCACACTTATCGCACGGCTCGCCGTTCTCCTGAAGAGCGGAACAGTTTATCGCCTTCGCGACCAATCTGGCGCTTGTCGTCTTTCCGGTCCCTCTCGGCCCGCAAAAAAGATACGCGTGCGAAACCCCGCTATTCTTAATCGCATTCAGAAGCGTTTGGCGAATATGATCTTGTCCAACAAGATTTCCAAAGTTCTGAGGACGATATTTACGATACAATGCGACTTCCGCCATGTGGATAGTTTAGAGGAGAGGATTTTAATCCTTTAAAAAGTTCGTGTCCATAGTAGCACGGGCGCGTCTCGGGGCAAATCTGTTAGTCTTTCTCCGCGCGGAGAAGCGGACTGTACATCATCATCGCGTGATTTTCTGTAATGAACTCCTCGGCAACCTCTTCATTAGTGTTTTTATCGATAACTTTTCGGAAAAGCTTGTTGTTTCTTGAATATCCGCCAAAAAGTTCGCTTTTGATCTCATGATCCCTATCTATAATTTTATACTTAAATCTTATCGGCTTATCGGAAAACCATTTGCCTATTAAATACTCGTTATCGATTTCAAGCGACAATTGGAATTTCTGCGCGGTATTATTCCGGATTTGCAAATCAATGTTCGGGTACGAACAAGTCGCACCGCTTCCAAAAGGCTGATCGCGCCTTACATCAGGGAAAACATCATAACTGTGCCTCCATCGTTCGATAACCGTTAGGGGAGTATGCAGCGTAATCCAGTAAATCAGGTTTGATAATTGGCAAAGTCCGCCTCCAATACCGGAGATGACTTGCCCATTATGTAGTACCATCCCTTCAAGATAACCTTTTCGTCTTGTCGGCTTCCCGATTTGCCGCCAGTAAGAAAATACTTCACCGGGTTTTAGAACCAAACCGTTCAGTTTTCCGATCGCAATTCGCAAGTTGTTTATTTTGTTTTCCTGCATCCACATATCAACATCTTTTAATTTCCTGCGCATAGGAGTTTTTTTGGAAAAAATCTCGATCGGCAATTTCTGATCTGTAATTTGGCCGAATTTTGCACGCGAAAAATTCCAATAAAAATGTTTTTTCAGGCTAAAATATATGGTACCGAGAAAAATTCTGATTTTTGATCTGCGTATAGTCATTTATTCCATCGGGGTATTCTCACAGAACTCCTTGCTGTGGCAACCGGCGTAACTCGAGACTTTTGTCTCGCCACAAAATTGGCATTGGCTTTCATCACCACAGGCTGCGGACGCATTGCAATACGCTTCAAGATCTTGCGAGGAAGGAGCGCATCCGGAAATTAATAGTAGTAATGAAGTGAGAAGTAGAGTTTTTTTCATGAAATAATGGTTATACGAATTCTTGGCTCGGGGCAAATCTGTTCCGCCTTCCTAGGAAAGCCTTCACTATGTCACTTCTTCAACTTCCCTAACTCTCTCTTAAACTTCTCCACAAACACCTCCCGATCAAACTCCAACGCGTGCTTCCTGATCTTCATATATTGATAATTCGGCTCATTTAGCAACAACCTAGCCAAGCCGTCCTCAATCGATTCAAAAGTCGGTTCGTAAAAAAACTCTCCCGTAACTCCGGGAATAACAGTCTCCGTAGCCCCACCCCTTCCATAAGCCAAGACGGGTTTTCCGCAAGCCATCGCCTCGACTGGAACAATTCCGAAATCATCCTCACCGGGAAACAAGACGCCACGGCAATTTTCCATATAATCCTTAATCACCGCATCGCTCTTAAATCCTAAAAAATCAATACTGGGTCCAGCCATTCGTTCAAGATATCCGCGCGCGCTTCCGTCTCCGATAATCACGAGCCGTCGCCCGAGTCTATTGAACATGGAAATAGCCAAATCAATCTTCTTGTAAGGCGTGAGAGTCGAAACAATCAAAAAATAATTTTCATTGGTCTTCTTGGGAGAAAATCTACGCACATCAACAGGAGGATAAATCACTTCCGAGTCCTGCCTGTAATACTTCTGGATTCTTCCTGCCACAGTGCGAGAATTTGCAATATATTTATCAACCCGATCCGCCGCCGCCATATCCCACATTCGGACTTGTTCAAGCCGTTTCATTGCAAACATTTTTGCCACACCATTAAGCCGCTGTTCACCCATATAATTATGAGTCCAATCCCACGCATAGCGCATAGGCGAGTGGCAATAACAGATATGTTTAGTGCGTAAATTCGTGACGACCCCGTGCGCGTAAGCGTTGCTCGAGCTGATGACAAGATCATATCCGCTCAGGTCGAACTGCTCGACTTGCGCAGGCATTAGAGGGAAAAGATATTTATGCCTCTTCTTAATAAAACTTGGAAGTTTCTGCAGACCGGAAGTAATGACCCTCTCGCGAGGGAAAGTTGAGCCGGCCAGTTTTTCATCATATAAGATCGTAAAAATCGGCGCCTTCGGATACATCTTCGCGAACTCAGCAAGTACGCGTTCCGCGCCGCCCATCCTGACCAAAAAATCATGTACGAGTGCAATTTGCATGAACACAGAATACCGAATACAGAGATAGAAGGGAACTTGACGGATTAGACGCCTGCTGTTATAATTACACGAAGTAATAATTAACAAAAATAAACATGGATAGGCCATTCGCAGCTCACAAGCCTGATAATCACAGAATGTCAAAAGACATGAATCATCCTGAAGAGGACGTTTTGACTCATCAAAAACCTCATCAGCCTACGCCTGAGAAAAAGGCTTAATGTTGAAGCGCAGCCCAGGTCTTTTCCGCGCTTTTATCCCAACTGAACTTGCCGAGTTGTTTATTACCGAACTCGACCATTCTTTTGCGCATCAACGGATCGCGAATAAGTTCAAAAATCGCCATTGTTATATCCTCCTCGCTCAACGGATCGACGAAATAACATGCCGTCCCTCCGATTTCATATAGCGCCGGAATGCCTGAAGCGATAACCGGCACATGTGCGCGGAAAGCTTCAAGAACCGGCATCCCGAATCCTTCATAAATGGAAGGGAACAAAAACATTGAAGCGTTTTTGAGTAAAATCGTCTTCTCGATTTCGCTTATATATCCGGTAAAAACTATCCTGTCTGAAGCATCAGATTTTTTGGCGAGCTCGCGAATTTTTTCATATCCATATCCGGGCTTGCCGCCAAGCACAAGCTTCCATCCCTTGTTTGCCATGGAGGAAAAAGCCTTAATTATTCTTGCAACATTTTTCTTCTGCTCGATCCTGCCGACAAAAAACATATATTTATCACTCGGATGTAATTCGAATTTCTTGAAACAGTCGGTTTTATCCGCCGGAGTATAAGTCGGGAATTCGTTTACGCCGTGCCTAATGACCTCGATTTTTTCACAAGGACAATGGAATGCCGCTTTTAAATCATCAGATGTGAATTGGCTCGGTACCAAAATTCTATCGGCGTGTTTAACCGCATATTTCGTACTCCAATTGAGATATTTTCTCTGCCACCAAGTATAAATTTTCGGATATCTCGCAAACGCTATGTCGTGAATCATTACAACATTCTTCTTGGCTCTAATAAGTGGTAAAACATGAGCAGGAACAAATAAAACATCAGGCTTGTTGAGTAGCATTTTCAGACTTAAGCCGCAAAGCGTCCACAAGAATTTCAAACGAATAGGGTATTGAACCTCTTCCGGAAAATTAGGCAGATACTCTTTTACATACATACGAACTTCATGGCCTTCCGCTTTCGCCAAAGCATAAACGCGATTGATTATTTCAAAAGAATATCTTTCCGTTCCGGTTGCTTGAGAGTGGCCGTATCTTGATGCGTCTATGGCGATTATCATGGTGGCAAGATTTAAGAGCCATGTGCCAATATTACCCCGTAAATTTCTTTTGCGCCAGCCTGTTTCAAAACTTTGGCACATTCGCATAAAGTCGCTCCGGTAGTGGAAATATCATCGATAAGAACAATTTTTTTGTTCAAGAATCGTGTCTGGATTTTTTCACGAATCGCAAAAGCTCCGTTCAAATTTACAAGTCTTTTTGTTCTATCGAGTTCAGCCTGCGGAATTGTGTTGCGAGTTCGTTTGAGCGGTTTAATTATCGGCCATGCAAGCCCGCGAATCAGCTCTTCCGACTGATTGAATCCGCGCCATTTTTCTCTTTTTGGATGGAGAGGAATCGGTACAAGCACGCAATCTTTTTTGGAAAAATTTTCGATTAAAAAATCCCCCAAGTCTTGCCGGAAATAAATAGCGATATCGCGAATAAATCTATATTTGAGCGCCTTGATCGCCATCTGTAAAACGCCATGTTTCTCATAGCGGTAAATCGCATAAACACAATCAAGGTTCGGTATCGTAAGCGGCTCATGAATTTTTTTTATACGGGCAAAACAATTCTTGCAAATCGATTCGCCAAACGTGTTACACGCAACGCACTTGCGCGGGAAGAAGAGGTCGAGAATCAGCGCAAGGAAGCGAAGCGGTCCTCGCGCCTTATTATTAGGCTGTTTTGCGAATGCAAAACTCATTTTTTTATTGCGGTTAAATTATTTATCACATACGATAAAAAAGCACATTCACATTAAAAAAAGATGGAAAATTCAGCAGGTATAATTATTTACAAGGAAGAGGCAGGCGAGCGCTTATATTTATTGTTGCACTATCCACAGGGCCATTGGGATTTTCCGAAAGGGCATATTGAGGCGGGCGAGTCGGAGTTGGACGCGGCAATTCGCGAAACGCGCGAGGAGACGGGATTGAAGGGCGTGGAAATCATCGAGGGATTCAATGAAGCGATGGAATATTTTTATTATAGAGATGGCGAAAAATCTTTTAAGCGCGTCGTGTTTTTCTTAGGTCGTGTTAAGGGTGGAGAAGTGAAGGTTTCGCACGAACATATCGGTTATGAATGGCTGAATTATGCAAAAGCATATGAGCGTCTGACTTTCCAGTCGGCAAAGGAGTTGCTTGATAAGGCGGCAAGCCGGTAGCATGGCGAACGACTCTCTGGTCGGTTTTCTCCGCGCGGAGAAAACTTTCCTTGCTTCCAAAATGCAAAATCACTAAAATCGTGACGCGTTTCTAAGTTAAGGACGGTTAGCTCAGTTGGTAGAGCGCATCGTTGACGTCGATGAGGTCACTGGTTCGAACCCAGTACCGTCCACCACCATGTATCTTTTACACTTATCAAATCAATCATTATACTGATCGTATCTTTTCTTTAAAAACTCAAAAATGAAAACCAAACATTTCTTGCCTACGCTTCTTTTGATTTCTGCAATAGCCTTATCCGGCTGCCTTCCGGCCATGGAACAGACTCCGACTGAAGACATGGATGTATCTAAGGAAACGGATACCCGTTATATCGGGATGTGGATGCGTCAGGGTAGTTATGTTAATGGAGAATTGGTTTCCGCCGAGCCGGCATCTCTTGAGATGAAGGATAAATCTTACGAAGCTTTTACTGTATTATGCTCAACAACGGGAGAACTTGTGGCGGAAGGGAATGCACTTACCATGAAAGTCGCCAGCAGCAATTGTCCCGGACCTGTTACGGATTATATTGTTTATACTTATGATATCTCGGAAGACGGCACGCTTCTTACGATAACTGCAATATACGCGGGACAAGAGGTGAAAGAGCTTTATGAACGAACGGAGCAGAAGTGAATTCTTCACGCATAAAAACTGGACAAGTTTTTAGTTTAGTTGTATAATAAAGTCTTGATAATACGAATTGACTGTCTTCAGGGCGAAGATTAAATTAAAAATCTAGAAAAATTTAAATAAATTCATCATATGGATAGCTCAAATCCACAAGGGCAACAACAAGACGATTCAGGAATGGGAGGCTTCTCGGGAAGTTGGAGTTTTCAATATGATGATACTACTCCTGCAACGCCAGTTACTCCTGTTACACCAGCTCAACCGGTTCAACCTGTTCAGCCTCAGCCTGCACCTTTATCCCCAAATGGGGGTTTCGGGATGACGCCGCCACCTGTTCAACCTCAAACACCGGGATTCAGTAACGGATATGGTGCTGCTCCGCAGCAACAGATGCCTGCACCTAGACCTGCGGCTCCAGCATATATGCCACCGGCTCAACAACCGGCTCCAACACAAGGTTTCGGAGGCTACACTCCTCCGCCACCACCTGTACAACCGGCAATGCCGCAAAACAATGGTTTCGGAGGTTATAATCCACCGCCACCGGCACAACCTTTCGGAGGCTATACGCCGCCACCTGCTCAAACAGGAGGGTTCGGTTCATATACGCCACCGGCTCCAAGACCCATGATGCCGCCACCTCCGATGGGAGGCGGATTTGGAGGAGGAGGCTTCAATGACGGATTTGGAGGGGGCGGATTCGGAGGCGCGAAACCTGATCCTGCGCTTGCCAACTACAAGTTCTGGGATCACATGAAGGATTTCAAAACTACAATAAAAATACCTGCTCATAGCCTTAAATTTGATGAAGCTTATTTCATTAAATTGCTCGCAGGTTCGATATCTCTGACAAGAGACGAGAAGAAGAGGATTGTCGATTCAATCCCTAAATTAAGACAAGAACAAGTTGATGAATTGGTGAAAATCCTTGAAGAGGAACGTGAAAAATTCATCGAGCTTTCTCCAAAACATGCCGCTCAACTTAAGAAACTAGAAGAAGAACATAAACGCGATTGGCAAGACATAGAATCCATGTACGTTCAGGAGTCGAAGAAAAAGGAAGAGGCTACAAAAGTTGATGATATCAAGAAGCAGTTGGGGATATAACAGCAGGCAGCAGATTAAGAATCTAGTTTAAGCTTTTTGTTAGTTTGTTTTGCGGAGTAAAACTCCGCTTCTTCTTTCAATTTTGCATAAAACATATTAAATTAAAAGAGTTCTCAATAAAATTTAATAAAAATAAAATGAAAAAAACAATAAGCATACTTGCGCTCGCATTATTGCTGGGATCTTTCGGATGCGGAGAAGACTCGTTAGAAGATACGGATGATGGCATTACGGCAGGGGACGTTGAGGTTGATGTTGAGAGCGGAGAGGTGTCTGAAGAAACATCTAATCCTGAAATTGAACAGGATTTAACAACGCTTGAATCAATAATTATAGACTCGTCGGCAAATAGCAGCGATTGTTCAAATATCGAAGATGAAGAACTTAAGAAGACTTGCGAACAGAAATTTATCTATGATGAAGCCGTAAGTACAAAAGATAAAGGGATGTGTGGCGAACTGGAGAACGTATCGGATCAGGAAACCTGCGTTGCGGAAGTAGAGAAAGAATAAAAGAAAAAAGCGCCGGACCTTTTTATCAAATCGTAGTCGGGCGCTTCTTTATTTGGAACTTGAAGATACTTTAGAATGAGAAAGATCGAAGAGTGGTTGGGCTGAATGTAGAGCTCAATCCATCGACTGCAGTATTCAATGTGCTAATTGAATTTATTACGCTAGTGAATGCAGTCTCTATAGTTGTTGACATGTCGGATACCGTAGTGCTCAACGCTGTTACAGTGGCTCTTGTAGCATAACTCGAGAGGGCTGTTGTTAGTGTTGAAGTTCTAACATAGCTGCTCAATGCGGTAGAGAGATCTGTCATTTGCGCGTAACTGTTAACATCCAAGTAAGTCGCAAGATCAAGTTGTCCGTCCTGATCTGTAGGCAATGTGCCCATAAATGCTTTAGCTTCTTCTATGTCAGTTTGCGCTTGCGCTAACTCTGCTCTGAGCGTAGTGAAATCTGTATTTGCTTCCAAAGCCGTTGATATTTGTGGGGAAAAATCATATGAAGCAACTGCGGTTGTGACGGCATCGGTAAGACGAGAGTCTATAGTGGTAGAGACGCCCATATCATCAAGGGTTAATGTTCTTAAGCTATTCGTAAAAGCTGAAGAAGTTATTGTTCCGCTCGATATGTTTGTAGTACCTGTTTGACCGGTTCCGCCATCAGGGCTGAAACATATTGCCTGTGCATATATATGATCTGATTCGCTCAATGTGTCGCATTCGGCACCTCCATTTGACCAACTTTGAGAATAATATAATCCAACAGGTGAATCCAAACATGCGACTGCATAATCACCTGTAGCACAGTATGTTTTCACCAAGTTATAATCTGCATTATAAGAATATGCCGGACAAGTACCGCTCGCACAATTGGCAACAACGGTATAGAAAGATCCCATTGTACCTGCAGTTAACCCTCCTGTGACAGTTGTGCTGCCTGAAACACTCAACGACCCGACAAGTGAAATCGAACTTGCGGAAGGCACCAATGTACCTGTTTTTACATAACTGGTAAAAACACCGGCTGTGGAACGAAGACCTCCCTCAAAGGTTCCGGTACCGCTTACTACAAGATTACCGGATGATGGAACCAATGCAGTGTCTCCAATTTTCATGGCTGTAAAATTCGGTATAACCGTGCTTGTGGCGGCAAAAGTTGTGCCTACTGCAGCCATAAATACGACTCCTGCAACAAAGCCCGTAAGGACTTTTGAAATGTTTAGATGCAACTTCATTTTTATTTTGGTTAGATTTAAATCGTATTATTGTACCACGAAACGGCCACTAGTGCAACTCTCGAACTATGAAAAAATTGCAAAATAGGTGGTTATGTCTATTATTGGATTCGATTTAACAAACAAAAAATGACAAAAAACAAAACAATCACTCTTGTAATCATGACATCTCTACTCGTTGCCGCAATTTCGGGATCGGGAGTTTATTTATGGAAAAATTCTGAAATTACGGAGATTCGTAATAATTTAGAGACCGAAATGGTATCGGTTTATGCAAGTTTTGGAGATGTTTTGGCGAACTCTTTTTACTGTGCGGATAGCGAGGAAGAGATAAGAAAAACTTATAATTTGGCAATTATTCCATCTGCTCAAACAATGGTCTTGGAATTTCTTAACGGATCGAACTGGAAAGGATTGCAGGAAAAAGGTGATATTTTGAGTACGGAAATTTGTTACAATCCGGATTTGGATAAAATATCGTTCGTATTATACGTTGATGGGAATTCTGAATATAACAACATCATAGGAACATACGATAATGAGAAAAATTTCGTAACAGACGAAAAATATAATGACGCATCGGGCGATATAGGTGTTTGCAAGACGAGTGGATATATTGGGGATGACCTAGTCTATTCTTGCAATGGGGGAGACGGTCCTAACGGATGGGAAACGGTTTACGTTTTGAAATCGACTGGAGGAAGCACGTTGGTAAAAGATTGCGTATTCAATACGGTTTATAGCGACGAAACCGGTGAACATGAAGCGAGCACGACTTGCTCGGTGGACATGCCGCTGTAACTATCACTCCATCGCAGTCCAAACGACTTTTGCCGCCTCTCCACGAGTCATATTATTAGAAGGTCCAAAAGTTCCATCTTCATATCCACTGACGAACGAATTATCGTACGCTGCCATAACGTACGGGAAGAACCAATCTTCGGATGAAACATCGTCGAAAACTTTTTCATAATTATCATCAGTGAAAACACCGAATCCACCGATAATTATTTTAACGGCCTCGGCGCGATTTATATTTTGATTAGGCAGAAAAGTTCCATCAGTATATCCGCTTATTATTCCGAGCTCGTAAGCTTTTTCCACATATTTCCAATGCCAATCGCTGCTCTTAACATCAGTGAAATATCCTTTGTAAGTCATGCTGTTCATATTCGTATCGACTCCTTCGAGAACAATTTTTAAAAGCTCGGCGCGAGTGATGTTTTGATCGGGTTTCATATCACCTGAATATCCACGCATTATTCCGGCATCTTTCAACTCTTCGAGATAAGGAGACGCCCAATGAATTGAAACAGTTTGAACGGCAGTCGCCACTTCATCATCTTCATCTTTTACTTCAAGTCTAACGGAAATTTCACCGGTGCCTTCATCAGTATCAAAATAATGAGAAGTGGTCTTGGTATGAGTCCAACTCGTATCATAAGTGATATCGCTGTCGCCGTTATAATCGAAATCCCACCTGTACCACAAACTTGCGGAATCTGTCTGTCCGTCATAAGAAGAGGACGCATCAAAAGCAAAAGCTGTCGAATAAGTTCCGTTATCAGGAGAAACTGTAAATGCCGCAACGGGAACGGTATTCGATAAGACGGTAATTTCTTCACTCGCTTCTGCGGTTTGTCCTTCAGGATCTTTCACCTGCACAACGACATCATAAGTGCCCGAATCGTCATAATAATGTCTTGAACTTTTTGTGGTGGAGAAATTCGTGTCCCAAGTCCCATCACCTTCATAATCCCATCTCACTTCAAGATATGCTGACTTGTATTGATCATCGGAGCAAGAACCTGCATCGAAAGTGAATTCTACCCCCGGAGTAGCTTCGGTGGGATCAACATCAAAAGTCGCATTCGGAGGAGTATTCTCGACAACTCTTATCTCATAATCATAAGTCGCAACATTTCCATCGGAATCCATTACTTCAAGAGTAGGAATGTATTCGGCGGCTTCGGTATATGTATGATAAGCGTACTTCGTATCATCTGAAAAAGTCGTATCCCATTCTCCGTCACCTTCATAATCCCATCTTACCTGCAAAGCACTGGCGGAGGTCTCTTCGTCTTTTGAAGTTGTGGCATTGAAAGTGAATTCGGTATCGGTCGTGCCGACATCTTTATCCGCCAATCGGCTATCAACACTAACTGTAAATTTCGCCTCCGGCGCAAATCCTTCCGATCCGATTGTTATGTTAATACTTGTTTGATCAAGATTTCCGTCGCTATCTCTTACTTGAACCGTAGGCTCGTACGCTCCGGCAACTGAATATTTCCAATCTGTATCAGATTCGCTTGACCAATCTGTATCCCAAAGCCCATCGCCTTCGTAATCCCATCTATATTCGAGATCGAAATAATCATCAGTATCAAAAGAGTCCTCTGCGGAGAAATAAAATCTGGTGTCTTCATTCCCACTCGAAGGATAATAATTCAAAGATGCATTCGGGTCGTCATAAGAAGAGGAAACTGTAATACTGCCTCCGCTTGAAGCATCTTCAGTTTCATAACCTCTGATCGTCATAGCGGTGCCGTCAGGTGCGGTAATCTCGAGAATAGGGGTATAAGTTCCGGATGTGCCGTAATAGTGAGACATATTTTCCGAAGTTGAGGAAGTTGTATCATATTCGCCATCCCCGTCGAAGTCCCATCTGTATTCAAACTCGGATAATGGAATAGTTATGTTTGTAGTTACGTCTATATCGAACGCGAATTCCGTATCGAGATCACCTTTTTCCGGATTGACGGTGAACTCAGCTTCGTATGGGATATCCTCATCGACTTTTACTTCAGTCCATGCGTAATCGGTATAGCCATCGGCATCTCTTACTTCTACTTTTATGCTAATAGTTCCGGCCTCGGAGTATTGATGAGTGACAATCGAATCACTGCTCCAGTCAGTCCAGTCGGAAGATCCTGTATTGAAATTCCATCTGTATTCAAGCGTATTGTGAAATCCTCTGCTATCTACAGATTCGGAAGCATCAAATACGAAAATCGTTTCAAGAGAACCACTGCTTGGAGAAACGCTAACCGCTGCATCAGGCGCATATTCCGTCGCCATAGCGCGGTATGGGATAAAGCTGAACAGAAAAATGCAAATAAGTATTTTTGAAATTTTCCCCATATATTTTTATTTTAAATTTTCAACTACGTCACTATGTCACTTCTCCAACTTCTTCTACTTCTTCCTAGTACGCCTTCGCAAAATAAACCTTCTTGTCCGCCTTCTCTCCACACATTAGACACTTCCCAGAATGTTTTTCTTCCGAAATTACCCTTATAGTCGCCTTGGTTTCATCTTTTATTTTTGATTCGCATTTTTCATTACCGCACCATCCGGAAATGATAAACCCACCTTTCTCTTCAAGGATTTTCTTGAAATCTTCATAGTTGTCAGCTGATCGAGTATTGTCCTGTTGAAATTTAAGAGCTTGTTGATATAAATTCTCCTGAATTTCATCAAGCAGTTTAGGCATAGCGGTAAACAATTCAGACTGTTCATAAGAAACCTTCTCGCCAGTATCGCGTCTGGCAATCACACATTCACTTTTCGCAAGATCGCGAGGACCGATTTCGATGCGTGCAGGAACACCTTTTATTTCCCATTCTGCAAATTTGAATCCCGGAGTCACACCTGTCCTTTCGTCGATTTGAACGCGGAATCTTTTAAGATCGTTTTTGATTTGATTTGCAGCTTTCAATACGGCATCACGCTCTTCATCTGTTTTATAAATAGGCACAATCACAATTTGGATAGGTGCTACTTTAGGAGGAAGTCTGAGCCCTTTTTCGTCACCATGGACGACAATTAAAGTGCCGACAAGTCTTGTGGAAACGCCCCAAGATGTTTGCCAAACCTCTTTTAATTCACCATCCACATCTTGATATTTGATATTGAAAGACTTTGCAAAAGTTGTGCCAAGATTGTGTGAAGTACCGGCTTGAATGACTTTTCCGTCTCTTGCTAGAGCCTCTGTTGTTAATGTGTATAGAGCACCTGCAAACTTTTCCTTATCGCTTTTTACACCTGTTAGTACAGGGAGAGCTAGGAATTCACGATCGAAATCCTTGTACATTTGAAGTGCGCGATGAGCTTCAGTATCGGCACCTGCTTTATCTGAATGAGCGGTATGACCTTCCTGCCACAAAAACTCAGTTGTACGCAAAAAAGGACGCGTTCGCATTTCCCATCTTACAACATTTGCCCATTGATTTATCTTGAGCGGCAAATCGCGATAAGAGTGAATCCACTCGGAAAAAGTGTCATACATTATAGTTTCAGACGTCGGACGTATAACTAAGTTCTCTGTCAATTTCTTGCCGCCGCCATGTGTTACAACAGCACATTCAGGAGCAAATCCTTCGACATGCTCTTTCTCGCGATTCAAAAAACTCTCAGGTATCAATAAAGGGAAGTAAACATTTTTAACGTCGGCTTCTTTGATTCGTTGATTAAGCTCTTGTTGAATGTTTTCCCAAATAGCATATCCGTAAGGCTTGATGACCATGCAGCCTTTTACCTTGGAATAATCTGCCATATCGGCTTCTTTAACCACATCGAGATACCATTTGGAAAAATCTTGCGATTGCGGAGTTACTTTTGACATGAAGATAAAAGCTAAAGGATAAAAGACAAAATAAAATCACCAGCATTTTACCATTCCTTCTGCCTTCTGCCTATTGCCTTCTGCCTTCTGCCTTCTGCCTTCTGCCTTATGCCTCCTCACTAACCTTTATCTTAATATTCTCTCTCACGGTCGGAATAGTCGGAGCCCATACTGGCCATGATTTGATTTCAACCTTATTTATTTCAGGTAAATTCTCGATATAATCTTTCGCTTCATCAATAGTTTTTCCTGCTACATGATCTTTGATTTTTTCTATAAGAAGAGCACCGCTCTCCTCTTCAGGATCTAGAACATACTCTTCTACGCCTTTAATCGTTGCGGTGATTTTTATTTTTTCGGAAGATTCATCGAAATCTATTATTTCGTAATAAACAGAACCTTCATCTATCGATTGAAGTTGTTTTTCCGGACTTTTATGCAACTTCAATTCATTTCTCAATATATTTACAAGCTCGCTTGAATTGTAAGCGACTCCGGAGACATTCATCGTGCCGGATATTTGGAAGTTCTCAACCTGATCGCCGTCTTTTACAGATGGAGTTGTTACATAAGGCTCTCCAGCTTCGAAAGCTCCATACCCCTTAAGTAAGACCAAGTCATCGCTTCCCTGAGTGGAATTCATTTCGATAACTTTGGTGTTGAGAGTTGATTCAATAGCCGTGTTTAACTCAGACTCTACTCTCAAATAAGAAGCTTCAATATCTTCCGCGGTAACATACTTGGTAACGACGGTTTTACCTCCTGATAAAGGAGCCGCATTCGTGCCATACAGAAGAGTTTGACTGCTCTCTTTCAACCCGGGCAGAATAAAATGAGTATTTGCCGCCAGATTACCGCGATCTCCGATAACTTGATCATTTGCATCTTTCTCATCCGCAATAACATAGACATCGACCGTTGAAGCGCCGGCTTCCGTAGCGGCAGGTATGGAAACAAATTGCTGTGTTCTGAAAACAATGCCATCGGGACTTTGAAGCCTTGTGAAAGCCACCAAATCCCACTTGTAATCAGCTTCATTGGTAAGAGTGATTGTGCCTGTCGCATTTTCTCCGCTGAACAACTGACCCGTAGCATCATAAGTGACGTTTACAGAAACAGTCGCCTCAACTTCATAAGAAGCTATTGTATAAGAAGGGTGCGTATCGAGTTCGAGCTTGTTAAGATCGGCGTCAGCCAATGTAATATTTGCACTTGCCTCCAATACGTTAGATTCGGCTGTGAGATAAACCGTTGCCCCCGGAAGAGCAACGTAAAAAATAATCAGCAACATAGTAACGCTCGCAATAACGAGGGTAGTGAGTGCTTTCTTATTCGGACCGCCATAAGAAAATTGTTTGCGATCTTTTATAGCCTTAGCGTATTTTTTGCGAGCATCCCACAAGGATTTGAAACTGAAACTTTTCTTCCCATCCTTTGCGCTCTTAACCAATTCGAGAATCGAGAGTTTCTTTTGCGGTATTCTGGAAGGGGAGTCGTAATCGAGTTCGTTCGCCGAAGCGTTTATCGGCTGTATTTTTAATTTAGGGTTCAAGATTTCCTTAGTCACCTTGCTGTTATCTTCGATCTTATCAAAAACCTTAATTCCGGCTTGAATCGCCAATTTGGTGCCGACGGGATCTGTGGTAATGATGAAAATCTTTTTGCCTAATTCGGACAGTTTTCTTCTCAAAATTTTCAAATTCACAACGCTCTGCAAGATCACAGATCTCTCAGGTACGACAAGATACATATCCTCGATCTGAAGTCTCTTCACGCGGTCATAAATAGAGGTTATTTCTTCATCAAGCTCAACGTAAATAACCTTTTTCTTGGAAACCTTTTTAATAGGCTCCTCATGCGCTTCTTCCGGATTTTTATTTTTGTTTTCTTCTGCTTTCATAATTTTTGATACGTATCTGTTATCTCTTATCTTTAATCTTATTAGACCTGCATCAACCTAACAACTTTCCTGAGAAGTTTTGTAAGAACTTTTTCTTCTCCGGCAAGCTCAAGGGCCAAATTAGCCATGGCCATCGGCGTTACGTCCTGTGAATCTTTTAGTTTTTTTGTTTCATCGATTATATTACTGACATTCTTAGGTTTAAGGAAGCTGACTTGCGGTTTTCTGGCGAAAGGAAGGCTTTTATACCAATCGCGTCCGTCGAGAGCCTCTTTTATTTCAGGCAAATGCGATCCGCCTCCGCACAGGTATATTTGAGAGGGGAGAATATCTACATTTACAAACTCGCTAAGCGTCAAGGCGACCCCTGTAAGCCAAACTTCGCAGTCGCTGGTCATCGCTTCTTTGACTATTTTATGCGACTGTTTTTCCAGTTGATCGTTTGAGTAAGCAAGCTTGATTTCCTCAGCTTCTTGAAATGAAACATTCAAGCTTTGAGCGAGTCTTTTTGTAAAAGTCCTTCCGCCAAGCGTGAACATTTTCGTCCCTTCGACTCCGCCATCTCTGACAATAGCAATGTCGGTTGTGCCGCCACCGATATCTATAAAAACTCCACTGAAATTTCCTGCGTCTTCATGTCCCATGCATCGCGCAACCGCATAAGGTTCGGCGGTAATCGCGAGCAGATCCATGTCCAATTCGGCCGCAATGGTTTGAAGCGCGCCAAAATGAACGAGTGGAGCAAAAGCGTTGAACACGCTCATAATAACTTCGCGTCCTTGGAATCCGACAGGGTTTGAGACTTTGTATCCATCAATTCGAACATCTACAATCGCCGCATTCACCAGTTTAACATCTATTTCGTTGTATCCGCTTTCATAAGCCAATTGTGCGCGAACATTGTCGAACGCTTTCCATTGAACTTTATGCACTATATTCTTAAGCTCCTCGAGATTTATCTTCGCACTAGGATCGCTTCGTGTATATTTGATAGTCGAAGTTGCACCCTTAACAAGCTCTCCGGCAATACCCATTATAAGCTGTTCCGCATGAACTCCGGCCATTTTTTCGGCCTCATAAATAGCTTCGCGACAATTCTCGATAACACCAGCTATATCAGTTACGACGCCGCTTTGCATCTCCCCGAGGTTCTGTCTGCGACGTCCAACACCCAAAACAGCTCCGGTCTTACCGCGCGATTCGCATAACAAAGCCTTAACAAACTCGGTCCCTATATCTAGGGAGAAAAAATAATGACCTCCTTTGGATGCCGCCG
>MFXH01000008.1:0-13581 GCA_001788795.1 Candidatus Peregrinibacteria bacterium RIFOXYA2_FULL_41_18 | reverse complement strand
AAAAAATAATGACCTCCTTTGGATGCCGCCGGTTTACGTTTGAAAAAATCGAACATGAATGGAAAAATTGAGTGCCAATTAAATTTACTCGAAAGGATAGGGGAAAGACAAGGGGTTTTTCAAGACGAATATCGAATTACGTGCAAATCTGCAGATCTTCCTCTGTGTTCTGCTGTCTGCTCCTTGCTATCTACCCCAAGCACTAATAAATAATTTTTGATTTTGAGCGACCTTCAGGCCGGAACGGCCCATTATTATAGGCATGTTTGCGTATGCAAACTCATCTTAATTCTGATTACGGGAGCGAAAGGCCGATAAATTATTTATACCATTCCGATCCCGACTCAAACTTCACCTTATTCCTGCTTTTATCCTTAAACCTCTCAATCGCCAACTCGACCAGCCGATCAATAAGCGCTTCATAAGAAAGTCCGCTCGCTTGCCACATCTTAGGATACATACTGATAGAAGTGAAACCGGGGATTGTATTTATTTCATTTAGGAAAAATTTTCCAGATTTCTTATCCAAGAACAGATCAACTCTCGACATCCCTGCTCCATCAACCGCTTTAAACGCCGAAGTAGCCAATTCTTGCGCCTCTTCCTTCTGTGAAGGAGTGAGATCCGCAGGAACGCGCGAAGTCGATTTCCCATCAACATACTTATCGTTAAAATCATAAAACTCTCCGCCGACAATAATTTCTCCAACTTCGGCAACCTGTACTTCGTCATTCCCCAATACGGCCAATTCGATTTCGCGAGCTTCAACTCCTTGTTCTACGACAATTCTCCTGTCAAACGCGACCGCCAATTCAATCCCTTTAATAAGCCCGTCTTTATCCTTAGCCTTGGAGATTCCGACACTCGATCCCATATTCGCCGGTTTCACAAACATCGGATATTTCAATTCGTTTAAAATTTTCTTAATAATCATTTCGCGATTCGTCTCCCACTCTTTTCTTAAAAACCCGACATAAGGCACCTGTGGCAAACCGGATTGCTTCCAGACAGCCTTAGTCATCAACTTATCCATAGAAACGGAAGAGGCCATAACTCCGCAACCGACATAAGGCACCCCGGCGATCTCAAGAAGTCCTTGAATAGTTCCATCCTCGCCATAAGGTCCATGCAAAACAGGGAATATGACATCGAGAGCTTGAAGATTTTTCATGACATTTTCTTTTTTTGCGCCATAAACGGTACCTTTCTTAAGAGCCTCAAGACTTTCTTCTCCAAAAATCCACTCACCGTTAGTTGTAATACCTATTAGATGAATCTCGTATTTATCAGTATTGAGTGCCTTGATTACATTAGAAGCCGACACAAGCGAAACCTCATGTTCTCCACTGCGACCTCCGAAGATGATGCCGATCTTTAACTTAGACATGGAATACGAATTAGTAATATCGAATTACGAATAAAGGATACAGATTTATTCATACTTCTTCAACTTCTACCATCTGCAACTTGCTATCTGCTATCTGCAATCTGCAACCTGCCATCTGCAACCTGCCATCTGCTATCTCCCCATCAACTCCCAACTCCCATACAGCGCATCTTTTCCGCAATCCGCCGCCCACAATCTGTCTCCGTAGCTGAAATGCCACCATTCGTCAGGGAAGTTATAGAACCCCTCCGCTGTTAAAATCGAGCGCAATAGCATTCTGTTCCTATGCCACTCAAACTCTTGAGTGCCTTCTTCGGCATTTCGAAAATGCATAGTAAAAGAAGGCTTATCGAAAAGGTCAAAAGCCGTTCCCATATCCACTTCCTCGCCATTCGGATAGACGAGAGTGAGATCAAGCGCCGCACCGGTATTGTGAGGCGAGGGTTTTCTTAAATCAAAACTTGGCTTCATTACGAATTCTTCAGTCTTCTTTAATGCCCTTGCCCCGGCCAAAAGCGGCCTTTCGCGTACAATTTTTTTATACAAACCCAAATACAAAACGGTTTGAGTCTTAAGAGTCCTGTATCCATCCCAAATTTTGAAGTTAAGTCCATCCCTCAGTTTCGTCTTCGCGACAAGCAGCTTCTTAAGAACGCTCTCTCTCGCCAAAACATCAGGGGAGTCCGCAAGTCCTTGGTTGAAATACCACGGCTCGACCAAAAAACCGAACTCTCTCGGATCCCTCAACTCTTCCGAATCTTTTTCAAACGAGAATTCTTGAGATGCGCTCATTTATGCGAGTGGTTATTTCGTAATTGATTGTTCCTATCCAAGAACCTAATTGTTCGGCTGAAATTTCATCTTCCCCTTGAGCACCCAGCAATACAACTTCATCTTCTGTTTTAGCCTCCGGTATATCTGTAACATCGGCCATAATTATATTCATGCAGACGCGGCCACGAACGGGCGCTCTTTTGCCGCGAATCAATACATAGGCCTGATTGGAAAGCCCTCTGTCATATCCGTCGTAATATCCGACAGGAAGTATGGCGACTCGGACATCTCTTCCGGCACGATAACTGCATCCATATCCTATATATTCACCCTCTGGGACGGTTTTTATTTGCCCGACAATGGTTTTCCAGGTCAAAAACGGTTTCAATTCGACTTTTTTGCCGGCACTTTTCATAGAAACGCGAGTTTCATTCGAAGGCCACATCCCATATGCGGAAATACCAAGCCTTACCATATCGAAATGAGTTTCGGGGAAGAGCATTGTTGCCGCCGAATTCGCACAGTGTTTGATTTTTACATTAAGCCTATTGGCCATTCTCTTAAATTTCTCAAGCTGTTCCATAGCGAAAGAGTGATCGAGAGTATCTTCTATATTCGCGAAATGAGTCGCCGCACCCTCTAGTTGTACAAATTTTGTGTTCGCGAAAAGCTCTTCAAATAACGGGAGATCTTGCTCTCGAACACCTTGTCTGTTGTTGCCCGTTTCAAGCTTCAAATGAACACGAACGGTTTTGCCGATTTTTTCAAGCTCTTGGAGAGTTTCTAAGTTATAAGCAACAACTCTCAAATCAAGTTCTGAAATTTTATGCAAATCGCTCAAAGGCACGTATCCCATCACGTAAATAGGGGATTTAATGCCAGCCTTCCTTAACCTCTCTGCTTCATATAACGCATTCACATTCAACCAATCGGCACCATTTTCAGCCATAAACTTGGCGCATTCAACAAGTCCATGCCCGTAAGCATTTGCTTTTACGCAAACAGACAATAGCGTGTTATGGCTCAAGAGAGCCTTGAACTGGCGCAGGTTGTGTTTTAATTTTTCACCCGAAATTTCCACCCAAGAAGTATTCATGCCAAAAAATAATAAGGGAATTAAACGGTAAAATCCAATGGACTTTCAAAAGCGCGAAAAACCTCTTGTGTAAGCCACGATAAGGCTTTCGCTTCAATAGTCCGGAACTTGACGCAGTGTCGTTTTTGCCGTAGAATATAACAATACATAAGGGCTTAAAAACAGAAACTTTAAAATATATATCAAAAAATGTTCAAAAATTTAACAAAAATAAAATGAACAAACAGGAGTTTTCACTCAAAAGAGTGGCATTCGGTGTTCTTATCGGAGTTCTTTCGATTTCAACTTTTGCCGGAATAGGGCGCATTACTCAAGCAAATATGTTCAATAATCTTTTTGCTTGGCTTGTATCTGAGAATTGCTACTACGATTCAGTAGGCGCATACGTTTGCGATGACGATACGGTAAGCGGCGAAGAAGAGAGTGATTCTTCGTCATCATGCTATGACGCAGCCGGTAATTATACATGTGAAGACGAGCAAGTTCCTGAAGGAGGTTGCGGTGACTGCGACGGCAGATGTGTTCAGGTAGGAGAGACATATTCTTGCGAAGCATGGGATGATTACGAAGATGGAGATGACGAATATCAAGACGATTACTCCGATGGTTATGGAGATGACGAATGGCAAATGGATCCGGAACAAATGGAGGAAGATATGGAAAACATGGCGGAGATGCTGGAAGAAGCTGCCGAATGGCCGGAAGATATAGCGGAAGCACAAGAAGAGGCTATGGAATGGCAAGAAGACTTGATGGATAGAGCGGAAAGATGGCAAGAAGATTTGGACGACATGACGGAATGGGCGGAAGAGGGCGAAGACATTATGATTCAGCCGATATATGAAGAAGCTATCGCTTATACGCAAACCGCTTATGATGCGATAGAAGAAATACTTCCTGAATTTGACGCGCTTATAACAGATTCGGAAGATGCATTGGCAGCTATGGAATCGGCTTATGAAGCTTATGTTTCGGCAGGTGATGGCGATTCCAGTGCATTCTGGGATGCCCAAAGTGATTCAGGAGTCAACGATTGGAGAGATATATACAGGTCACAAGCCGAAATGTGGGGAAGGGTTACAAATTTCTATGATTTCTTGATCGAGGCTTCAAGAATAGAATCGGAAACCGGAATGACCTCGGAAGAAATCGGAGGAGAATTCGCAACTGCGGTTGCAACAGCCGAAACAACGATTGACACTATCATGTCGATTCTTGAAGACGGAGGAGATCTTGATGCCATTATCGCAGCGGCTGAAGCCGAAATATTAGCCGGAGAAGACTCATGGAGTGCCATGGATGACGTAAGGGATTATCTTGATGATATGAGGGACTTGATGGATGTCGATAAAGATATGTGGGATTCGCTGGAAGATGCTTGGGACTTGGTGAAAGATAAAGAGATGAATCAATTCAGAGATGAAGAACTCGCAATGATAAAAGAAGATATAGAATGGATTAAAGAAGAACTCGACAGTCTAGAGTCTGAAGGCGAGGATGTAACTGAAGCAAGAGCTATTATCGAGGAAATAGAAGCGCTTTTGAGCAAACTCGAGGTTGCAACCGATGGTGATGAATTGGAAGATTTGATGCGTGAGCTTGAAAAACTCGGCAAGAAAGCTGAAAAAGAACTCACAAAGCTAGGTATTGATTTCGGAGATTACGATAAAGAAGCATATGTAAACGCAATCGATATCAACGATCCTGATGCATTGTTGAGCCTTCTTTCAAGCATACCTCAAAATGTTTTAGAACAAGTAATCGCAGCATTGCTGGCTGGTGTTAATTCAGCCGACTTGGAGGATTTCATGACTTATAGTGAAAAGTTCGGTGATGTAGGCTTCTTCGATAACGCTTCAATCGCATATATGGATGAAGAAACTCTCAGCGCCATGATCGAAGATAAAATGGCTGTATTGGCCGAGCTTGACAGCAAGATATCCGCATTGATGGAAGAGGTTGCATCTTTGGAATCCGAACTTGCAGATATGACGGAAAAGATTGCAGGCTACAACTTCTATGGAGATGCTGCCGACGAAATTGTCGAGTTGCAGAGCGAAATATATGAAGTTATAGATGAATTGAATTCCGGAGGAGCAACCGAAGAAGAGATGAAAGAGGTATTGGCGGAATATGATGAAGATATAGAAGATCTAAAAGAAGAAGCAAGAGAAGAGAAATATGATGATGGTTTAATTCCGTTCATGGACACGGATGATGACCAATGGTTCATGTCTTATGTAATGGATGTGAAAGAAGAAGGAATAATCGGTGGTTACAAAGATGAGAACGGCGACCTTACTGGCTATTTCGGTCCGTCTGATAATGTTACAGTGGGTGAAATCTTGAAGATGGCTCTTGAAAGCGCCGGTCAAGGCGAAGGTGAGGGAACTCCGACAGATCCTTATGCGCAAGATCATTGGAGTGCAGGATATTGGAATAAAGCCGAAGAACTTGATATGTCTGTTGTAGAAGATATGACGCAAGATCCGAACGAGTACGCCACAAGAGGTGAGGTAATCCAGAGTTTGTTCGAAGCATTGGGTGTTACGGTCCCGTCTGATGTTGACATGGGCTTTGAAGACGTATCTGATGAGTATGAGTATTATGATGCGATCGCTTATGCTCAAGAACTTGGCATCATCAATGGTGATAACGGAGAAGGCGAGGTTTTCAGACCTAACGACTCTGTTAACAGAGCTGAAGTTGCAAAAATGATAGATGCATTCTTGGAGACTATGGAATTGGAAGGATTGGTTGAGTATTAAACCGATTCTTTAATCTTTTAAAAAGCCCTCGCAAAAGCGAGGGCTTTTATGTATTCTATTATCTGTAATTCTGTAACTCTGCTCTCTGTAATTCTCTCATGAAACTCAAAATATCAAATTTCATTTCGCTCGCCGTCGGCTATAAGGAAGAAAGCGATTTCAAGATAAAAGAGCCGATAGACGACTTGAGGCTTTCCAAGCCGATAAAAGCGCATTTGACACTGATGCGCTTAAAAGAAGGCATATCTGTGAAAATAGAGGATATGGAAACAGCGTGCGATACCGCTTGCGTTAAATGCCTCTATAAGTTTTCATCAGGAATAAAAGTACCTTATGCGGAAAGAGTTTATTATATGGAGAAACCACAATCTTTTGATGTCGAAGCGGATCAGCCGGATATATTCATGGTGGATTTGAAACAAAACGAGATCGATTTAACGGAAATGATTAGGCAGGAAATTCTCTTGCATTTCGAGCCTTATCAGGTATGCTCTAAGGGCTGTAAAGGCTTGTGTCCTAAATGCGGAACGAATTTGAACAAGAAAAAGTGCAAATGCAAAATTGAAAAACCAGACCCTGAAGGCACATATAAACCATTCAAGAACCTCAAGGATTTAATCAAATAAATTACAAGTTACTAACTACAAACTAATATGGCTAAACATCCAGTACCTAAGAAAAAAACCTCGAAAGGCAGAAGTAGTCGCAGATATAAGTCATTTGCGAACAAAACAAGAAAAAAGATTGTTGAAAAGATAAGAATTGTAGACTGTCCTTCTTGCGGAGAGAAAATCAGAATGCACCACCTATGTCCTTCTTGCGGAAAATATAAAGGCAAACAGATTATCAACAAGAAGAAAGAGATGGAGAAGAAGATTACAAAAATTAAGGCTTAAATAAATGGCAAGTCATCGCCATCAGGCAAGGGTAATAGCGGCGCAAGCTATATTCGCAATGGAATTTCGCGCAGGAGATCCTGATCAGATTCTTGATTATTTAATGGAGGAGTTTGGCGCACAAATAGCCGAGAAGGATTTTCCGAAAAAACTTTTCAAGGGAGTCCTCGAACATAAAAAAGATATAGAAGACATAGTTGTGGAATCGGCTCCCGAGTGGCCTCTCGATAGAATACTCGCTATAGACAGGGCTATCTTGGAAATAGGTATTTATGAGCTTATGTATGAAGAGGACATACCTCCACTTGTAACTATTAATGAAGCTGTGGAATTGGCAAAAGAACTTGGAAACGACAATTCGCACAAGTTTGTTAACGGAGTGCTGAGTACTGTAATGAAAAAATATAAAGCTAATAAAAATGACAAAATACCAAAACCTTGAAAAACTTATAGGCATAAAATTTAAGGATGAGCATCTGCTCGATCAGGCTTTCATCCATAAATCTTACGTCAACGAAGCGAGCGAAGATAAAGAACATAACGAGAGGCTGGAGTTTTTGGGCGATGCGGTTCTCGAGCTTGTGGTGACTGAGTTTTTGTATAAAACTTATAAAAATCCGGAAGGGGATTTGACCAATTGGAGATCCGCGCTTGTAAGAGGGGCTAATTTGGCGGAGATAGCTAAGAAACTTGGTCTTAATAAATATTTATATCTTGGCAGAGGAGAAGAAAAATCAGGCGGTCGCGAAAAAGGTTATATTTTGGCGAATACGGTTGAAGCTCTGATTGGAGCGATTTATTTGGATAAAGGGTATAAAGACGCACACAAATTCATCACTAAATTCATAGTGTGCTATCTCGGCGAAATACTGGAAAAAGGTTCGTACATTGATTCAAAATCGAAATTCCAAGAAATATCTCAAAGTAAATTCAATATCACTCCAGTATATCAACTGATTGAGGAGTCGGGACCGGATCATGACAAGTCGTTCAAGATGGGGGTTTACATAGGAGATAAAATGTATGGAGAAGGTAGTGGTTCCAGCAAACAACAGGCCGAACAAAATGCGGCCGGAGATGCCCTGAAAAAAACAGGCTGGCACGCTAAGAAGAAGTCGCCAGCAAATAATACAAAATAAAACTCAAAATCGCACCGTCCAAGAAGGCCGTAAGGAGCAGCAGGCCCAAACTAACATCGCGATCTCTTCCTAGAATCTTAACTTTTACCTTGTTTTTGTTCTCGAAAAAAGTAACTGCATAAAGCGAGCACATTAATATCGCCAAGAAAAAAATGAAATATTTAGCCATAATACTTTTCTTGGTATTTTTTTAGCAAATCTTCTGCCTTTTTATAAACAATTTTATCTCCGATTCCAACCTTTAGTTTCTGTTGAAGTTTCTTCATGTCGTCAGCTCCTTCAAGAACGGCCTCTTCAATATCTTTATCTGTTATTTTTGTGACGGGATCAATGACAACACCTCCATCAGGTACAATTCGCTTAAACTGCTCCGTTCTTCGGAAGTAATCATTTATAGCTTTGCGAAGAGCTTTATCGCCGAGGACTGAGCAATGAACCTTGCGAGGAGGTAATCCTCCCAATCGCTTCAAAATATCTTGAGGTGTCAACTTGAGCGCTTTTTCAACAGACATACCGCCTTTTTCAACTACCATTGTAGACAGCATTGACGTACTCGCAATCGCTGAAGCGCAACCAAAAGTCTGCCATTTGCAATCTTTTACGCGATCTGTTTTTGGATCTATTTTTACCCAAATCTTCATCATATCTCCACAAGCGGCGCTCCCTACTATGCCGACACCGTTATATTTTTTCTCGTTAAACCCCTTAAGATCATCAACTAGATTCTGAGGGTGGAAAAAATGATCTTTCACTGCCGGAGAATAGACCCATCTGTCTCCGGATTTGCCTAGTATATTCATGAAAACTTCAGGTTAGATATTTAAGCTCGCCTTTGGTGTCATTATCCAAATTGAGAGGCGAAATTTTCCTCAATATGGATGTAATTTTCGGCATTATCTCCAACACGAAATCTATATCGGACTCTTTTGTTGAATGACCGAGAGTGAACCTTATACTGCCGTGAGCGGCTTCATATGGAAGGCCGATTGCCGTAATAACATGAGAAGGATCCAGACTCTTGGAAGTGCATGCGGAACCCGTGGAAGCATAAACTCCCAATTCATTTAAGAATAAAATTATAGACTCGCCTTCGATATCGAGAATGGTGATGTTTACATTGTTAGGAAGCCTTTTGGTTGGATGACCATTGAGAAAACACTTGGGAATTTTCGTGGTTAAGCCCTTAATCAATTTGTCCCGTAATTTAATCAGTCTTTTATTCTCGCTTGTACAATTTTTTTGTGCAAGCTCGAGCGCTTTCGCGAATCCTATGATTCCGGGAACATTTTCTGTTCCGCTTCGGAGTCCTCGCTCTTGCCCTCCTCCATAAACTATCGGTTCAAGCTTGATGCCTGATCGTATATACAAGCATCCAACTCCTTTTGGTCCATAAATCTTAGATCCGTTAATCGTCATCAGGTCCACCCCGAGCTTCTTAACATTAATCGGCAATGCGCCTCCTGCTTGGCACGCATCGGTATGGAACAGTACGCCTTTCTTGCGACATATTGAAGCAAGCTCTTTTATGGGTTCAACAGTTCCTATTTCATTATTGGCATACATAACGGAAACGAGAATCGTTTCTGTCTTAATCTCTTTTTCAAGTACGCGCGGATCCACAAGCCCATATTTATCAACCGGCAGAACCGTAACGGTAAATCCTTCTTCTTTCAGATGCTCAATTGTATCTGAAACCGCATGGTGCTCGATAGCCGAAGTAATAATATGACCTTTGCCTTTTGCCCTTGCGACACCGAGAATTGCAAGATTGTCGGATTCCGTGCCACTTCCGGTGAAAATCACTTCATTGGGAACGCAACCGAGAATTTTAGCGATTCTTGCGCGAGCATCTTCGAGCGACTCTTGTGCACGCAACCCGATTTCATAAAATGCCGATGGATTCCCAAACTCTTCAGTGAAAAATGGATCCATAGCCTTCTTAACAACCGGATCTACAGGAGTTGTCGCAGCATGATCTAAATATATGCTACGCTTTTTGTAAGACTTAAGAAGTTTGTTTATATCTGAATTAACTGACATGGTGTGATTTATAACTTATAATTGCTTATAAAAGTATATCAGAAACCGGTAGATAACGAAATTTTTATATTGCTTTTATTATTGAAAATCATTATTAATAGGGGGCATCTGGTAAAGTTTATTTAATAAAAAATACAAAAATGACAAAGAATGAAATCATAGAACTCCTTAATAAGGATCTATCTCTTGAATTCGCTGCGGCTATTCAATACATACAGCACGCTGCCAAGATAACCGGCGCTGAGTATCAATCCATACAAAAAGAGTTGATAATTCATGCGAACGAGGAGATGGGACACGCGAATGTACTTGCGGAACAGATAGCATATATGGGAGGCGAACCAACTCTTGATGTCGGAGATAGAAGAACGGCCGGAGATAGCGGTGAGATGTTAAAGCAAGACTTGGAAGGGGAAAGAGATGCTGTGAAAAGATATAAGATGAGAGTGGAGCAAGCTCGTTCCATTGGAGAATTCGGTTTGGCAAGAGCTCTGGAAGATATCTTGATTATGGAAGAGGAGCACGAGAGAGACTTGATGGCGGCTCTTGGTTTATAAGGAGCAAGACACAAGACACAGATAGCAAAAAAGACTGCAAACTTCATCTGCTGTCTGCGTCTTGTATCTAATTCTGATTACGGGAGCGAAAGATGAATATGTTTTCTTTTCCTTGTAAAAAACCTTGGCCTGATTTAATTTGCACATATGCCAATATCAGACGCGGAACTGCAAATCCTGATAGAGAAAATAGCACTGGATCACAACTGGGATCTGAATGCTTATAAATGGCCGACTTTGAAGCGTAGAATAAAGGCTCGAATGGTTGAAAAGAAATGCGAAACACCTGAGAAATATTACGCACTTATAGATTCCGATCCGGAAGAGTATAAAAACCTGATTAATGCGCTTACGGTTAATTATACTCAATGGTTTCGAGATGATTCCGTTTGGGATTTGATTTTGGATATAATGACAAAACAAGCGCATGATAAATCGGAAGTGAGGATATGGAGCGCAGGGTGTGCAACGGGAGAGGAAGCTTACAGCTTGGCGATATTGGCGTATAAGATAAAAAACTTCTATTCCAAAAAAGGGCATAAAGTTGATTTTATTATTCACGCAACAGATGTGGACGAGATTTGTATAAAAGCTGCTCGCGAAGGAGTTTACGAAATAGCGAATGTGAATATTTCGGAAGAAGAAATAGATCATTATTTCAACAGGAAAGGAAGCAAACTTGCAATTAAGCCGGAATACAAAGAGATGGTTACATTTTCAAGATTGGATTTGGCAAAAGATCACTATCCGGCAAAATTGGATCTGATATTGTGCCGTAATGTAATGATTTATTTTACAAAAGAGCTACAGAAGATTATTTTCGAGAATTTCTATTACAGCATGAAAAAAGGCGCGTATTTGGTTACCGGAAAAACGGAAGTGATGCCGGTTAAAACGAATTCGCTTTTCGAGATTGTGGATTTGGAGGATCGAATCTTCAAGAAGGTGAATTAGGGTTCTCGTGCCCTAATTGGAGAAAGGTGGTTCACTTATACCCTATAAGAGGGTTGATTTTTTTGTAGAAAAATGTTATAATATCAGGAATAAAATTCTAATCTAAAACAAAAATGAAAAATTTGACCGCCCGTCTTGCATCTTTGTCTCTTGGGACAAGATTCGTAGCATGGTTCCTGTTGGTATCACTTAGTGCATCATCGATTATCGGGTATCTGAGTTATAAGGATGCGCATGATGCATTGGAGCATGAAGTGACTCAAGATTTGCAGTCACTGAATGATGCATTGGCGAATAATGTGATTACTTATTTTAGTGAACAGATGAACTCGGTGGCTTTGATTGCTCAGAATTCGGTTTTCCAAAATCAAACGGATATTGAGGAGGTGCAGAAGGAAGTTGAACATTATTTGGAAGCTGTCGACACTATGTATGACGTTATGATTCTTGATAAAGAAGGAACAGTTATTGCGGCAACAAATCATGATGAAATAGGGCTAGACAAGCATGAAGATGCTTATTTCTTGAACACAAAAGACGAGCCTTATATTAAAGACGTTTATCACTCGGACTCTGGAGTTACAGGGTTTACAGCTTCGGCTCCACTTATGAACAACGGATCATTTAACGGAGTAGTAGTAGCAAGATATAAACTGAACGACTTGAATACGATTATGGCGGGTATTAACACAACAGGCGAAACATATAAGGCTCACCTTGTAGATTCAAACGGTTATATGTTTACGGCAACAAGATTTGAGGGCGAAGAGGCGATTTTGACTCAAAAAGGTGATTCGGAAGAGGTAAAAGATGCTTTGGAGAAAGGCGAAGAGTTCTTAGGAATGACTATAGATTACAGGGGTAAAGATGTATTAGCATCGATTAGTTCAAATAAGTTCATGGAAGAACTTGGTAAAAATTGGGTTCTGGTTGCAAGCGTAGACGAAGTAGAAGTTGATGCTCCGGTAATTGCATTAAGAAATGAAATAATAGTAACAGTATTGATTCTTGCTTTTGTTATAGTTTTACTTGCTTTATATGCTTCAAAATCGATAAGCACTTTTGTTAAGAAGCCTATAAAGAACGCATCGGAACAGCTTCTGATGTCTTCGAGAGAACTTGAAGCTTCTTCGCAGCAAGTATCAAGCGGAGCGCAACAGATTGGATTAACGGTCCAGCAGATTGCGAAAAATTCACAGAACCAATCGCGCCAAGCCGAAGAAACTTCCAAGTCGGCAGCACAATTAGCGACATCAATTCAGGAAATAAGCAAAGGCATCATAAATGTCTCAAAACTTGCAAATAAAATCAGTACAACAACTCAAGAAGGAAGGGTAACGGCTGAAAATGCTGACAGAAAATTAAACGCATTGAAAGATTCGATTAATACATCGGGGAAGATGGTGAAAGATTTAAGTTCAAAAAATAAAAAAATCGGAGAAATCACGAAAATGATTACGGGGATAGCCGAGCAAACAAACATGCTCGCTCTTAACGCCGCAATCGAGGCTGCAAGAGCCGGAGAACAGGGTAGAGGTTTCGCGGTTGTAGCCGATGAGGTAAGAAAACTTGCCGAAGAATCGGGTAACGCTGCAAAACAAATTGAAGCTTTGATTAAGGAAATTCTGGCTTCAAACGAACAGGTCGACGTGGCAATGGATAACAGCAACAAGAATGTTGCGGAAAGCGCGGAGACTGTGAGCAAAGCTCTTGATGTTCTTAAGACTATTCCAACTTCAATCGAAGAAATAACTGCAAACATAGAGAGAGTAAGTGCTGCAACTCAACAACAGACGGCTAATACAGATCAGATCATGAAGAATATAGAGCTTAACGCATCTTCTGCGGAAGAGGCTGCGGCGGGAACTGAAGAGGCTTCTGCGGCTGCGGAAGAACAATCTGCTGCAATGCAACAGGTTGCAAAATCCGTAACCGATTTGAGCAACCTTGCCGAGAATCTTATGAAGATC
>MFXH01000007.1 GCA_001788795.1 Candidatus Peregrinibacteria bacterium RIFOXYA2_FULL_41_18 | reverse complement strand
CGGCCAAAGCATGTTCGGATAATTTTTCAAGACTGGCGGAAACAGCCAAAACCTCATCTTCATCGATATTTTCAAAAGCGATTATATCGGTAACCTCAGGCTTCCCGTTTGTAAGAGTACCGGTCTTATCAAAAACTACGGCATTTATGTTGCAAGCGGACTCAAGGGGTTCACCGCCTTTTATCAAAATGCCATACTCAGCACCCTTTCCGGTCCCGACCATTAATGATGTAGGAGTTGCCAATCCGAGCGCACAAGGGCAAGCGATAACGATGACAGCCGTGAACGCCATAAGAGAAAACGACAACCCTGCTCCAAGGAAGAAATACCAAGTCAAAAAAGTTATAATCGCAATAGCGATGACAGTGGGAACGAAAACGGAAGAAATCTTATCGGCAAAGCCCTGAATCGGAGCCTTGGAGCCTTGAGCTTCTTCGATAAGGCGAATTATTTGGGCGAGCGCGGTCTCGGATCCGACGCGCATTGCAACAAATTCAAAACTGCCGGTTTTATTTACGGTGCTACCTATAACCATATCGCCGACCTGTTTTTCGACGGGGATGCTTTCGCCGGTAATCATGGACTCATCTATTGCGCTAGAGCCTTTGGTTATTTTTCCATCGACAGGGATTTTTTCACCAGGGCGCACCAATATAACATCTCCATGAACAACATCCTCGATCGGTATGTCGCGAGTGCTACCGTTGCGAATGACTCTCGCGGTTTTCGCCTGCAAGCCCATAAGTTTTTTTATGGCATCGCCTGTTTTGCCTTTTGTGCGTATTTCAAGCCATTTGCCAAGGGTTACAAATGTGATCAAAAAAGCGGCGGTTTCGAAATAAAGTTCGGGGATTTTCCCACCTATGCCGATTAGCGAACCGTTTTTATAAAAATATATTATGAAATTCACCAAGCTGTAGAAAAACGCGGTCGAAGTACCGATTGCAATCAAGGTGTCCATGTTCGAAGTCTTCATTTTTAGAGAAGACCACATCCCTTTATAGAAACCGGCACCGATTATAAATTGTATGGGAGCAGTAAGAATAAGAGAGATAATGCCGACATAAGGCAATACTGTGTCTTTGCCCGGTATCGCGAAGAAATCAAGCATCATGAAATAAACCATGGGCAAGCTTAAGACGGCGCTTATTACGAATTTTTTAAAATACGACGAAATTTCTTCATCTCGTTTTCGCTGTTCGTAGCCGGAATCTTTAGAATTTATGAGTTCAGCCTTGTATCCGGCATGATTTACGGCATTTATCAAATCCTGTGGTCCGGAAACCGATCCATCAAAAACAACCAAAGCCTTTTCCGCGGCGAAATTAACACTTGCCTGTTTCACTCCGGGAACTTTTTTAAGAGATCGTTCAATGATATTCGCGCAAGATGAGCAATGCATCCCGAACAGAGAAAGATTGACGCGCTGATTACCGCCTTGATTACTGCCGGTCGCGGGCAAAATACAGTTAGTTTCAGGTTGTTTTTTTTGCGTTAAGACGTGACCGACTGACTCAAACAGACTTATCAAATTGGTGGTGGTGCCGAGTTTCTCGGCAAGCTTTTTCAGCTCAGGATTATTTTCAGGTATGACAAATTCGGCGGTTTTATTGTTTTTGATTTTACCTTCGAAATATGGGTTGCCAGATTGATCCTCATGAACTTTGCCGTCAGCCTCGATTTGAGACTCCAGCTTGATTTTGAAAGGTTGGCCGCTTGGTGCAGTTTGTGATTTTACAGCTACGATATTGTTTTGAGACGGCAGAGACTCTGTGATCGAGGCGGTATAGCCCGCCTTTTTTATGGCGGCGATAACATCCTCAGGTTTGTTTTTTTGCGTATCGAGCGTGAAAGAGGCCATGCCGGTTTTTGCGCTGACTATAAAATTGGCAACACCGGGTAGTTCATGCACCTCCATGCTTATGATTTTTTCGCAGGAAGCGCAATGCATCCCGGATATTTTCAAGCTTATATTTTGCATATTTGAATTTGTTATAAAATTTTATATCCTGCTTTTTTTATTGTCTCGGCAATCTCTTTTTCGCTCAACTTCTCTTCGTCAAAACTGACGGCTGCTGTCTTGTCGGCGAAAGAAACATTAACCTTTGAAATGCCTTTCAGATCGGACAGCTCCATCTCAATGATTTTGGCGCAAGATGCGCAATGCATTCCTTCGATTTTGAGTTGAATATTTTTCATAAAATTATTCGGTTACAATTATGGTTCCCCTAGGTACGCCCATGGCGCACGTAATTTGATAAGTTCCTGTTTTGGTCGGCGTAAATTCCATAATAAGGGTTTCGCCCGCACTCAAATATTGAGGGTCGTCATAAAGCCCCGGAACCATTATCGTACTCATACATCCGGATCCGTTATCCTGCACATCGACTTCGAACCTTACGGGAGTTCCCTTTTTCACCTCGAAAGAACTTGGGACAATATCGTTTTCCGAAGTGTAAACGGTTTTTATAACCTGCTCGTCGCCGTTTGAAGTCGCGACCGTAGCAGTTTGGGTCGTTGTGGTAGAGCTTGCATTGTCGGTTAAATATCTTGATAGTCCGAATTGAACGTTCAAGTTATAAACAACAAAAAACAAAATCAAGATGCCGGCGGTTTTGAGGAATTTTTCCGCCAAATTTGTGGTTAACATTTTTGTACTGGTTATGCCGATAAATAAAAGAGGGATCATAGTGCCGAGAGCGAAAAACGCCATAATCAACCCACCCTTAACGGCGCTGCCCGACAAGATAGCCACTCCTTGAGATATTATTGTAAACCCGCAAGGCAGGAAGAAGGTCAGTGCGCCGGTTATAAAAGGCGTATATTTGCCTTCCGGCTTTGACTCGTCGGCTATGCGGTGAGTTATACTTTTTGGGAGAGCGATTTGAAATTTGGAAAAAGCCTTAACGCCAAGCATTTGCATTGCGAGGGCGAACATAATAGCGGAAACAATGAGTACCAGAATGGATGTGAAATCCTGAGTAATCTGGAGTTTTTTACCTATCAGTCCCAAAACCGCACCAAAAATTCCATAAGAAATAATCCTTCCTACATTAAACATGAAATGCGGTTCGGCCCTTTCGATAATCGAATTGCCGTGAGCATATCTCTCGTTCCATTGCTTGGATAGCGAAAGTATAAGGCCTCCGACGAGAGCGGCACAGGTTGATAATCCGGCGATAAGACCGAAAACAAAGAACGCACCGAGCGGACTTGAAGAATTGACAGTTATAAGACTCGTAAGTCCGAGATTATCAAGGCTAAGGAATAGAAATATTATAACGCCGGCCGCCATTGCAGGGCCGACAAGCGACGTCCAAAACCCTTCATCTGGCGCAAAAGGTTTCTCGGAAAAAGCGTATCCGAGCTCTTTGAATAAACGGTTTAGATGTTCGATATGTGGCTTGCCGTTTCTATATCCGACAACAACCTTACCAGTAGAAAGCGATGCGTCGGCGAACTCCACTCCGTCAATTGCGAGCAGTTGTTTCTCGATAATAACTTCGCAGGAAGCGCAATGCATGCCTTTAATATAGTATATTTGTTCTTTCATAAATTTATTTATTTGATAATTTGGTGACTTTTAAAATCTCATCAATCATATCCTGCTTCTTTTTCGGTGAAGCCGACTCCATTGCGCTCTTGAAACAGCTGTTCAAATGCCCTTCCATCAGAGATTGATGGGCGGACTTAAGGAGCCCGATTGCGGCAAGATTTTGCTGCATAATGTCTATGCAATACTCGCCGTTCTCGGCCATTTCAAGCACTTTACTTAGCGTTCCGAGAGCCTTTTTGAAGCTTATTACGGCCAAATCTCTTTTTGCGTGCATGAATGCTTTGGTTAGTAGTTTAATCCGTTAAGACCTATACCTAGGGTGTAGGTCTAATGGTAGTATACGCCAGTACGGTGGTGTAATCAAGTGTAATTTTTTGGCAGAGATGCATTATAATAACAACCTTAAAAAACATCATATGAAGCATGGCATGGTATGGGAAGACATCAAAGATCCGATGGAAATAGCAAGATACAGAACCTTGGATCTTGCTGCTCCGGCAAAAACCGGAAGGAAAGGGAGGCCTTTGCAATGGGAGCATCCGACAAGGAGAGAGGTCAATGAAAGGCTGAAGGCGGTTATGTCATTGTTGAATGAACGTTAACATAGGCTACCGACAATTCTGTTTTTCTCGCTCGAGCTTAATTTCATCTTCTCAACAACGCGCTTCAACATATTTATACTATGGTCATAAGTCTTACGATCAACAGGATATGGAGTCGCATCCTTTCCTCCATGCGCGAAGCTGTACCTCGCGGGATCTTCATAAGACGCTTTCGCTCCGTAAATAACTTCAGACACAAGGGATAAAGCCCGAATCGTCTTAGGTCCTACACCTTCGGTTGCAACAATCTCTTCGTAAGAACGAGGTTTCTTGTCGCACAATTTCCATAAGATTTTTTCAAGATATTTGCTTCGGGAAAAATTTTCCCCCACAACAGGATGCGAATGAAATTCAGTATCTTCGAGTTCGAGAAGCGTAAGCTGATCGCCGGCAGCGTACGCGGATACCGTTCTGGATAGCGAAGACGAGTGTTTGCGCAAAATTGTAATATCTTTCATCAAACTCACATAATTTCCATCGACCAACTGCAACGAAAGCGAACGATTATCGGCGCTCTTGCAAGCCGTTATATTTAGCACCGAGTTACCGATACCCTGTGACATAATCCCAGTATGGGGCTCTTGAATCAGATCGCGCGCATTTTCGGAGAACCAGTGGTATCTACGAGCTGTCCGAGCCTGCTTATTCATCCCTTGTTGCACGACAGCCCACGCGCCATTTCTGGAAAAAAAGAACGAATGGTGATAAAGCTGGAATCCATCCTGTATCAGAGAGCTATCAACTTTTGCGCTCATTCGCGAGTTATAAACAAGCCCTTTCGCTTGTTTGTCGGGAAGGCTCAATCTGCCGGCCCAAGACTCAATTTGATCGGGAGTCTTGAGAGAAGTTTTACCTTTTCCTCCGCAAATAAAAACACCAAGAGAACGCTCTTGTCCGCGTATCGCTTCCTTAAGCGCGGCGGTAAGAATAGTTGTAAGTCCGCTCGCATTCCAATCGAAAGCCAAAACAGTTCCGAGTGACTGGAACCAAACAGGGTCGGCAATTCTTTTTATAAATTCATCAGGCCCGTATTCCGCAACCAAAATTGCAACCATCTCACGTCCAAGCTTAACCATCCTATCAAAAAGCCACTTCGGACAAGTGCCGTAATCAAGCGTAAAAGTTGCGACCCCGCGATGCATAGAAGTGAGTTAAGACTCACCCATTGTAAGGCAGTTCAAGCACTTCCGCAAGTCCCGAATATAAATCAAGCGAACCGGCGAATTTCTCCCGTAAACTTAAAGGATCTCCGACAAGAACAATCAACAGCGGTCCGTTTGTTTTGAAATAATCTTTGCCAAGTCCGTGATCGCCCATCGCAATAGATTGCGCGATAGCGAGCTCGGTTTTTGCATAATCCCAATCGGGCGAAAACTTAACAGATAACAGAAAACCATCCGGCAATCCAAGTTTGGCAGGATTGAATCGTCCAGTTCCATCGACGTAAATAACTCTTGCATGATGCGCGTGAGAATCGCCGATTGCCTCGTGTTCGCAGCCGCTCGTCCATCCGATCTGCGTAACAGGTTTTTTCGCGCCTGCCAGCTGAGCCAAATGTTTCGCTGATTTTTCAGCCATCTCTTCTGGGGTGTTTTCAGGATGGTCTTTGCAATAAAGTCCGCAAGCTCCGCAAGATTCATGCTGGGTAAATTCCAATTCTGAAGGATCAATTCCATCTTCGCGAATATTTGCGATAAATTTTTCTCTTTGAGGATCTGTCATCAAAACCGCCGTGCCGGCCAGACCTATTACAGGCTTGTGACCGATACGGGCGCGTTCATCTATACAAACTATTCCGACAGGCTTCTCCATAAAAGCCGAAGCTAATTCTTCCGCGCCGAATTCGAGACGACGCAGTTTATCGTATTGAGGCTGCTGAGAGTCGGCGATTTGTATGTGTTGTTTTTGCATAAAAAAAGTTAAATTCAGACTGGGAATTTACACGGAAAGTATTTAAATTTCAACGCCTAATAACTGAACCATAAGCATAATTGCGCCTATAAACGCAGCAGAGTAAAAATATATCCAAGGCTTTTTTGTCTTGTAAAGCATGTAAATTACACCTGTAAAAACCATTCCTCCAACAGAGTAAACGGCATAAGGCCACTGATAAAGAAACATTCCCATCGTTACAAAAATCGCCGCCAAAGGCACAATCATGAATATTGCTTTATAAATTGCCGCAAGCTTGGATCGAAAAACAAAAAATGTAATTACGAGAATTATAACAAGGTAAGATATATGCATTAAAGGTGGGAACCAATAAATTTTCATATCCGGCCCGAGAGGTATGAAAAATCCGACGCAAGTTCTGACGACAGATTGATATAAGGCATCAAGTAAAAAAGCCACATTCAGCAAAATCATGCCGAAAACCGGAACTGCAATCAGGGAAGCGATAATTTTTAAGACATTTTTTTTCAACACGAAAATACTAGAATATTAACTGATAAATTGCCAACATAATTGCAGCATCTGCGGCAAAATGAGCGAAAAAACTGCCAAAAACACTCCCTGTTTTCTTATAAAGCGCGCAAAAGATAAGCCCTGCGCCAAATATCGCAATGCCAAAAATACCGGTAATAAACGGATTAAAAACCTGCGATAGAATTACGAAATGATGAGCTGAAAAAGCGGCGCTACCGATTACCGCAGCGGCATAAACATTCAGTTTGGAATTGAGTCCTCGGAAAACAAACCATCTCCAGAAATATTCTTCAAACAGTGCGTTAAATGTACATATCGCAAGGCTGAAAACGAAAAAATAATCAAGCAGTCCGTATCCGGCAAGTCTCGATTTTACAATTTCTGTACTCGGCTCTAGCAAATCTGCTAAAAAAACATTGGCAATCAACAGAAATCCAAAAATAAAAATACCGACAACTATAGGGAAAAAGAATGATTTAACTTTCTGAAATACGGGCATATAAGAACGCCCAAGATAAAACACAACAAATAAAGGCCAGACGATCATTACAATTTTCGTAGCCGTATAAATCAACGCGGATATTGCGCTGTCTTGCGCGATAACGAAATAAAAAATACTGGCTGCGAACTGAAAAAACAGAGCAGGTACGACGCCTAGATAGAAGAATTTATCGAGAGAAAGTTTCATGATTGGAGATTGCATACGCAATCGACTTAATAGTATTGCGTAAGGAATGCTTCGCGTCCTTACGCTTCTGGTCGGGGTGAGAGGACTTGAACCTCCGGCCTCAGCGACCCGAACGCTGCGCGCTAGCCAACTGCGCTACACCCCGTTTTGCGAATATTATGCCATTCGCCAATTTTTAAGCAATCTGCTTTAGGTTATCTGCAACTTGAAAACAAGGAGGTGAGGGCTAACGCAAAAACACACAGAATTAGTGGCTTCCATTACTTTCAAGTATGCCATACAATGGGAGTAAGGTAATAGGTTCGAAAATATATTTATGAAAAAAACAATTCTGATCGTTCTGATGATATCGGCAATCATTTTTTCAATTTTCTTTTTTGTTGTGATGCCTGAGACGACGCGTTGTAAATGGATTCATTCTTCTTCCGATTATTCCGAAGTAAGCTGGGAGTATATTGATTTCCACCTGCCAAGTTGCTGGGAGTACGAAGAGACGACCACTGGGGAATTAAATGCCTATATTAACCATGGTCAGTATTATCGCGAAGGGCTTTCATTTTTCTTGTCGGGCATTGAAGACCTTGAAGATAATAAGTGGGATTTGATTCCTATCGGCGGTCGTAACTATGAAGTAGCGGTTGAATTCGGGACTGGGCTTAACGGAAGTGAAGGCGAAATGTTTTACTATTATAGGCCAGTTGATTTAGAGAAGCCTTTCGCGATTTATACCGGAAGCAATTCTTATGAGTTCAATGTTCAAAACAATTCTGACTTCGAAATAATTTTCTCTTCCATTGAGTTTAATTCGGAGGGAATTGATGAACAGATAAGTGAACCGATTATTTCGCTTAGCGATGAAATTGACGAGCAGGTCGACGAGTCAGTCCTTACACTTGCCGACATTTTCGATCGTTTGCCGAATGAGTATTGTGACGATTTTATGCGCGATCCGGTCTTGGTTTATGATGAGGAAAATTATTACATGAAGGTTGGGACTGATACTTCCGTCGAAGGTCAGTCGTACCCTTCGTATGATTATTGCGAATTTACTATTTTCAAAAATACATCAGGCGGAAATGATGTATATGGCGTTTCCAAGGCGACCGTGACACCAATGCTGGTTTTCGGAGATCTTGAATTTTTGGAATATAGCGATGGCGAATGGACGCCAATTACAGAAAAGGTATTTGCCAATGTTGATATGGATATTTTACTTGCGAATGCGAAAGCGTCTATCGAAACGAATGCCCCAGAGCTTATAAGTGAAGGCGTTGAGGGGAATTACTCAGTGGAATTGCCTCGTTATGACACAGTAATTAACTTCATTCAGTATAATACCAATGAGATTATTTATGCATTGAAATGGGATGGCTCATGGTTTGTGCCCGTGGTCACTTCGCAGTAGTGAGTTTTTAGGTTCGCGTCAGCGACCCGAACGCTGCGCGCTAGCCAACTGCGCTACACCCCGAAAACGGTGATATTATGTCACACGCGCATTTTTAAGCAAAAAATTTCGCACTTCCCCTCTGCTGTCTGTGTCTTGTGTCTTGCTCCTTACCCATCACATTCCCAACATCACCGCCGCCATCCAAGGGAAGGCAACAGTAACATCGCTCTGGATTATTTGGTAATAGCTTGAAGTGGAGAGTTTATCCCAAGTGATTTTTTCTTTGCCTCCTGCTCCGGAATAAGATCCGTAAGACATAGGCGAAGATCCGATTTCGACGAATCCTGCCCAGTCTCGAACCTTGCTGCATCCGAGGTCGTGCTTGAGAGAAGGCACTACGCAAATTGGGAAGTCTGCGGAAATTCCACCACCCAATTGCAAGAATGCAATAGGATGCTTTTTGGAAGCCTCCATATACCAGTCATACAAGAATGTGAAATAATCCAAACCTGTTTTCATAATCCTAGGCTCGAGAACCGTAGATTTATCCGCGCGGTATTTGCCGGAATAGGTATAACTTGCGAAAATATTTCCCATCGTGGAATCCTCGAATCCGGGAATTACGATAGGAATATTTTTCTTATAAGCCGCATAAGTCCAACAATCTTCCGGATTTGCCATCGGATCAGGCTTGATTAATCCTTTTGCAAATAATTTCCTGAAATATTCGTGAGGGAAATAGCTTTCACCTTTTTTCTCCGCCTCTTTCCACATCTTAAGCAAATGCGGTTCCATAATTCTTACACTCTCGTCTTCCGGCAAAAAAGTATCTGTAATTCGCCTAAGTCCGGCATCTCGCAATTCAGCCTCTTGTTCAGGAGTAAGCTCAGTATAACGAGGTATGTAAGCGTAATGTGAATGGGCAACATATCTGTAATAAGACTCTTCGTGGTTCGCACCTGTTGCGGAAATCAAATGGACTTTATCTTGTCTGATAAGTTCCGCCAGCATGACTCCGACTTGAAAAGAGCTGAGTGCGCCGGCGAGGGTAACGACTAATTTGCCTCCGTTGTCGAGATGGTTTTTGAGCCACATCGCAGCTTGATAAGTCGCGCCCCCGTTGCAATGATTAAGGGTTTTTTCCGCGAACGCCGAGACGGGAGTTTTGCTTTTTGTGACATATGAGCTGAGCGTGCCTTTTGACGTGACGCCCGCGCCACCGCCTTGGCTGGCGATTATTAATTTTTTTAGATTTGGTGAAAGTTTGCTGAATTTTGCTTTTTGCATGTTGAAAAATTTAAATTAACCTGCGCGCATTATAGATTAAGGAGATTTTTAGCACAAATTCGCCGTGGCGCAATTCGGGAAGGGTGAGCGCGCAATCACTTGCGAAAAAGTCTAGTCGGAATGGTTGATTTCTCCTGTTGGTGCGATATATTAGTCGTACTATTTGATAATTCGAGTTTATGGAAAAACTGCATGAGGAATTTGTTCGTTATGGATCGAACGCGAAGCACTGGTTGAGGCAGTGTGCACTCTTGCTGCCCGAGATCGCTCGCCAAGAGATTTGGCGTGCAAAAGGTTTCGGAAGTATTTATGAATATGCGGCCAAGTTGGCTGGAATGAGCAAGTCGCAAGTTGATACGGCGTTGTGGGTTATGAATAAGATTGATGATAAACCTGAATTGAAAAAAGTAATTGAAGAGAAAGGTGTAAATATTGTCCGTCCAATCGCAAATTTGGCGACAAAAGAAACGGCGAGCTTCTGGGCCGAAAAAGCATCCGAAATGAGCAAACACGAGCTTGAAACTTACGCAAAAGATTACCGCCAACAGATTTGCCCCGGGGCGAAAACCACAGAAACCATAGAAATGTCTCTCGACCCCGCGGTCGCCGACCAACTCAAAAAGATGAAAGGAGACCGCGACTGGAATACATTCATGAAAGAACTTATGGATGGGCAGACCAAGCCCGAACCTGCACAAACGAAACAAGTCCCGACCCGCATAAAAAACGCCGTACGAGCAAGAACGAATGGAATCTGTTCATATCCGGGATGTCACAAACCGGCCGAAGAACTCCACCATGCCAACAGACAAGCTATCAACCCAACCCATGATCCGAACCATATACATGCGCTCTGCAAATCACATCACCATCTTGCTCACCACAGTCTTATCGCCAACGAAAACAAGCAACCTCGCGAATGGCGCTTACTAAAACACCCAGACAAATTTGACCCAAAATACCAAGTCGACCAGAAATTCAGACGACACGTCCACGCAAGTCATACTCCGTAGCTCCGGTTATTTTCACTAGCGAAAATTCTCCCACCTTTCCTCCGTCAACGCGAATCTCCCCATCGACTTCCGGTGCAAATCTCTCGGACCTGCCACTTCCGGTGGAGTCCATCAGGACGCGTACGGTTTTGCCGATCATCGCACGATTTTTCTCACGTGAAATCTTCTGCTGAACCGCCATAACCTCATCGCGCCTAGCCTTCTTAACGCGCGAACTAATCTGCCCCTTCATGCCATAAGCCGGCGTTCCTTTTTCTCTCGAATACTCAAAAACGCCAACATGATCGAACTCGATTTTTTGCACAAAATCAATCAAATTCTCAAACGCTTCCTCGCTTTCACCGGGAAATCCTACAATGAAACTCGTGCGCAAAGTAATGTCAGGCACCATCTTGCGTATAAGTGCGATTTTTTCAAGAGTTTTCTTCAAGTCATAAGGCCTTTTCATCTCTTTCAAAATACCGCTGTCGCCATGTTGGAGCGGCACATCAAGATATTTGCAAATCTTATCGCTCGAAGCAATTACGCTCAACAATTCACGATCAATTCTTTCCGGATAAACATACAAAACGCGAATCCAAAAATCACCGGGAATTTCAATCAACCGCTTCAACAATTCCGGCAATTTCCCCCCGTCATAGAATCCGCAATCTTGAGCGACAAGAATAATCTCCTTCACTCCTCGCTTCAAAACGCTTCGCGCCTCTTCCAAGATATCTTCCATCGGCCGACTTCTGTAACGACCTTTGAGGTATGGAATCAGGCAGTAACTGCAAATAACTGCGGATATTTTTTGAAATCCTCACTTGTAAATTTACCTGCCAAACACCCCAACACCACAACCTTCTTATCGGAAAGTTCTCGCAAATTGGCAAAAACTTCATCACGCGCACTTTTCAGAAATCCACAGGTGTTAAGAAGCACGATGTCGGCATCTTCGACTTCCGTTAATACCGCATCTTTCAATTCGGCAACAACACCTTCGAGATCCGCAAAGTTTTTCGCACAACCGAGAGAGATAAGGCCGAGTTGGGGAGGGGAAACAGTCATAATCAAATTCTTTAGATGCGCAGATTATAAAGATATTGTGCAAAAACTTAAATCTATTATAATAAATGACTATGATTCAAGCACCACAAATTCAGGAATACTTCCAGCAGTACGCCGACAAGTATCCGAGATGGGCGAGAGTTGGTGTGCGTGAAGGCGATATCATTCATCTTAATTGGCATGCAAATGGTATGAAGCTCCGAGTAGATGATGTGAATTTGGATGAAAAATTTTGGCCACAAGAAGAGGGTCTCGATCCACAAGAAGCTTTTGATCGTTTCCTAATGAATCTCTCCAGAGGCCTAGGACCAAGAGGAATGGACACCGAGCTTTTTCCGCCGAAATCCGGATCTGAACCGGAGCAAATTCAGCCTCTTTCAATGGCCGTTGATCGTAGAAAAGGGGAATGCGTGGAAAAGGCCGTAATCGCGATTATGCTAACGCAAAGATGGTATATGTCTATGGCAATTACAGGTTTGCTCGGGCACGATAGACGAAGGCAAAAATGGAATCACGCATGGAGCTTGCTATTCCCTCAACAAGGTAGCCCGCATCTTCTGGATATAGAAAATCCGGTTATTGTAACAAGAGACGGCGTAAGACAAGAAGTCCCGTATCTTGTGCCGGTAACAGCTTATGATGAAGACGCCAGACGTTTTGTCATTCCTGACAGATGGCGAGAAGGTAAGATATTTGAAACTTACGATACGGCGATTTACGATGGGCAAAACCCCACTCGTCGATTTTCAATGATGGATATGTTTTAATCTTCGTCTCTCAACTTCTCTGATGGCGGCATCGGCATTAATGCTTGCCATGGCCTCTTTCCCGATAAGTAGAGCCAAAAAACTTGTTTCACGGAAGTGCATAACATTTAAAATCAATTCATTCTGAAGAAATTCTTAATCCTCGCAGGCCAAGTTGCGCGAGGCCATTGGCTTCTGCGTTCAAACTCATCGGCCAATTGACGATGATTTCTTGGAGCCGATTCTACAAGTCCGAATCTTTTTAACTCCCAACCTCTCATTTCAACATCATCCAGATAGTTTTGCCTATCAAGGAAAGCACGCGAGGCTTTATTTAATGCAACTTCGACATAAGGATCATCAACATTCATATATAAAAAATTGACAAGCTGCCTCCTGAAGAAATCCCTTGGAGCAACAAGACCAACAACATCTCCATGTTTATTACATTGAAAATGCTGATGTGGAACAACAACACTATGCCGTAAGGCTACTCTTCTTTTACCTGCAAGAAAGATATCCGCTCCGGCACTACCTGCCACAGGGCCTGCAATTGCAGTAGACTCTATGCCGAAATCACCACGAAGACGTTTTATCAAATCAATAACCTCTTCGGAATATCTTACAACCCCTCCTGATGTATTTATAAGAACCGTGCTCGTTGCGTCAGGATCGACATCTCTTAAGCAATGAGGGCGAAGGCACTGTGGAGGAGACAAAGTATCTCGTCTATCAACATAACAAAGAGGTTTATTATATCTTGCTATAGGGCGCCTTGCACTATGGTTACAATACTTTGAGAAGCCGAACATTCCATGCGATTTATAAAAAAGGCAGAAATAGTATCACAAAAGCCATCCTCGTCAATATACGCGGTCTAAAAAGACCCCAGTTTTTACATATATCCGTTAAGCAAAGTCGAAAAATCAGTTCGCAAAAGCAAACAATAGGCATTTTCTCCCCGGGGAGAAAACATCAGATTCAGATTGACTTGTGGTCGGGGTGAAAGGATTCGAACCTTCGACCTCCTGGTCCCAAACCAGGCGCGCTAGCCAGCTACGCTACACCCCGACATCGAAAAAGCTCGCCAAGTATAGGGAATGAGGGGGAGGAAGTCAATTTAAGCTGTAGTTGCAGCTTGAGTTGCGAATATATTTCTGCCTTGTGCAAGAGTTGTGATTTTAGCCTTAAGATCTGAAATTTTTTCATCAAGAAATTTAGAATAATCGCCATAATCATAACCTTGATAATAGCCGGAACCTTCCGCTTGGACGGTTGCTCTTACGTTTTCGACGGCGGGCTTGGTTGATTCATATACATAAAGAAGCTTGGCAAGATCTTGAACTTCTTGACGGTTTGATTCAGGGACATTGGATTGCCAATCGGAGGATAGGATGGAATCAACGACATTATTATCTACGCTGTCAGTGTTATTCATTAGTTCACCATCTCGATTTATCATAAGACCATCAGGCCTATAACCGCTTGGAGTTTCTACTCTATGAAAACGAACAGATAACTCTTTATCAGTACCTGCCTCCAAGGTCGTTTCGCTAAGATCTATAAAAGTTTCCCCAGCAGGAGTCGACTCCAATACAACATCTCCTAATACAGATTCGGGTTTCTTGGGAGCTGTGGGGTCTGCTTCTTTTGTTTTTCCTTCGTCTTCAAAAACAAAATCACCTTCTTCATCAGATGCATCGAAAGTATTTTCTGACGGGATGTCTAGATTTAAAGTACTAACAGAGGGGGCAGCTATTTCAGTTGCCAATGGCTGTTCTTCAGGAGCAACAGTATCAAGAGGAAGAGTAGGAGCACTTTCAGTTCGCTCTAGAGACACACTCGTAGATTCAGCGTGGTCAGTAGCTGATGTAGTATTATCATCGGCACTACCATCTGTTACTGCAACGTCTTCGCGTGCAACAGATTGTTCAGCAGCCACGGGCCTTGCGGATTCTTGTATTGGCACTTCTGTCGGTTGTACAGGAACTATAGGTTCAGGATTGGCAGGTTCGCTGATTTGCTCATCGTCCTCTTCTTCCAGTGAAAATGTTTCAATTGCTTTGGCCATTTCAACTTGGTCAGCTTCATTTCTTGTCAGAACAGCTTGTCGTTCAGCGGTAACGACAGGAGGTGCTACATCAACAGCTTTAGGTGGACTTTCTTCTTCCGGTTCATCAGGAGCCGTATAGTCCTCTTCCAATCTTGCAGGAGGTGTCTCTCCATCCTCAGGTAAAGAAGCTTCCGGCAAACTATCAAACGCTGCCTGAGCCTGCTCTTGTGGAGTAATCCTCTCTACCAACCCAGCTGCAATACCGAACTCTCCAGACGGTATCACTGAGGCTCCTCGCGGAGCCTGTCTAACGGCTACAACTTCATCACCATCGTGATCGAGTTGTAGCAAATATTCGGCCGGATTACCAAAATCGGCCTTGATTTTGGCAGCCACTTCTTCGGCATTTTTACCTTCATAATCAGGATATCTGAGAGGATCATAATCCTTTCCCTTTTTATCCATAGCCTTCTGCCTCTTCCCAAGTTCGCCAGCCTCTTTATCATTGATGAAACTGATTCGGCTTACGATATCATTTTTTTCTCTTCGCTGTTCTTTCAGCCCTTTTCGCACATCTTTATTATCCGTAAGTTTCTGCATGGCGATATTTACCAGCTCTTCCCAGTTATCCATAGGACCGATATCTCTGAATGAAAATTTAACAGGCTCGGCGGCATCAAATCCTTTAACTTCAAGTTTGAAATGACCGCTTATATATTTGGAATTACCTGATCCTTTGAAATCTATTTTGGCGCCGGAAACTTGTGCGTCGTCAAAACGATCGGTAAGCGTTGAGTTCGCATCAGAGAAATGCTGCGAGAACATAGAAGCCTCTCTTCCGTTCGGAGGTCCGTACTTTAAACCATCTCTTTGCATTTTCTCAAACTCGCGGATCGCCCAATCTGCGGAAGCTTGTGAAAATTGTCTTTCGATTACATTGACTTGTCTTGCGACATCCTGCAGTTTTTCAGTATCTTCAGGGGAAGATTCGGCTTGTTTTAGCATATTAGCTACAGCAGCCAACGAACCGTTAACAGTTTCGCGCGAAACTGTAGCGACATGAATTAAGAACTTCGGGACATTGGCAAAACGCGGATCGTTAGGATTAATTTCCGGCAACTTCGCAACTCCGACAGCCAAATCCTGAAGTGTCCTCTCGTACTCCTCCAAACTCTTCAACTCCTCTCCCGCTTCAGCCCCTCTTTCGCTACCGTCGCTCTCAGTTCCATTCGAGCCTTCTTCGCGCGTATATCCGCTCGGATAGAGAATGTCTTCGACTTTTTTGACATCATTTATATGTTTTCGGAGAGGAACATGAACTTCCGACTTGGGCGGATCTCCGAACATTATATTTGAAATTTTTACGCTGATTTTTCCATCTTGGGCAACGCTGATTTCAAGCGCTCTCTGTCTTCTCACTCCGCCAAACGGAGCCGGTTTCGCAGGAGATAAAAATCTGACTTCATTCGCAGTAGAAGTTCCACCTTTTTCAGGAAGCTTAATTTCAGGATATTTTTTCTTAAAAGCCGCTTCATCGGTAAATTCTTGTTTCAAAACAGCATTTTCATAATTCATAACTAAATATGCTTCACCGGATGCATCATTCTGTTCCAAACGAGAAGCGATTTGGTATCCGCTTGCATCGGAAATTCCATACTCGGTCATTTTTTCCGGACCGAGAACTTTGCCACCATCGAGAGTAACAGGTCCATTCTTATTACCCAGCAGTCCTTCGGCAAATCTGCGAGATTCTTCGGGAACTGAAGCGTCAAGCTTTGATAAAGCTTCTTGTACATTCATTTTGGCGGTCTCATAGCCGGTTCCGGCAATAGTAGCAGCCTTCTCTGCAAAAGATTTTTCGAGAGCAGCCAACTCGGTATTCAAAATCTCCGGATTAACATCGGCACCAGCTCCTTCTGCATATTCACCGACACTCTTAAATCCATCGACTAGAGCTGTTAATTCAGCTGTGTTTTTGCTTGGATAAACCTCTTTGAAATCCGTTATGAATTTCTCGAATTCGGCAACTTTGCCGTTTGCGCTATCATAAGCGGCCTTATCTTTTTCACGAGCATCTTTTAATTTAGCCAAATCGGCATCAACTTTTTCAGTATCAACACCGGCTTTGCCGGCGACATCTTCTTTTATTCCGGCTTGAAGCTCAGTCGCATTGCCTCCTGCAGTCAAATCGAGAACCTCTGTAACAAGTTTCGCATCTAAATCCGCAAGCTGTTGTTCGGTCGCACCTGTTAGTGCCGCCGATTCCGTTTCGAATCTCCCAACCAGCCCATCCAATTGAGGTTTCAACTGGTCGTAAAGCTGATTAACAGCCTGATCATTTGAGGTATTCGTATCAACACCTTGTTCGTTAAGTCCATAGAGTTTATGCAAATCTTCAAGCATAGTCTTGGCTCCATCAACTTTCGCAGCGAATACCGTTTTTTTCGCTTCTAGCAAGTCGGGCTTACTCTCCTCTTCGACAGGAGCAACATCGGTTTCCGGAGCCGCAGGCGCCTCGGCGCCATCCGGAGGACTCATCCACACAGCCCTTCTCTCTTTCCAGAAATCCCTGCTTGTATCAATGAATTTCAACATTTAAATTCCTTTTAATAAATCTTCGGCGGCCTTGTCTTCGCCGGTATGAACGACCTCCTCGGCCTGTTTAATACCTTGCCTTAGAGGGCCTTTTTTGAATGCATCAACTTCTTTCAAATGCGCCTCGATAAGTTCGAGCATCTTAGTGTCATGCTCGTCTATGATAGCCTTTTTTTTGGCTTCCCCTTGCGACAAAACGGCGATCACCTTTTCTTGTCCGGAAGCGTCCAAGCGCGCGCAAGCATCAAGAATTTTTTTCTTGCTCTCGTCTTTGATACAAGTAAATGCCTGAATTTGCGCCACGAAATCCGCCATTTATGAATTTTTATATCTATAAATTATATCATAAAAAGCCTCAGTTCTCAAGGCATTAAGGGCAGGAATCACATATTCTTGCAATCAGTGTGAAATACGATCGGCCTCTTCAAGTACTCCGCGAACAGCACCGACGATCGAACCGGCGACAAGTCCTTGCATGGCACCGATTCCGGCACCTAACTGCCTGCTAACCAAACTTAGGCGATCCGCATGCATCGGTAACAAGCCTACAATCATGTCAAAAGAAGCATGAACTCTTGCGGCAAATCCATCTCTCATAACATCAACCAAGAGTTCATGAGAGATACCTTCGGCAGCCTGTGCGCCAATAATAAGCCCGGCTATCGTACCGACCATTACGCCGATCTGAGCATCTTCATTTATAGCAGTTCTCAGGCGCGAAATCTCAGGTGACATATTTTTCTGTTATTAACTTTTGGAGAAGTTCAAAAAGGCAATAAGTAAAACAGAAACAGGTTGTTAGGGCAAGGCTAGTACAAAAACGCTTTACGCAAAAGCCCGATTTGCCCTAAGCTTACCGTGATGAAACTCACATATCTAAAAGCCATCGGTACGCCCATAATAAGCGAACAAGCGGAAGAGCCTGTGGCACTTTTGAAAGACGTGATTATCAATCCGGAAACAGGAACGGTTTTGGCACTGGGGATTTTTTTATCAAAAAAAATCATACCGGCCATAGATATACGCGAGTGGACGGCGGAATCTATTTGTATAGCAGATGAGAATGCGATAACGGATCGTGAAGACTTGATCAAACTGTCAAAATTCAACCCAAAAAGCACACATATTTTCGGCCATGAGGTTTATAAAGAAGACGGAAAATTTATAGGATTCGTCGAAGATTTCGTTTTTGATACGGAAGTCGGGCAATTAACGGAAATTTATGCGGTTAAGAAATTTCTTTTCATAAGTCTCGAAAAAAGAATTTTCTCTTTTAAGGATATCGTAAAAATAGAAGGAACCAAGATAATCGTTAAAAACGACACAAAAGAAGAAAAGGATTTGATCAAAGAGTTCTTGAATTTGCGTGGAAAAATAAAAACACCGGTCAGAACAGGTTGTCCGGCGCATTGCGAGTCAAAAGACTGATTTTCGGACCGGTCCGGAACGGATTTCTCACCGATCCTTCAATAGGGATTCTCTCAATCTCCTACGAAATAAGTCACCAATCGCTTGCGCGATGGATTCCTTATTTCTTGAAGATTGTCGTCCGCTCCATGAAGCCTCACGGAGTTCGGCTTCACTCCGCTACCGAACGAGAATCTCGCTACTTACTTAAAAGGCCCCCTTCCGGGGGCCTTTTGTTTTTGTTTTTACGCTAAAGTTTTTTAGCGGGTGGCCTAATTAACTCACAGTTTCGTCTCCTGTTCCGGCACCTGAGATTACAGTATTTACTATAGCGAAAGACAAGAAGATGATTACGATACCAATGATTGCGTACATCAAGATTTTCTTTGCCTTGCCTGTCTTCTCTTCTTCACCTGCAGAAGTTACATACAAGATACCTCCGTAGATAACCATTGCCACAGCGATAAAACCAAGGAAGCCAAGGAACCAGTTCAATATGGTCATAGCCAGACCTTTTGCGCTTGTAGCTCCGCCTGTTGCAGCAGAGATGTTACCAGGGTTGTCGCTTATGTCGATAAGCGCAGCGTGAGCACCGGGGACACCGACGAAATTCCAGAGGACGACCAGTACGGTCAAGATTCCTCCGAAAACAAGAATGTCCTTGAGCAACTCGCGATTGAACGATGTTGTTTTCATAGGGGAAATGTTAAAAATTTACATTAATCTCTAATCCACAAATTACTGTTAATGAAGGATGTTTTCAACCTGAAATGACCCCAAAACCCATTGACACGAAATGGAAATAATTCAGGGCTCTGGGTGCGTCAAAAAATATGCACAAGTGCTCGTGGCGAACTCGAGGCTTATACTAGCCAACGATTTGAACTTCGGGTTCAAGATCCACGTCGAATTTTTCTTTTACGGCGTCTTGAGCCATTTTGGCCAATGCGAGTATATCGGAGGCTTTCGCCGAGCCGAGATTCAAAATGAAATTCGCATGTTTCTCACTTATTTGTGCTCCGCCAAAGGTTTTGCCCTTAAGTCCGCACTTCTCAATCAACTCTCCGGCAGAAGCTCCGTTAGGGTTTTTGAAAAAAGATCCGGCAGACAATCCCCATGGTTGTTTTTCTTTGCGCAAAGCCAGAACTTCTTTCATTCGTTTTTGATCGCATCCTTTATGAATCGAGAAAACTGCTTTTAATAAGACCTCATGAGTATCTTTCAGCCGAGAATACCTATAAGAGAAATTAAAATAATCCTTGCCAACTTTTTGTACGCGTCCGGCTTTCAATATCCATGCGGCGCGCAAAACGGAAGAGATTTCTTTTCCGAAACATCCCGCATTTCCGCGAACGGCACCACCTACGGAACCGGGAATTGAAATAAATTCTTCGATACCACCGAGGTCATTTTCGCCGGCGATTTTGGCAACTTGCATAAGCTTCGCTCCGGCCTCGGCGGTAATCTGTGTTTTGCCGACTTTGATTTCAGAAGCGGTAATTTTTATTACCAATCCGTCAAAACCTTTATCCGGAAAAATCACATTCGAGCCGCCACCAAGAACAAAAAACGGCAATTTATTATGGTATGCCCATCTTATAAGATCAGGGATCTCTTTCGTATTGCCACACTCATAAAAATATTTAGCCTCTCCGCCTACGCGAAAAGTGGAGTGTTTGGATAGCGATTCGGATTTTTTGATCTTATCTGGCTGGAACATTTATTAGATTTAATTTATGACCTGTGGCTTGAAAAAATTTACTCATACCTTCATTCGAAATTACAAGGGTTACGGTATTTACAAGCGGATGGCATTGAAAAGATTGCCCCCAAAGTTTTTCGTCTATAAAAACCTGCACAGACTTGTCGATATCATTTGCAAGTCCGAGTAAAGAAACGGATCCCGGCTCAACGCCGAGATGTTTCTGCAGACGTTCCGGAGATGCAAAACTCAATTTATCGACACCAAGAACGGTTTTAAGAGCTTTCAAATCCACACTTTTCTCATATCCTACTGCAACAAAAAAATGGGTCTTACCATCTTTATCGCGCAGAAAAAGATTTTTTATCGGTGTGCCCGGCATTTTCGGACACAGTCTTTCCGCTTCCTCGCAAGTGTAAACGGCCGGATGATCGAACTTGTCGTAAGAGATGCCGTGGTCGGCAAGAAATTTATATATATCCATTTGGGTAAATAATTACAGGCGGATTATACCATGTAAAATCAAATCATTGATCAAATGTTTGACAATGGGAGGTGATTTTCATATCATTTCCCCGCTTTAGATTCAGTTTCAGTTATGTGTGCCACCTTAGCTCAGTGGTAGAGCAACCGCCTTGTAAGCGGTGGGTCGTCGGTTCGACTCCGACAGGTGGCTCCAGAAAGAGGGCAGAAAGCAGATATAAGATTTGAGAGCCGAATAATAATTTGCCTCATCCAGCTTTTCCGCTATAATCCTCCTTGCTTTTTTGAAAAACGGGCAGGTACCGAAGTGGTCAACCGGGACAGACTGTAAATCTGTTGGCTTATGTCTTCGAAGGTTCGAATCCTTCCCTGCCCACCATCAAAAAAATGATCCGCCAAAGGCGAGAGCTGTTTTTTTGATATGGACAGGTAGGATCGAACTAGGTTCGGGCGCCGAGGATAGCGAGAGTCGCGACCAATTCTTATTGGGCATGACCGAGCGACGCAGGCGCATAGCCCCACAAGGGGCGCCCCATCCTTCCCTGCCCACCACAGCTCAAGAAAGCGGTGGGATTTTTTGGTCGCACGCACGTAGGCCTTGACAAAACCGCAACAAGGATTAAAATAGCAGTCCTTTTATTAATTAAAAATTATAATTATGAGTCCAGATGAATTTACAGAAGAAGATATGCCGGCAGTAGAAGGCGCAGAAGATGATCAGAAATTGGGTCATGCTGAAAAAGCACCTGTCCCAAATAGGGCAAAATTAGCAGCACTTAGAGGGGTATACGGAGATAGAATGGCTGAAGAAATGAGAATTCGTGTTGTCAGTGGAAATATGTCTAGCAAGACTTTGACATTGCTAAGAATGGGCACTCGCGCTGGGAGAAGGGGTGCTGCTGGAAACAGGCGTATTTTGGCAAAAGAAGGCTTGAAGGATTAGTATTTTCCTCTGCTTTCTACTTTCTACAGTTCTATTTCTGTGCTATAATTAACAGATAAAACTGTATTTTTCTCAAACAAAAATGACGGAAAAGCCAGAATCGCAAAACAAGGAGCCGGCGGACGCAAAAAAAGAAGAACCGGCATTGCCTGAGCAATCCGCTCCTGCAGATAAGACCGCAGAGGCGACAACCGTAAACGATCAGGCGGAGACAGAGGCGCTTGCTTGCACCAGAAAAGAAATGGCGGAACTTTTGGCGAGTAAGGATCAGGAGCAAGATCGGGAAAATGTAAAAAATTATATTAATACGTTAGAAGGAGTGGAAAAAGTTGAAGATCTGCGAACTCTTTCACTCGAGCAGCTGTTCAAACTGGAAGAGAAATATGAAGGTGTTTTATTTTACGCATTTACAGACTTCATGGACGGTGGCGCAAAATTGGATTTTCCAAGATGGCAAGAGTCGTATAAAAGCCCGCGCGAAGGAGATAAATTTCAAATAAATTTCTTAGGGAATCAAGCGGCCTATAACGAACTTGGTGCAGGCGATATTTTGCCTCCGTCGATAAGACAAATAACGGTTTGGGAAAAAGGCGATTCCAACAGGGCGAGAACGAGCGATAGAAGGATAGGTCTTAAGGGTAAAAATGATGGTAGTGTAAATGGATTTTTTGATACAAAAGGATATATATCAATTTTTACCGGAGACGTAATGATTATAGGAGCTCCGCAGAAAGAGTTTGATGAAAAATACAGAACGGCGGATGGGAAGCTCGATTACACGAAATATAACGCGGATGAAAGTGGTAAAGATACCGAGTTCATAAAAACGAAATTGGAAAAAGGGGCTATAACAAAAAAACAACCTTCGTCGGAAGAAATAGATGATCTTATGAAAGGAATAGAGGCGGAAGGCAAAGGCCAAAAAGTTGTTGATGCGGTGACTGCGGCATTGAAAGAAGGAATGCGCGGCGATCACTGCTGGGATTGGGTTAACAAGGTTTACAAGAAGGCCGGCGCTCAAAATCAAAGGATTTATCAGGATTTGAGTTATCCGGGAAAAGATTGCGGAGATCGCCATGCTTCGGAATCGCTTATGAGCAAATTGCGCCCGGGGGATTGGCTTTATATCAACAATAAAAACAAATATGACGAGAACGGATGCCATAGCGGTATTTTCTTGGGTTGGATAAATGAAGATCGACAAATAGCCAGAATGGCAAGTTGCCCGGGAGCGGGGAAAAAAGGTCACGTTACAAGAGAAAATCTTAAGCAAAAACCTGTCACGTATATTTCTAAGCCGTTCTAAAAGAGGAATGCCGAATATCGAATTGCGAATACCGGAAGATAAAGGTTAAAATACTCCTTGCGATTTAAGTTTTTCACATATGCCGAATTTCATAGTTGAAGGACAACATAAACTGAAAGGCGAGGTGCGCATAAGCGGATCGAAAAATGCGGCTCTGCCGATAATGGCGGCGTGCTTGCTTACAAACGAGCCGTGCGTCCTTACGAACGTGCCGGACATTTCAGATGTTCACACCATGCTTGAGATTATCGGTGAACTTGGCGTGAAGACGGCTTTTAAGAACGGAGAGGTTTTTATAGAGGCGAAAAAAATAAGCACTTCAAAAGTAACAAACTCTCAGGTTAAAAAATTACGCGCATCTATATTGGTAATGGGTCCGATGCTCGGGCGCGTCGGTGAAATTGAAATGGATTTTCCGGGTGGCTGCGTGCTTGGCAAGAGATCGGTTCACGCGCATACCCACGCGCTTACAGATTTGGGCGCGGAAGTGATTGATGATAAGAATAAATTGCACTTCAAGGCCGAGAAATTGATCGGTACGAAAATAATAATGGCGGAAGCCAGCGTTACGGCTACGGAAAACGCGATAATGGCCGCGGTTTTGGCCGAAGGTGTGACGGAAATAAGATGGGCGGCGATGGAACCGCATGTGCAGGATCTGTGTAATTTTTTGAATAAAATCGGAGCTGACATAAGTGGAATCGGATCGCATGTGTTGAAAATAAAAGGTGTGAAAAACTTGCAAGGCGGCGAATATAAAATCACATCGGACTATCTTGAGACGGGAACTCTCGCGCTTGCGGCTATGCTTACGCACGGCGATGTCTTATTGAGAGATACGGATCCGGAGCATTTGGATAGTTTCTGGGAAAAACTTGAAGAGGTCGGCGCGAAATTCACGCTCGGAAAAGACACGGTGCATGTGAAGCCTTCTTCGGACTGGACGGCTGTGGAGAAGTTGAGGACTGCGGTTTATCCGGGATTTGCAACAGATTTGCAAGCACCGTTTGCGGTTTTGCTGACACAGGCAAAAGGCGAGAGCAAAATTTACGAAACTCTTTTTGAAGGCAGATTGAATTACCTGTTTGAATTGCAAAAAATGGGAGCAGACATCGATATATTAAATCCGCATCATGCGGTTATCAGAGGCCCAAAGGAACTGAAAGGTGTGCCAATCGCGAGTTGCGATATTCGTGCAGGTGCGGCAATGGTTCTTGCTGCGCTATGTGCGAAGGGCGAAACCGAAATAAGCAATGTGAATTACATCGACAGGGGATATGAGAGGATAGATGAGAAGTTAAGGGAACTGGGAGCGGAGATAAGACGTAGATAGCGATAAACTGATCTCCACTCTTCCATCTTGATCGGTTCGAAAAACCTCCGCACCTGCATTTTCAAAATTTCGTATCGCCTCCTCGGTCGGATGCCCGAAATCATTTTCGCCGACTTGAACAACGACGATATTCGGAGAAACAGCTTCCAAGAAGTAGGAACTGTTTGAATTTTTGCTACCGTGATGCGATGCCTTGAAAACATCACTATCAAGAATCGCACCATTTGAAACCAGCTCACGCTCGACACTTTTTCCAATATCTCCGGCCAGCAAAACCGACCAGTCATTATAACTGATTCGCATGACAATTGAGGAATCGTTCAGATCATCAAAACTTCTGCCGTCAATGCTCTCAAACGGATACAAAACATCGACAAATACTCCATCATCGAAAGAGAAATCGGTCATCTCATTCGCGAAATAAACAGTAGTTTCGTCATCGCTCAAATTCGACAAGAACTCTTCGTAATATTCGTTCTCATATTCAACACCGGTAATCAGAGCTTTATCAATCGCATATCGTTCGGTAACTGGCGCAAGACCCTCGACATGATCCGCATGCGGATGCGTGAGGACGAGCAGGTCGATTTTTTTCGTGAAAAAAGGCAAAACGGAATTAAGCTCGGTCAGCACTTCCGTTCCGGGCCCGCCATCGATCAGTATGATTTTATCAGAAGGAGTCTTGATCAAAATCGAGTCACCTTGCCCGACATCTAGGAAATAAACATGCATACGGCCATGCGCAAGGCGCGAGTAATGGATATAAAAAAGCGCGCAGGCAATTAATAGTAAAAAAACAAAAAAACGTCTAAAATTTTTCATGTGCAAAAAATACATGAGTGACATTAAATTTTTATTACAAAAAAGCCCCAGAATTTCTCCAGGGCTTCAATTTACTAATTCACTACGTCACTATGTCACTTCTTCGACTTCCCCTACTTCTTCTTCATCACAAACCCTGTTCCCAACACAGTCGCCAACAACACGATTCCGACTCCGGCACCGGTTTGCGGCAATGTAATTGTCGTGATAACACCTTCACTTTCGTTTCCGGCTTCATCAACAGTGGTTAATTTGAATGTATAAGTTTGTCCTTCGGTAAGTCCTTCAGCGGTATAAGAATCTGTCGAAGCGCCAAGCGATTCGGCATCATCATAAGACTGTCCACCATTTTCGCTTTTATACATTAACTGATCTGCCAAATCTCCAGCGCTATCAACGCTCTCGGTCCATGTCAATTCAACACTTGTTGCAACACCTGAAACCAAACCGGCCAAAAAACCAGTAACATCTTCCGGTGGAATCAAATCTGCAATTTCAAGAACGGGAGCGGAAAAGCTCGCAGTCGAATCGAAATCATCAATAAGCTCATTGCCTGCTAAGTCTGTAATACCGTTAACGGCAAGAATATAATCCTCTCCGGGACTCTGTTCATATGTTTCAAGAATGACTTTTGTCGAATCTTCTTCGTCGATTTTCATACTCAATACTTCAAGAGGAGAATTATCTTCAGCCAAAATAATATCAAATGAAACAAGCGGTTCGCCGATTTCATTCTCAGCCAAGACAACTTCTTCATCAAAAGTCACAATGACTTCGGTGAGAGTCTCCGCTTCTACATCATCTATAACAGGAGGAGTTGAGTCTTCCGGCGTAGAATCTTCAAGTGCCAAAACATCTTCCTCTCCGGAATCTACATCAACAACAACTTCATCGCCCGTGTCGTCGTCCAAGACAAGAGATTCGGCAGCACCGTTAAACACTGCAGTATCCGCTGTGCCACTTACAAGCGCGTTGCCGGACTCGTCCGTGACGGAAGAACTTGCAACCAACATATAATTTGCGCCTTCATCTTGAACATCTGTAGTTATCAAAACAGTATCAGCTTGATCCGTGGAAACGTAAGCATCAAGAACTTCCAATTGTTGGTCTGTAGCGATGTCGATAATCGTGAAAGCAGTCTTGCCGTCTACCGGCAAGGAAACATTTTCAGAAAAATTAACTTCAATTGTCATATTACTGGTCGCAGTTGCGCCGACAACATAAGGAGCTTCCGTGTCACCTGTGTCATCAGCAGAAACAGGAGTGGCAGAAACCTCATTGCTGTAATAATCGCTTTCATTTCCGGCCGCATCAAGTGCCGTAACGGCAAAATAATAAGTTGTCCCGTTTGTAAGACCGTCAACAGTATAAGAAAGCGAGTCATTATTTGTTTCAATCGAATCGAAATTATAGCCATCGCTATCATCTGTGACGCTATTCAACCCATAATGAATCTTGTATTCGGTTACACCAACATTATCGGTTGCCATGTCCCAAGACAGCTCAACTTCGCCGTCTCCGGCTTGCGCGCTCAAGTCTTCTACATCTGAAGGAACTTGAAGATCGGCTGCAGCCATAGACAATGGAGAGATCGTTGCCACAGCTAGGAGTGACAATGCAATAAGTGTGATTTTGCTTTTCATTTTTGTAAAAATTTAGATATTAAATCTAATTATTATAGCAGAAAAACAATGCCTATTCAAGATCACTATGACAAAAAAAAGAAGCCTGTCGTCGGAACAGGCTTCTTTTTATATATTCTGTTTTAGAAGTTATAATCGCTATCAACTAATCCTCCGTTAGCGCCACGCAGATAGATCGTGTAGCCAGGCAAATAATATTCAATTTCGACGCTCTCCCATGGAGCAAGATCATAAGAACCGAATTCGTAGAATGTTTCATCGGTTTCCAAGCTGTATCCATCAAGATTGACAGTGCTGTCTCCGCAATTCGTGACTTCAAGCGATTCATCGGTTGAAGAAGAGGTCAACTGGAGGCAAACATATTCAGTTGTGTCATCTGTTGGTTCAACATAGGTATCGTCGTAAATATACTCATCGGAGCTATCGCCGGCAGCATCATCCGTTTTATCGCCATCATCAGAGCTATCGTCGACATATTCATATGAATCGGAAATATCATCATCTACCAACAAGTAATCCAAACCGTAGTAACTCAAGAACAACTCATCGTCGCCATCCTCATACCAAGAATAACCCATGTTTTCCATTACGATAATGCGGAACATATATTCAGATGCGCGTCCGCGATCCATGCCCTCGGAAGGACTGAAGTTTCCGGACGTTCCATCGAGATTCCAGTATTTAACCAAATAAACATAAGGAGCATACCAAGCGGAAGCCTCCGTATCGTCGAACAAATCGGAATCGGAAAGGTAATCACCTTCTGGAAGCATATCGCTATACCCCCATGCATTTACGATCATTTTTGCAGCCTCTACTTTATTGACAGTATTTGCCGGAAGGAAAGTGCCATCTGGATATCCATCAACCCAGCCTTGTTCATACGCATAGCAAACATAAGGAGCAAACCATTCGTTCGTAACATCAGGGAAGCAGTCGTGATAAAGCGTTGCATCAGGCTCGACTCCCTGAGAAGCAACCAAGACTTTCATAAGCTCCGCTCGGTTGATAGTGCTTGAAGGGCGGAACGTGCCGTCATCATATCCTTCAAGAGTTCCGTTATAAACAAGATATTCAACAGCTGCGCGGTTATCATGGTTTCCGGAAACATCGCTAAAAGTACCTGCAAAAGCGGTTGCAGAGAATAAACTGACGGCAATCATCATTGCCAGTACGGAACGCGAGAGCTTCATGAGAACAGGGGTTAAAAAATATATCGCGGTGAATGCTATTACGAAACTTATACTGAATCAACATGTCGACATTGTTAGATTTCATGAATGTTTCGCGACCAAATTATGGTTGAGAAATAATGCCTTGCGGTAAGATAATACGAGTTGTTACAATCAAACCCGATGATTACAGAACAACTGCAACAACTCGTCTCGGATTCTCTGGTGAAAGCCGGCTTGGAATTCAAAGGTAAGATTCTTATTGAAAAACCAGCCGATAAATCGCATGGAGATTTTTCAACACCGATTGCTCTTCAAATGGCACGTGAAATCGGCAAGAATCCTCGCGAAGTGGCGACTCAAATAGTGAACGGGGTGGAAAAAGGAGAAATAGTGGAATCTATAGATATAGCAGGTCCGGGATTTATCAATTTTAGATTAAGTAAGCAAGTTCTCGAGGGTCAAATTCTTGAAGTTAAAAAGCGCAAAGAAAAATTCGGTCGCGGCGGATCACTTAAAGGTAAGAAAATCATGATCGAATTCGCACATCCGAATACGCATAAAGCTTTTCATATCGGACATCTTCGCAATATCAGCTTGGGCGAATCGCTTGTCAGGATAATTAAGTCGCAAGGAGCAAAAGTTTTCCGTGCGAATTATCAAGGCGATATAGGATTGCACGTGGCAAAATGCCTATGGGGCTATTCGCAATCTGCTGAAAAAATCGGAGATGACGCAACACCTCAACAGAAGGCTGAATTCCTCGGAAAGGTTTATGCCGTGGGCGGAAAAGCTTTTGAGGCTGATGAACAAGCGCGTGCGGAAATTTACGCGATTAATAAAAAAATATACGCGCATGATCCGGAAATAATGCCTCTTTGGGAGAAAACGCGAAAATGGAGTTTAGAATATTTCGATTATATATATAAGAGGCTCGGTACGCATTTCGACAGATTGTTTTTCGAGAGCGAGGTTTTTGAACTTGGCAGGAGTCTTGTTGAGAAGTTCAAGGCAAAGGGTGTTTTCGAAGATTCGCAAGAAGCGGTGATTTTTCCGGGTGAAAAATACGGGCTTCATAACAGAGTTTTTATAACAAAAGACGGCAATCCGACTTATGAAGCTAAGGAAATGGGGTTGGCCAAACTAGAGAGAGAGGCTTTTAAATTCGACAAAAACATCCACGTGGTCGCAAATGAACAAGCGGATTATCTGAAAGTTACATTCAAGGCGATGGATTTTTTGTTTCCGGGAATTCTTCAGAAACAATTCCATCTTTCTTATGGAATGGTGAATCTAACGACAGGTAAAATGTCTTCTCGAACCGGAGATGTGATTACGGCGGAATCTCTTATCGGAGAAGCACGTGAGAAAATCGGTGCTATCGTCGCCGAATCGAAATTGACCGCGGAAGAAAAGGAGCTTGCGACAGAAAAAGTTGCAGTCGGTGCAATCAAATTCATGATGCTTTTTGCGAATGCCAAAGGCGACATCGCTTTTGATATAAACAAAGCCGTTAAACTGGATGGAGACAGTGGTCCTTATTTGCAGTACGCGTTTGCTCGAATTAGTTCGATTACAAGCAAGGTTAAGAGTAAGAACAAACCGAATTTCGGCGCATTTAACGAAGCCGATTGGAATCTCACAAGATGCTTAAATATGTTTGAATATACTATCGCGAAAGCGGCGGAAGAGTTGTCTCCACATGGATTGGCACATTATTTACTAGAACTCGCCAGTGAGTTTTCAAAATGGTACGCAGTAAATACGGTCAAGGATGCGGAAGGCGGTTTGAAGGCGGCACGTTTGACGCTTATTAAGGCTGTTGCACAAGTGCTTAAGAACGGATTGGAGTTGATGGGGATTGAGGTAGTGGAAAAGATGTAACGCAAAGAAAGGTTGTCTTCCGGACAACCGTTTCGTTGCGCAATACTATCAAGTCTGATTGCGTATGCAATCTCCTTGTATAGGCCGTAAACCTAGAAACGAGAGATAGCGGAAAAAAATCCATAAAGCACAACTTGATGGAAAAGATAAATAATCAAAGATTTTTTGCCGAGAAAGCAAATGGATCTTATGCCTAATTGATGTGACAACTCGCGCAACTCAAAACGCCTTGTACCATTTGCGTAGAGAATTTTACCAATAAACATACCGGTTAAAACAACTCCAAACCACGGGAATACAGGGAAGTAATCGATCGAATAGAAATTAGCGGAATGAAAAATGATCAAGAACATTCCGTCAAAATCTATCGAGTAAGATTCTATAACAACTCCTGAGATTATAATCATCGCGCCAAGCAATAGATTAAAGAGTCGGAAATCCCGAAACAAAAAAGAAACAATCACGGAAAATCCTATTAAATGAAGAGCGCCAAATACAACAAAATTGGTTGGAAAAATGAACATTGTGATAATGGTGATTGCCATGCCAAGCAGCAGAATTTGGACGCCTCTTTTTAGAGTTTTTGCAGGACTGCTAAAATTTATCGATACGCCAACGAGCAGAAAAAACAGAGAAGCAGTTGCTATTTGAAACATTTTCCAAAATCCGTGAAACAATTCAATTTCAGCATAATTAAAATGATTGATATCCCATACGAGATGGAATGTTATCATCATAATCATCGCAATCCCTCTCAAGAAATCTATTTCCCAGAATCTTTTTGTCATAAATCGTATAAATTGCAAGAGGCAAGCACCAGCTTATTTTTAGCAGATGCCTGCCCACCTATTCAACCTCTTCTGCTGTCTGTGTCTTGTGTCTTGCTCCTTACTCTATCACCAAACTCCCAGTTTTCCCTGAAACATTCAATATGCTTGAATTCTCCGCGTCTTGTATTACTGCCGGTTCTGCCACGAATACACCTTTGTTAATTACACGGGCCGTATAAGTAATTGTTTCCGTATATGGCGGATTATTGGACGGGTCATTGCTGATTCCGGCGGCAGCAGCATACTCTTCATAAGTTGTGTACCAAGTGCACATCACAGATCCATCGGGATTATCAGAACACAGTTCCCAACCTTCATAATTTTCTTCTTGGAAAGGATTGTATCCGACTCCGAACGAAATAGATTGTCCTTGGTCGTAATAACTATAACCTGAATATGTCAGCTTGAGTCCGCTCGGCAGATAATCCGTTACGGAATAAATTCCTTCGACATCTCCCGGAACAGTAACGGTCAATTGGATCGTAACCAATTCACCGGCTTGTAATACATTTGTTTCCACGCCATCAACATAATATTTCCTAACTATTGAAAGGTCTGAACTTGCCTCGAGAGTCGAAGGATCGACAACTTCGGCGTAATCGGTGATTACCTTCACGCTTCCGCTAATAGCGCTGAATTGAACGCTCTCGAGTTCGCTTGGCAACATGCTAAGTGTATAAATATCATTCCCTTCAAGAGAGATTTTTTCTCCGTTTAACTTGAAGCTGACTTTTGCGTCTGCGCCAAGATCAAGAAGACTTTTTGCATAAAGCAATTTCTCAACATCGACGAGTTCGGATCTGCCACGATTTGAAAGATCATCATTTGTGGAAACGAAACTCCATAGTTGTTCGGCTCCGTCGCTCCCAGTCTCAGCCGCGATAACGGCTGCAAGAGCGGTCCAAGACAGTTCGTCGTCGAGAGACGCTCCGTTATCTGTAATTTTTATGTAATCCGAATCGGCTTCCGAATAGTTCTGTATGATGTCGAGATATAAATCGGAAGCTTGACTCTTGGAACCGAATTCGAGATAAGCGAGCGCGGCAAAAATTTTATCCTCGAGGGTTAATTCGTTATTAGCAACCAAATAATTCAATTCGTTCAAATAGTTCTCGTCTATTGCTGCGAGACCGTAGATTGCGGTTATTTTTTCGGTAAGAGTGTACTGGGTCGCAGGTGCAAGATCGCCTTTCCAAGTATATGAATCGGTTGAGAAGAAAGACTCGAAATATTTCTTCAAATTATCGGTACTCCAAAGCGAGCTGTCGAGAGCCGCAAGCTTGGCTGATAATGGAAGGCGATCGGAATCGTAATCAAGCAGTCCTATTCCACCTTTGCCACCATCGATATCGGGCTCGGATTGATAGTCAAAAGTCGGGAATTCCCATTCTTGGAACTCTTCGTCGAAATATTCGGTTAACAACTTTTGAGCGACAAATTTAGAAGCCATTTGATCCGCTCTTTTGCCATCATTATAAGATTCGCCTACCAGCATGCTGTAGAAATCGCCAACTTCTCCATTGATGAAAGTAACGGTCGTTCTATCTTCGCTCGATCCTTCAAGTTTTGTATTTTCGGTCAATATCGCATCCCATATTTTTTGTATGGAAAAGTGCGACTTAACAACGTTTGTGTTTGTGGCTAACGAGTCTCCTTCGTCATCTATTTCGGACCAAGTTACGATTTTATGTTCGCCTTCGGTAAGATTATCAATATTGAAATAAACATTTTGGTAAGCAGTTCCATCTTGCGATTCCGAATAATCCATATCCTCAATATCGACTCCAAACTTAAGAGTGGATTCGGCGGTTAGGTAATCGCCGTAAGCTCTTATAGGGATTGAAGGCTGGTCGCCCAAAACATATTCGCTGTTAATTACAGGCAGGGTGATGACGGGTTTGGTTACATTTATATTCGCGGTGCCGAGTCCCGCCATTAAGCTGTCGCCATTTATTGCGGAAGCGACAACCCTCCAAGATGTTACGTTGTCAGGAAGAGTGAATGTGACAGATGCATTTCCGCTTGAGTCCGTATCGACGACTTCGAACAATGCAGTGTCCTTGAGGATTTCTCTCGTGCCACCTTTATCATTATGGACATAAATATTGTCGGCGAAATAAGTGTGATAATTCTCAACTTCGAAATTATATACGGCAGTCGGTTCATCGATTTGCTCTATAGAACTTACAAAAACTTGTGAGCCGTCTTTATTGATAAGAACATCGCCGAGTTCGATATTCGAAGCCAAATTCCACTGGCCGTTTATGAACATAATATGCTCGCCGGTAACTCCGAGATATCCGTTTATCAGGATGTAGCCGTCAACATAGTGTTCATAGGTTTTAACGACATTTCCGGACACGAGCTTATTTACAAAAGCGTTTTCACGAGTCGAGATTTCATCGCCGGCGCGAATGTCTTCAATGTTTTTATAACTTCCGTCGCTCATCAATATCTTAGTTCCCGCCTTGAAACATCCGCCCTTCCCTCCCATATCAATCGCGAGAGATTCCGTCGATGCGAACCTGTACAGAACTCCGTCGGAAACCGTTCCATACAGTCCTTCCAAAGGATCTGTCACGCTCTCGGAGAACAGACTGTAATAAGCCTCATCAACGAGATAAAGGTTTACAGAAGATTCCTCGGAAGCATTGACGTCGATAGTAACGTTGTCTCCGGGACCGTAAGAATCTTTATCGGAAGAAATATCGACATCAATTCTCTTGCTTTCATAATCATAAACGATAGTGGCTTGATTGACGTCATGATAAGACTTGCCGTCGAAGATAACGCCCCAAACTGTGACATTCGGGATCATCTCATCGGTAAATTCGAATGAATAAGAAGGAGTGCTTGAGATATCACTGTTATAAGTGCCGTTCTTGGATTGAGCATAAAAATACTTATAACTTCCATCGCTTGGCATAGGCGCTTCATCGCTGGAAGTAATCGAAGCTGAAACCGTTTCGCCTATGTCATAAGACTCTTCAAGTCCGTCAAACTCATAATATGTGTATCCGTAGTAATAATCATTGCTGCTGGGATACAAGTAATGCTGCGATCTGTAGTAGTTCCCATTCGCATCATAAATCGCAACATCTATTTGATAAATATATTCAGGATTCAATCCCAAGTCATAATCCAAATTTCCTTCGGCATCGGTTGCAAGAGTGAGCGTCTCGGTTGAAATATCAACTTCGCTATACTCATACTGAGTTTTTGTAACCTTATTTATGTAATCATAATACTGCCCGATATCCGTCTTAACCGATTTTTTTGCGCTGACGGTCGTCACGACTTTTGTATTGGGAGCAATATCTCCGTATATGTCGCTGTAAGAAGAAATCCATCCGTCGGTTGGATTTTTAACCTTATCCATATCGACAAATTTTGTTTGGAGCTTGAGATTCTCATCGTAATCGACAGTTATTTCTTCAGATCCGACAAGCGACTCGACAGTTGTTATCTTGGCATCTCCCCAAATACTTCCCTCCTCCTCATTTATCGGCGAAACGCTTATATAATCGGAATAAATCAAATCGCAATAAGAGAAAGCTTGGCACCAAGAATTGTTATCTGCGATATAAGATATTACAACCTTGCCGTTTTCATCGGTGGTGACTTGACCGTCGCCGTCAACACCTTTCGCACCATAATATGCTTGCAAGTCCAAGTTGGAGACGGGAGTCCCCTCGAAGAAACTCGCCTCGATATTTACGTTTGTTGATTCACCTACAAACAAATAAGGATTTTCTGGCGTGACAGTAAGTTCATAAGCCGGTTTGACGAAATCCTGTACTGAAAAGGCGGCTGTTGCAATTACCATATCGTCTTGCACTATTTCAAGAGCGTAATATCCCGGATTGAATTTTTCTATATCAACACTTCCACTGAAAACGTCTCCGTCTTTAAGTTCGACGTCCTCGGTGTGCAAAACGTAATCGTTTTCAGCTAAATATTTGGCATCCCAAACCCATGGCCAGTTCGTAATTATAAGCTGAGCATCGCCCTTAAGAGGTTCGGTTCTGCCTTTTAAGAATCCCCAATAATAAACCTTGTCGGTCGGATGGTACGTATCTCTTTCTGTTTCAAAAAATTTCCAATTATCTAAGATTGGCGAGCTCGAATAATAATCATACAAGTAATAAACAGTACTATCTCCGGACGAAACCTTTACTATGCCGTTAAAATTCTCGCTGTCTCCATCATAACTATCCGGTTGAGGGAAATTTTCTTGTATTACGGCCAGTCCGTTTGAATCCGTCTTGGTACTCCCAAGTTTTTCTACCGACACATCTGCGCCGGAAACGGGCATACCGGTAGAGAGATCGTTTACCCAAACGATGGACTCGTTATTGCTTAGAGAAACATAAGTCGCCAAATTGCTTACTTGCAAGAAAGCTTCGGCCTTCGTATCGCCTTTTGAAATTTTCAGCAAATAATATCCTTGATCAAGCGCCTGAGGCAGTTCGATAAAATGATCCCACTGAGAGGTCAAAAGAGGTGCGGTACTCTGATCTATTAGAAGATTAAGTCCTTCAACAGATGAAGAATATAATTCGCTAGTGTTCCATGCCCAATCGAGAGAGTTGTCTTGTTTCGCCTCAATGGCACTCAAAAAATCTTCCGCACCGTCATACGAATAAACCTGCATGGATACGGTAGGGGACTCGGTTTCTTCTCCGTAAGTTTCCCAGTAATAAACGGGCAAATCAATAACTTCATTTGGTGCAAAATTAAACATCTCGGAAGAGAACGACAAATTACCGTCTGAAGAGTATTCGCTGTAAGTCTCAAATTGGAAAACGTAATCTTCCGCCAAAACTTTCTCACTTCCGCCCAAAGGTAAACCGGTCTTAATCGTGACTGTATAAATAGTCAAAGCGGTCAAAGGATCGGCCGGAACGAAAACAGCGGTTTTGCCTTTGCTGTCCCATCCTCCGCGAGTCGCAGGCTCTATAGAATAATAATTCTCAATATCAGAAGCTTGAACTCCGTTGTAATTGAAATTAATTTCGATGCCCGCATTCAAAGGAATGTTTGTCGTTTTATTTGCCGGAAGAGTTCCTGCAATTCTCAAATCCTCGGAAACCTGATAAGCCCACGAATACTCTGTCTTATAAGGGCTTGATTCCATATCTTGAGCATTCAATTCAATCGAATAAACTTCTCCTTCTTGTAGCGGCTCTGCAGGAGTTATTTCGACACTCGTTTCGCTAACTTGCTCAACCTCGAAATCCGTTTCCGGAGTGATGACAATTGCATCTTCGACTTCGCCTGCATCAATTACGCCTTTGCTTTCAAGTATAAAACCGGAGTCAGTGGAAACCCCACTAGTATCTTCAGTTTCTGGAGTTAATGCGTAATAATCTTGCGCCTCGGCAATATTCACAAGCTGTATAGCTTGCTTGGTTCCGCCGGGAAGAATTGAATAAGAAACAACGGCAACAAGAAGGGCAAAAGCCGTAGCGGTAGCAAACGCCTTTTTCCAGAATGGAGTTAATGCAAATCCCAGTCCGCCTCTGCTGTTTGTGTCTTGCTGTCTACTCTCTACCTTCGCAGAATTCATCACATTCGCTCGTCTTAGGAGCTCATTCCTAAGGTCGGATCCAAACGCCGGATTTTCACGTTTTTTAAGCATTTTTCCTAATTGGTTTAGATGTTTTTCTATGTTATTCATGATTATTTTAAGGTTAAAAATTACACGTTTTTGATAATCTTTCAGTTGCACGCATCAGCTTCACGCCAACATTCGTAACGGTTATTCCCAGTATTTCAGCTATCTCTTGATAAGATAAATTTTCAAAATATTTAAGCGACAAAATGTCCTGATCCTCTTGTTTTAATTTTCTTATTCCGTCATTCATCACCTTCAGGTTTTGCAATTTTTCTTGTTCGCTTTCGCCTTCCAATAACTCTATGTCGGCAGCTTCGAGCTTATCTCCTTCTTCGTGCCATTTTCTGATCATAACTTCTTGTTCGGATCTCGCGGCGCGATAATGCTTATTCAGCTCGTTTATCGCGACTCGATATAGCCAAGACGAAAACGGTTTGCCTTGGTACTCGAACGAGTCGATTTTCTCGAGCGCGATTATGAATGTGTCGCTAGTTAAATCCTCGGCAAGCTGTACGTCGGCAACTCTAGTAAGCAGAAATTTATAGATCTGCTTAAAGTATTTGTCATACAGCTTCACGAACTCGGTTTTATCGGCCTTCGCCGCCGAGATCAACTGCTCTTCTGAATCCATATGGAAATGTTAAGTGATGAAAAAAATTATTGCTGCGACACTTATATAATGTGATTTTTTGAATTTATTACATACTGCCTCATCCCTAGGATTCTATTCGCCGCATAAACTCCGGTAATAAAAGAGTCTTCCATATTGCAAACATTGTGATCGCCAATTAAATACAGGTTTTTTGCGAGTTTGCATTTAAGCACCTCGAATCCGGAAAGATTAAATGCCGGATTCCAGAATTTATGACAAATTATCTTATGTTCAATAAAATATTTAGAAAAAGCAGGTTTTGCCAAAAGAGAATAAAATAAGAAAGTCCCATCTTGCTCTTTTGTCAAAGCCAAGGTCGAATCGCTTTCGTCAAACACGCTTACAATGCCGCATTGCTCGCGCAATTCTCCTTTAATATGAAACATATGAGCATTTGTCGGAGCTTTGATTTTGCCAAGACCCAAAAGTTTTTTTGAAACATGCGGGGGTGTAGCAACGACAATATTTTTCGCAATAAAATCACCCTTAGAACTTTTTACCCTGTATGAGCAACGGTCTTTCTTTATTGATTTAACACTTGCAAAAACAGTTTTATCCTTTACATTGCCTGAAATTTTTTCATCCAAAAATTCAAATTTATAAGTCGGCACAATGACAGGCAAAGACATAAGCAAAAACAGCATTGCATCGATCCTGTCGGTCGGTGTAAAAGTTGTTCCGTGTGTCATTTGTGCAAGGTAATTCTCGGCAATATATCCAATCCGTTGCTCGTTGATGAAATCGGAAGCTTTTTGATTATAAAGCTTCCATAAATAAGGATCTTGTTCAAGTGCGTCAGCCTGTGGAGTCATCTCGCAGTTTTTCTTAAACGTCTCGTAATGCTTCTTGAATCTGAACAGAATCCGAACGGTTCGCAAAAACTCGCCAAAATGTTTTACAACGCCAAAACTAAAAGCGCTATAAACTCGGTCTTCCTTATGGAATCTAACATTAAGAGGGGAAATCCTTTCGAGTTGTCTGACAAATCGCTTAACATTATGATAATTTTTCATCACAAAATATGCGCCGTAACAAACTTTACCATCTTTAGAATGAGTAATACGACCGCCAATATTTTCTGTTACAAGTAGGAAGTCCCTTCCGTTCGCAGACAGTTTGTTAGCACAGGCAAGACCTGAAATCCCGCCGCCGATTATGAGTGTTTCGATTTTCATTTTATAAAAATTGCAATCCCGATTATCCCATGCACCAATCCTAACAAAACAGTAATTCTAGCAAGCCAGACATGCAGTTTCATGCTTTTATGCATTGCGCCGATTACTGCCGTTGTCATAAGAAGGATTAAGGTGGTAGCCCCGCCGTAAACGATCAACGGCAACCCGAGGATTTCATAGAATGCGATTGTTTGAATCATTTTTATTTTTATTAAGAATTAATTTTACTACGTCACTTCCCCCACTTCTCCAACTTCTCCACTACGTCACTTCTTCTACTTCTTCAATTTCCCCGACTTCTTATGGTATCTTTCCGCCGCCTCCCACGCCAATTCAAAAGTCTGCTTAAACACCTTTGTGATTTCCTTGCTCTCAATAATAATACCGATTTTTTCTTTCCAGTCCGCAATCATAATTTTATTATCAAAAAAATTCACCTCGGGAGTGAAATTGAGTTTGTTTTTTGGCAAAAGGCGACTCTTTCGAAGCTCTTTGCCATCAAGAGAATGTCGCTCTCTGTCCCTGGGAGTATCAGGAAATAGCGCGCGAATATGGATTTTTTTCTCAGCCCTTCTCTTATAATACTGAGGGAAGTACCACGGAACGGAATTCTGATTCGCCTGATCACTTGCATACGCAAGGATCTCCTCGGAAGACGTAAGCGTCTCTTCATAAACGCGCAACACCCCTTCGATTCCTTCGTAGAAGTACACGCGCGGACGATCGGAAGCCGCATGATAGTGAGCGTTAAGCTCGGGAAGAATTTTCTCCGCATCTGCGGAAAGCTTTGAGTATTTATCGCTTTGTTCCTTCAAGAAGGCGACAAGTTTTTCCGGCGGCTGTGCACGGAAATAGAGATAGCTTCCATGCTTGGAAGAAATAACGAGGCCTTTTTCAACAAGTATATTAAGGATATCATAAGCAGTCGTGCGATTAACTCCCGACCTTTTGGCGATGGAAGACACCGGAGAGGCAACTCCGAGCCCAAGCATCGACATATAAACGGTAGATTCTTTCGGGGTTAGTCCTAGTTTCTGCAAGTATTCAATCATGTGTGGAAAAATTTCGACAGATTCGCATATATACTATCTTAACAGATGGGAAAAGTCAAGAGTTCTGTGGCAAGAGTGCGACAGGCGCATTGACAAAGCGAGGAAGTAATGCAAGAATGCGATTCTGTAAATTTTTATAAAAACTATATGTCACACGAAGAAATGCAAAATGAAACATCTTTTTCAGACTTCGAAAGTCTGCCAGAAAACATCAAAGATGCAGTGGTGTACTGCGAAGAAAATCCGGAAAATAGGCTTGAGAATCTTAATGGCACAGGCGTGTTAGAGTTAAGACGTAGCCTATTATCTCTTGTAAAGAGACCTTATAGAGCTCCATGGGTTGGGATGAAGGTAGAAGAGCAGGAGACAGTTGAGACGCCTGAAATAGTAAAAACCTTAACCGGAGGCAGGGTACCGAACAGGATTCCGGCATCAGTGGCGGCATATGTTGAATATACGATAGGTGACGGGTCGAGATACAAGGGGTCGAGATATAGCGGACCTCTCGAGGACATGGCTAGGGATCTCATGAATAATTTTAGCCATAAAACATGTCCGGGAGGTGTGGAGATGTATCAAACAAATGTAAATCCATTCCCTTTGGAGTATAAATACAGGGTTCTACAATCTCCAAATTTACAAGCCGTAACATCGCTGGATAAACTTAATGACTTTTGGAGTACGACTGACAGATTAAATGTGCGTGGGCAAATCATTCATACATATAGTAGAGATGGATGGCATACACCCGGCGGAGTTACTAATCTGGCTGCCGCTCCGGTCTTCTTCGATATGTTGATCCGAGGATGGGATCCGGAATGTTTACGATCATAATTCAATAAAAATATTCATAATATGACTCAAATAACTCTACTGCAGTCTCGCAACAATAACGCCGACAACGAAGGTCTTGGTCAAGTCTACACTCCGACATCTCTTTGGACGGCGGGCTCTCGCCTAATACAAGCAGGCGTAGAGGTGGATTTTCAAGACGGCAATTTGAGACCTGTTGAATTGAGAGAAGGATTAGTCGGGGCTACGCTTTTAGGTGCTCCTTACATACCGGAGATTAGGAAGATGCAAGCAGATGCCGGATCGGGAATAAGGTGGGTTTTGGGAGGGAGGGTTATTTCGGGGCTTGCAAGATCTCAAATGACGGAACTGTTCGGATCAGAAACGGTTAACGGGAATTCGGATGATGAACTTGCAGAGGTTTTGGGAATAGATAAAAAAGATCTGCCACCGCAAGAGGAAACATCTTTAATTCCGGCATACGAACGAATCAGCGACGAAGATATGAAGGAGTATTTGTCGCATGAAATATCTCTATATGTTTCACAAGGGTGCATATACGGTTGTGATTTTTGCGCGGCCGAACATGGCAAAAAAGAACAATATAGGGAGATGGAAATCACAGAAAAAGATATGAATTATTTGGTTGCGCGAGCAAAAAAACTCGGACTCGCAAGCATATCTATTTACATGTCTAATCTTGATGTGTTTCAGACTCCGGAACAGATACTTGAATTCGCAAAAGCTATGAGCAGGGTAAGAAAAAACAATGGTGGATTTGAGTTGAAAATAAGAGGACTGGCTGGGATTTTCTCTTTTCTTAATACAAGAAAAATAAACAGAGAAGCGATTGAAGCATTGGCCGAGTGCGGATTCGATACGGTTGGTTTTGGAGTTGATGGCGTAGCCGGTACATGGGCAAAAATACACAAAGGACAAAATACCGAAGACGGATGCGTCGAAGCGATAAGGTCGACGCGGGAAGATTTTGGAATCACTCCAGAGATGTTCATGGTTTTCGGGCATGAAGGAGTCGACACGCAGGAAACCCTTAAAGAAGCTTATGAGTTCACAATGTTTATGGCGGAAAAATATGGAGCCATTCCAAGACCTCATGTGGCAAAACCTTTTATTCCGGGGAATAAAGGATGGAGAAGTCCAAAATATGCCGGAGCTATCGAGCAGCTCATGAGAGATCCGAGACTTTTTCAAGGGCTAGACTTCACGGCACTGCCGACAGGGTTAACGCATCCGGATCCGGTTTTGAGACAAGCGGTAACGGAATATTACTTGAGGATTTGCGAGATAAAAGGCAATACCACAAATTGGCTGAAAGCCGTTGAGCCGGGTATGTCGCAACAAGAAATGGCAGAAATAACAGCCTTCAACAAAGGAAGATACGATAGATGATTTTCTTATCCTTGCTGTCTGTGTCTTGTGTCTTGCTCCTTACCCAATCATCCTCTCCTCAAGACTCTCCGTAATCAATTCCTCTTCTTTTCTCCTAGCGCCCAAAGCCCTAGCGCCTAAGCGCCTATCATTCGCGACAATCATAAACGCAACTATCAATATGGCTGTGCTGACGAGGAAAGGGATGTTTTCACTTATCTCAAACAAGAAACCGGCCGCGATCGGTCCGACGATCATCGCAAGTGACATGACGGAAGAGAGCACACCAAGCGTTTCGCCTTTTGCGTTCTGATCGGCCTTGGCTGTGATTTGATTTGTCATGACGATACGGAGAATCGATTGTGCAAAAGTTGTTATTGCAATTCCGATAATAAAAACAGAAAGACTTGCAGTACTCATAAGCAAAAACCCTATTCCAAACACGAGCAATCCCCACATCTCGAGAGTTTTTTCTTTGAAATTTTTCAGCCAAAATCTCTTAAGCAAAAATCCCTGATTGAACGCCAAGACGAGACCCGTGCATGTCATAAATATTCCGGCGACAACAGATCCGAATCCGAAAACATCTTGAATGTATAAAGCAAAAATCGAATGCGTGTTTACAGCTCCGAGTCCAAAAGCGAACCATGCCAAAAAGGGTAATATAAGAGTCTTATTCCCAAGCGAACGGATAAGCGGAGTGAATGGATTTAAAACAACCTTCTTATTACGATCGAGATTAGAATTCGTTTCGGGTAAAATAAAATAAGCCAAAATCGCATTTGCCATAGCAAGAAATCCTACGAACCAGAAAGGGGTGGTATGTGAAAACGAGCTGAGAAGTCCGCCAAGCATAGGGCCGACGATAAATCCGATTCCGAAAATCGCACCGATCATCCCGAGGTTTGAAGATTTTTCTTTATCGGTTTTGGAAATATCCAGAAGGTAACTCTGTGCAATAGGAAAATTTCCGGCCGCAAGGCCGTCAACAGCTCTTCCTATAAAAAGTCCGATTATGCTATGGGTTCCGGCGAAAACAAACCATCCGATCGAAGTGCTCAATATGCTCAAAATCAACATCGGTCTGCGACCAACCTTATCGGATAAAGACCCGAGCAAAGGTGCGGAAAAAAATGAACAGAAAGAAAATACGGTAAAAAGAAGCGTAATGGTAAAAGGTTCGGCTCCGAAAGATCTGACATAGTAAGGAAGAACGGGAATAACGACTCCGAGTCCTATTACATCGACTAGAACGGTTAATCCTATGATTGCTTTTTGTTTCGATATTTTTTCCAATGCTTATAGATGAAAAATCCGAGCCCGCAAACTATAAGCCCCAGAACGAAAATATCAAGTATTTCGCTGTACTTCATTACTGTGTCCCAATTTTGCTTGAACTTATATCCGACCCAAGTCAAAAATCCGTTCCACATTCCGGCGCCGATAATCGTATAGATGGAAAATTTAATCAAATTCATCTTGCTCATTCCGGCCGGAATCGAAATCAAATGTCTTACAATCGGTATAAACCTGCTGATGAAAATCGTTTTTTGCCCATGACGTTTGAAGAAATTCTCAGTCGTAACAAGATGCTCATCGTTAAGCAGAAGATATTTGCCATACCTGTTGATAAACCGCCTGCCACCATACAGCCCGATGTAATACGAGGCAATCGAACCTGTAATACTTCCAAATGTGCTTACTGCGATTACACCAAAAAAAGTAAACCCACCTTGCGCGATAACAAATCCGGCAAAAGGCATGACAGCTTCGCTCGGGATAGGGAAGACCATGCTTTCCATAACCATAAGAACGTAAACGCTTGTGTAGCCGGAAACTTCTATGAATTGAGTGATGTAAGTTGCGAGGAATTGGCTTATACCCATAATATTAATTTATGAAAAAATTCGCAAGGATTATAACACTAGTTGTGATTTCCGGTCAGGGGCGTTGACAGATTGCCAAATAGTGATGTATTGATTATTGAAAGACGGTTGTCTAGGAGCTTACAAGAAGGTGAATAATTTTTAATTTTAAAACATATGGGAAGCCCAGAGGGAAATGCAACAGATCAGCCTTTTTATGATCCAAGGCTCGGAGCGGATGGCATTGCTCAGAGAATGCTTGACGAATCTCGTAGAGAAAGCGCTGACCCTTTTACGAGTCAAAGGGCTATGGATGTACTTAGTAGAGTGTATCCAACGACCTCCCAAGAAGTACTTGCGCGTTATTGTTGCGACAGATAAGTCTATTCACTCGCAAGAATCTCCTCCGCCTTATCAAGAACTATAGTTTCGTTGATCGCTTGTCGTATCACGCAAGAACTAGGTAGCACAGTTGGCGGAGAGAGAGGGATTTGAACCCTCGAAACCCGTAAGGGTTTACACGATTTCGAGTCGTGCGCCTTCAACCACTCGGCCACCTCTCCATGGAAATGCAGGGGGTATAGTAGGGCAATTCGATTGTTTGCTCAATATTGTTACGCCTTAGCGCCTTACCCCAATCTTCCAAACCCCTTTCTCTAGAAAAGCCTCTATCGTCTGGCGATTGGCCTTATTGAGAAGATTGGAATGCGACAGTTTATATTTTTTCGCATAATCGCCAAGCGTCATAATTGTTGCGCCTTCAAGATACGCGAGCCGTTTGTGGTAACTGTTCATAATAGCCTTGCCGACAATATCTTCCATAATGGCGGTTGAGTTTTTTTTATCAAATTCTCTGAATGCCTCATAATACTTTTCTCTATCTATAAACTTAATATTTATCGGCACGAATCCTTCGCGAATAAGTAAGTAATTATTGATTACCCTGCCGATACGTCCGTTCCCGTCGATAAAAGGATGGATATGTTCAACAGTAAGATGCAACATAGCAATCCGCCTGATGATATTTTCATTACTGTTGGCGTAATATCGAGCGAGCATTTTCTCGATATTTGCAGTGATTTTTTTGGGATCAATTGCGATATAACTTCCGACACGCACCCACTCATTATCCGCGCGGAATCTTCCGGCCACATCATCGCGAATATTCGAAAGCAACATCTTGTGTAGAGAAAGGATCGTATCAATATTAAGCTCCTGCTCTTTGGCCTTTTTGTTTATGTAAGACACGACTCGCGCGAGATTTTTTGCTTCAAAAAGATCCCTCTCCGAGATGTACCTGTCGAGATCTATTTGTAATAATATTTTCTCGGTTTCTTCAAGCGTAAGAGTGCTATTCTCGATCGCGTTTGAGTTATAAACCTGCTCGGCAACTTCCGCCTCGCTGATGAGCGACAGAAGAGATTCCTTGCTTGTAGCTGATTCGTAATATCGCTCGCGGAGAAGACTGATCTTTTTGTAAAAACTTGATACTTTCGCCATGCTTAAATGATAGCACTTGCTCACGCTTTTGTCGATAAAATCGTGAAAAGGGGCGGAGCAGGAGGGGTTTTTCACGGTTTTGAGGTGGAGGTTGGGCATTTTTTGGTTTTTTAAAAAATCATATGGGAAGAATAACGGTATGACATTAAATTTTTGTGGAAAAGCGCAAAGAAAGTCCCGCCCCCTGCGGGACGCTTCATTGCGCAATACTATCAAGTCGTTTTGCGTTAGCGAAACTCCTATTTAATTAATTGATTTTCCTTTTCATATTTGGTAAATATATAAATGAAAGGCTTTCGGCCGTGGTTAATAGACCACAAACTGGCGGTGGCCTTTTTTCGGTATTACGCAATAATTCCTCACAAGAGGTCTTGATTCCAAATAGATACTTTTCTAAAATACAAATGCAAAAAGACTTTCGGCCCGTGGTTTATATACCACACATTAGCGGAAGGTCTTTTTCGTTTAAACCTATCACTTTTGAACGAGAAACTGGAGAGGGAGGGATGACGCTTGTCATGCTTCGCATGACTGCGCTGTGCTCCTGCGCCGCTCGAACATGCCCAATCATAATTGGTCATGCTGCTCGCTATCCTCGGAGCCCGAACCCTAAAGGGTTCGATCCATCCTATCATCAAAATAACCTCTTATCCCCGCGGTGCGGGGATGCGAGCTTATCTGGCGGAGAGGGAGGGATTCGAACCCTCGCGGCGGAAAAAATCCACCCTACAGGTTTAGCAAACCCGCCCCTTCAGCCACTTGGGTACCTCTCCGCGATGTGGCTTAACTTTACGGCATACTATTCCGGAAACGGATAGGATGTCGCAACTAACACGCTTAAAATCAAGTAACAGCGTCACTTTTTTACCTTTTCTGAAGGAAATAATCAAGCTTATCCCGTTATTTATCTCCCGGGAGGATTTTGCGCAAAACGGCAAATTGTTGCAAAAATCTCCCCAGAAATATATCGTATCACCCGATGATCTCAACTCTCCTAGCAATTTTCTGGACGTTCTTGCCAGCCGCAATCGCCAATATGAGCCCGGTTCTGTTCAAGCGAGTGGATTTTTTGAATTATCCGGTAAGTAAAAAAAATCTTGGCGATCATAAGACATGGAGAGGTTTGTTTTTCGGCGTCTTGATGGCGACAGTTGTAGTTTTTATCCAGAAGAATATGTTCCCGAACATCCCTTTTAAACTGCTCGATTACAACGAAATAAATCCGTTAATAATAGGGCCGCTACTCGGAGCAGGTGCGCTTATCGGCGACATGATAAAAAGTTTCTTCAAACGTAGAGTCGGCATTAAACCGGGAAGTTCATGGATCCCTTTTGATCAAATCGATTGGATAGTTGGTGCAAATTTATTCTTACTCGGATATACGAATATCGGACTTCAGAATATTGCGATTTCGATTGTGCTGATGGGCGCGCTACATCCGCTTGCGAACCTTATCGGGTTTACGCTCAAATTGCAGAAAGTAAGAATTTAGCTGTTGTGAGATTTTTCCAATCTGCCCATCTCCAATCTTTACGCCATCAATAGATACAGTCGGCACAACTCCCGTAGAAGTTTTTGTGATAAAAACCTCCCTCGCCTTCTTCAGTTCTTCAGGTGTTATTTCAGCAAACCGAACCGGTATGGAGTTGCAAACAAGCGAGCGCGTCACGCCTTCCAAAACGCCACGACCGACCGTGAAAACCTGACCATCCTTCACCCAAAACAGATTTGAATAAGCACCTTCTTTAACTTGTCCGCGTTTGTTTACCAATAGCGTTTCATAAAAACCTCTCGAAACTGCGTATTCATGCGCTTCAAAAGATTTATTATAAGGAAGAGCTTTTGCCTTCGGTTTCCGCCTGTCGACTCTGTAAAAAGTTGCAGAAACACCTTTGTAAATAATCGGATCAACCACAAGAGGACTCACCCTAATCGCGACATCGTTTAGAGTGACGACAACCTTCACAATTACCTCACGCGAAACATGTGTTTCAAGGATCATCTTTTTAATTTCACTCAGCTTATAAGGCAATTTCATGCCAATAATGCGCGCGGAATTTTTAAGTCTTCTTAAATGCGCATCGAGTTCAAAAATTTTTCCACCATAAGTCCGCATAGTTTCGAAAACCCCTTTCGCATTCTTATTTGCAGGATTAAAAATCGCCGTAGATTCTTTCAAACGCAGAAAAGATTTCGCCTTATCAAGCGTCTCTTCGTATTCCGATTCGCAAGTTGAATCCGCGACAATTCCGCCACCGACACTCAGAAATAATTTCCCATCACGAGCCGCGAGAGTTCGAATCACGATACTTGTATCCATGTTTCCCGACGCATCTATATATCCTATCGCACCCGTATAAATACTTCGTTTAACAGGCTCGAGTTCCTCGATTATTTCCATCGCTCTTTTTTTCGGACAGCCGGTAATCGAACCACCGGGGAAACATGCGCGCAACAAATCAACCGCACTCAAATCATCACGCAACTTGCCTGTAATTTCCGAATACGTATGCCAAACGGTAGGGCATTTCTGAATCGCTCTATGACGCGCAACTCGCACGCTTCCAATCTCGCTCACTTGCCCAATATCATTTCGTAACAAATCCGTTATCATGTTGAGCTCCGCCTCCTCTTTTTTGCTCGCAATAAGCTCATCTCGCAACTTGATATCTTCCGCAGGAGTCTGTCCGCGCGGACGGGTTCCTTTGATTGGGCAGGTATAAATTTTCCCATTTTCAAGTTTCAAAAATCTCTCGGGCGATGCGCTCAAAACTTGCAAATCTCCATAATCGAGATAAGCCGCAAAAGGAGCCGGATTCGTTTCGAGAATTTTACAAAAAAGATCTGCATGATTGCCGTTAAAATCCGCAACCAACCTATGTGTTAAATTCACCTGATAAATGTCGCCATCCAATATGTACTTCTGAATTTTTTTAAACGCATTATCATAATTTCGCTTTGACATTTCAGGATGGAAATCACCAACAATATTTTCACGATAAGCACATGGCGCGCGCCAAATCGCCTTAATTTTTTCGGGCACGCTCGTGTAGATTTTCTTGTTAAAATTATCATAGCGCAAAAAGTCCTTGTAATAATTAATGCGGAGTTCTCCTTCGTAAGAAAAACAACAGATTGCTATACCGGTTTTTGGAATCTCGACTTTGCGCCAATCGCGCGTGATTAGTTTTTTAACAGGATTGAATCCTGCAATCGACCACCTTCCGCCATGCAAAAAATTCACATCTTTCTGGCTCGCAACAGTCTTCCTGAAAAACAGCAATGGGTCGAACCCTCTAATTTTCATTTCGCGCAATTTCATGCAAAAAATTTCTTATTATTTTATCACCCGAATCGGTCAAAAAAGATTCAGGATGGAACTGTACGCCATGGACAGGATACTTTTTATGCGCAATGCCCATAGTGATTTTATCGCGAGTCCAAGCCGTTAATTCGAATTCCTCGGGCACGCGATCAATTACGAGCGAATGATACCGCGCCGCCTTGAAAGGGTTTGTCACGCCATGAAAAATTCCATGTCCATTATGAAATATGGAACTCGTCTTACCATGCATGACCTTCGGCGCATGAACAGTCTTACTTCCAAAAACTTCTCCTATACACTGATGTCCAAGACACACGCCAAGGATCGGCTTCTTATCATAAAACTTCGCGATAACCTCACAAGAAATTCCACTGTCGGATGGTTTTTTGGGTCCGGGCGAAATAACAATCGCATCGTAATCACGAACGGCACTAAGTGAAATCTCATCGTGCTTACGTACATCAACACTCGCACCCAATCGGCAAATTTGCTGATAAAGGTTGTAAGTAAACGAGTCGTAATTGTCGATGAGAAGAAGGCGCATATTTGGCATGTGTAAGCTGATTTAGTATACTTGCGACATGGAGATGGAACAATTAAAACAAGAAATAGATTCAATAAAAGCCAGAAACGAATCTGTTGAAAAAGATAAGGCTTGGGAAACGAGTTGGACTCGACGTATAATTTTGGCCGGTCTGACGTATCTCGCAATCGGCCTTTATATGCAGGCGATTGAAATCGAAAACGCATGGCTGAACGCGATAGTGCCGGCAGTTGGATTCATGCTTTCGACATTAACGTTGCCTTTTTTTAAGAAGATCTGGATGAGGTTTAATTTAAGGTCCAAATCGCATAATTAAGCACGCTCGCGAAGCTTACCCATAGCAAATACGGAATGAGTAAATAGCCGGCTTTTTTATCGACTTTATAAAACGCCCAAATAGTACCGATAATTGCAATTAACAGAAGGCCGATATCTATCAGGGCATAGAGGGGAGACTGCATCCCGAAGAACAAAAAAGACCACGCGATATTGAGTAAAAACTGCACGACAAACATCGTAATCGCGATTTTTCGCATTCGCCCTTTTGACTCCAGTACGAAATAAAATGCAATTCCCATAAGTGCAAAAAGCAGCGTCCAAACGGGCCCGAAAATCCAGTTCGGAGGATTGAAGGAAGGCTTGTTCAATACAACATACCAATCTGTTATGGCTCCAACGGTAACAATCGTCGGTATGTTACCGGCGATTTCGGATCCAAGAATACATGCAGCCAACTTCAGGATTTTTTTCATTTTTATTTTATTAAATTACGCAAAGATTATAGCCTGAAACATTTTGCCTTCGCAATGAACATCTGTATAATTTGCGCATTACTAAGCCAAAAACATGAAATCCAAGAAGTTCGGCGACAAAATAGTGGTAAGAATCGACAAAGGCGAAGACGTTCTCTCGATCTTGAAAAAAGTTTGCGAAGACAATTCTATTCGCGCAGGCACGGTTCAGGGAATCGGCGCTCTCAGCAAGGCGGAAATCGGGCTGATAGACCTTAAAACCAAGCAGTATAAGACGCGAAAACTGGAAGGCATTTACGAAGTGACATCTCTTCTCGGAAATATAACGATTATGAACGACGAAGTTCGCCTTCACATACATATCACGCTTAGCGATGACGATTGCAATACGATGGGTGGGCATCTATTTATGGGTGAAGTTGGCGTGACCTGCGAGGTGATAATTACGGAAATGGACGCGGATATAGGGAGGAAGCTGGATGCTGAGCTTGGTGTGAACCTGCTTGACTTCTAGTCGATAAGTGGTAGTATGCCATCTTATTGTTAAATCAAAAAAATGCCAACTTTAGAAGCGCTGAGCATGGGGAATGAAAAATTCGCGTTTGTTTACGAAGAAATAAGAGGGGCAGAAGCATATCAAATAAAGCAAGCTGCAGGAGGCAGGCTTTATCATATTTGCGGAACGGCAACTCCTGAAGAATTAAGGGAAGAGATAATTAATAGTCGTGGATGGATTTCAGGTGTTATACATCCGGAAACCCAAATAGTAAGAGATACAATGAGGAGTTTTCTTGCGAAAACATTTAAGGATCCCGAATTAGCCGAAGAGCTCCAAAAATTCAGAGGCTTAACTGGAGATGAAGTCCGCAGAGCTGGGCTTTCGTTCTAAGATTTTACCTAGGCCGATCGCCATCCTCGCTACTTCAATAGGGCTCGACTTGATTCTCTACGAAATAAGTCGGTCGTCTTCGACGACACTCCTTATTTCTTGAGAATCCTCCTCCGCTACGCGTGAAGCGTTCCGCTCACGCTTCGCTACGGACCGTCGAGCTCGCTACTCTTCACTAAAAAACAGGGCCGATGCGCGTGCCCTGTTTAGAAATGTTCGTTTGATGCCTGCTTGCTTGCGCAAACCGGCAAGACTGTGGAATTAGAACTGGTCTCTGCGTCCTCCGCCGAAACCACCTCTTGATCCACCGCCACCGAAGCTTCTTCTTGGTGGTCTGTCTTCTAAAGGCTTAGCCTCGTTAACTGTCAAAGTCCTTCCTTCGAAGTCTTTGCCATGGAACATGTCGATTGCCTTTGGAGCATCGTCATCGTTAGCCATTGTTACGAAACCGAAACCTCTTGACCTTCCGGTCATTCTATCAGTGATGATCTTCACTTCTTCGACTGCACCGACAGCTTCGAATGCTGCTTTTAACGCATCCTCTGTGGTTGAGTAAGGCAATCCGCCTACGTACAACTTCTTTGCCATTTTGAATGGGGATTAAAATTTATGTGCCTTTTCCCCTGACTGCTTTCGACTGAGAAACCCTTGAGGGACGTTATAAGCGCATCTTACTGTCCTGCGAGAATCCTGCGAGAAGCTTCCTTGAGAAAACTGCACGCGAACTATACGCCTAGACGAGGGGATTTGTCAATCGCATCACGCTGTCTCTTGAAATAGTCTCCGAATTACTTTGTCGTAAAATGAGCCAATCCGAATGCTAATAAGAAACATGCGATATAAGCAACGGCAAAATTAACCCAATGCATTTTTATAAACTCGGCATTTAACCATATCAAAACAATGCTGAAGAAAATCGCCGCGATCGCTCCGTAAATTCCTCCAATAAGAAACTCCCTCGCCAAGTTTTTATCATCCATCGTTATCAAAATGTACGATATCGCAAATACTATAGGGATTCCGCCTATAGCACCGGCGAGTTTTGGACCAGAATACTTGGCGATTACAAGAATAATCGCAGTTACAACAGCTGAGGCTAGGCTTTTTAATACGATTTCCATGACGGTTTAAATGAAAAGATTCTTAACGTATTTTCAATCTAATCGGCATTCTTCTCTTTTTTCGAAAACACAAATACATAAATTATCTCAAGAATTCCAATCGTATTCACAAGAAGCAAAACGATAAACCACGCCTTGCTTCCGTTGCGAGCAGATTTCCATAGAGCGATGCCTTTCCAAATAACGCTCCAAGTTATACACAAGATGAATATCGGCAATACCCACCAAAACTTATCGATAATCGCTTCGAGCGATTGTAGCTGGTACATGGAGTTTTGTGTTAAGTGATAGTAGTTACAGGATAACACCAAGATCTAAACAAAAAAAGACCCCCAACGTCGAAGGTCTTTTTTAGAAAACGAAAATATTACTTTTCTGTTTTGCAGCAGCATCCGCCGTCTTTGCATTTTTTACAAAACATTGTTAGCGGCATAGCCAATGCGGAAAGCCCAACAAGGATATATACAGCCTTGACGACAGCCGGCCAGTTGCTCAGAAGAAGTTCTACAAGATTTACCTGAAAAGCTCCAACAAGCCCCCAGTTGAGTGCGCCAATCAAGACCAAAACGGCCGTGACCTTATGAACAATGCAGCAATTGCATTTCATATGAGTGGATTAGGAAGTAGATGGGAAAATTATAGCTTATTATCTGTATAAAGCGAAAAGATATCGCTACGGACCGCAAGCCTCGCAACATTCAGGTAGGGGTTTGCTCTTCTCGTTAGAAAATTTCATGTCTGTTCTTACGAACAGAATATGAGAATTTTCTACTCGGAGTCTTACGCTACGCGAAAACTCGACGGAGCTCGTCTTCGCTTTGCTCCAGACCGCAAACCTCGCAACATAACTGGCGGAGAGGGTGAGATTCGAACTCACGAGACCCCGAGGGGTCTAACGGTTTTCAAGACCGCCGCGTTCAACCGCTCTGCCACCTCTCCGTACTGCGACGCACAGGAATTATATTAAAAGCCAGACATAAATCAACTTATAATTGAGTATTACATGCCAGACAGATAAGAAATAGCTTCGTCCAATTGCTCATCCTCTTCGGTTTCATAAACGTCGGTTACTGTAATATCAGGAGTAATTCCGACATCGTCTATGCTTCTATCAGATGGCGTATACCATTTTGCTACGGTCATGCGAAGACTGGATCCGTCGCTTAACGGCTCAACCGTTTGAACGCTTCCTTTCCCGAAAGTCTGCTCGCCCATAATTATGCCGGTTTCGTAATCCTGCAACGCTCCTGCGACAATTTCCGAAGCGGAAGCGGAGCCGGAATTAACAAGAACAACAAGCGGCAATCCGGCGAAACTTGCATCACCGGTTGTATAGTAGATTTCATTATTTACATCATCCCTCATTTTTACGGCAACAGCCTTGTTTTGACCTGAAGCGAATTCGGAAATAACAGCAACTGCTGTATCGAGATATCCGCCTCCATTATTTCGCATGTCCAGAATTACGCCGTCAACATTTGCCAGAACAATATCGTTTACCGCTTCTTGGAATTCATCCTCCGTTTTATCGCCAAATTGATAAATGCTTATATATCCAATACTTTTGCCATTTTCGCCATCTATAACTTCCCATTCAACACTATCGATTTCGATTTTCGCTCTCTCTATGTCAAAAACAAGAGGCTCACCTTCACCCTCTCTGACTATCGTAAGGTTAACGGTTGTTCCGGCCTCGCCTCGTATAGCCATAATTGCATCAAAAACCGACATTTCATTCGCACGTTCGCCATCTATCAAATAAATAATATCATTCGGAAGAAGACCTTTTGTTTCGGCAGGAGAACCCTTAAAAGGGGTGACAATTACAAGTTCGCCATTTTCTATAGTCAATTCTGCGCCGATGCCTTCAAGCTCTCCTCCCATATTTTCTTGAAACTCTTTTGTCTCTTCCGGATCCATGAAAACTGTATAAGGATCATCAACAGAATCAACCAATCCATCGATTGCGCCATAAAGCATCTCCTCGCTATTGACTTTGCTCAAGTCGACATATGCGGAATCGAGCAAATCTTTCACGTCCCAAAAAAGTCCCAAATCAATTTCGTCTTGCGAATCGGACTCATCAACTGCAACAACTTCAGTCTGGAAATCGCCGATATCATTATAAAAATAAGAAGTCAGCCACCCGACCATGAAGAACACCATCATCCATACGGAAAACTTAATCAAGCTACTACGCGTTTGATACATCATATAAGAAGGTTAGTGTTTGTTTTTGCGCGGATAAAAATACTCTAAACTTCTATTTCACGCAAAATCTGCTTCACTTCGGTCGCACCTTCTTTTCCGATATCCGCATAAACCGCAGAAAAACTGACGAGCCCATGTGAAGAAATTTCATGCTTCACCGGCATCTGCGTTAGGAAGTTTTTCAAAATAGGTTCTTTATCAACTCCAATTATCGAATCCTTAAGTCCAACCATTCCCGTATCTGTTAAATACGCGGTCCCCTTGGGCAATATCTGCAAATCTGCAGTCGGTACATGCGTGTGCGTTCCGAAAATCGCACCAACGCGTCCATCCAAATATTTACCCATAGCAACTTTTTCACTGGTCGCCTCCGCATGAAAATCCACAAAAATTCCATCAAGATATTCGTGCGCCGTCTCGCGCAAAATCTTATCAACCGCCAAAAAAGGACATTCGTAATCTCTATGCATAAAAACTCGTCCGTGCAAATTAATCACAAGAATCCTTTTCATGAGAGCCGTCTCAACGATCCGCCACCCTCTTCCGGGATTATTTGAAGGAAAATTTGCAGGTCTGATAACGTGCGGATCTTTCTCATCCATTCGCGGAAACAAATCACGATTATGCCAGATATGATTTCCGGAAGTGAAAAAATCTATTCCGGCATGACGCATCTCGTCCAAATGATCGGATGTAAGCCCTTTTCCTCCAGATATATTCTCACCATTCGCGATTATCAAATGAGGCTCGAACTCTTTTTTAAGTTTCGGAATGAGCTTTTTCGTTGCCTCTCTTCCGGGCCTGCCTACGATGTCACCGATAAAAATGATTCTCATATGAATACATTATACCAAACAAGGTTATAATCCTAAATTTCTTAACTGCTGAAATAATTTTTCGCGTCCACCATATACATTAAGATCCCTATACGTAAGCATACGAGATGCAGTTTTTCTTATGAACTTTTCATAATCAGTTCGAAGTTTTACCATGCGTTCATCATATCCATTAGCTGAAATATACTCGCCTATTTGATGATTGATGTCGTTATCATGAGCAGAGTGCTCCAGTACGAAATCCCAAAACAAATTAAGTACATCGAGATTTTCAGAGAGAAACGCAGACAAGTCATCATATATAATACCCAAACAAACCTTTGAACGATCATCTTCGGTTGAAACGCCCAAGAAATATGCAATTAACCGAAGTGGGATTCTTATATCCCCCCATTTGATCCTGTCATCACAAGTCAGAGTTGTGAAGTCGCGCTTGCCAAGAGCTCTTGTTGGCGAAGTGTTTTCAGAGGCAAGACCGGCGATAAAGGAATTAATTAATTCCAGCCGCTTAATAGTTATCTCGAGCGGTTCTTCTTGCGTATCACAGGGAGTTGTCAGCGTGTCTATTTCGTCGAGCTCAAGATTTTTATCTGCTAAAACAAGTCCATCCTGTATATCAAGTGTAGAACGTATGGCCTCTCTAATATCCAAAGGGATTCGTGAAATATAAACATCTTGTATTTCGTGACCAGCAATAAAGTCCAAGAGTAAATGTCCAGCTTCATGCAAAGCGGTATCTATCCTAGCATTTGTATCCAAGCTCCAGTCTGCCAATTCGGTTTCGTGAGGTTCTCCGGTTCGAAGTCTGAATAAGAAAGCGCCAAGTTTCCTGCGTATTAATGGCGCCAATCTAGAGGCGGTATCCATTATGTCAGTCTTGCGGAGCGATATCCTATTAATACGTGGTAAATATTTTTTTACTTCTGTCATTTCAATGGCAAATTAATGAAAATGACAATAACATAAAAAAACAGCGTCGTCAAACTGCTCCGAGGGAGTTTACGTGGATGGACGTTATTATAAGAATGTTTGCGTATACAAACTCCTCTTAATTCTGATTACGAAACAGCAAGGATTTAATATGTGTTTCGAACGACCTTGATTCTGGAACGTGAAGAATTTGTTTTTGTTTCGAGTGATTCCGCAGTGCTCAAGTTTTCTTGAGGGCGTACATGCTAGCCCGAAAGAAAACAGGAAGCGAGGACTAACGAGAAACAAACATCAAATTCTCTCCATCGGCGCCACATTAATCGCCAACTTCTTCACACCATACTTCCTATCCTTGAACGAAACTGTAGCAATTCCTCCTGTTACATTCACGACAATTCCTTCTCCAAAAATCTTATGCGACACTCGATCGCCGGTCTCAAGATCGACAACGAAAGACTCTTCCGCCTCGACCGGAATCGGACGCTCTCCAAACGCATTCATCCTTTGAACCCTCGGTTCTCCATAATTTGTTTCCATCAATCCTTCTGGGATATCCATCAGGAATTGCGAAGGAGAATTTGATTTAAAATCTCCATATAACATTCTCTGTCCGGCATGCAATAAATAGAGATCATCAATCGCGCGCGTCATTCCGACATACATAAGCCTGCGCTCTTCTTCCATCTCTTGCGGATCGAGCATGCTTCGCGAATGCGGGAAGACGCCGTCCTCAACTCCGCAAATAAACACGCAAGGGAACTCAAGACCTTTCGCACTATGCAAGGTCATCAACGTAACAACATTATGACCCTCCTCGATCGAATCGAGATCCGAAATCAGAGCAACTTCCTCTAAGAAAGTCGCCAAGCTTACTCCGGGTTCAAGACCGTCATATTTAGTTGCAACCGATATGATTTCAAGCACGTTTTCATATCTGATCTGTCCTTCTTCCGAGCCGTCGAGAAGGAAATCTTTATAACCGCTTGCCATAAGAACATCCTTGATAACGCCGCTCGCAGGATATTTAAGGGCAGAGTCCTGTCCGTCGCGAATTATTTTTGCAAATTTTTTGAGCGAATTGATTTTTGCATCCGGAAGCTCTTCGGCAAGTTCATCTATGTTTTCAATTACATCCCAGAAGCTCATCTGATGTCGTGCCGCATATTCTTGAATCGTTTGAATGGTTTTTTCTCCCAAATTCCTGACGGGTATATTTATAATTCTAAGCATGCTGACCGTATCGTTCGGATTGTTTACAACTCTCAAATAAGCAACAAGATCCTTGATCTCTTTTCTTTGATAAAATTTCAGACCACCTACAATTCTATAAGGGATCCCATATCTCATAAAAACCTCCTCAAGCACGCGCGACTGCGCATTCGTTCTATATAGAACAACGAAATCGTTATATTCGGGATGCTCATATCCGCGAATCCTATTCTCAATCTCTCGGGCAACCAGTTCGGATTCGTCTTTCTCATCTCGAGCACGCCAAACTCGGATTTTTTCTCCACCCTCGCGCGTTGTCCACATCTTCTTTTCTTTTCTGGATTTGTTTCTGGAAATAACTTCATGCGCCGCATTCAAAATTACAGGCGTAGATCTGTAATTCTGCTCGAGTAATATGACTTTCGCGGCAGGATAATCCTTCTCGAAATCCAAAATATTCTGCATATTGGCACCTCTCCAAGAATAAATCGACTGATCGCTATCGCCGACCACGCAAATGTTTTTATATTTGGCCGCAAGCATCTTCACCAACATGTATTGCGAGTGGTTCGTGTCCTGATACTCATCGACTAGAATATATTTGAATCTCTCCTGATATTTCGCGAGAACTTCGGGGAAGTTTTTGAATAATAAAACCATCTGCATAAGCAAATCGTCGAAGTCCATAGCTTGATTTTGCTTGAGTCTTTTTTGATAAATTTCGTAAATTTGCGAGACTTTTTGTGTAAAAAAATTATGAGCTCTGTCGGAAAAATCGGAAGCTTCAATCAGCTCGTTTTTCGCACCCGAAATATGCGACAAAATCGCCTTGGGATTTACTTTTGCCGGATCAAATCCGAGCTCTTTCATGATTTGCTTAACAAGAGCCTCGCAATCGGTAGTGTCATAAATCGTGAAATTATTTTCATATCCCATGACGTGCGCTTCCTTGCGTAATATCCTCGCGCATATGGAGTGAAAAGTCCCCATCAAAGGCAAGTCATATTGTCTCAAAAAAGTGGCATCCACCTTGGCCGGCACAACCGCTTCAGGATGAAGAAGTTTGAAAACCCTTTTTAGCATTTCGTTGGCAGCCTTATTCGTAAAAGTCACCGCCAAAAGATTCCAAGGGCTTATATTATTATGCTTAATTATATGCGCAATTCTATGCGTAAGAGCCCTCGTCTTGCCGGAACCGGCACCTGCGATTATCAAAACCGGACCGTCCGTCGTCGTGACAGCTTCGTGCTGTTTTTCGTTCAGGTTTTTGAAGATTAAATCGTCCATTGGACTCGCATTATAATGTCGAGGGGTGAAAAGTGCCAAGACGTAATTGTACCAATAAGAATTCTGGATTTACAAAAACGCAAAAACCACTTCCCTCACAACGACATAAATAGGTAATATCAAAAAGTCATGCTCAAAAAAATACAAAAAACAATCTTCTTCGCGATTATCTTCCTGCTCCCTCTTGTCTTTAACAAGTGGGGTTTCGATATGTATGAACTTCCGAAAAATACATTTCTGAAAATTGGAGTGGGAATCCTCTGTATAGCACTTTTATTACCGCTTTTTAAGGCGAAGAAAATCGCGATTAATTTGAGCAAAACCCAGATTTACGCAATATGTTTTTTCTTGCTCGTCCTAGCGATGTCATTAATAGTCGCGATAAGGCCGAACGTGAGCTTCTGGGGGAGTTACTCTAGGCAAGGCGGCATTATCAATATGCTTTTTTACCTACTACTATTTCTCGCTTCGCTGAAAATTTTAAGCAAAAAAGAAAATATAATAATTCTATTTAAAGGAATATCTGCGGTAGGCGTAATTATGAGTGTATATGCGATATTGCAGAAACTCGGATACGACATTTTTCCCGAGGAAATTACCGCTTTATTTGCAGGTAGAAGTTTTTCCACAATGGGGAATCCAACATCATTTGGTGCATTTCTATTGTTCCCGATTTGGAGCGAAATGTATTTATTAAATGTTAATAAAAAAAGAAGAATCGCATCTTTTTCAATGCTGATTTTATTGGTAATCGCATTGGTCTTAACCGCAAACAGGGCAAGCATGCTCGCATTGATTGGAACGGGATTTCTTTACATGCTTAGACAATTTAAGGGTAACAAAAAAGCGTTAATCGGGATATTGACAGGTACAGCTGTTTTGGGAGTGTTATTCGTTGGTATATACGGTGACAACTTGCGCTCGTTTAATTCGCGAATTTCAACATGGAAAAGTAGTTTTGAAATTATCGCCGACAATCCGATAGCCGGATACGGACTCGAATCTTTCCCGTATGTTTTCGAGAGATATGTCAGAGAAGATTTTTTTGATTACGAAGATTATAAGAATCTTGCCGATCGTCCGCACAACGAATTTATTGAATCGTGGATACACTTGGGATTGCTGGGGGCTTTGATGTATTTGGGATTTGTATTTTTTTGTTTTAAAAAATACTGGTTGTCAGAAAACAAAGAGGTCGTTTTTGCTTCGCTTGCAGTATTGTCGTTAATCGCAAGTAATATTTTTAGTTTTTCACTCGTAACACATTATTCATTCCTAGCGGTATTTGTAGCAATAATCCTATTGGATAGGAAAATGAAACTGATTGTAAAAAACAGTCTATTGAAAAAAACAATTATAGGATTCGCAATCTTATTAATAATTGCAAGTATGACAATAACCGTTCGGACTTTTCTGTCAGATTTTTATATTACAAAAGCATATCTTGCTTATAACGCAGGAGAAAATGAAATGTCTGTTAACGAGATGGAAAAAGCTACCAATTCAATGCCGTTTTATTCGGAGATATATTCATCAGCATCGACTCTTTATTGTTATATCGCTTCCGCGACACAAGATGCCTCTTATTTATTGCTTGCTGCAGATGCCAACCAAAAAGCTATAGAAATTAGCGCTGGGAGCCTTCAGTCTCTTCTCGACGAGGCGCGAATTTATATACTCGCCGGAGATTATGAATCTGCTCAGGAAATATATTTAAGCGCATACGAAAATATCGGATTCAATCCATTCTTGTATGAAAAATGGGGCAATGCGTATTTCGCAGAAGGAAAATATGCGGAAGCGGCTATTGTTTATGATGAACTTTTGGAGGTTATGCCTGAAGATTGGGCTGCGCCATTATTAAGCGGCTCGGAACCATCAGAGGGGGAAAGAATATTTTGGAAAGTTCATTCGGACTTCTTGGATACATTGCAAAATGCGATAGATTCTTATGCCGCGACAGGACAAGATGCAAAAGCCGAAGAGATTATGGACAAATTAAAATAGCCTCCCTTTTTAAGAGAGGCTATTTTCGAAATACTAAAATATATGAGTTTATTTATTCGCCACAAGTGTCGCGAATAAGGTTTAACAAACCGCGAGAAATCATGTCCATTTGGGTCGACAAGCTTACTTGTGATCCGGAAATCCCAATTGCCAATGCGGAAGAAACCATGTCTATCTGATCTGACAATGTAGTTACTGCCGTAGGGATATAGTGTGTGTTTGTCGTGTCAATAGCTCCGGCCAATGAAGATGAAACTGAGCTTAGTTGAGTTGCCAAGTCACAAGCCGTAGTAGTACATGATCCGGCAGTTACGACAGTTTCCGAGACAGTAAACGGAGGAGGTGTCGTAGTAGTAGTAAGTTTACCCTGCCATAGAGCACCGCCCGCACCAGTAACCGCGAGCATAAGTAATGCACCGACCACGAATGCGCCAAGAAGCTTGACCCATTCCTTTTTTTTCATGTTTTCCATCATTTTTTGTTTTGGTTAAAATTTTATGGATTTATATATGTTTAGGTTTTTATTCCTAACTACATCACTACGTCACTACGTCACTTCTCATACTTCCCCAACTTCTCCTACTACCTCTGTATCTCCACCCTCATCCCAACCTCTCCAAACGCATAAACAATCTTAGCCTCTTCAGGAAGAACTCTTATGCATCCATGGCTTACAGGAGTGCCGATATGTTCAAGCGCTTCGTACCAGAACGCGCCACCATCGTTTGCGAGATAAGGAAGGGCGTGAATACCATGTCCGACAGACGTGAAGGCCATCCAGTTAGGCATTGAGTAGTGAGGCCATTCGCCGCCGACTCTCAACTCCTGCTTGTTTAATATAGAATAGCTTCCGGTTGGAGTTGGGGTTGAGGCCTTACCGGAGCTTATTTGAAACTCTCTTATAACAGTATCGCCTACGTGCAGATACATCATCTGATCAGAAAGATCTACACCTATCCATTTTTCACCTGTCAGCAATGTGCTGTTCGTAGAAGTTGTCACAACATCCATTAACGTAGTGCTCAAGGAGCCGCTTGAGTCGGCTACAAACTTAACTTCCGCTACAGCTTCGTCCATCCACCTGATGTTTTCAGCTACAGGGGCAAAGTACTCCTTGTACCAAGCATCTGTTGCAGGAGCAACACTTATAAACCTAAATGTTCCAATTTCACCCGGATAAACCATATCTTCAACCATTGCGACTCGGCTGTCGGAAATCCATCCGTCGACAACAGAAGAGCCTTGGCCGAATATACTTGAACGATCTTGGTCATTCCACGTGCCAAGATTTACATAAGTTTGATTTGTGCATCCCGAATCGAAGGAAAACCAAGCCGCAGTTCCGGTATTTTTCACCAAAACATCAACAGTGAATTCTTCCCCCGGAGTGATAAGATCGGAGACTGTTACAGAAGAAACTTCACCGCCGTAAGTCGCATCAGTAGGCGGAGTGTAGAGACATACGGACTTGACTCCCTCTTTTGCCGAAACGTAAATTACATTTTCATCTGCCGAGTCATGCAATTCGGAATCATCAGCTTTTACCAAAAACAAGCGAGTACTGTATTTTATCGATATATCCTCGTCTTCGGTATCAAAAGCAAAAAAACTGGTATAGAAATGTCTCGAAAAATGTTTATCAACATCAGAAATGGGGTCTTTTGAATAAAAATGCCCAAGCGAAAGAGATCCGAAAAACGCAACTAGAGAGAACGCCGCAGTGACGATATTAGCCTTTTTATTCATGTTGTTTATTTTTAATTTTAATACACAATTATAAAACAAAAGAGCGGATAAAGCAAGTCGAATAGACGTGTTTAACCGAAATGGGGGTCAAGTGGTTTGACATGAAACTGCAAGGAGAAATAAAATACAACTTGGTGTGAAAATCGATAAAAAGTAAAGTTGATACCGATCCGTCTGGGTAATAGCCAAAATTTAAAATAAAAATAAAAACTCCTAACCACCACAAAATGGTAAACCAAATGGCTCAAAAGCTATCCCGTTTGTTAGTATGCGGAATAGCACTGTTGGTCGTAGTGATGAGCATCCAGCTCGCATCCGCTGCGCCTACTCAAGAGCTCAAAAACTCTGTTGGAGAGATAGCTTACTCATATTCCGAAGGGTATTTCGAAGACAGCTACTCTTCAAGTTCATCATGCTATGCATACAGCGACTACTATACCGGAGGGTACTACTATTATTGTCCGGATGGTTGTTACTATTACGATGAGGATGCTTATGGCTATTATTACTGCTACGGTACTGGAAATTATTTCTATTATGGAGGTTCAAGTACTGACAGTTATTATGAAGGATATTTTGAAGAAGATTATTCATACAATTCGTTATGTACGGCGAATTATGATAGTTATTCGGGGACTTATTATTATTACTGTCCTGATGAATGTTCTTACTATGATCCGGATTATTATGGAGATTATTGGTGTTCGGGTAGTGGCATGTCTTATTACTATGACGATAGCAGCTCCGATTATTCAGAAGGCTATTTCGAAGATGATTATTCGTATAACGGATTGTGCGATTATTATTACGACAGCTATTCTTATACTTATTATTATTCCTGTCCGGACAGCTGTTGGTATTACGATCCGTACTATTACGGCTATTATTATTGCGACAACAGTGGTAGCTATTATTACTACTATGCGGAAAGCACATATTCTTATTCGGAAGGTTATTTCGAATATGATTACAGTTATAATTCATCGTGCGATGCGTACTATGACAGCTATTATGGCAGCTATTATTACTACTGTACGGATGGATGTTATTACTATGATGAATACGACTATGGGTATTATTGGTGTTCGGGTAGTGGCGAATACACCTACTATGATGATTACAGCGTAGATTACAGTTACGACGAAGGATATTTCGAATCGGATTACTATTACAACAGCGCTTGCGTAAGTTATTACGATAACTATTCCGGAACATATTATTACTATTGTCCGGATGGATGTTGGTATTACGACGAAAGCTACTATGGCTACTACTATTGCAGCTATAGCGGCTCAAGCTATTACTACACAACATACGATTACGACTACGATAGTTACTACGACGGATATTTCGAATGGGATTATTCATACAATTCATCATGCACCGCATACTATGATAGGGATTCTTACACCTATTATTACTACTGTGCAGATGGATGTTACTACTATGATGAAAGTTATTACGGATACTATTACTGCGAAGATAGCATGAGCTATTACTATTACGGCGCAGACTCGTATTACACATACGACGAAGGATATTTCGAACCTGACTACGACTACAATTCATCATGTACTTCGTATTATGACAGCTATAGCGGTACGTATTATTACTACTGCCCAGACGGGTGTTATTACTACGATGCAAGCTATTACGGATACTATTGGTGTGAAGGAAGCTATAGCTACTACTATTACAGCGACGACTGTCAGTATGATTCAAGATATGGATATTACATGTGCAGTAACGGATGTTATTACAACAGCTACATGTATTGGTGCGATGATGGATACTATTACTATTATGACAACTACGATTACGACAATTACGACCAATACTGGAGCTATTACGATAGCTACGTCTATTACGATGACTACGCCTATGATTCAAGCACAGGATGCTACTACTACTATGATGGAACTTATGACTGTAGCCAATATACCTACGGTTACTACGAGACAAATTATTGGTTGAGCTCAGACTGTTCAGATTACACAGATCAATGGTATGGAACATACTATTATTGTGATGATGGATGTTATTACTACGAGGATTATTACTATTGCGATGGGTATTACTACTACTATGAAGATTATTACACCGACTGGTATGGGGATTATTGGGATAGCTACAGCTACTGGGAGGGATGTTATGACTATGGAACATATTATTACTGCCCAGATGATGGATGCTACTACTACTCGGATGGATACACATGGTGTGAAGATAGTTATGACGTAGGATATCAAAACGATTGTTCGTACGACGAAAACGGCTACTACGTTTGCGATGATGGATGCTATTACTATGACGAGTACTATTATTGCGACGGGTATAGGTATTTCTATGATTGGGATGGATACTATGACGAACAAGGTTCGACATGGTGGGATTCAAACTGCTACTACTATAACGATCCATGGTACGGCGGATATTATTACTGTGACGATGGATGTTATTACTACGATGATGGATATTCATGGTGTTCATCAGACTACGAAGGAGATTATAGTGACTACTATTACTGGGATTATGAAGATAACGAATACAGCTGCTGGTATGACGAGAACGGTTACTACGTCTGCGATGACGGATGTTACTACTATGATTACTACTATTATTGCGACGGGTACCAATACTACTATGATGATTACCAGTATGATTATTGGGACACTACAGAAGGATATGACTCTAACTATTGGGATGATTACTGCACGGAATATTATGATGAATACCTAGGCTACTACTATTATTGTTCTGACGATGGATGCTGGTACTTCGACGATTACTATTATTGCGACGGAGAGTATTATTACTACTACGATTACACGACAGATGACGAGTGGGCTGGTTGTACGGCGGGACATGATACGGTATATGGAGATTACTACTACTGCCCAGATGACGGATGCTACTACTACGATTATTGGTATGAGTGCAGTGAAACCGGATACTATGATGACTGGTACTATGACAGCTATGGCGAATACGCCCCTGAAACCGGATATTCGGACGTCGAACCATGGAATCCATATGCCGAAGCTATTAACTACCTAAGCGAGGAAGGAGTTATCGAAGGATATTCAGATGGTACGTATAAGCCAAATGCAGATGTTAATCGCGTTGAGGCTCTCAAAATCATATTCGCAACATTGGATAATGTATTCGATATCTATGACGTAGACGAGACTCAAACATCAATTACCGGAAACATGAACTTCTCGGATGTAATGGACGGTTCATGGTATATTCCTTATTTGCAGGAAGCTTATGAGCAAGGAATCGTTGAGGGTTATCCTGATGGCTCGTTCCAACCGGGAAGCACGGTAAACAAAGTGGAAATCCTTAAGATGGTTATCGAGGCGTTTGGTCTTGATGGCAATTTGAAAGATGAAATTACTACGACATTGTATGCGGATGTGGACGAAACGGCTTGGTATGCAACATATGTACAACTTGCGAACGAAATGGGTATTTACTATGACTTGTTGTTGAGCGACAACTTCAACCCTGGTGAATACATGACCAGAGGTGAGATTGCAGAGTTGGTTTACAGATTTGCAGACCAGTTATATCTCTATGACGACAGCGGCGTAACAACGAACCGCGTATTCCAACAGCAATAAGCTGAAATTAAAAGAGCCCCCGCATGCGGGGGCTCTTTTTTTGTTACAAATCTACCGTTCCAATAATTTCGACAACTCCTTCTTGAAGGATTCGACATCCTTGAACTGGCGATAAACGGAAGCGAATCGGATATACGCAACTTCGTCTAAATTTTTCAGGCTATCCATTACATCCTCTCCGATCTGATTAGAGGAGACTTCTTTTGAAAGAGAGCTCCATTGTTCTTCCAAGACATCGATAAGATGTTTTACTTGTTCTTGGGTAACGGGGCGTTTTTCACACGCTTTCCAAATACCGCGCTCGACTTTTTCTCGGTCATAAGCTTCACGAGTACCGTTCTTTTTAATAACTATGAAATTAGAAGTTTCAACACGTTCAAATGTAGTGAAACGATGCGTACACTTCTCGCATTCGCGCCTTCGGCGAGTTTCTTTGTTGTCGTTCGTATCTCGAGAATCTACGACTTTGGTATCCTGATTATGGCATTTGGGACATCTCATGATTTGATTTTAATGCAAGGAGATTGCATTCGCAATCAAGCTTCTTTCTTCCGCATAAGCATCAGTCATCCCTGCGATAAAATCCTTAACGGCAATATGCTTAACGTCTCCAGCGATTTTTCGGAATTTTTCGGGGATCTCTTCGTAGTGCTCAAGGTAATAATCAAATAAAGTTTCTATGATTTTTTGCCCGCGCGCATTAGATGTTCGCACATCATCACTTTTGTAAAAAGAGTCATGTAGAAATTTTTGCAATTCAGATACACCACCAGCAACATCGGGAGAAAAAGAAACAAGTGGAGTGCCATACTTGTAAACGTCGGAGATCGTTTTTATGCCTGCGGAATCAATATTAAGATTCGTTTGCGCGACTAAATCGGCAACCGTAATTCCATGGAGCGCACTCAGTATCCTTGAGACAAGAATATCGCCGGAAATATCATCTCCATAACGCTTCTTGGCTTGAGATGCAGCTTGTTCAAATAATCGGAATTGCAAAGCGTCTTGAATATCAATCGCGCTCCTTCTGAATGCATCAACGAAGTCATGATAAACATAAGCGATTTGATCGGCAAAATTCACCACTTGAGCCTCAAGGGTTGGATAGGTGAACTTATCTGTAGAACTTGGATGATCCCAAGGAGTTTGGTGTTTTTTGAGACCATCAAGAACTTCAATTGTGAGATTCAGACCTCTGAAATTAGGGTATCCTCCTTCAAGTATGGTTACGGCGCGAACACTCTGTTCATTGTGCTCGAACTTTTCGCCGAATCGCGCCATGCATTTATCAAGAGCCTCTTCTCCGGCATGTCCGAAAGGCGTATGTCCGAGATCATGCGCGAGAGAAATAGCTTCGGCGAGATAAGGATTCAAATTAAGGCGTTCAGCGATATCTCTTGCAGCCGTGACAACGGAATCGGTATGAGAAGCTCGAGTTCTATAATGATCGCCTGTTCTGGCGGGCAGTACTTGTGTTTTGCCGCCAAGGCGAAGAGACGTATTGCAATTTCTTATTCTATGGCAATCAACTTTGAAAGCAGGCCTGTTTGGATCTATCGGTTCAGGGTGTTCTCTTCGAGATAAAATACTTTTGGCCGCGTATGGCGCGAGATGTTTTTCAAGGTCTAATTCCATAAAACAATATATTTTTGGACTAGTCAGCAAATAATTATTCCATAAAATGCTCAAAAATGCTAAATTTCAGTATAGCGCTATGAAAAAACTACCAATTGTAATTGTCACGTCCATACTGTTTTCGACTTCACAAGTCGGAATGGTTTTTGCATCGGATGCAATAACATATGAAGAGCTCGCCACGAATATGGATCTGATTTTACCGCAAGCAACATCTATAAGCGGACTTGCCGAGCATTCTAATTGGCAGGAGGTGGAAATGACAGAAACTTATTATGGGATAGAAGCTGTTTATCATGCGCTTTATGACGAGAATTACACTCTGAGTTCTGAACTGCCAACGATCTATGCATATGTAATTCCATATTCTTCCGAGGAGTCGCTTGAGAGTGAATTCGAAACATGGATTAATAGCGATAAGTTTACGACCGGAGCATGGAGTTTATTGGATCAAGGAGTTTATAATTTTAGTTATAAGACGGGAGCCGGAACCGAGAGCGATATCATGATGGATTATTCATCGGAATCAAATACGCTGCACTATATAACGCGAAAAGACAACCTTCTGATAGCTGTGAATTTTTATAGAACGGGAGGTGAGTACAACAGAGGGAATGTTTTGGCTTATGAAGATTATGTTTTGAATTACGACGACACGCTTGATGTATTGAAAGGAGTTGGATCTTATATAAAAGAGTCTGTAGATTTTTATTTGGACAATATCACATCGGGGACAGGACCTGATGATTATGACTATTATGCTTCGTCCGCAGAATACAGCATGGATTTGGATGAAATTTATTCAGTCCCTCTCAATGGATCGATTGAATTTTCTGTTTATCTAGACGACGGTTCGGAGGTCGGTACGATCTTGGACTCAACAGGGGTTGATACACCACAGTACGGATCAATGACGCTAGGTATAAACGAAAACGCGATTTTGGATTTCAACATTTACGATCCTTATACGAAATCGGCATGTTCAGATTCGTCAGGATGGCAGAGGATATATTCGGAAGAGCCTATAGATATTTATGAATGGTCGAATATTAAAATAGAATATGGCGCCAAGACAGGCATGAACATCTACTTGAATGGAAGATTACAGGAACATTGCGAAGCTTACCGGAGTAGAAGTGGTCAGCCGTTGTACCTCGGAGATTATGTCGGAGACATAATTGAAGAAAGTTTCGTCGGATATATAAAAGGATTCAAAACTGTTTATTCAAAAAACGAAGATGGTTCGACGACTGATTCTGTTCAAGCGGAGATGATTTTTACGGATGTCGGATCGGATTATAAATACGCAGAAGCGATAGAGTACCTGAGAGATGCCGGCATGATAAGCGGATATGACGATGGAAGTTTTAAGCCGGATCAAGAAATAAACAGGGCGGAAATTCTAAAAATGCTTCTACTTGGATTCGGATATGAAGTGCCGGAATTGGAAGGCACGGAAGAAACGTTTTTCGCAGACGTCGAGGCTGGAAGTTGGTACGAGAAATATATTGTTTATGCTGCCGAATCTGGATTTGTAGATGGTTATGCAGATGCCACTTACAAGCCTGATCAAAACGTCAATAGAGTGGAATTTTTGAAAATACTTACGAGAATATACGGCATTGATCTGTCGGACTATGCAGTCACGGGAATCTATACCGATACCGATGCATTAGTTTGGTATGCGCCTTATGTCCAGTATTCAAAAGACAATAATTTAATCGATGTCGGTTTGGACAATATGTTCTATCCGGCAAACGCTATTACGAGGGGAGAGGTTGCGGAAGCGATATACAGGATAATGAACATTGAATGACAAAGTTCTGCCGGTATTCGTAATTCGGAATTCGATATTCAAAAACAAGGTTAGAAAGCTGAGACACTGACAACAAGAAGATGTTGTAATTCAAGATCGCATGGAGTAATCTAGCCGGCGGAGAGACTAAAATACGAAGCTTCCGTTCGCGGGGGCTTTTAGTCGTCAATTGAGTTTCGCACAACTTGATGTAAAATCAAATCATGAAAACTCTCAAGCCTCTGATCATCGATTTTCTTGAACACGCCGAGATTGCAAAAAACCAATCTCCAAAAACGATCGAGAATTACAAGCACTATCTGACTCGTTTTTCCGACTTCGCAGGAGACATTAATCCGCGCGAAATTACGCTGGCAACAATTCAGAAATATCAACTCAATCTAAACAGACTTGTTCCGGAGCACGGGGAGAATTTAGGCAAAAAAACTCAAAATTATCACATTATCGCCTTGCGCGCATTTCTGAAATATCTTATCAAGAATGATTACGAGACTCTCCCACCGGAAAAGATAGAGCTCTCGAAAATTCCCGAACGGACAGTCGAGTTCATAACGCGCGAAGAGGTTGAGAGGCTTTTTGAAACTATAAATCTCAAGTCCAAAACCGGCCTACGCGACCGCGCAATACTCGAAACATTATATTCGACAGGTCTTCGTGTAAGCGAACTCAGATCGCTTAATCGCAAGCAGGTGGATCTTACGAGAAAAGAGTTTATGGTGAGAGGAAAAGGTCGCAAGCCGCGAGTGGTTTTCTTGTCTGAAAGGTGTGTGAAATGGCTGACGGAATATCTTAATTCGCGAGCCGACAATCTCGAGCCGATATTTATAAATTACGGACGCGGAAGAGCGGAAGAAGGAATTGGACTTGATGAAAAACGCAGACTTACAACATATACGATTCAAGAAATGGTAAGGCGCACTGCACTTCATGCGGGGATCGCAAAGACAGTAACTCCGCATGTTCTCAGGCACAGTTTCGCAACTGAATTGCTAACAAATGGCGCAGATATAAGGGCTGTTCAAGAAATGCTCGGGCACGCTTCAATTACGACTACGCAAATTTATACGCACGTAACGAATCAGAGGCTGAAGGAGATACACAGGAAATATTTGCGCTAGCAGTGTTTCACGCATAATATCTCAAGGTCAAAATCAAAACACATGATCCTCTTCCAATCGGTTACAAAAAGATATGATGAGCATACGGTTCTTAATTCGATAGAACTGCAGATAGACAAAGGCGAATTCATGACCTTGATCGGTCCTTCCGGTGCCGGCAAATCAACACTGATTCATGCGCTTATAGGCGCAACATCAATCGACAGAGGCTCTATAACAGTAAATGGAAGCGATATCACCAAGTTTACACGCGAACAGTTGCAAGATTACAGAAGGGGAATCGGCATGGTCTTTCAAGACTTCAAACTCCTTCCGAAAAAAACCGTTTATGAAAATGTAGCATTCGCAATGGAGGTTTGTGGTACGGAAGAAGCTGCCACAAGAAAGCGAACAAGAGAGGTTCTTGAAATGGTAGGTTTGCAAAATCAATCCGGCCAATTCCCAAATCAATTATCGGGCGGTGAAAAACAGCGTGCGGCAATCGCTCGAGCTCTCGTGCATAACCCGAAATTATTTATAGCCGATGAACCGACGGGGAATCTAGATCCGGAGAGCAGTATTGAGATTTTAAATTTACTGCAAAAGATTCACATAAACGGCGCAACAGTCATACTGGCGACTCACAACAAGCATCTCGTCGATAGACTGATGAAGAGAGTTGTTGTTATGAAAGCGGGTATGATCGTTGGCGATCGCGAAGAATCCGGATATGGGATGCCGAAAGAAGTGGAAGAGGTGGAGAGGGTGGAGCTGGAGTAAGACACAAGGAGCAAGACACAGACAGCAGAATAATGCGCTCTTTTCCACAAAAATTTAATGTCTCCATGTTATTCTCGGAGGCATTATGGATTTAATTTATCTCAACGCCCTTCAGAATCACCTCTACGACAGGCCTCGTACGCTTATCGCGATTTTGAAAAAACATAATTTCAATGCCCGCCGAGCTTATGAACAGCGCAAGGACGCAAAGCATTCCTTGCGCAATAATATAAGTTGTTTCGCGGAAGCGAAACTCATTAGCGAAATCAAAAATAAAAATCTCGATCCTGAGAAAGATTACGAACGCCTGCAAAAACTCGGCATGAAAATTCTTGCAATCACAGATGCGAACTATCCGGAAAATCTGAAAAACACATCTTGCCCACCGGTAATTCTCTATTACAAGGGTGAACTCGAATGTCTGAAAAATCCACGAATCGCCATAGTCGGTACAAGAAAAATTTCAACTTACGGCAAGCGTGCAGTTTCAGCAATAACAGATAAACTCGCCGAATATAAAATCACAGTTGTAAGCGGTCTTGCTTATGGAATCGATACCGATGCGCATACTAAATCTCTCAAGAAAAACATGCCGAATATCGCCGTTCTCGCAAACGGACTCGATCAGATATATCCAACCGAAAACAAACATCTTGCCGACGAGATAATCGCACGCGGCGGACTGATTATCTCCGAATCTCCACCCGGCGTTCCTTCTCAGAAGTTCATGTTCCCGATTCGCAACAGAATTATCGCGGGTATTTCCGATGCAACGATTGTCGTCGAAGCACCGCAGAAGTCGGGTGCGCTGATTACGGCAGACTATGCGTTCTCCGAAAACAGGCTTGTATATGCGGTCCCAGGTGAATTCGATTCTTACAGACAATCGGGCTGCCACAAGCTGATCAAGTCGCAAAAAGCGGTATTGCTAGATGATCCGAGTCAAGTAATAGACGACATAACGCCGACTCAACTTAAATTGGAATTTTCACGCGAAAACAATCAACTCGCGAACTTACTCGGCGCTCTAACACACGAGCCGACTCACATAAACACCATAGCAAAGTCTCTAAACTCAAATCCCCAATCTCTAATCTCCAATCTTCTCGATCTGGAAATGATGGGGAAGGTGAAAAATGTCGGTGGAATGTGCTATGTGAAACTATAAATCTTTCTTGAAAAACAATGCCAGATCTTTTTTAGATGCGGAAATTATCTGGAATTCCATAATAAAAATTCATCATTCCACTATCCTATACACCTCATTCAACGTCGTCACTCCTTGAATAACCTTGAGTACGCCATCTTCTTTGAGAGTTAACATACCTTTGCGTCTAGCCGCTTCAAAAATTTCATGCGTGCTTTTATTGCCAAGAATCAAATCTTTTATTTCGTCATCAAAAGCAAAAACTTCCGCGATACAAGTCTGTCCGGAATATCCGGTATGACTGCATTTCGGACACCCAACAGATTGATAAAGCTCGGACGGAATGTCGACTTGAGTATCGGGCGCGACCGATTTTATTGAAGCCGCAACTTTTGCAATTTCATCCTTTTCCGACTCGGTAATCTGTTTCTTGATCGAACAATTTTTACACAAAACCCTTATAAGCCTCTGCGCGATAATCGTGTGAATTGCAGGCGCAATCATGTAAGGCTGAAGTCCTATATTAATCAATCTCGGGATCGTCTCAACGGCACTATTCGTATGAAGAGTGCTAAGAAGCACATGACCCGTAAGCGCAGCTTGAGCAGCGGTTTCAGCGGTTTCCATATCACGAATTTCACCGATCATTATGATGTCGGGATCTTGTCTCAAAATAGCGCGCAATCCACCTCCGAAAGTATATCCGCGTTTATCATTAACCTGACTTTGAGTGACGTTTTCAAGATGATATTCGATCGGATCTTCAAGGGTGATGATCTTGGTTTCCGGTTTATTGAAACGACGCAGCATCGCATAAAGAGTTGTTGTCTTACCTGATCCGGTAGGACCTGTAACAAGGATCATGCCATTCGCAATTCCCGTAGCGGCATTAACCAAATCGAGATTTTTGCCATGATAGCCCATATCGGTGAAATCAAGCGCTTTCTTCCCGCTGTCGAGAAGACGAAGCACGAACGATTCGCCGTATTCAGTCGGTATGGCGGAAACTCTCACGTCGATTTTTCGTTTATTGTAATTAAAATAAAATCTTCCGTCCTGAGGTTCGCTCATCACGTTCAATTTCATTTTGCATTTATACTTCAACTGATTCGTTAAATATTCAAAAGTCTTCCTGTCCATCTGGAAAATATTTTGCAAAACGCCATCGATTCTAAATCTGATGTTTACGATTTTCTCTTCGGGCTGATAATGGATGTCTGATGCATGCGTCTTCACGGCACCCACATTGATAAGGTTGAGCGCCTCTTCGGCAGTGACGTCTGTAAGTTTTTGTTTGAGCTGTTGTAATCCCTCGATCTCTTTTTCATAAGCCTCAATCTGCGACTCATCGACAATATTTTCAACCTCGCCAACCTCTTCTTTGTAGGTTGAAACTTCATAAGATTGAAGCGCCTCTTTTATGCCCTCTTCGCTGGCAAGATTGATGTTTATCTGATAACCGGCCTCTTTCAATCCCTTGATTATGGTTAAAGTTTCCGGATTCGTAGGATGCGCGATCGCAACACGAACTTTTTTCCCTATTCTGAAAAAAGGAATAACAAGAGCTTTTTGGGCCTGTTCTTTCGGGATCAAAGCCAAGTAATCCGGATTTATCGGCATAGTACCGATATTCAGATAATTCATATTCATCGCCTTCGCGCTTGCGGCAACAGCTTTTTCCTTAAAAAGTCTGTTAATCTGTTCAAGGTGATTCGCTTGAGCATCGGCTCCCGAAGGCGTGCCGGATTGAGACTGTTGTCCACCAGATTGTGCAGCAGATTGTTCGTCAGCCATGAAATTAGAGTCAAATTAATCATATTATTGTACCATAAAAAGCATGCCAAAGGAAGAGCGCCTTCAGGAGGCCAGTCGTTTAGTCTGCACAGAGCCTGGTTACATACACAAATCTTTATCTTTTTTTAGGAGGAACAGCAACCTCTAGCTTAAAAGGGCCGGCATTTGCTCTAAAACTATTTTTGCAAGCCTCGAGATCTCCATACCCAACCCCTACCGGAATTCCATCGACTACACCACCTACGTTGAATGCTAATTTCTTGCAGCCTCCTTCTTGTGCGGTCGGCACATCTCCACTTGCTACGGGTGATTGTTCCAGTGTCCCACCATTGGCATCAAAAATCTCCCCACACTTAGGACCCTGATACGGACCCTCTCTCAAAGTCTGCCAATGCAGTGCCTTCGCCGCATTACTGGAAAGCATAGTAAGTTCATCAGCTCTCAGACAAGTTTTTTCTGGAAGCCCCACAACAACGGCATTACCTGTAGCCTTATCACTTACCGAGAAGAGCGGTCCTTTTTTATAACAGCTATCATCACCAATTCCTTGAAGCCAATTTACAACAAACTCCCTTCGAACGGCGTAAGGGCTTTTGTCTTCCCTTAGCCATGGCAAAGCCTGTTTTACGGGAAGAAATACGCCGGTGCAAACAGAGTCAACACCCGCATCTTTATTGCGACAAGGTAGCGGACTACCATCGACCACAAAAGAATTATAGCCTCCGACATTTTCCCATGATACATCAGGTACCACGCATTCTACCTTCCCGTCTGCAATTTCTTGGCGGTACTTTTCGAGAGCCGGATCCTTAAACTCAGACCGCAGAGCAGGAGCGATATTGGCGATACTATAAGCTTCGTGAGTAAGTTCGGAATATCCATCATATCCACACTGCAATCCAAGCTCGCCTAGTGTAAATTTATGAGATCCATATTCACCTGCGGATACGGTTAAGGCCGTGGTATTCTCATCGGCACAAGGAATTTTTAGTCCTTTTTTGCAAAAATAATCTTGGGAAGTAGGATATAAACAGGAGACATCAGCCGGTGGGTCTACTGCAACCACGACATTACGGCATAAGTTGCCTTCGCGAGGATTATCAGAAGCATCAGCGACAACATCTCTTAATCTATCTAAAAAATTATCCCGCCAATTAATGGATATTGATACATTCTCACCACCTGTAGAAGGCATGCTTTGTTTCGGAACAAGATTAACACAAGCCTCAATCCTCGTATCATCTGTCGATTTCGTACTCAATTCACCAGCATTCGCATTTGTACTTACTGCAAACAATCCGACAGCAACAGCTGTACCTAACCTAGCCATGTAGAGAGTGTTAGAAAATAGAAAGCGATTATAGCAAGTTCTTCTGAAAAGTCAAATAGATAAAAAAACCGCAGATCCCTCGATCCGCGGTTTCACTCTGTAACTACGTCACTTCTCATACTTCCCCAACTTCTTCTTCTTCCCTGTTACTTCACCTTCTTCAACGACTCCACAATCGTCTTCGCTTCATCTTCTGTAATTCCTTCAACATCTTGGAAGTCCTTAATGCTCAAACCTTGTACCTGAGAAACAAGTGTTAAGTTAGCTTTTGCAAGTTTTTCAACAGATTCAGGAGAAATTGGTAAGCTCTTGATCTCAAGAACTTCTTGTTTAGCCTCGGCAGCCTTTTGTTTTGCTTCAGGCATCTCGGAAACATCCATGATATCCAATTCCCAACCTGTCAAAATTGAAGCGAGTCTGACATTTTGTCCACGTTTGCCGATTGCAAGTGCTCTTTGTTCGGGTGTGACATAAACGTAAGCTCGTCTTTCATGATCATTGAGAACTATTCGAGATGTTTCAGCTGGAGCAAGGGCTCTCTTGATGTACTCCTGTTGATCTTGTGACCATTCGATAACGTCGATTCTTTCACCGTGAAGTTCGTTTGTAACATTTTGTACGCGAACACCTTTTTGACCTACGCAAGCACCGATCGGGTCGATCTTTTCGTCTTTCGAGGAAACTGCAATCTTGCATCTTACTCCAGGATCGCGCGCAACGCCTTTTATTTCAACGATCTTGTCTTTTACTTCCGGAATTTCAAGCTCCATCAATTTCTTAATCAAACTCGGATGAGTTCTTGAAATGAGAAGTTGAGGTCCTTTTGTAGTTTTGATTACTCTGTCCAAGTAAATCTTAATTCTCTGGCCGCCGTAATATCTCTCTCCCGGAATCTGATGATCATAAGGAAGGATAGTCGTAATTTTACCCAAATCAACAAACACCTGATTGTCTTCAACTCGGTGTACAAGCGCATTGATAAGCTCGTTTTCACGATCCTTGAAGTTTTCGTACATAAGATCACGTTCAGCCTCTTGGAGTCTCTGGATGATAACTTGTTTAGCGGATTGAGCGGCTATGCGGCCATATCCGATAGGTGTGACATCCATCTTAATCATGTCGCCAAGCTTTGCAGTCTTTTTTAGTTTTTTCGCATCTGTTAGAGAAATCTGAAGATTTTCGTCTTCAACTTTTTTCACAACTTCTCTGATAAGGAACACGGTAGTAGTCTCAGTCTTGTCGTCTATTTCAACTTCGACATTCTGATCCTTATTCCCGAAATCTTTTCTATAAGCTGTTCGGAGGGCCGCCTTGACGATATCAAGGACGACATCTCTCGGGATATTTTTTTCATCGGCGAGCTGATTGATAGCTGCCATAAATTGTGTTTGCATAGGTATATTGTTAAATATTTCTTAAACTAGGTGAGTAAAATAGCTTGAGCCCGCGTAGCCAAATGCTAGTTTGGGTCTCGCTGGGTCCAAAATTAGCATTTTGCGAGCCTTCGCGAGAGCTATTTTATGAACATCAGCTTGGAGGGGAGTGCGTGAGGGGAACCCAAGGTTCAACTCACGAAAAACACAGGATTAAAAAATCCTGTACCTTCAAACATATCAATTATAACGATATTTTGTGATTTTGCGCAAGGTCTGTTAAAGTTTTATTATGAATATAGAATTATTAGGATATATAGCCGGCATAATAGTTTCGATTTCATTGATGCCACAAGTGGTTAAGGCATGGAAAACCAAGTCCACGAAAGATATTTCAATAACATGGAATTCGATTTATTTATTCGGAATAATTTTGTGGGTAATTTACGGATTTAGTATAAAAAATTACCCCGTCGCGATAATGATGGGGATAGAAGGATTGCTCGCATTAACGCTTTTGACGCTCAAGGTCAGGTACAAATAGGGATTCTGATCCAGATCGATTGAGGGAAGTTTTCGTCGTTAAGTATAACGATTTCTGCTTGAAAATATGAAGAGTTGGTTTTGTCTCCGATTATACTTTTTATGTTCCTGATGTTAACTAGGCGAAGCGCATTATTAGCACAAATCGTAGAAGCCTCATTTTGAAAATCGTTACATGAAGGATTTAAGGATTGTATCTGATTAAATACAGACAACATTCTTTGTTGAAAATCGTTCGCCCTTGCTCCGTTATCTGCATGAGCGAGATTTCTAATCGAGCTACCGGAATCTCCGCAAACCCTGCTTTCCCAGTCTTTGAATTCAGGAGAGTCTATTACGCATGCGATTTCAGATGTAAACCTGCGAATATCTCGATGTACATTAAACATCTGAACGGCATTATAAATAACAACGTCAGCCGATGAGAACATATCCGGATTGGCGGCATCGGGAATCATGGCTACATGACTAAAAGAATCTATATCGTCTCGTTGACCGAACTTAGCACGGTCTTGAGTCTCGTGTTCGGATAGTTTTGCGATTACCTCGGCAACAGAAAAATAAGACAATGGTTCGTAGCGATGTTGCGAATACAAATACCCTTGCAGAGTTCCGTCCGAAACAACGGCAGGCTCAAATTTTATCATTATCGGAATACCCATATCATCGGAAAGAGCTTTTATATCTAAAGCGGTTTTTATAGCGGAGGCTATCGCCTCTTTTTCAGAAAGATATCCGGGTTTTATAATTGAATAAACGGAAATATTAATGCGCCTGCGAAGCGATTCGTCCAATTGGGCAATTCTGCATAAAGCATCTTTGAATTCTTCGACTCCATAGCCTTTGTTGTGAATAGTTTCAGATATGAATTCATCGGTTGTCTCAAGCCCGAAATATATTTCCAGCGATTGATCTTCTCGTAATTCTTCAACCAAATTACGTACTTTATCCGCTTGGCAGAATTCAGGCCTTGTTTCTATCGCAACTTTTTTCACATTCGGCTCGCGGGCAAGCCTCTTCATAACGCCGATTTGAGTATCTACAGATAATTCGTCATCATTTAGAAATGAACCATCCGGAAGCAATTCAATAACCGAAGGGCTATATGGCAGTATTGTTGCAAGGGCGGATTCAAGCGCGACAAGCTGATCATCCGTTGTGACATCTCGATAGTCTCTATTGCCGATAGATAAATTACAAAAAGTGCACCCTCCGCCGGAATTATCTGTTTTATAAGAACAAGGTCTTTTTGCAAACGCAATTACTCCCCTTACGCCATCTGGAGAAGTGGCTATCGATGCCCATTGAGGTTCCCTAGGATTGCGTCTCGCAGAGGTTTTATGTTGATACCGGATTTTATATCGAGCAAATGCGACACGGTCGCTGTTTACCGCATTCAATATGTCAGTTTCTCTCTCTTGAGATAAGACGCGCTGGTCGGAACCGGATTGTAATTCTAAATGCTTCATAAGAAGCGATGGTACGATAAAAACGGCGACTTGTCCAGTTCATGCGTCTAGTCACGGTAATGGTGTTGAAAATTACAGATAAGAATGTTATAATTCTTACTGTCGACATAATTCGACAACAGTATGATAATAAAAATATTTAAAGAGCTCGGAATTGAGCAGAAAGAAGCGGAAGTTTTCCTCGAACTCTTGAAGTTGGGGGCTCAGCCGATAAGCGTTCTGGCGAAATACACAAACATACCGCGAACAACAATGTATTCGATAATCGAAAGGCTTAAAAAAAACAATTTAATAGAAGAGTTTGAAAGAAGCAAAATCAGATACGTGAAATGTATCCCGATTGAAAATCTCACAAGCGTTTTTGATGAACAGATGCATCAAAAAACATTGGCGATTTCAGAGCTGAATCTTAAATTGCCGGAACTTTCTATGATTGAAAACAAATTAAGCGCAACCCCATTGATAAGGCTTTTCGAGGGTAAAAAATCGGTTACAAAGATGTATGACGAGATGCTACAAGAGAAACAAGGTTTTTATGCGATTTTTAATCCGAAATTAGTCAAGACATTAATGCCGGAATACCACTTCGTCATCCCCGATACGCTAAGAAAAAACAAGCTACATGCGAGAGAAATAATTGTGGCCTGTGAAGAAGCGAATGAGTACAAGAGCATGTATGAATCAATACTTCATCAGATAAAAATCTTCCCTAAAAATATTCGCATAAATTCAGATACTATTATATTCGAAAACAAAATCTATATGATTTCTTACGATAAAAATGAAATGTCCGGAGTTGAAATAAAAAACGAAATTTTAGCGAATACGCAAAGAGTATTATTCGAACAACTCTGGTCATTCTTCTTGTAATCCCTCTCGGATTTTCTTATATATCAACGCTGGCGGCAACCCTCTTGCGGCCAAGTAACGCATAAGTCTCTCTTTCTGCTTTTGAGATCCATTTATGGCACCTTTTTTTCGTTCAAAATCCTCACAAGCTCTGTCCAGAATCGCACTTTCCGAAATATCGGAAGATTCCCAGACTCTATCGAAAATCTCTTTCGAAATCCCTTTTCCGCGCAACTTATTAAATACTCCGAACTTGCCGATAGCCTGTAAGTTGGTTTTTGTGCTTATGAAGTTTTCAAGATATTTTTCGTCATTTATTAGGTTTAACTCTCTAAGTCTGCTGCACACATCCGCAATAATATCTTGATCCACAGAAAGCTCTGAAGTACTGCCGGAAGATCCTTGAATCTTGGCGTATCTTTTGAGTAATTTATCACGCATCTCGAACTCAGTCAGAGCTCGTCTTGAAAGCGCATTGAAAGCATAGTTCATCAAGCGTGAATATAAGTCTGTAGCCATGGTTTTTATTTTAGAAGGCGAGCCTTCCGCCGTGACAGAAGGCTCGAAATGAATTATTTCTTTGCAATTATTTTTTGAACAGGCAACGCTTGTTTCTCAACAGGCTTAATGCCGTCATGTTCAAGTTGCCTTGCTATACAGAAATCTTTTACCTTCTTCTCGATTTCAATCATGAGTTTCCTGTCAGCTTCTAGGAACGACTTGGCATTTTCCCTGCCTTGTCCGAGCCTGAGATCTCCATAGCTGAAGAATGCGCCGGATTTTCTTATAAGCTCGTACTTAACTCCAAGATCTATGACATCTCCGCTTGCTGAAATCCCTTTGTTATACATGATGTCGAATTCGGCAGTCTTGAACGGAGGAGCGACCTTATTCTTCACAACTTTCACAACCACGCGATTACCGACAAACTCTTTGCCTTCGGTATTAAGTCCTTCGATCTTGCCGATTCCACGGATATCCATTCTGACTGAAGAGTAGAACTTAAGTGCATTACCGCCTGTTGTTGTCTCAGGATTGCCGAACATCACGCCGATTTTCATTCTTATTTGATTGATGAAAATAACTGTCGCCTTAGACTTGGATATTGCGGCTGTAAGCTTGCGAAGAGCTTGGCTCATCAGGCGAGCTTGCAAGCCCATGTGAGAGTCTCCCATTTCGCCCTCTATTTCTGCGCGTGGCGTTAACGCGGCGACGGAATCTACTACGATTACATCGACAGCGTTTGATCTGACAAGAGTCTCTGTGATCTCAAGAGCTTGTTCTCCGGTATCAGGTTGAGAAATCAATAAGTCATCAACCTTGACGCCGATTTTTCTTGCGTATTCTGGATCGAGTGCATGCTCTGCGTCTATGAATGCAGCTTGTCCGCCTTTCTTCTGGCATTCCGCTATCACATGAAGAGCGAGAGTTGTTTTACCGCTGCTTTCTGGGCCGAAAATCTCAATAACTCTTCCTTTCGGTATGCCTCCGCCAAGCGCAATGTCGAGAGAAAGAGATCCAGTAGGGATTGTTTCGATATTGATCTTCTTGGCTTCACCCATGCGCATGATCGCGCCTTTGCCATAACTTTTTTCGATTTGATCGATTGCCAAATCAAGGGCTCTGGCCTTCCCCTCGTTTTTGATTTCGTCAGTCATTTTTTATTTTTGGTTAAATTCTAATGACATGGTAGGTGAGCTAATGCTCACCGTCAATCTTTTTCAGCGCAAGGACGCGAAGTATTCCTTGCGCCATATTATAATTTGTTTTGCGACAACAAAACTCATTCGATTGGAAAAAACTTTGTTCTTCCGCGACGTTATGATCGACCATTTTGTGATAGCAAAACTCATCTTTGCGAAAAGTATTTGACGGTACAGGAAAAGTATCACATGGACATTAAAAAAAAGTGGAAAATAGCAAACCTCAAATCACCATCTGCCATCTGCAACCTGCAACCTACCCTCTGCTCTCCGCCACCTGCTCCTTGCTCTCTGCCACCAAGTCCTTCTCCTTCAGTCTGAAATAATCCATGATGCTTTTTCTTGTTCCAAACGCTACGTCAGTACCTTTGCACACGCCACATTTATATTCGTATTTTGCACCTTGTTTCTGAGGATTGGAAATAACCTTCTGGCAATCCCTGCAGAAAAATATGATACTTGGCAATTCTCCATTTGGTTTAGATTCGTCTGTCATATAAAGATTTATAGATAATATATTTCACTATGTCACTTCTCATACTTCCCATACTTCTTCAACTTCCCTCCTACAAGTCCATCCTAATCCTCATATTCTCAATTTTACCTCTATCTTCGCCACTTCTTATGTTCGTCTCCGAAACGGTGGACGGCTGAGATTCTCCTGTAAGATTTTGATGTTTTTTAAGTAAACTCTCAATGGTGTCGCCTCTTCCGGAATCTCTAAACCCGAATCCTCTTAATTTATTAGGCTCGTTTTTTTGTTGTTGAGGTGCGATCGGAGGTTCAACGGGAGTCTTAGGAGTTAAATTGGTGTGCTGTCTAACAGGAGCCACTTCCGGAATTTTTATAAGAGGTTCTTTTCTTCCTACAGCCTCGTCAAAACCTCGGTCAACAGATTCTTCTTTATACCAAAAATAACTTCCGCCAATTAGCGCCAATACGGAAAACATCGCGATTGCCATACCGAACCCAGCGGTTTTTTGAGAAATACTGATACCGAATTTAGCATGATAAAAAACCGAATTTGCGATTAGCAACAAAAATAAAGATTGCAACCCAACCAGCATTCCCGCAACAGATCCTTTCAGAGGAAGTTTTACAAATCTTTTTCCAATCATCGGCATAGCGATTGATAGAGTCAAAAACGCATTCATTGCAAATATAAATATTCCAGCTAAGAAAAGAGGTCCATTGATGCCCAGATACGAATCAGCGACGCCGTAAACACTCAGGTCATGATACCAAGGAAGTAAACAGCTGAAGGAGGTCAAAATAGCGGATATCAAAACAACCTTTTTGGAGCGCGATAATCTCGCAAAGCCATGTTTTATGTCTTGAGTAAGCATATTTTTAAAATTAAAACTAATAACATTAAAGCAAGGCAGAAGGCAGAAGGCAATAGGCAAATAGAACACAGAACACAGAACACAGAAGGCGGAAACAAGAAGAAATTTATCAGCATCGTAATTAGTACGTCGACTAGTCATGTTGCTTAATCGTGGCGGCTTGACTAGTCGAATCTTATACTTGGGCTTGTTAAAGCCGAGTTTTGCCTTATCAAATTGTGTCCACGGTGAAACTCTGAGTTGTTTTCGCTTTGAGACTTTTAATTATGCCTTCCGTCTTGTACAATTCTACCGTCTACTGTCTACTATCTATTCCTTACTCACATGTCTCCAAAAACACATAAGAACATAAGCAGAGTAGGTATCATAGGAAGAAAAAATCTGGAAGGCAGATCGTCTTACATCAAGAGCGTGATCGCATTTTTGCATGGGCAGGGAATGGAAGTTAAGTACGACAACAGGGTTGCAGAATGTATACAGGATGAGCGCAACCATATGACAGTTAAGGGCATGATGAAAGAAATGGATATGGTGATAACTCTTGGAGGAGATGGAACATTGTTGAAGGCTGTAAGAGAAGTGGACAAAGCAAATCAACCGGTAGTACTTGGCGTGCACCTAGGAACTCTCGGGTTTTTGACGGAAGTGCGCGACCACGACAATTTGATGCCTGTTATTAAAAAAGTATTAAAGAATAAATATTATGTTGATGACAGGGCGCTTCTAAGAGTTACGGTTTATAGGAACAATCAGAAATATAAGACTTTTCTCGCTTTAAACGATGCGGTGATTAATCAAGGAAATTTCGCCCGATTAATCGAACTTTCAATAAAAATTGATCAACGCAAAATGATAGATTTCAAGGCAGATGGTGTAATAGTCGCAACTCCTACAGGTTCAACAGGCCATTCACTTTCTGCAGGAGGTCCAATCATTCACCCAAAACTTGAAGCATTCATCCTAACTCCTATATGCCCGTCAACTCTTTCAAACAGGCCGATAGCCATTCCAAATAATCGCCAATTAAACATAAAGATAAGAACGGAAAGAAGGTTTGAGGACAACGACATTGGACTTACAATGGATGGCCAAATAATTGTGCCTCTCAAATATGGAGATGAAATTAAAATTCGCCGTTCAGCAAGAAATATTAGGCTTATAAGGATGTCGAATAAGAAATACTACAAAACACTAAGAGATAAACTCGGATGGGGTGAGTAGACCGGAAGCGCATTAAAAAACGATATTTTGACCTTCGGTTATCTCTCCGCAAACTTTCGCTTCGATGCCATGCTTGCCGGCAATTTCAATCGCCTTAGCCTCTTCTCCGTGTTTCACGACAACTACCATTCCATTCCCCATATTCCAAGTCCTATAAGCCTCATCGCGAGATACGTTACCGATCTCAATCGCATGTTTCATCAAATCGCAAGGTTCGAATAATGAGTCCAATTTCGCACCAAGTCCGGCTCTTTTTAAAACACGCCCAAGTTTTCCAGGGATCCCACCACCCGTTATATGAGCAACTCCGTGGACTTCACACGCGGGCTTGCCGTCAAATCCTCCGAACATATCGCAAACAGCGGCACAATAAATCGTTGAAGGAACCATTGCCAATTCTCCGATAAGTTTTCCGTCCAATTTCGCCTCATGCCATTTTTCGCCATAATTATCTTTCATGATTTTTCGCAACAAAGAAATTCCGTTGGAGCGAAAACCTTTTTCGCGCAGCGTAACTATCTTGTCGCCAACCTTAATCTGATCTCCCGTAAAAAGTCTGTCTTTTCGGGCAAACCAAATAAGTCCCGCCCCCCAGTTGTAATTAAAATTTCCATAACCGCCTATTCTTCCGCCAAGCTCCGCAATTTCCCCATTTATAACCGCGACTCGCGCAGCTTTTGCCGCCTCTACATACCCCTTCGCCAACTGCTTCATGAACGGCAGGAAAGAGTCGACATCCAATGTCCCGAGAGTATTTACATCAAAAATCGAACCGACCAACACCGGCTCGCCTCCGCAAACAACCGCATCATCGCAAACCATAGCAAAAAGATCATAAGCGGCGGTTTCGTGATTTTGCATCCTTTCCGCAATCTCAACCTTTGTGCCTATTCCATCGAATCCCATAGACATAAAAGATCCTTCCGGAAGTCCGCTTACATTAACGGCGCGTACACCGGAGAAATCATCTTTCGGGGAAACGATCTCGCCAAGTCTACCTTTGCGATTTACCCAGGTCGCTTTGGCAGCTTCGTACATTATCTTAGACGAATCATCGCCAAGTTCGATATTTACGCCGGAATCCGCATAAGTTGTCATAAGAAGGAAGTTAGGATGTTAGGGCTTTAGGCACTAGGAGATTAGAGAGAAAATTTTAACAGGAATTAAATTTTCTTCAAGTTGCAAATTGCAAGCTCTCTTCACTACGTTACTATGTCACTTCCAATACTTCCCCTACTTCATGAAATACTCCACCCCATTTCTGAACATCTTCATGCCTTGCCCTTCTTTTGGTAGCTTGCCACCTTCACGAAGAGCTTTTTCCTTAAGAAGTCCCCAGTCGTCTTCATTATAGAAATTCCAGTTCCTTTCAGGGTGAGGCATGATTGCCAAAACCCTTCCGGTAGGATCGCAAACGGCTGCAATATCTTCGACTGCGCCGTTCGGATTTACAGGGAACTTCCCCTTGGCAGGTTTGCCGTTATCATCAACATATCTGAACACGACTTGGTCATCGCGATTTAATTTTTTCAGCACATCTTTCTCCATATAAAAATTTCCCTCGCCATGTGATACAGGGCATCTGATAGTGTCTATGTCGCGCGTCCAAACGCATTTTTTCGAATCGGTTTTTATATTAACCCATCTGCATTCGTATCTTGCAGAAGCATTATGTCTTAGAGCGATAAGCCTCTCGCCGTACTTGCCGTCAAATCCGGGAACGAGCCCGAGATTCGCAATGATTTGGCATCCGTTACATACGCCGATTACCAACTTGTCTTGAGTGAGGAATTTCTGAACCTGCTCCCAAATGTTATTACGCATTTTATTCGCATAAGCGTTGCCGGAACCGGTGTCGTCTCCGTGAGCGAATCCACCCGGAAATGCCATGATCTGATAGTTTGATAGTTTCTTAGTTCCATCGACGAGATCATTTATATGAACGATTTCGGCATCGGCACCGGACTTTTCAAAAACGAACTTGGTTTCCTCTTCAGAATTGATTCCGTAACCCGTAAGTACAATAACCTTTGGTTTCATATGATTAATAGTTTTTAAATGGTAATCGGTAAAACTTATCAAGTGTCTTTACATCGGATTTAACAATGTTTTTGCCATTCATCTTGATCGAGAATTTATCATCTTTTCTAACTTGTCCGGCCAAATGAATCGGCAATCCTTTGAACATATTTTCAAAAGAACTCTTATTCTTAGGGTTGATAGTGACGACAAACCTCGTCTGACTCTCTGAGAACAGAGCGCTGTCCGGACTTAAGGATGTCTTGAGGTCGATGTCTAGACCCATCTGTCCGGCCACTGCAACTCTTGCGAATGACACGCCAAGCCCGCCGAGCCAAACGCTCTCGCAAGATGCGATCAAATCTTTTTTCATGGCATCTCTCATTACACGATAAATCTTCAAGGCTTTTTTCGCATCGACATGAGGGATTTTATTCCCGATAAATCCAAGATAATCGAAATATTCGCTTCCACCGGTTTCGTCCGCGGTATCTCCGATTATATATACAAGATCTCCCGCAAATTTGGCATCGAGAGTCACGCATTTCGAGTAGTCATCGATTACGCCGAATGATGAAATCAGCAAGGTCGGGGGTACTGAAATAAGAACCTTATTTCCGCAAGAATCATAACCTTTGAAGTCGTTGAACATGCTATCTTTTCCAGATACAAAAGGTGTTCCGTAAGTTGTTGCATAATCATAGCAAGCGCGCGCAGCTTCTTTCAATTGTCCAAGCCTCTCGCGATCATCCGAACTGCACCAACAGAAGTTATCCAGAATCGCCAATTTATCGATATCTCCACCAACGGAAACGGCATTTCTGATAGCCGTGTCTATTGCGCAAGAAGACATATGATAAGTGTCTATGTCGCTGTATTTCGGATTGAGACCTTGTGACAAAACAACACCTTTTTCGGAAGTGAGAACCGGCGCTATAACGCTCGCCCTTCCGTTAACGCGACCCTTGCCATGAAGAGGTCCGACGATCGTCTCGCCTTGAACAACATGATCGAATTGATGAGAAACAAAATCAAAACTTCCGGTATTTTGTCTCGCCATCATGTCATGCAAAACCTTCGTCAAGTCTGCTGTCTGTGTCTTGTGTCTTGTGTCTTGCTCTTCTGGTTCCGCGTGTTTAACCTTCGTGTAAACCGTAGTAAGCGATTTCTCCGGCAACCCATCGTGCAAGAATCCCAAGTCTATATTCATTATTTTCTTACCCTTATAAATAACTTCGCATTTGCCTGAAGCGTTGAAATCTCCAATTACAGTTGTTTCAACTCCACGCCTATCCATCAAGTCGATAAACTGTTTAAGTTTCTTCGGTGGGACAGCGAGAGTCATTCTCTCCTGAGATTCGCTAATCCAAATCTGCCAAGGATCAAGTCCGGGATACTTCAAAGGGACTTCGTCGAGATTTACGTAACAACCTCCGCACTCTTTAGCCATTTCGGCAACGGAACAAGACAGTCCGCCGGCTCCATTATCCGTAATACTGTTATAGAGTCCCATATCGCGCGCTTCTTTCACAACGGCGTCGCTTAATTTTTTCTGAGTGATCGGATCTCCGATTTGAACTGCAGTAGAAGGGCTTCCGGAGTCCATAGCTTCAGAAGAGAATGTTGCGCCATGAATGCCATCTAGACCTACTCGTCCGCCTATTACAACTATTTTATCACTGGGTTGAGCTTCCTTTTCCCAAGAAGGTGCACCGCAAACTTTTTTTGGTATCAAGCCGACTGTTCCTACGAATACGAGAGGTTTGCCTTTATATCTTTTATCGAAATACATGAACCCCTGAGGAGTCGGAATGCCGCTGCAATTTCCACCTGAATTAACGCCATCTATTACACCGTTCATAATTCTTCGTGGCGACAACATTTTCTGAGTGTTGTTTGCGCCTTTGTATATCGGGTCTTCGTCGTTAGGATCGGCGAAGCAAAATCCATATCTGTTAGCGACAGGCTTTGCACCCATGCCGAAACCGATTGAGTCGCGGTTTACGCCAACAATTCCGGTAATAGCGCCACCGAATGGATCAAGAGCCGAAGGGCTGTTGTGAGTCTCGACTTTATCGGTAACAATCCATTTATCATCGAATTCGATTCCGCCTGAATTGTCTTTGAAAACCGAAACGCAAAAATCTTTCTTGCCTTTTTTTGCACGAATCTCGTTGGTAGCTCGCTTGATGTAATATTTATAAATTCCATCTTTGATTTCATCCATGCTCGCCGCAAAAATTGTGTGCTTGCAATGCTCGGACCACGTTTGAGCGAGAGATTCCAGTTCTATATCGGTCGGTTTGCGACCTTCTTTATCGAAATGGTTTTTGATAACCTTCATAGAATCCAAATCGAGCGCCAAAGGTCCTCTTCTCGTTCCGTCTTTATTTGCAATTCCGGCCTTGCCGATTTTCGCGAGTTCATCATCGCTCAAATCAAGATTCACTTCGTCAACAGATGGCTCATGCGCCAATTTAACGCGCGGAACAATTATGCCCATGCCGCCATCGCGCTTATATTCCTCCGCACTCTTAACATAAATTCTTTGTATCAAAGGATTCGCAAGAGACTCGCCGATCGTACGCACCTCTTCTCTAGTGAACTTGCCTTTTATAAGAGTTACCTGAGAAGTATAAACAGCCTCTTGTTCGTGAAATTTTACCTTCAACAAATCCTGTACTATCTCCTTGGCGGTATGCCCGACGTTGTCTGTAACACCCGGAAGAAAACCGATTTCAAGCGCCCAGTCAAACACAGGCGTTTTGCATGGCTTATCAACTGAAAAATATTGAGTAACGGGATTCGCAAGCGCATCTCCAGCCTTCTCAAGATTTGCAGCGGACAAATCCTTGTCAATCGTATAAACATCAAGCAAAAAGACGTCCTTCATTTTCGGGAAACGTTTTTTGCGAACTAACGCTCTCGTGTCTGCAACTCGCGAGCCAACTTCAATTCGATGCGGCATATATATGAAATTAAGGATTTGATTAGTGCAAAACCATTAAACCAAATTTTGACAAAAATATCAAAACGGGAATACTCATAGCTAAATCTACTAAGTCACTTCCCATACTTCTTCAACTTCTTCCTCACCACTCCATCTTATACTCTCCGCCATCCTTAACTCTCCTCAAGTCGGTGATGTTTGTCGTATAAGAATCATCCTCGAAGAAAACCTCATCATATCCGACCTGTGACTGGACTCCTCCATATAAGCTATCCGCAATCCACACTCCATCCTCATCAAATGAGTAAGCCATAACCTGATGTCCGACATTGTTTTCTCCTATATAATAGGGGATATAGAGAACAACCGGTTCACCGGCAGCCAATTTTTTAAACAAAAATTCAGCCGACCCGTAATAAGTCATTACCAAATCCGTATCATAATTTTTCGCAAAAGAACTGAATTGCTCGGGGCTCCAAATATAAGATCCGTCCCACCCAATAGTATCCGCCAAATCCGTCATATCGATTACCTCGCCATACTTCCACGCAGTAACATTCTTAACCGCAAAGCCATAACACCCATACGGCCAGCCGGATTGCGAATAGACGGTCATATCCATATCGGACGGATAAGCGGCGGCGATCCCTGTCGCCAAGACATCAGTATAAGACATCTCGCGATCATCAATACTCCAAATCTCGAACTCTTCTCCGGCCTCATATTTCATAGCGCGATAAAGCAGTGTAGACATCTGTCTTCTTGAAATAAGTTCATTAGGGGAGATATAGGAACTTAATTCGTCAAAAATCCCTCTCTCTTCCGCCATCAGAAGATAATCGTAATACCAAACGTCTTTTTCATTATCTCCAAACTCGCTCCAATATGTATCCCCAGACAATTCCCACGCATAAGCCTCGGCAAGAATTTTAACAGCTTCGGCGCGAGTTATATTATCGGCAGGCTTGAAGTTGATTCCATCATATCCTTGCACCCAACCTTGATCCTCCGCATAACAGATATATTTGGCAAACCACTCATTCGTCACATCATCAAAACAGTCATAATACAAGGTTGCATCCGGTGTCTCCCCGACAACTCCCTCCACTATCATCTTCGTGAATTCGGCTCTGTTTATAAGATTGAGCGGGCGGAAAGTCGAATCATCATATCCTTCGACAACATTATTGCTTACAAGATAATCGATAGATTCGTTTAGCGGATCGGAAGAGTAGATGTCTGAAAAAGTCGAGGCGTGGGCGAGGGGGAGAAGTAGAAGTGTAGAAATTAGAATGGTCGTAAGTCGTAAGGCATAAGTCATAAGAATTGGTTTTTATTTATAAATACACCTTAAAAAAAAGCTCCCGCGATTGCAAGGGGAGCTTTTTCAGAATTCATAATTACTAATTTTGAATTATCGAGCAAACATCTGCAGCGCTTCTGGTTTTTCGAGAGCGTACATGCTAGCTCGAGAAAAACAGAAAGCGAAGCCGTTTGCGAGATGATTCAAAATAAAAGACTAGTTTTCGAAACCGCGTGCCAAAATCGCATCCTCAAGTCTCTTCAAAGCTGTAATAAACGCAGCCTGTCTATAAGTGCATGAGTATTTAGAGGCATTTGCAGAGACGTTCTTCCATCCGTCAACCATAATTTTTCGCAACCTTGTATCGACCTCTTCAGCTGTCCAATAGAAGTTAGCCTTGTTTTGTACAAGTTCGAAATAGCTTACCGTGACTCCGCCTGAGTTAGCCAAAATATCAGGTATAACGGCGATTCCTTTTTTAGCCAAAACCGTATCAGCTTCAGGAGTAACAGGTCCGTTTGCAAGCTCGAGAATCATCTTAGCTTGTACCTTGTCGACATTTTCAGCCGTAACTTGATTCTCCATAGCGCACAAGAATAGAACGTCGCATGGAAGAGCAAGAAGATCGGCATTTGAAATAGCCTTCGCATTTCCGGTAGCGCAATTGATGACAGAACCTTTTTCCATTTTGCATTTATCTGTAGCGCGAGTATCAAGTCCATCAGCAGAATATAGTCCGCCTTTTGAATCTGAAACGGCAATAACCTTGAAACCCATATCCATAAGCATGTGAGCAACATTGCTACCTGCATTTCCGAATCCTTGAACGGCAACTGTAGCCTTCTTAGGATCGATTCCTTTTTCTCTGCAAACTTCTTCTAGGACATAAATTCCACCTTGGCTAGTTGAATCTGCGCGCCCAAGTGATCCGCCAACAGATAGTGGCTTGCCCGTAAGCATCCCTAGAACATTGCGACCTTGGATCTTGGAATATTCATCAACCATCCAAGCCATGATTTGAGGAGTTGTATAAACATCCGGAGCAGGTACATCTTCATCAGGTCCGACAATTCTGCTGATTGCTCTAATATAAGCACGACTTAATCTCTCAAGTTCGGAGACGGACAATTTCTTAGGATCTACGATAACACCGCCTTTGCCTCCTCCCAACGGGATATCTGCAACTGCGCATTTGATAGTCATCCATGTAGAAAGAGCCATTACCTCTCCCATATCAACTTGCGGATGGAAACGGATGCCTCCCTTATATGGTCCTCTTGCATTGTTATGTTGTACTCGGAAACCTTTGAAAACTTCAACTTGTCCATTATCCATTTTCACAGGGAAAGTAACCTCAAGAATCCTGTGCGGATTGCTAAGGATTTTCTCTACTGTTGGATTCAGTTTCATGATTTCGGATGCCTGCTTGATTTGCGCAAGCGTGTTTTCGAACAGAGACATGGGATTTTTATGTTAAAAAATTGACGTACGCAAATATTTCTACCACTCGCATTCACGGAGTGCAACGCCAACTTGCATGGCTAAAAAACAAATTTTATTTCATAAAATCAATTCAATCCTGATTACAAGCAGTGAAAGCTATTTAAAAAATCTCTCCCACCATTTTTTCTTAGGAGATTGCAACAACCTTATATGTTCTTCCAATCCGACTATTCTGCCTTGGAAAACTTCAAGAAGTTGATAAAGCTTTTCTTTGTCTTGACGGTGCTGGTCAATTAGTTTTTCGATGACATTTGTATAATCAACAGTCTGTACCGGTTGCGAAGGCTGAGTAGTCGTAACAGGAGTCTGTATAGGCTGTTGACTAACCATAGGGGTCTCATTGTCCGATTCGTCAGGAAGCTCTTCACGCATTACAACATCTTCTGCTTCAAGTAGATAAATTTCATTTGAAGCCCTAGGAAGAGAAACGGTTGAACGAATCTCATCTGTTGGGTTAGTAATTTGGGTAACCATCTGTACAGGCGTTTGTATAGGCGCATCAGCAATTTCAGCAGAATTCTTCAGTAGTTGGAAAAATTCAAGCAAACTTGCCTTATCAACAACATAATTAAACCCTTGAGGAGTCCTTTTCCTCTTGAATTTTATCTTATTGCCTTTGATTAGCCGTCTTATCGTCTGCGCCGACTTATTCACAAGATCTGCGGCTTCTCCGATCGTGATGAGTTGATTAACCATTAAAACGATTTAGAGTACACAACTTTTATCAGAAAAACGCCGACTAGTCAAATCGGTTTTCTAGGCTTAGGCAAGCCAAGCGTATGACGTGTATAAGCGAAAGGTTGTCGTATGCGCAAAAAGCCAAACACAAAACTTCTTCTGTCTTCTGTGTATCTCCCTCTGCTGTCTGCTTTCTACATGGTGGGTCAGCCGAGAATCGAACTCGGGACCGTCGGCTTAAAAGGCCGCCGCTCTACCAACTGAGCTACTGACCCGTACAAAGCAGGGACATTTTATGTATAAACCTTCCCTTAAGCAAGCAATTTAATTCGAATAACGAAAAAATCTGTCACTATGTCACTTCTCCAACTTCTTCTACTTCCCCATACTTCTTCACGCATTCTCCTCGAATATGCTTACTCCTGTAAACGCAATCGCTGGAAGCGCGAACCATATATTATAGTTATCTACCATCAATCTAACCAATTCCGATTCATAATAAAAACTCGTTGTAGTCATCATTCCATAAAATCCGTTAACAAACGAGAAGCCGGATATGAAAACAAGTATAGTGCTTACGATAAGACCTGCATTCAGAAATCCAAACAAGAATGTAACAAAAACCTTCGCAAACAATTCTTTATTGGCGAATATTGATACTGAGAAGCTCCCTTTGACCGCTATTACTACTATAACAGCGATAAAAACGAGAATTTTCAGCAAAACAAGAACTTGGACTCCGATATCTCCCTGCAAAGACGGTATTGACGGGAGTAAATACTGCTGAAAAAGATTACCAATGCCATCAGCGGTCAGTATTGCCAAATACGTACCGATTACAACCTTCAAGGTTCGGTCTTTTCCTATAATAAAGCTATAAGCGATTATTACTGCGAAAAATACGATAATGAACAGATCCCATGAAAGCCTGATGTCCATAATTTGTTTTTATTTCAAATCCATCCTATTACAATCTCGACCTGCTGACAACTAGAATATTACAACATGTCGAAAAATCAAAAAGGTGAGCAAAACAGTCCGAGCGTCGCGTAGAAAAACGTACTTGGAGTCTTGTGGGTCCCGAAGGCACGTTTTGCGAGCCTTCGAGAGGACTATTTTGCGAACAACAGCTTGGAGGGGAGTTCATGAGGGGAACCAGCTGTTCCCCTCATGCTATTTACCTAGAATATTTTACCGAAAAATCCTCCATGTTTACCTTTCTCCTGAGCCAACTGTTCATATAATTGCTTTTCTTTGTTAGAAAGCTTCTTGGGAATACGTACGGAAACCTTAACAAGATGATCTCCGGTGCTTGAACCGTTATGAGGCTTCACCCCATATCCTTTAAGAGTAAATACCTGCCCGCCCTGAGTACCTGCCGGAATTTTAAGATCAATATCTCCATATACCGTTGAGACCTTGATTTGATCCCCGAGAACTGCCTGTAAAAGATCGATCTCTTCATTAGATTTGATATATGTTCCTTCTCGAGAAAATTTATTATGAGACATTACCCTTAAATGCAAATAAACATCTCCATATCCTCCTGAGCGTATTCCGGCCTCTCCTTTTCCGGATAACTTTATAATACCGCCATCATCCACTCCTGCAGGGATCTTAACAGTTATTTTTGATTTCTGGCGCGTTCGAGTTGTTCCATGGCATTCAGGACATTTTTTCTCAGGTATACGTCCTTCGCCATTGCAATTACTGCATATATGAGAAGTGCTGATTTGTCCCAAAATAGTTTGTCTAACAGATCTGATTTGACCTGCCCCATTGCAACTCGAACATGTGATTATTTTCGAACTTGATTCATGGCCTTTTCCGCCACAAGTCGGACAGGTATCGGATTTGGTTATTTCAAAACTTTTTTCTATTCCATGCACAGCCTCTTCAAAAGTCAGTTTCAACTCGAACTCAATATCATCTCCTCTTATACTTGTCTTTCGTGTTCTACCACCAGATCGCCTCCCACCCATATCTCCTCCAAAAAAAGCTTCGAATATATCTGAAAATCCGCCATTCCCACCGGAAAAAGAACCGAAATCAAACCCTTGGAATCCGTTAAATCCACCGGCGCCTCCGTTGAACGAAGCATTTCCAAATTGATCATACTGACCACGTTTTTGCTTGTCCGAAAGCACCTCATAGGCTTGATTAACCTCTTTAAACCTTGCTTCAGCGCTTTTATCGCTTTTATTAAGATCAGGATGATATTTTTGTGCAAGCCTCCTGTATGCCTTCTTGATTTCCGCATCCGTTGCTGTTTTCGGAACACCTAGAACTTCGTATAAATCCTTCATAAGATAAGAAAAACATTAAAAACTTTAAGCGAATATTATCAAGTTTGGACAGGTTTTGCACATTAAAACACAAGAAAGTGCTATTACGAAACAAATGCCGCATAAGTAAAACGCATTTTTGGGTGTATAGGCGGCGTGTATCAGAAATGGCTTTTTGAAGCCGTTAAGTGGCTCGTGTGTAGGCGGCGTGTATAGGCGTAAGATAGTCGGAAGATTGGTGACTAGTCGGAATGTTGAAAAAGCGTGCAAAAGCTGTGCGTAAAAGGTGGAAAAGTCGTGTAGTCGGAATTGCGGCTAGTCAAAACTGTATTTGCGAAAGCTTGTGTAGTCGTAAGGCGTTTTGTTATTTCTGATTAGCTGACTGACTAGGCAACGTTTAATCCGTTGGTGGTGTGTTGTCTAGTCGGCTATTTTTAGTATTTGAGTAGGCAACATGTGGTTTTTAGAAAACGGCATGGCTTTTATACGCTTGTATAAGCCAAAAAGGGTTGAAATGGGTTTGGCTATTTTGTAGAATCCCACAGGTTAAGCAAACCGGTAAAAGTTTTTGCAGACAGGAAGTACGACCGGGGCCAAATAAGATTTGTATTTGTATCCCGTTGAGGTCCCATCGTCTAGTGGTCCAGGACACTGCCCTCTCACGGCGGAAACACGGGTTCGAAACCCGTTGGGACTACCAAATAGCCTGACGAAGAGGAGTCGCAAAACCTTAATCATATCAATGATGATAGGGGTAAGAAAAGAGAAAAAGCAAACGCTTAAAACAAAAAGAAATTCTGTCATCTGCATCTGTGAAACGAAATGCGTCAAGAAAGGTTTAAAACAATGAGTTGAAAGCTCGCGAATAAACTGACACGCAACACCTTTATATATAAGCTCCTTGAAAACTAGGCGGGCGAACACGAAAACAAACAATATCGTGCAATAACTAATTTAATATATATGCCCTGACCTGATAAGGAATGGGCAAAACATTATTTCAATTTTTATTTCTTAACGGAAAAGAACCGTATGGATATTTCTTTAAGTCTGCGATCACTTCGCAGAACCATCGCGGGACTTAGCTTGCTAGCAGTGCTCGTTACGATGAGCTTTGCAGGCGTAGCTAAAGCCCAGACGTTCTCGGACGTCGACTCAGACGCTTGGTACTACGAATATGTTGAAACACTCGTAGAACAAGGCGCAGTTGCTGGGTATGACGACGGAACATTTGGACCTGCTGATTATTTAACTCGCGGACAGGCTGCCAAAATCATGGTTTTGGCTTACTTCGGCGAGGATGAGTTGGATTACGACTATGATGCCGGATTCAGCGACGTTGATGCAGACGCATGGTATGCAGTCTATGTCAATACAGCTGCTAAATTGGGCGTTGTAGCTGGATATACAAATGAGGACGGCGATGCAACTGGTGAGTTCGGACCGGATGATTACATCAACCGCGCTGGATTCGCAAAAATGGTTGTAAACGCTGCTGCTCTCGATACAGATACTACAGATGCTCCACACTTCAGCGATGTTGAAGATGGTGCATGGTACTACGATTACGTAGAAACAGCTTACAACAACTCTGTTGTTGACGGTTATAGCGATGGCACATACAAGCCTGCTAACAACGTCAACCGCGCAGAAGCTTGCAAGTTGGTTGTACTCGGCGAGACTCCAACGTTGAGATACGAAGAGACAACAGACGAAACAACAGATGAAACGACAGACGAGACAACAGATGAAACGACAGACGAGACAACAAGCGACGGAACATTGTCCGTCAGTATGGGTGATGAAATCGACGGCGTAACTCTTCCAAAGGGTGCTACATCAGTTGACATGCTTAACTTGGTTTTCGAAGCCAATGGCGGCGATGTCGAACTTGATGGATTCACGGTATCTAGGACGGGAGTAGGTGCTTCAACAGATTTCTCATACCTATACATATACCAGGACGCTGAGCGCGTAACGACAGGCAAGACTATTGCCAGCGATACAAATGAAGCAACATTCGGTTCATTGAACCTTACGATTGCAGATGGAGAATCTGTAACGTTGACAATCGTTGCAGACATGTCAACAACTGCTACTACCGGTGATGAAAATGCATTGGAAGTAAGCGTTGATAGTGTCGATTCAAACGCTACGGAAGTCACAGGAACATCTCCTATTAGCGGTGAGATATTCTCAATAAGTGGTTCAAGCGCAGGTAGCATGACGATTGCGGTTCATGGCTCAACGCCAAACCCAACAATTGGAGATGTAGATGCTGAAATCACTGAATTCCAATTGACTGCTGCAAGCGAAGATATGGCGCTTGTAAGACTTTCTTTGACTGTAAAAGGTACTATCAATAGCGAGGCTCTTAGCAACTTTGTTTTGTACCAAGGAGGTACTGCAATTGCTACTGCTGACGCAGTATCAGAAGATGAATTGGTTACATTCGTAATTGACGGTAACTATAGCTGCTCATCTTCATATACGGATGCGGGATTCTGCATCTCGAAGGGTAATTCAAAGACGTTTAGCGTAACTGCAGACGTAGGTGCTGCTGCCGATCCTAACGACACAATCATTTCATACCTTGAAGAATCTACGGATCTTGAGGCTACGGGTCTAGTTTACGGTTATGGCGCGCAAGTTTCATACGGAAGCTATGATAACGGTACAGGATCCCCAACGGATGCAACATCTGTCACTGTACAAGGTGGTCAATTCACGGTTAGTCATGAAGGACCATCGGCTGCGGATGTAGCTATTAATGCAAAGGACGTGGTATTGAATGAAATGACATTCTATTCAGAGAGAAACATAGAAGTGAAGAAGCTTAATGTCGAATTGGTGGGTACCGGTAGCGGTCTTACCGACGGTGTAGTTGCAAACTTCACGGATATCAAGTTGGTAGAGCTTGATGCGGACGGAAACATTGTTGATACATTAATGGGTCCTGTGGAAATCACGACATTAACAGACGCAACTGATACGCAGAGTCTCAGCTTAACTGATTCATGGACGATGGATGCCGGCGATAGCATAATAGTTGGTATTGCGGTAGATATTGCCAACTATGCAAGCTTGACCGGTTCAACTATTACTGCGAACTTGGATGGAATCAGTACAACAGAAGGATTGCTTGATACAGATACGAACGAATATATTACAGATATCGTTCCATCATCTGATCCTACAATCACTGCTTATACAATGACAGTCAGAGCTGCAAGCTTGTCTGTCGCATTGGCTTCAACTCCTCAATCAGATACATTTGTGAAAGGTTCATCAAATGTTAACTTCGCAACATTCGCATTCTCAGCAGGCAGCGCAATGGATGTAGAAGTTACACAGCTTGTTGTAGCTGGTTGGTTGGATGACAACAATACAGGTACAGACTTCACGCAAGGTACCGATAACTCAATCGATATCAAGAACGTAGTTACATCTGTATGGTTGGAAGATGCTGATGGAAATCAAGTTGGCGGTACAGAGACTTTCAGCAGCGGAGACGCGACATTCAACAGTTTGTCGTTCACGGTTGCTGCAGGTGCAACTGAAGTATTGTATGTTTACGGAAATATCAGCACGTCAGCTCCGTTTAACAGCAATAGCGACTATGTATATATGGATATAGGTTCTGGTGGAACTATTTCATCAGATATCACGTCTGAAGACGAAGAAGGAAACGATGTAACGGAAACTGGAGGTGGCGCAACAGGTGTTAACGCATCTACAAGCGCAGATTCTCCATCTGTTTTCATGACAGTTTCAAGCAGTGGAACATTGACAATGGCGGAAGCTACTGCAAGCCCATTGCAAAGCCAGATCACAGAGCAAAATGCGGTAGAAGTCTTGGTTGGAAGATTCAAGGCTACATCAACAGATGAAGATTGGTTGATCTCTAAGATGGCGTTTACAGCTACAGGTACAGTTGCGGGCGCTGTAGATACATCTGCAACAAACCAACTTGTTGACAATATCGCTTCGTTTACATTGAAATACCCAACAGATGCGGATGCATCAAGCACGCTCGATGGTGAATCAACTGTAACTATGTCAGGATCAGCGGTTACATTCAGCAGTTTGACTGCTATGGTACCGAAGGATGATTATTGCTACATTGAACTTTACGCAAACTTCACATCTCATGCTAATGATGGTGGTGGTTTGGATAGCGATGACGGATTGGTATTCAGAATGCTTACGGACGACGCAGGTGTAGGACTAGGTGGTGATTTTGAAGCGACAGGTCAAGGTTCAGGTACAGTTAAGACGGAAGCGGATGTAAGCGATGTTACGACAACGAATTACACATACGTTTACAGAACGGTTCCAACTGTAGCTAATTCAACAGCATTGGGCTCAACATTGTATGCTCAACAAGATTCGGAGGTTTACAGATTTACTGTAACAGCCGGAGAGAAGACAATGCATTTGGGCTTGATCACATTGGACGTTAACCCATCGGGTCTTGTAACGGGTAACGCTACAAACAGCTTGACTAACAACATAAGTACACAAGACAACGTTGATTACGGCACAGGTACAGGTGTATGTTTCGGTACAGCCGTTTACTCAACAGCTCCATGGTATGTTAAGAATGCAAACGGAGTAATTGTCGGTACAGGTTGTTATGATGCTGGAAACAACAAGGCGATTATCGAAATGCAAGTAAGCGATTCAAGTTATACAGAAGGTGTTGGTACGAGTGGCGTTGAAGTCGCTGCCGGCGAAACACAAACATTCAAAGTCTTCGCTGATGTATATGAAGATACAGATACATCAACAAGTTCTTCATTGAGTGTTAAGTTGCACGAGGATACGACTTACTTGGTAGGTGCATCTTACGATGCAAGAGCAGGCTTATTGGATAACTACAACTTAACAGACACATACACTGCAACAGGTATGTTATGGTCTGACAACGGAGCTACTGGTGGAAACCACGGCTTAGGTATTACAGAATGGCACAATGCTTACAAAGTATCCGGAATGCCGGTTTCTTATGTAACATTGAGCAAGTAGTTCGATTTAAGAGCGTGAGTATTTAATCTCACAACAGAAAGACCCCCTCGAAAGAGGGGGTCTTTTTTAGTAGTAGCGAGAAATCCGTTTCGTAAGAACAGAAAACAAAATTACCAATAAGGCGAGGATTTCCCTATTGAAGTAGTTATAACAAACCTGAGCTCGTACGATGGCATGTTGATCGAAGAGCACCGAGTAGAAAACTCAAATCGTTTTCTTCACCTGTTCATACACTTCCTCCATCCCAATCAACGCCATACATTCTCCTGTGCCGTCTTTCATCCTGCGACACTTCTTGAAGCATCCGGTATGTACATTTATACAAGGAGAACATGGAACGCGATCGCCGTGATATATAGCAAAATTCGTTCCGTTATCAAGCGGATAAGGTCCGAATCTGGAAGGTAAATTTGGTCCAAATAAACCTATTGTCTTGCAGCCTTGTGCGGCTGAAAGATGCATAGGCCCAGTATCGTTTGATACGAATACGTCCAAGCAGTCAAAAAGTCCTATAAATTCTTCAAAGCTTAAAACTCCTGCAAGATTGAAAATTCTTTTTCGATCACCAGCGCACATCTTGATAATCTCTTCATTGAGCTTATGTTCGGAAGGCGAACCTGTTAAAACGACAGATGCATTCGCATTCTCATCTATAATCTTGGAAGCAAGCTCGGCAAAATTCTTTATCGGCCACGCTCTGTATTTGGCGGAGTCGGCAGTAGAAGCATGCATACCGATAACACGTGCTTCATTGAGGGATTTACCGATCATGGATTCGATTTTCGCGGAAATGTCCGTAGATTTAAGTCGTACTAGGGTATTTGGCTTATATTCGATACCAATCGGTTTGAGTAAATCGCAAAATAATTCCGCAGCGTGCTTGTGATCATCGTATCTAACCTTCTGACTATAAATCTTGCCGCGAACTCCATGGTCGAAGCCAATTTGTTTTTTGCCCAAGAATCGCGCCAGCAAGCCCGAAACTCGCAAGTACGGCTCCGTGTCGATGGCGAGATCGAAACGCCCTCGCAGACCCCAAAGAATGCGAAAATTCTCACGTTCAAAAAGCAAAACATCGTCAATGAAATCAATATTCTTAAATATCGCCTTATTTGCATTCCTTGCCAAGACGGTGATTTTGGCGTGCGGATACTCTTTTCGTATGCGCTCAATCATCGGCAAGGTCAGAATTGTCTCGCCGAGCGTCCACAATCTGATAATCAAGATCTCCTTAACCTCTTCTTTAACAAGAGGTTTTTTGTCGTGTTGCAAAAATGAGTACCCGAGGCACATAGCGCCTCCGATATATTTATCTACAGCTCTTTGTAATGCGATATTAGCCATTCAAGATGTTGGTTGTTGAGATGCCCGGAATTTTTTTAATCAAATAAATTTTCCCACCATTTTTCTTAACCGTGGAAGCCTCCACGCAATTCTCACCATACTCTTCGGAATTGGTATGTACATCAGGTTTTAGAATCTCGAGAAACGCAATCGGATTGTCTTCGCCAAATATAAAAACATAATCAACATAATCAATTGCGGCTAGAGCACAAGCGCGTGAAAACTCATTATTAATAGGTCGAGTTGGTCCTTTCAACTTTCGGACAGACTCATCGCTATTCAATCCGACAATCAAGATGTCGCCTTGCTCTTTGGACTCGCGAAGCGCTTTTAGATGACCTTCGTGGATGACGTCGAAACATCCGTTAGTAGTTACAATTTTCTTTCCGGTGAAGTCGATTTTTTCGAGCTCTTGAAGAGTTTTTATTTTCAAAATAGCCTTGGTTGTGGCCATCAAATCGGCACATACGAAATCCGCTTTTGGATTTCCTTCAGCGCAAGAAAGCGAAGCGGTTCGTGCGCCATAATATAAGTTGTTTCGCGAATGCGAAACTCCATTTGCTTCATGACCCGAGAGAACTCTTATCGTATGGACTCCGGCGTTTTTTCCGCACGCGATATCGGAATCATGATCGCCGATAAAAAAACTCGCTCGCAGATCGATATCAAACTCATGTGCCGCTTGTAAAACAAAATAAGGTTTAGGTTTCCTGCACTCGCAATTCATTTCAGCGGTATGAGGGCAGTAATAGATGCGTTCAATTTTTCCGCCGTATTTTTCAATCTCATCAATCATATATTTATGCAAAATCTCGACATCTTCCGCCGTATAAAATCCGCGACCGATACCGGACTGATTTGATATTATAAAAACCTTATATCCTGCTTGAGTCAGCATTTGTATTGCCTCTTTCGAACCTGTTATAAATTCGAAATCGGAAGTCTTATGGACATAATTGGTGTCGCGATTGATGACTCCGTCTCTGTCTAAGAAAGTCGCTTTAATCATTAAATTCTTGTGATAAAATTTTCAAAATCTCATCACTCTTAACAGTCTCAGTACCAAATTTTTCAATAACAATTCTAGCTGCGAAGTTTGCCAATTGGCACGATTCAAGGATTGTCAGTCCTGACAAGCAAGCCAGAGCAACAAAAGATATTACGGTATCGCCGGCACCGGTGACATCAAAAACCGATTGAGCTTTGGCCGGAACATCAAAAACTTGAGACTCGCGCGAAAAAATTCTCATACCTTTCGCTCCGCGCGTAAGTACAATATTCGCAGACAACATGTCGGCAAGACGCTTGCCAACCTCGTTGCAATTCCCATCCGTTATCGCTTCGACGCCGGCCATTTCGCTCGCCTCTTTTTCGTTAGGAGTCAGCAAGAAAGAATTTTTGTAGAAATCTTTATGGCGCGGTTTAGGATCTATGAATACGGGAGTTTTCGTCTTAGCGCATTCTTCAATTACATACTTGATGAAACTCGGACTCATCACACCTTTTGCATAATCAGAAATCAATACTCCGTCAGCCTCCTTAAGCAACTTGTCGAATCTTGAAATAAGTTCATCTTCGAGCCGTTCGCCGATCTCTTCGGTCTTCTCGAAATCGAGTCTTATGAGCTGTTTATTCCCATTATCAATGACGCGAAGCTTCTCGGTTGTCGGGCGATCAACAGTCACTATCAATCCGCGAGTCGAAATACCTTCGGCATCGAGCATTTGCACAAGTTTTTCTCCATTCGTATCTTTTCCGATTATGGAAACAAGGATTGGAGTAGCTCCGATTCTTGCCAAATTATTTGCAACATTCGCAGCTCCGCCAAGCCTATATTCATCTCGCTCCGCGAGAAGAACAGGTACGGGAGCTTCCGGCGATTGTCTTGAAACAGTCCCATGCAAATAATGATCGAGCATCGTGTCGCCTACGACCAAAATGGTTTTTTTCTTGAACTGCTCAAAAATTTTCAAAAATCTTTCTTTCATTAAATAGATGCCTCGATTATATTCGCCCAGATATGTAAAACAGACAAATGCGCTTCCTGAATAAGAGGAGTTTTGTCGCTTGGTATGATTATGATTTCATCGCACATTTCGACCATGCGTCCGCCATCTTTTCCAGCCAGTCCGACGCATTTCAATCCAAGTTTTTTTGCCTCCGTGAGAGCTTCCAGAATGTTTGCGCTATTTCCGCTTGTTGAAATTGCCAAGAATATATCTCCTTCGCTTCCGAGTGCTTCGATTTGTTTGGAAAAAACCTTATCAAAACCGAAGTCGTTCGATAAGGAAGTGAGAGTGGCTATATCTGCAACAAGGCTGATAGCTTTTTGAGGGGCGCGGTTTCGTTCATATCTGCCTATAAGCTCTGCGGCAAAATGTTGGCTCTGGTCGGCGCTTCCACCGTTGCCGGCAATAAGGATCTTTTTGCCAGACTTGAGAGTGGCGACCATAGTTTCTCCGGCATGCTCTATCGCATCGGTAATTGTTTTATCGGAAGCGATTTTGCTTTTGAGTTCAGCGGAGTTTTGGAAATGACTTGAAGATTTATTCATTTTTCTTGAATTCATTTAAGGATTCATCGCGAACGATCTTCGTAATGTCGTGTTCAAGATTTTCTATCTTAACATAAGCGCGATAAATAAGGTAAAAAAGGACAACTATTGAAAAATAAACGATAGAATCTATGCCTCTTTCTATACCTAAAATATTCGCAAGTCTCTGTGTCACGCCCGGCCAAAATCCGATTACTCCGACAAGCGCCCAGACGAAAAGCCAGAAAACGAACTGCAATGTATCTATAGCACCATCTTTAAGGCGTAAATAAGTACGGCTTATCGCGAAGAGAACAAAAATCGTGATTACTATTTTTAAGGTCATATTTTCAGTGCATTAGTCGATGTAAGAGTAGCTTAAGAAATGTCTTAATGCCAGTATAGAGGCTTTGACCCTTTGATAGGGAGTAATCAGTATAGATGGCTTTTATCGGTACTTCAACCATTTTAAGCCCACGAACATGAATTTCGCGGATGATTTCAGAGCTTACCTCCATACGGTTTGTTTTAATCTGAATTCTTTTAGCCGAATCAAGCGAAAAAGCCCTAAGTCCGGATTGCGTATCCGAACACCAGATGCCAAAAAGAATATAAGTAGCCAAATTCCCAAGGAAATTCATGATTTTTCTGTGCCAAGGCATTCCTTTTGAATCCTTCATCCTAGATCCTATAACAACATCAGCTTTTTTCTGCAAAATCGGAACGCAAACCCGTTCTATATCATTAACATCATGCTGTCCATCTGCATCAAAAGTCACCATTATCGGCCATTTCATATCAACGGCCAGCTTCAAACCTGTTCCCAGCGCTCCGCCAAGACCTCTATTTAGTCCATGTCTTACCGCATTCACACCGGCTTTTCGTGCAACCTGATAAGTGTTGTCACTGCTGCCATCATCAATAACCAATACGTTTTCATATCCGTTATCTTTCAGGATTTTCAATACGGCGCCTATAGCCTTGCCCTCGTTGTAAGCCGGAATAATTATGCCGACCTGAGATTTGTTCATGCAGGATCGTTAAAATCGGGAGTATTTTAGCATAAAACTTATCAATATTCCGCAATAATGAACTTGTCTACAGGTTTAAACCCGAGCTTTTTATAAACTTTACGAGCGGCTATATTTTTATCGGCCGTAAAAAGCAGACCATATTTAAAACCTTTTTCGAAATAATGTTCGCATAATTTACTGACAACCATTTTTGCATATCCTTTGCCACGATATGCGGGAAGAGTTATGACTCCGCCGATTTGGAAATAGTTTTCTGACATGCCGTGCAATTTTGCAGTTGTGCTTATCTTGCCATATCGTTTCAGTATGAAAGTTGTTTTCGGATCTATTTTGTCTTTATCTTCTTTAGACATTCTCATGTTTATATCTTTGTTGTTTAAGATACGATCAATCATAACCAACTCTTTTAAATCATAAGCTTTCGCGACAACTTCATTTCCTTTTAATAAATTCACAAAAAACTTTTTCTCTAACATGAAAACGGTTTGACGACTTATTTCTTTGGGTATTAATCCATGTTTATTTTTCAGTCTTTTTATCGCCGGTCCGGCATATTTTTTGAATACGGGAATTGTTTCAATATGAAAGTCTTGATTAATCGCAAAATCGACAAGCTTATTTATAGTCGAAACAGAAGAAGCGTTTATTACGAAACTTTTGTACATAGGGAAATAAACCGCTAATCCGGTTAATTTGTTGTTTTCAAAATGGCCGATATAACGATTTAATTTAAATCCATTTTTGTATAACAAAAAACTTCCCAAGACAAAAAGGTTCTCTCGCTCGTTTTTCATACAAAAATCAACGATAGTTTTCTTATCTTTTGAGTTTAGAATTTTAATCATTCATAATTCTTAATTCGATATTCATCCTCAAGTCCCCTCCTGCCACCCCGCCAAATACTTAATCTGTTCCTCCGTTAATTCATCTATCTCTACGCCCATAGCGTCCAATTGCAGTCCGGCGATGAAATCGTCGACTTCTTTTGGCAATTGATGAACACGAACTTCCAATTTGCCTTTATTTTTTACCAAAAACTCACAAGCCAAAGCCTGTCCGCAGAAAGAAAGTGACATCACCTCGCTCGGATGTCCTTCAGCAGCAGCCAAATTAACCAAGCGACCCTCGCCGGCAACATACAAGACTTTTCCATCAACAATATATTCATCAAAATAATGTCTTACGCGTCTCTTTCCGGTCGCGATTTTCTCGAGACCTTTCATGTCGATCTCATTATCGAAATGTCCGGAATTTGCCATGATTGCGCCTTCCTTCATCTGTTTCATGTGCTCGGGACGAATCACGTTTTTATCGCCGGTAACTGTTATAAAAATATCGCCCAATTTGCAAGCTTCCTCCATTTTCATAACACGGAAACCGTCCATCTTCGCTTGAAGAGCGCAGAAATTGTCAACTTCGGTAACAATCACATTTGCACCCATTCCGCGACCTCGGAGAGAACAGCCTTTTCCACAACTTCCATATCCGAGAACGACAAGAGTTTTGCCGGCAAATAATATGTTTGAAGCTCTTATAATTCCATCAAGTGTTGACTGGCCGGTACCGTAATAATTGTCCATCAAATGCTTGGTCTTATTGTCATTTACTGCGATCATCGGATACTTGAGCGCGTTATCGCGAGCCATCGAATTGAGTCTGATTACTCCCGTTGTTGTTTCCTCGCAACCGCCGATAATATCAGCTATAAGTTCAGGATGTTTGAGATGAATTTCAGAGACTAAATCACAGCCGTCATCGATTGTGATTTGAGGTTTGAAGTCAATAATCTTATTTATATATTTGTAATAATCTTCTTTGTTCTCGCCCTTGTAGCCATAAACACGAACTCCGTTTTCAGCGAGTGCGGCCGCAACATCATCTTGCGTAGAAAGAGGATTGCAACCTGTTATTGCAACTTCCGCTCCACCTGCGATTAAAGTATCGACAAGATTTGCAGTTTCTTTTGTGACATGAAGAGCCATGCCGATTCGAAGACCTTTAAGAGGTTTTTCCTTAGCAAATCTTTCTTTAACTTTCATAAGAGCGCCCATCTGCCTGCGGGCAACTTCGATATTCATATGACCTTGTTTCGCGAGGGAAATATCTTTTACTTCGTACAGCGCATTGGAAGCGTTAGCGCTCCCTTGCGCAATATTATCAAGCGGTTTTGTTCCGCAAAACTCATTACCCATAAAATTATTTTAGAAATTAAGCGTGAGAATAATAGCACAGCTAATAGTTTATAGTTTATAGATAATAGAAAAATTCATCTGTCATCTGTAATCTATTATCTCTAATCTCTTACCTATAAACTACCCTTCAACACATCCACCATATCCAACTTTTCCCACGTAAATTCCGGCAAATCTCTACCGAAATGTCCGTAAGCGGCAGTCTTCTTGAAGATCGGCCTTCTAAGCTGATATTTCTCGATGATTCCACCCGGTGTTAAGTCGAATTTTTCGCGGATCAATTGTGCGATTTTTTCGTCCGGAATTTTTCCTGTGCCAAAAGTTTCAACGAAAATACTGAGAGGTTCGCGTACACCGATTGCGTAAGCGATTTGAACCTCGCATTTATCTGCGATTCCTGCTGCAACAATGTTTTTTGCAACGTGTCTGCACGCATAAGCCGCGCTTCTATCAACTTTCGTAGGATCTTTGCCGGAGAAACATCCGCCTCCGTGGCGACCCATTCCGCCGTATGTATCAACTATGATTTTTCTTCCCGTAAGACCACTGTCTCCCGGAGGCCCTCCTATGATAAACATACCTGTAGGATTGACGTGAAAAACCGTTTTATCATCAACCAAGCTTCCGCAAACGGGCTTGATGATTTGTTCGATAACATCCGCCTTGATTTGTTCATGTTTAGCTTCCGGTCCATGTTGTGTTGAGACGACAACAGTATGAATTCTCTTAGGCTTGCCGTTTTCGTACTCGACTGTAACTTGGCTTTTTCCATCCGGTCTTAAATAACTTAATCCTTTTGCGCGCCTAACTTCGGCCAATTTCAGTACCAACTTGTGAGCCATCATAATAGGCATCGGCATGAGTTCAGGTGTCTCATTAACAGCGAAACCGAACATCATACCTTGATCTCCCGCTCCTCCTGTATCGACACCCATTGCGATATCAGGGCTCTGTTCGTCTATTGCAGTTAGAACGCTGCAGGCCTTGTAATCGAAACCGTAAGAAGAATCGTCATAACCGATTTCCTTAATTGTTTGTCGAGCTATTCCGGGGATATCAGCATAACCTTGGGTTGTAATTTCGCCGGCCAATAAAACAAGTCCGGTTGTAACAAGGACTTCGCAAGCTACGCGGCTCTTCGGATCTTGCGCAATGAGAGCATCCAGTACGGCATCGGATATTTGATCCGCAACCTTATCGGGATGACCTTCCGTAACAGATTCGGAAGTGAATAGATTTGTTGCCATGATATATATGAGTTAATTTTTGAAAAATGACATCCGTGCCACGATGTCCTTTTACTGCTTGCCTTTTGGACATCTTCCGCTCCTGTTAAAATTGAAGCGGTCGGATTTAGCACCTTCCTTAGATCTAGGCTGACCTTAAGCGGTTGCTGTGGTTTCATAGGGCCGATTCCCTCCACCACTCTTGATGATTTTGATTGCGACGCATATATTATTGTTACTTTAATTCTTTTGCAAATAAGAAATTTAATCAAAAAAAATACAGATCTTATTTTAATCCTGTTGGCCGGCATCATATTGCTTGTTATTAGTGAGATCGAAATCTTATATCCGGCAAGATGGATACTTGGGATGATATTTGTTTTTTCACTTAGCGGTTATCCGATGAGCGTGGTTTTCTTTCCGATCAGGAATTCCATTGATAAAAGTGAAAGACTCCTTATGAGCGTCGGCTTCAGCTTGTTGCTTACTTATCCGGCCGGATTGATTACGGTATTATTAGAGGGAAAATCCGGAGAAGCAATATACGGACCGCATTTGATGCATAGTTTAGGTGCGCTGACAGGATTGGTATTCGCGACTATAGTTATTGCATGGATGAGAAGATCGAAAATCCATCCCGCTTCTTCTTCCTCATCCCTCATGCCTTCTGCCTCATCCCTTCTGCCTTCTGTAATTCTGCTTTTTGTAATTCTTATCTCCATCTTCTTCAATTTTGCCAATTTGAATCGAGCGGATCTGCACGGAGACGAATATGATATGGGATACGTAGCCTATGATCTGATTGATGGAACGGTAGCAGGTAGAAATGGGTTTATGTTGTCAACGATGGGGCATACCCCGCTGGCAATGTTTATAAATCATTTTTCCATGCAGATTTTGGAAAACGAGGGATTCCAAAATATACAAGACTGGATGATAAGATTCGCATGCGCGATAACGGGAGTATTATGCGTTTTGGCACTCTATATGTTGGGTAAGGAAATTTTTAATGAAAAAATCGGACTTTTGGCGGCGCTACTGCTTGCTGTTTCGAATTATCACGTGTGGACAAGTAGAATATTTTTACGTGAAGTATTTATGACGTTTTTTATAATTTTAACGATATTTTTCTTGTTTAGACTGTTGAAGAATGGAGGAGTGAAGTACGCAATTATTACCGGAATTTTCTTCGGAGCACTTTTGCTTACGAAGATGACAGGGATATTCTTGGCGCCGGTTTTGTTTTTATGGATAATTTTATACGGAAAAGAATTTAAAATTAAAAAAAATCTGGCACTTTTTACAACCGCATTTTTGATGTTTCTGCCGGTAATTATTTATAACATCGGCGGATATGTCATGACGGGATATATGGATATATTTTTCTCGCGCATTTTCGGACTCTATCACCCATACGGTTATACCGGAGATAGATCTCATACGGCGGGAGTTAGCCTTTATTCGGATTTAAAAGGGATTTTCGAATTGCTGATAGACCAATATTCGATATGGTTGTTCGCGTTGTTTTTCGCGCCGATTGCTTACGCATTGGCTCGCATTAAAAAAACATTAAAAGAACCAAATATCGTATTTCAAATGTTATTAACAATCACAATCTTGGGGTTTTTCGCATTAAGCGGTGTAAGAGCTTATTATATGCCGTTTCTTACCGTGCCGCTGGCATTGGTAGCCTCTTGTTTTTTGATACAAGTTTGCAAAAATAAATATCTGAAAATTCCGACAGTATTGATATTTGCAACAACAATATTTTACGCATCTTTTTATACATACAACACCAACATTTCCAGCGCTTATGCGGTAGATTCCAAGTGGAATGATAGTGGACGAACCGGATACGTGGAATTGGTACCGCAACCGTTAACTTATCATTATTCGCGTTCGGCACGTGTATGGTCGGAAAATCGAGGCTGGAAAAACCTTGAAATATTCTTGTCTGGAAATATAACTCGAGAAGATTTGCTTATTATTGATGACGATTTGGATTCTCAAATGATCAATCAGTATCTGGATATAAACGAGTACACAAAAGAATTTTATTTGGGGTCGGCGTACATCGAAAGATACGAGAATATCTTTTTAAGTGAGTTTTTAGTCGATCCGCAAGCGGGGTATATAATTACAGTTGCCGAAAAAACATTCGATTACGAATTGATAACGACGATAAACGACATCGCCGGCAATCCAAGATTTAATATCTACGAAGTCTCAGACTGATTAATTCAAATAGAGTAGTAATATAATCTTTTAATTTTAATTTGCTCTCGATTCTTGCGTACCAAACAACAGGGACTTCTTTTATCGTATAGCCGAATTTTTGCGCCAAAAACATTATTTCAAAGTCAAATCCCCATCTGTTAATCTTCTGCTTTTCGAATAGCTTACGGGCGGCCTCCAGCTTGAACAATTTGAATCCGCATTGGGTGTCTTTTATCCCGCGCACAACAAATAAACCTATGATCTTTTTACCCAAAAGGCCGAAAAGTCTTCTGAAAAAAGGCTGAGGATTCTCAATCTTGGAATCAAAAAGCGCCCTAGATGCTATTACCACATCATGCGAATTTGCATATTTCCACAGAGAAGAAAGCTCTTCTATCGGGGTAGAAAGATCCGCATCCATAAATAAAACATGGCCGTATTTCGCATCCAAAACACCGGTTCTTACCGCAAAACCCTTCCCTCGATTCGGATGATATTCAATTACGCGAATGGCAGACTCATTTATTTTTTTCACTTCATCGCGAGTCCCGTCTTTTGATCCGTCGCTTACGACAATTATTTCAAATTTGCCGAAATTATTTTTGAGATAACTGAAAACATGGCGAAGATTTTCGCTTATAATTTTCTCCTCATTGTAGGCCGGAATTATTACGGAAATCTCATTCATGTTTTTTTCTCGCGATACAGATTAAAGATATCCCAAATGGAAAATTGAAACGAGTCAAAAAGTATTTTTCAAAAGCAAAAATTTTTCTCAAAACAAAATTAATTATTGTATTCGTTTTTTTAATATCGCCATCCGAAACGGCACGCCTTTTGAATGATTTATTAAGACGTCTTACCGCCATTACGAGAGGAAAAAATATCATATTGAAATATGAAATCTTCTCGATGCCGAACCCGTCAAGTAATTCAAGAAGAGTCCTCTTGGTATAACGTCTATGGTGGTAAGAAATATCATCATTATAACTCCAGAGGAATTGAAAGGCCGGCACGGTAAGATAAAAAATCCCTTCACGCTTCAAAACCCTATAGACTTCGGTGACGGCCTTGCGATCATTTTTAATATGTTCAAGCACGTCGAAAGCGACAACCAAATCGAAGCTTTCATCAGAAAAGGACAAGTTCTCCGCATCGCCTTGCATGACATTATGCGAAGACATTTTACAAAACGTCACAGCTTCCAGAGAGTAATCCATGCCTGTTACATCTCCAAGCTTGGACAAGAAATCGAGTTCCGCTCCGGTCCCGCATCCGAGAGCCAGTATTCGAAGTTTCTTATCTCGATTTCTCCATACAAAATGCTCGCCTAGACGATTAATAATTTCCCGCCTACCGCAAAACCACCAGTGAGTCTTCTCCGATTCATGCATCGTTTTGTAGGTGTCTTGTCTCATTCGAGAATCGATTGGTAAATTAGGATTCCAAGTTCGATTATAGTATAATTCGCTCCGTTTTAGATATCGAAAAATTCAATGAAAAATTATTTATTTATCGTAGGCACGGTTCTTTTCACAACAGTCGGGCAAATTATAATGAAATATGGGACCAAAACATTTGGCCAATCGCCGACATCATTAAAAGAAGTAATTCCATATCTCTTGAAGGCGGTAACAAGCATCTATTTTATAGGCGGATGTATATTCGGATTAATTGCGGCTTTCTGTTGGGTGTTGGCGCTGAGCAAATTCGAGATGAGTTTCGCATATCCGTTCATGAGTTTAAGCTTTGTTTTTGTAGTATTGATGTCGATGATGATTTTTGGCGAGAACGTATCGTTGGCAAGATGGGCGGGTGTTGGACTGATCTGCTTGGGTGTTGTATTAATTTCAAGAAGTTAAATTTATGAACCAAGAAAAAATTTCAATAATCATTCCGGTTTATAACGAAAAGGATAACTTAAACGAACTTTATAATAAGCTGAAGAAGATTATGAATGAATTTTTTGCCGGATTCGAGTACGAAATCATATTCGTTGATGATGGCAGTAAGGATGGATCTTTCGAGATTTTAAAAAGTATCCACGATACGGACAATAATGTGAAAATAATTAAGTTCAGCAAAAATTTTGGCCAGCACATCGCTATTAAAGCCGGTATAGATATGGCGGATGGAGACTATACGGTATTAACAGATGCAGATATGCAAGATGATCCGGCAAGCATAAACGACCTGTATGGGAAACTAAAAGAAGGTTATGACGTGGTTATAGGTATAAGAGAAAATCGACAAGACGGGTTTTTCAAGAAAATATCATCCAGCCTGTTTTTCAAAACGATGAACGGGCTATCAAAAGTCAAAATGCAAGAAAATCAGGCGATGTTGAGGATTTTTAATAAAAAAGTACTCAATACCTTGAAAAACATGCAAGAACTCTCTCAAAACAATGGAGCATTTTTGGCATGGATGGGTTTTGAACAAGGAACTTTACCGATACGACATCAAAAACGGGCCAAAGGTAAAACGAAATACACACTGCTGAAGTCCTTAAGATTCGCCTCGGAAACAATAATGAATTTTTCAAACAAGCCGCTTATTTACATATCCGTGTTCGGCATGTTCATATCGGTATGTTCAATCATCTTCAGTATTTTTATCATATACCAAAAGCTGTTTCACGATGTTGGGCTTATTGGGTGGGCGTCAACAGTAACGTTTATATCTTTCTTTAGCGGCATGATATTGTTCTCGCTGGGAGTCGTAGGCCTGTATATAGGCAAGCTTTATCAGCAATCCTTGGGCAGACCGTTATACATAATAAAAGATAAAATTGAATAAACTACTTAGAATAAAACATATCGCAATAGTCGTAAAAAGTATCAAAAAATATCTTGAGAATAGTATTTATGGATTGGATCAAAAGATAACATATGATGAACATCAAGATGCCGACATATGTTTTGTAAAAACAGAAAACGTAGAAATGGAACTTCTGGAGCCGAAAAGCGAAAAAGCTCTCGCTTTCAAATTTTTGGCGCAGAATGGGGAGGGTTTGCACCATATTTGTTTTGAAGTTGATGACATGCACCATGCGGAAGAATTGATCAGGGCTAGGAAAATGTTGAAACTTCCGGCCGCTCAAGGAGCAAAAGGTGTATTCGCATATACGCGCAATCATGAACTTATAGAATTTTCCTTAAAAACATGAAACCTTTGATTTCGGAAAAAGCGGCAGATTTCAGGCGAAGCATATCTCCGGTCAAGCAGATAATGAGCTTTGCGAGTCCTGAAACTTTTAAAAAGTACGGATACGAGCCTAAAGATATAATTTCATTCGCCGGCGGCTGGGTAAATCATTCTTCACCGGAAGGATTGAGAGAAGCATATCTCAAAATAATGCAAGACAAGGACGTGTTTCATGCATCGGGCGGATATCCACCGACACTCGGTACTCAAGAATGCAGAGAAGCTTTGGTACAAATGGAAAAACATTTATACGGTGCTTCCGGCGTGGACGCCAAAAATGTTGCAATAGGGGCAAGCTCAACTCAGCTTACATACAATCTTTTTACGATACTGTTA
>MFXH01000006.1:2691-15105 GCA_001788795.1 Candidatus Peregrinibacteria bacterium RIFOXYA2_FULL_41_18 | reverse complement strand
TGCGATTACTTCACATGAGACTGCCGGACAGAAGGTGCTTGGTATTCCCGACAGAAAAATGGAAATGGAAGCAGGTGGCGCTGATGATCCGATGTATACAGAGGCGCTTGAATGTATTAAGCGCAATAGGAAGGCTTCAGCTTCCGCACTGCAGAGGTATTTGCGCGTTGGTTATGCGCGTGCATCTCGTCTTATCGACCTGCTTGAAGAGCATCGAGTAATAGGACCGGCTAATGGGGCGAAGCCGAGGGAGATATTTGTGGAGAAGGAGTAGGGGAGGTAGAAGAAGTTGGAGAAGTGACATAGTTAAGATTGAAACATATGTCAAAAAAAATTCTTGTTGGTGTGCTTGTCGCGATGTTGTTTTTTAGTTCTTGCGAACGTGAGTCGGTTGATGAAGCTTGGATAATCGATACGCATTTTCATTTGGATGGAGATGGTCTTCAGAATAATTTTGATGATGCTGCGGAATACGCAGTCAGTCTTTTTGAAGAATTCAATATTAAGTCGGTTCTTCTTATGCCGCCTCCTCAAACGGAAGGTCAGAAAATGAGTTATGATTATGATGAGCTGTTGCCGATTGTTGAGGCTTATCCGGAGTATTTCAAGCTTGTTGCCGGTGGGGGGAGTTTAAGCAGACTTATAAATGAGGCTTATAACGATGGTGAAGTTACTGACGATATGCGTGATGAGTTTGAAGAAACTGCTCAAGAGATTGTGGATGCTGGCGCTGTCGCTTTTGGAGAGATGGCTTCGTTGCATCTTTCCTTCAGAGATACGCATCCTTTTGAGTACGCGCCTCCGAATCATGAACTGTTTTTGTTGCTGGCAGATATATCGGCTGAAAACGATATGCCGATTGATTGGCACATGGAAGCTGTTTCAGAAGATCAGTCGCCAAGAAGTTTTTTTAATGAGATAAGTTCAAACAATCCTGACGTTCTATATGCGAATATTGCCGAGTTCGAAGAGCTTCTTGATTATAATCTCGACGCGAAAATCGTATGGCAACATATTGGTTGGGATAATACCGGTGATATGACGAGTGATCTTATAAGGCGACTTTTGGCGGATCACAGTAACTTGTATTTGAGTTTGCGAGTCGAAGATCCTGAATATAGTAAGTCAGTTGTTGAAAATCGACTTGTCGATGATGATGGTTTCATTCGGGACGAATGGTTGCAGCTTATTTCTGATTATCCGGATAGATTCATGATTGGTACGGATGAATTTGTTTATAACCCAAGTACGGGAGTAGATAAGATTGGTCCGCCATCTTTTCAGCTTACTGTAGAGTTTTTGGATCAACTGCCTGAAGATTTGGCATATCAAGTGGGTTATGCCAATGCGGCGAGAGTTTATGGATTGGAGTAGGAGGCAAAGGATTTAACGATCTTGTTTGCGCTGTTTATTGCGAATACTTAATTTTTGTTCTTTTTCGCTTCGCCGTGTTTGACGCACTGTTCTAAATGGCTTATCTTGCTGTTCTTTTGTTATTCATTGATTCTTATGGAAGGTTCTTTTGGGAAAAATTTAGCAGTCCTTGTGTGTGTAGCCGGTATTGAGGGTGGATGTGTTAACGGTGTTGAGAATGATTTGCATAATTCTTATCAAAACCCTTCTGCCGGTCATTCTTCTGGGTATTTTTTTGATAATCTTGTTGATGCTTGTACTTCTTTGAATGAATCTGATTGTCCCGTTTATTCTGGTACGGATAAATCTGATAGTTCTTGTGTTTCGCGGCTTGTTCCTATTTATGATAGTTATATTCGGAGGATAGTTGATTCCGCGGTTTTGCAGACAGGTGATGATTCTGTGACTTTTGATGATATTAGAAATGGCGATGTTCCATCAAATGCACTTATTCATCGTCAAATTTCTTATGGTACCGATGGCGATTTAGAATCCATACATGATATGGGAAGTGTTTATGTTACTTTTGATGTCGAGGATGAAGTTGTCGGGTCAAATGGTTTTTGGTGTCAATTTGAACGGGTTCAGTTTGTTGGTGATGATTCTTTTATCCCTAATATTGTTTCTACCGGTTATTATTATGACTATTCCGGATATCCGGACATAAAAAATCCCGAGGATCATATCGTTTTGGTTCATATTGGGGGTGTTTTCTATGATGATATTGATCCTACCACTGTTCATATACCTTCTGTTGATGGATCATATAGTCAGAACTTGGGATATGATACATCGGATACTGTTGGCGTTATCGGTTCAGTTACTTCTCGCATATCCGGTATTGTCGAAACGTTTTTGCCAATAACCGATCTGCCGAGATCCGGTGATGAGACTATGGTTTCTTTCGGTGAATGAGTCGCATCCGCGAAACAACTTATAATAAAGGCTGATAGAACCGCTTCGCTTTCTATCAGCTGCAATAGGGATTTGCTCGATTTTTTTCGAAACAAGAAACTTATTTCTTGAAAATCGTACTTCGCTCTCGTCCCGCATTCCGGGACTACCGCTTCGTATCGCAAATCTCGCTACTAATTAGGAGATTGCTTGCGCAATCAACTGATAATATAGGCCGTCCGGTCGCCTACGGCTTCCTACCGGTTGCAATAGGGATTCTCTCAATCTTCTACGAAATAACTCGTATTGTTTACTTCGTAAAAATACTTCTTATTTCTTGAAGATTGTCGTTCGCTTCGAGAAAGTCTCGCGGAGCTCGGCTTCTCTACGCTACCGAACGAGAATCTCGCTACTTCCCACAACATTTCTTGAACTTCTTTCCGCTTCCGCATGGGCAAGGTTCGTTGCGGCCGACTTTTGGCATGGCGGTTGCAGGTGCGGATGTTCCAGAATCAAACGTGCTTCTTGTAACGGTTCCGCTTGAATTTGCTCGGTTCGGTCCGAGGACGGAGTCGATTTGGGCTTCGTTTGTTCGGAGGTGGGCAGGTTCTTTTATGCTTACAGGTTGAGGCTGTTCTTTTACTTTTAACTTGAAGAGTGTATTGACGGTTGAACGCTGGATTTCCGTTTGCATATCTTGGAAAAGCTTGTAGCTTTCGCCTTTGTATTCGACTAGCGGATCGCGTTGGCCGTAGCTTCTTAATGCGACATTCTCGCGCAAGTGTGACATTTCATCAATGTGCTGCATCCATAGAGAGTCCATGATGCGGAAGTAGATGTCACGTTCGACCTTGCGAAGGATTTTCGAGCCGCCTTCAGATTCTTTGTAGTCGGGAATTGTTTTTTCTTTTTCGAGATATTCGAGAGTGAGATATTTTTTTAGAACTTCAATCATTTTCTCTTCGTATTCGATTCCTTCGAGTTCCTGCATGCTTAACGGATTTGAAGGGTCTGAGTGTAGGGCGTGCATCGTTTCATGGATTTCTTTGTAGTCGAATTTCTGTGACCCTTTTGCGTTTACGTGAGTGAGTACGATGTTTTCGACCTCTTTTTCGATAAGGATCAAAATGTCGTTCTTGATGTTTTCTGATTCGAGGACTTGTCGGCGACGACCATACATTATTTCGCGATGGCGGTTTATTACGTCATCATATTCGACCAAGTGTTTTCTGATGTCGAAATGGCGTCCTTCAACAGCTTTTTGTGCGTTTTCTATGGATTTCGAAATTCGTCGGTTTTCTATGACCATATCGTCTGGAACGCGTAGAAATTCCATCATTTTCTTGATGGAATCCGCTCCGAACAGACGCATCAAATCATCTTCCATTGAAACGTAGAATTGGGTTTCGCCTTGGTCCCCTTGGCGTCCTGCGCGTCCTCTAAGCTGATTGTCGATACGTCGCGATTCGTGGCGTTCCGTACCCATGATATACAACCCTCCGAGATCCGTTACTCCTTCGCCGAGTTTGATATCGGTTCCGCGGCCGGCCATGTTGGTTGCGATTGTGACTGCGCCTTTTTGTCCGGCTTTCGCTACTATTTCAGCTTCTTTTTCGTGTTGTTTTGCGTTTAAGACTTCGTGTTTGATCCCTTGAGATTTGAGAAGGCCCGATAGAAGTTCGGATTTTTCTATTGAAACCGTTCCGATCAAAACCGGTTGGCCTTTTTCATGAAGCTCTTTTGTTTTTGCGGCGATAGCCATGTATTTACCTCTTTGATTCTTGTAAATCGCATCTGGTCGATCGAGTCTCTTAACAGGTTTATTCGTTGGAATTGAAATTGTGTCGAGATTGTAAATCGATCCGAACTCTTCGGCTTCGGTCATGGCTGTACCCGTCATGCCGGCGAGACGTCCATACATTCTGAAATAATTCTGGAATGTGATCGTTGCCATTGTCTTGCTTTCTCTCTTAACTTCGACGCCTTCTTTTGCCTCGATTGCCTGATGAAGTCCTGCCGAATAACGGCGTCCCGGCATAAGCCTTCCCGTGAATGAGTCGACTATGATCACTTCGCCGTCTTTTACCATATAATCAACATCTTTCTTGTAAACCGTGTGAGCTTTGAGAGCTTGTTCAATGTGATTTACTTCTTGAAATCCTCCTTCGGCATAAATATTTTCCATTCCGAGAAGGTCTTCCATTTTTTTAATACCTTCTTCAGTTAGGATGGCTGTTTTTATTTTTTCATCTATATTGAAATCTTTGTTCTCTTGAAGTTGTGGAATCAATTGCGCGTATTTCATATACTTGCTTGTTGATTCTTCAGCCGGTGCTGAAATAATCAGAGGAGTTCGTGCTTCATCGATAAGAATCGAGTCGACCTCGTCCACGATTGCGTAATTGAGTTTGCGCTGTACGCATTGATTGAGGGATCTGACCATGTTGTCGCGGAGGTAGTCGAAGCCGAATTCGTTGTTTGTTCCGTAAGTTATGTCGCAATTGTAAGCGGCTTGTTTGTCTGCATGGCTCTGTGCGTGTTCTATTACTCCGACGGTTAATCCGAGGAATCTGTAGAGTCCGCCCATCCATTCCGCGTCTCTGCTTGCCAAGTAGCTGTTTACTGTTACGAGGTGGGTTCCTTTTCCGGTTAATGCGTTGAGGTAAAGAGGCATTGTGCAGACGAGGGTTTTTCCTTCACCTGTTTTCATTTCGGCGATTTTTCCGTGATGAAGAACAAGTCCTCCTATTATTTGTACATTGTATGGAACCATGTCCCAAGTGATTTCGCGTCCGCGGACTTCCCATTTTTTGCCGACTAGACGGCGACATGCGTTTTTCACAAGTGCAAAAGCTTCCGGCAAAATATCATCGAGAGATTCTCCTTCGGCTATGCGTTTTTTGAATTCTTCTGTTTTGCGCGGGATGTCTTCGTCTTTTAAGTCATGCTGATATTGTTCTTCGAGCTTGTTTATATATTCAACAACCGGTTCGAGTTTGCGAATTTCTTTCAGGTTATAGTCGCCGAGAATCTTATTGAGGATTTTTGTTATCATGAAGAAGTGAAGAATAAATTTTAAACGAGAGGATTTTAGCACAAGGGTCTCTTTTATGATATATTTTTGCCGGTATGATTATACGTTCAGTCAAAACCCGTTCCGATTTGCAGGCGCTTTTCGCTGGGTTGGGTAGTGATCCCGCCGGTGCCGCGATTATGTCCAAGAAAGCTTTTTTGCGCATTATCGATATTGGGGAGATTGATACGAGAGGTGCGAATGTTTTTAAGCAGGAGGCTCTTGCGTGTGGGGCTGATTTGGCGCTTCCGAGGGATGCGGCTGGGTTTAAGGTGCCGCGTGTTAGAGGGATTCTGATGGCTACGGATAAACAAATTGGAATTATTGTGAATAAACTTAAGTGTCAGCCTTTCGGGCTTAAGAAAATTGCTTCTGAATTGGCGGCAGTGTTGGAGGATTTTAATAAGGGAAATTTTATTTTAAAATCTTCCCATGGTCGCAAATTGAGTTTGGATAAACCTGTTGTAATGGGTGTGCTGAATGTGACGCCTGATAGTTTTTCGGATGGTGGGAAATTTAATTCTATTGCATCTGCCGTTAGAAAAGTTGGTGAAATGGTTGAGCAAGGAGCCTTGATTATAGATGTGGGTGGTGAGTCGAGTGGGCCTGATTCGAAGTCTGTGAGTCTTAAGGAGGAGATTAAGAGAGTTGTGCCGGTTGTTGAGGCTGTGCGCAAGAAATTTCCTGATATTTTTATTTCGATTGATACTTATAAGTCCGGTGTTGCAGTTGCGGCTTATAAGGTAGGAGCGGACATGGTTAATGATGTGACTGCCGGCAGGGGAGACTCCAAGATGTTTTCGGTTGTTGCCAAATTGAAGATGCCGATTTGCTTGATGTATTCGAAGGATAAAAATGCGAGAACTACTCGGGATAAAATTGAGTACGCAGATGTCATTGAGACGATTGATAAGTTCCTTAGTGAAAGGGTTGTGAAGGCGCGTGAAGCCGGTATTGAACAGATTGTTGTAGATCCCGGGATGGGGGCTTTTGTGAGTATGGAATCGAAATATAGTTTTGAGATTTTGCGTCGGTTATCTGAATTGCGATCGTTGGGTTTGCCAATTTTGATAGGGGCTTCTCGCAAGAGTTTTCTTGGAGGGAAAATCGAAGATAGGCTTGTTCCTTCGCTTGTGTGTGCCGTTATTGCCGTGATGAATGGGGCAAAAATTATTCGTGCGCATGATGTGGCGGAGACGTGGAGAGTATTAAGTATTAGGTGAGAGATTAGGTCGTTTCTTTTTCTCGGGGGTTTGACGTGCGTGCTTTTATGTGCTATTATTTTATGAAAACATTTTTTAATCAAAACAAAAATATGGGAAAAGAAAAGTTGGTTTACAAACTTGCAGTTACGGCTGTCTTCTTGGCCGGATTCTTAATCGGTGGTGCTTATATCAGGTATATCGATACTGTTGCCGATTATAATGCCGACATGATTCAAGATGCCATAACTCGTTTCGAATTGGTTCAGGAGAAATATAACAAGTTGAATGTTTCAGGTACGTCTAGCGATATTATGATTCAGCCGGTTACTACGAATGACATTATGATTCAACCTGTTACAACGTCTGTTGATTCCAGCGATATCATGATTCAGCCGTAAGACTGGTCATTTTTCCGTCCAGAGCTTCAAGACATGCTTTGTAAGCGTGAATTGCAAGAATGTCCTGATAGATTTCGAGATTTTTTTTGATTTTCTTGATATATGCGGTGATTGCCGTAAGTTGTGCACCGAGCTGTATGTCTGATGGATTATTTACGATTATTTCAAGTTGATTGACGGCCGCTTCGTATGCTGTTAGGACGATTGCCGTGAATTCTCTTTTCAATGGCTGAAGATCTTCGCGATTTTGGTAAGTTATGCTTTCTTCATATAAATATCTTACAGATTCCAGTTGTCCATAAGCTTCTTGGTCTTGATAATTTGATGCTCGTTGAATCGCCAAATTCATTTCGCAGTTTATTGCATTTGTTACTATTGCCATCAGTCCGTTTTCTTTTCCATCTTTTTTCACTCTTGTGGCCAGATTCGTTGCTCTTTCGTTGTCCTTATCTTGATTACGATTAAAAAGTATTGCTACCGCGTATAACATAGTACGCAGATCTTCATCTGTTTTCTCCGGCGAAGAATCTTCTATCGATTCAACGCAGTGATCCAATTCTCCATTTGGTGTTTCGTTTGGTCTCCTAAGAAATCCATATAGAAATCCTTGAAGTTGAAGTGTGAGCTTGTTTTTTTCTTCAGACTCTTTCGCTTCTTTTAGCGTTTTAATCCCTTCTTCTGCAAGACGTATTGCGTCTTCGCGTTTTTCAGCTTTTCCGGAAGCTACCAAGTATAATTCCGATTTGCGTAATAAAATTGTGTTTTTATCTGTTCCGAGTGCTTCCATCTCTCTTAGTGAGGCGTCCATATTTTCCGGATTCTTTTTTCTTGATGCGGCTTTGAACTTGAGATCTGTTAGTTCTCTTTTTGTTTCGACATCGACATTGCCTTGTAGTAATTTCTCAGCTTTTTGTATTGTTTCATCGGAATCCGTTCCAAGTGTTATTTGCGAGCGTATTAAATTTAAATATATCGGAAGGATGTTTCTCATTTGTTCCGTTTCACTTGGTTCTCCCGTCAGTTCCAAAAACTGTCGGCAAGCATCGTTACATGCAAGTATTTTGTTTTGAGATAGACAAGTTCTTGCATAATCTGCTGTCGCTTGAGCTACATCTGGTGATAGTACAATTCCCATTTTTCCGCATATATCGAGATATCTTGTTATTGGGAACGATTCTTCTTCAACTCCAAGATATTTACGCATATTCAATTCGATTTCTTCCGCTTCGGATTTTTGATGCTGTAGCGTTCTAGGTCTTTGTACTCTTGCCAAAAACGGGTTTATGAATCTTATACCTTTACCTGTCGCCAAAATGCCGAGTTGAACGAGTTTTGTTTTTTGAGATCTCCAATCTGCAGGTCCTATGATATCTATGATCTCTTCTTGTTTGCATTCTCCAAGAAGTGCGGCTGTTTTCAGTGTTGGTATGGCTTCATGTGCGGATGTCTCCACTTGATCTAACTGATGAGTTGCCAAGTCTTCCAAAAATGTACTTGTAGATTCGCTTGTTCTTCTATTTATGTCCAGTTTTGAATTGTCGAATTCCCATTCGCCTTCTTTTATTACACCTCTTCTTATCAAATCTTCTATTTCAAGTTGTACCGCTAGCAAACTGTATGTTCCGTGTGACATAGGCAGTCTGGATCGTAAATATCTCCCTAGCTTTCTGACAAAACGTCCTCTTTCTATTGTTGTATCGGTGTTTTCCGGCAGGTGCAGTCGTTGTAATGCAACTTTCCCTGTTGCTACTGCGATTGATATACCATGTAAATCATATCTCGTTCCGTTCTTCCCATCAGTTGTTATGAGTTTTGTTTTTGAAGCTACCAAAATTTCCTGAGAAGTCGGATCTGATGAGTCTACATTTTCACATGTTATACAGAGATTCTCGGTTTTTGATAATAATGTTGTAAGTTCTCTTGTTGCGGTTTCTTTTGAATTCAATATTGATGTTTTTGTTGATCCGTTAATCAGCTCTTCATATAAGTTTCTCCAAAGTGTTTGTTCCGACTCTTCTATGTCTGTTTTTTCCATCCATGATTCGAAATCTTCTATTTCGGGGAATATGGTTTTGATGATTTTCCTAATGCATCCGTACGTTGTGTGTTTTTCATGATGTTGTCCCATTCTTACTACGGCAAATCCATGTTCCGTTTCAAGAATTCTTGCTGATTCCTCCAGTATTTCCGCCTGTCCCATTCCCGGATCTCCGACTATGTTTATGTGATTTTTTCCGTCTGTCAGATGTGCAACTATTTCTTTTGCGTTTAAAGCCCTTACGTATCCTTTTTCTTCAGTTGGAAACTCTATATTGTCACATACTGTTACGGTTTTTTCTCCTATATGTTTTAGTGTGATGCTTCTTGTTTCGAGTACTTCCGGTCTGACGTTGTCTCCAAATTTTTCCGTTATACTTGGTCCGATTCTTATCATCCCCGAAATATCTCCTGCGTTTGCCAACCTGACCGCTTGATTTACGGCATCTGAGATCGCTCCTGCTCTTCCCGTATCCGACATATATATCGATCCGCTTTCTATACCTATCTTGCATTCATCCTCCAGTTTGGTGACTTCGTTCGCGAATCTTGCGGATCTTTCTTCTTGAAATAATGGACTTGAGCCCTGCGCTCCGAATGCCACGATAGCTTCTTTTTTATCCTCCGTGAGATCCAGATAAATCACGGTTCCTCCGTATTTTTGAGCTATTCGTTCGATTTTTTCTTCCCATGCGATTATGTTTTCTCCTGTAGCTTCCGTATTCGATTTGGCGGTTATTGCAACCGCTGTTGCTCTTCTCTCAATGGGATTTTCGTTTCTGATTGCGTATTGAGTTACTGTTGATGCGAGCATTGCCATCTCTGATCTCAATTCTCTTTCCAGCATTTCGGGATCGCTTGCCAGTTCGTTTATTGTTGTTGGATTAAATCCTTTTAATAAATGCATTGCTGAGATTTTTGGTGCCGGAGGTAGTGGTATATCTTCTGTTTCGTCAAAAGTTAATTCCGACTCGGCTTTGAATATGCCGCATGGAATTTCTTCGCCCGATCTCTCTTTAGTTTTCGATCTTTTTTGTTGGGTTGTTGCTTCTGTTGATGCCGGTCCATTAATGATTACTTTTCCACTAGGTGTTATTGTTATGCCAAAATGTCCTTTTGCTATTCCGGTATGAGTGCCGAATCCTTTTCTTTTTGTTCTTTGGGCAAAAGCTTTTGTAAATGCGTCTATTTCCGTATCTGTTGCGTTTTCGCTAATCAATACGACTTCATCTCCGATGGTTTTTATAAATTTTATTTCAGGATATCTTCTTAGTGTATCGAAAAGATCCGGATAAAAATTCGCTTCCAGTGCGGCTGTTGTTTTTTCTGCTCCTTCGGTTCTTGTTCTGCCTGAAAAATTCGCTATATCGATTTTTATGACGGTGCCTTCATAATGTTTTTCTCCCGCAAACCTGTGTGAAGGGTCTTGTGTTTTTCCGGCTTCTTCCAGCAGATATACGATTCCCGGTATACGTTTTATAAATCTGTATTCGAAAAGTGTAAGTAATGGAAGTATTTTGGTTGCGAATGTCGGACTTGCCATTATCGCTTCTCTTTGTCCAGATTCAAGTTGAGGTATATGTAGGGTTAGCAATGCTTCTCCGAGGGAAGTTCCGGAAGTTGTTATCTCTTTTATTCTTGGGGATTTTGATATCTCTGTTTCAGCCTTTCTCAGATTTGTCAGCTGGCTAGGATCGTTTAAATCGTTTAGCCATTGCGGATACGAGATGGGGCAAGCTTGAATACGATTAATAGCTGTGGATGTTTCTGTTTGGTTTTCGGCTAAGCTATTATTTTTTATTCCACCGCTTTCTTGTTGTTGATGCCGGACTGGTTCTATATCTATGCCCATTTGTTTTTTAAAAGGATGTTAGTTTACAATCCTTATTTTTCATTTGTCAACCAACCTATAATGCGTGTATTTTTGTATTATGTTGATTTCACGTGATTTTAAATTTGATGCGGCGCATTATTTGCCTTCGTATAAGGGTAAGTGTGAGAGGTTGCACGGGCATACTTATAAGTTGCGTGTTACCCTTGAAGGAGAGGTGGGTGCGGAAGGTATGATCTGTGATTTTGCTGAAATTAAAAGAGTTGTTTCAGAGAATGTTTTAGATGAGTTGGATCATAATGATTTGAATAAAGTTATTCCAGTGCCGTCAGCTGAGAATATTGCAGTTTGGATATGGGGGAGAATCGATGGTAAATTCGGGATTGCGAAGTTGAAAGAGGTAAGCGTATGGGAGACGGAAAATTGCAGTGTGGCATACGGAGGGAAGTGAGATAGTGAAAAAATCCAAGAATTAATTTATATGCAGAGGTTTGAAATTCTTATAGGTTGTGATCATAGTTGTTGTCCTGATTTTTGGGAGTGCGATCAGCCACAACAGGCTGTTGTAGAAATGGATCGTCAGCCTTTTTCACCTGATATTGATCGCATGAATGATGATGTTAGGTTTAAAATTGCCGTACGTGCTAGATATGGTGTTGCAAGGTGGCTTGGATCATCTGTCGGTATTCCCGTTCAGCCTTATAGTGATGAAGGGAAGGTGATGTTTGGATATGTCGATTTGAACGAGTTGGCAGGGGAGAAGGAATAGACAGCAGATGGTAAGTTGCAGATGACAGAATTATGAAGGGGAGTATGCCTTACGACCTACGACCTCTTCGTGCTAGAATCTTTGTGTAAATAAAAAACAATGTTTATATGACTCATACTTCGAAAGTTCTCATTGAGCTTAAGGATATCTATAAGATTTATGGTTCCGATGGGGCTGAAACGCACGCTTTGAGTGGGGCGACTTTTAAAATACATAAAGGTGAATTCGTGGCGATAATCGGGCATAGCGGATCCGGCAAGTCAACGCTTATGAATATAATCGGTTTTTTGGATACCGTGACTAGGGGCGAGTATTTTTTTGAAGATAAAAACGTTACGTCTTATACGGAAGATGAGTTGGCTTCTATTCGTAACAAAGAGATTGGATTTGTATTCCAGTCTTTCAATCTTCTCCCAAGGACTACGGCTGTAGATAATGTGCGAGTTCCGCTTATTTATGCCGGAGTTCCCGACAAAGAGCAGGTTGATAGATCGATAGAAGCTCTGAAGTCTGTTGGTCTTGAGAATCGTCTTAATCACGTCCCGAATCAGTTATCCGGCGGACAGCAGCAGAGGGTTGCGATTGCGCGCGCTCTTATCAATAATCCGAGTATAATTTTGGCGGATGAGCCTACGGGAAATCTTGATAGCAAGTCCGGAGTTGAGATTATGAAGATTTTTAAAAACTTGAATGACGAGGGGCATACTGTAATTCTCATTACTCATGAAAGAAATGTTGCCGTTCAAGCGAAAAGAATTATTGAAATCGCCGACGGCAAGATAATTTCCGATAAA
>MFXH01000006.1:0-2651 GCA_001788795.1 Candidatus Peregrinibacteria bacterium RIFOXYA2_FULL_41_18 | reverse complement strand
CATAACGGACACAGTCCTCACCCAGAGAAGATCCATGATGTTAAATAAGAAAAAATCTCGTTTCTTTTGTTTTGACTGGTGCGACTTTGTCGGTTCTTTGAAGGTTGCCGCAAGAGGTCTTATGCTCCATAAAGGGCGTGCTTTTCTGACAAGTTTGGGTATTACAATCGGTATTGCGTCCGTCGTGATGGTTGTTTCTATTGGTTCAGGCGCACAAAGCCTGATTACAAATCAAATTACGAGTCTTGGCACGAATCTTATCAGTGTTTTACCCGGTGGTAGGTTTGATGATGGTCCTCCGGTTGCGATGATGGGGATTACGGTTACAACACTTAAGCTTGAAGACGCAGAAGCCATAAACGACCCTGTGAATGTGCCGAATGTTATTGCGGCTTGCGCATATGTGAAAGGGGCGGTTACGGTTAATGCTGGTGGGGAGGCTGTTGATAGTTTTGCGAATGGTGTCAGCTATACTTATACGGATGTTGAGAGTGCTGTTATAAGTGACGGTCGTTTTTTTACCGAGCAAGAACAAAATGGAATTGAGAAGGTTGTTGTCCTTGGAGCGACTGTTGCGGAAGAGGTTTTTAACGGAGTTGATCCGATAGGGCAGACTGTTAAGATAAATCGTGAACCGTTTACGGTTATAGGGGTTCTTGAAAAAAGAGGTGCTGTCGCTTTTCAAGATAGAGATGATCAGGTCTTTATTCCTGTGACAGTTGCGCAGAAGATAATTTTCGGACTTGATTATATAAATTTGATAAGGGTGAAAATTGATTCAGGCGATAATTTGGAGAGGGCTAAATCAGATATTGAGGCTACCATTCGTGCACGGCACGATATTCGTGATCCGAAGGATGACGATTTTATGGCTGAAAGTATTGCGACTCTTGTCGGTATGTTTACCGCTATAACAGGTGTTCTTAAATTCTTTTTGACTGCGATTGCGGCGATTTCGCTTGTGATAGGTGGAGTCGGAATTATGAACATAATGCTTGTTGCAGTTACCGAACGTACGCGTGAGATAGGTTTGCGTAAGGCTCTTGGAGCGCAGAAACGGAGAATACTTGAGCAGTTTCTGTTTGAGGCGATAGTTGTTACGCTTTTGGGCGGAGTTGCTGGAATAATTATCGGTGTTGCCGTTTCCGCCTTGGTTGCTCTGGCAGTTCGATCACTTGGATATGATTGGAGTTTTGCAATTTCCGGTACGGCGATTTTCATCGCGTTTTCCGTGTCTTGTGCGGTTGGCGTGGTTTTCGGTTATTATCCGGCCAAGAAGGCGGCGAATTTGAATCCGATAGAGGCGTTGAGGCATGAGTGAGGGGGAAGTTTGGGGAAGTATGAGAAGTGACATAGTGACATAGTGTAGAAGGGGAAATGCGACTTAAGGCTTACGACCTACGACTTATAACTTAATCTATGAAAATCAGTTTCTCCACATATCTGATGCTTGCATATACCGCCTTGAAAGCTAATAAGGTTAGGACGCTTCTGACGACTCTTGGTATTGTGATTGGCGTTATTACCGTAATTATGGTTTTTGCGCTTGGTCATAGTACTCAATCTGTTGTTACCGCACAGATGGAGGCTTATGGTTCGAATACAATCTTTGTTGAGACGAAGGTTCCCGGTTTTTCCGATATGAGTCCCGGTTCCGCTACGGCGCAAATGGAAGGTATGACAGTTACGACTCTCAAAGAAGATGATATGAATGCCTCTCTCGATATTCCGGGGGTTACTGCCGGATATGGCGTTGTAATAGGACAAGAGAGGGTGGTTTCTCTTTATGAGGATAAAAAATACATGATACAAGGGACAAGTTCGGCTTTTATAGAAATAGATCAAAGCGAAGTTGCCGAAGGGCGTTATTTTACAAACGAAGAGGATCAGTCTATGGCGAGAGTTGCCATTGTCGGGCATGTTGTTGCGGAAGAATTATTTCCCGATATGGATCCGATAGGGCAGACTGTCAGGATTGGTGGTGTTAATTTCAAGATCATTGGTGTTATGGAAGAGCTTGGAGTTGTTTTTTTCCAAGATATGGATAAACAAATTTATGTTCCCCTGAACACGATGCAGAAGTTGGTTTTGGGGATACAGCATATCCCTTATTTTGTTATACAGGTTGAGGATGATGCTGTTGCAAATTTTGTGAAAGAAGATTTGGTTGCGCTTCTCGATCAAAGGCACAACATTTCAAATCCCGACAGGAGGGATTTTCGCGTTTCGACGATGGATGAGGCGATGTCGATGATGGGTACGATTACCGGTGCTTTGCAGATTTTGCTTGCTGTTTTGGCGGCGATTTCTCTTATTGTCGGTGGAGTTGGGGTTATGAATATTATGTTTGTGACCGTTACGGAACGCACTCGCGAGATCGGTTTGCGAAAAGCGCTTGGTGCGACTCCCGAGGTGATTTTGAGACAGTTTTTATTTGAGTCTTCGATGATTACTTTTGCAGGTGCCTTGATAGGTGTTGCGATTGCGGTTTCGCTTGTAATGATGTCCGTGATAATTGCCTCTTATGTTGGAGTCGATATAGGATTGTATATACCTTTTGGAGGGATTGCGATATCTGTTATTGCGGCTGTTGCCGAAGGTCTTTTCTTCGGACTTTATCCTGCGCGAAAAGCTGCGGGCTTGAATCCGAT
>MFXH01000005.1 GCA_001788795.1 Candidatus Peregrinibacteria bacterium RIFOXYA2_FULL_41_18 | reverse complement strand
CTTCTTCATCAAAAAGATGTGAGAACGTCTCGACCCAGCTGGAATCCGTGAAGAAATCCGATATAAGTTCGTTGCCAAGGAATCCTCTTAACTCCTTGAAGTCATTGCAAGCCCTATAATCGGAAGTCATTGATTCATCTCCTTCTCCGGGCAAAACTTCTTTTGTTCCCACAACACTTCTGACAGGCTCGCTTGCTATTTCAGGGAAGCAAAAGGTGAGGCCATTAACATATTCTCCGTAATCAGACATGTCGAAATAATTACCGAAACATCCTCCATAATCTTTGCCTTCATCGTCATAAGAACCTGCCGTATCGAGATTATATACGCGCAAACCTTCTACTAATTCGGCTCCAGTTTCCTCTTCATCATAAGAACCGAGATAAGGGGAGCATTGTTTGACGGAAGTTATTTCATTCGCTTCATTTCCGTAAATGGTAACATTAAAAGGATAATTGCGTGATGACACGGAATGATTCAAAAAATAAATAGGATCTCCCAATATTTCCATACCGCCGACATCTTCTTCTCCGTCATCATCGATATCTACACCTTCAAAATTCACGGTGATCTGCACCATGACATTTGCGATGATATCGACATCTTTCTGTACGGAATCGACAACCTTATCCACTTGTTCTTCCATTGAATCGTTTACATCTTTCAGGTAAGAAATCGTATATTGATCTTTTTTACCGATGAGAGTCATTGGTGAATCCAAATCGCTTACATTAAGACCATCCTCATCGACATAATGAGCAGTGTATCTGCCCGTATAATCGGTCCAGTCTTGTATTTGAGCGATTAATTTATCGAAAAGCGAATAGTATTTTTTTGTAAATTGATCGAAAAGATTTTTGGATTGAACATCGGGCAAAGAATCAAAAGAAGAGGTTTCATCCTCCTCGCTGAACATATCTTCATCTGCAGTTCCATCTCCATCCGCATCATTATCCGTATCAGTGTCCTCATCGCAATAACCGTCCTCGTCGTCATCCCACTCGGGATGAAAAGCGCCGTCCGAGTCATAGCAATCAGAGTCGTAATCGACGTAAGACTCTATATCGTCAAAATTTTCAAAATCACCATCTTTATCGTTTTTCGTTATGCCGGTCCAGCATACGTAGTCTTCCGGACAATAAAAAGGATCTTCATCCGTGAAAAAATCTTTCCAGTCTTCCTGCAAGTCTTCATCACGCAGTTTGAATAAAAACGGACTGGATTTCTTATAAGGATTCCATCCGGTTAAAAGCTCAAGCCCTGTCGGCCATCCGTCATCATCGGCATCAACCGAGTCGCCATCATCATCCAATCCGCACGCACCGGGACATCCATCGCCATTCAAATCACCGGCGGTATCCTCATCAACTTTTCCATCTCCGTCGTTGTCATTGTCAACTATGCCATCTTCGTCAACAGTTCCGTCTTGGTCATTATCTATATCATTGAAAGGATCGCCGATATCTTCATCCATAAGTCCATCTTCGTCATTATCAATCCCATCTTCTGGGTCTTCATCGATCAATTCGTCGCCGTCATTATCCAATCCATCTCCTTCCGAAATCGATCCGCCAGCATCTATAAAAAGCTCTTTCGCCAGATGTCGAGTATATCTGCTATAAGCAATGTTCTCCCAGTTTTCGGTATACCTCTCATAAGATTCGAATGAAGCCTTATTGATAGCTTTTTCTTCCGCGACCATGTCACCATAAAACAGCTTCTGATCGAACTCCGAATATTCGCTTACACCAAGATGATACAGATGATTTTTATCAAAATATTCAGCCAACTGAACAGCGGCAACATCCGTGTCATCAGCCGGAGGGACTATAACTCCGTGCCAAACTTCAGGTTCCAATTTGTCAGCACTTCCATTTCTCTCGAAATTCCCTGTGCTCTCGTTGAAAATATAAACTTTATCCTCAAAATCCGTATAAGGCAGCATGCTTAAAAACTTATTCCCGCCTTTTGTCACAACCGGAAGTGGAACATCACCGACGACTACAACTCCGGCAAGGTGATTTTTTTCGCCTTCAATATCATCTCCGTCGAAATATAACCTCTCAAGCATTGCGGAAATATTCGAAACCGAATCATCATCCTCGACATTGATAATCAGCGACTTGGTCATCGCCAAAGTCGATTGAACATCATAAGCATATCTGTCGATTCTCTCGGCAAGCGTATCATCATCAAGATAAGAACCATAAGACGCGGACAACCCTTCATAAGAACCGGTATCGTTATAAATATCGCTATCGACAAGTATCGCGACAATGCCATACTCCTCAATAACAGGTTTGCTAAAGGATAAATCAAAAGTAATCGTTTGCGATATGAAAAACGCAACTACAAGCCAGCTGGCAATAACACGTTTTAACGCGGAAGAAATCGGCATTTGTTTTTGTTCGGTGCGCAGTCCCATAAGGGACGGAGCACTTTTATTATTAAGTTGTTTTGCGAATGCAAAACTCCTCTCATAAAACTCGAAGAAAATTATACCTGTAAAAACAGCTTCAAAACAACCCGAAAACAGTTCGGAAATCCGCCCTCTTAAAAAACGACTTTACAGGATGAAAAATGTTATAAAAAAAGCCCCCGGAATGCGGGGGCTTTTGGAAATTCGCAATTATTAGTAAACGACGAAATAACCATTAGCATCTGCAGCAGCATATGCAGTAGGTGCATAAGTCGTGTATATAGTTTCTGTCGAATCAGTATTGCCATATACAAAGTCATCGCCTTCTTCAGGTAATTCAAGCCTAGCAGCTACTGCGTATTTAGTTACAGTTGAGTTTGTGGCACTTTCCTGCATGAATAAAACAGCATAGTCACCGCTACAATCAGTTCCAAATGCAGAATTCGCGTTGCTATCCTGAGGATCAGATGGCATAGAGCCTATAGCCCCTGATAAAAAAGAGGACAATGCACTAGCGCAAACATCATCGCCAGCATCAGCAATAGCCCCCATTCCACTAAAATCACCATTCTCGCTCAAATAATATTCAAGACCCGTCGCAACAGTTTGCAAATCCGTCTGCCTTCTTGCATCTCTTGCAGCAGCGCTTCCTCCGATAATTCTTGGAACCAATGCAACAGCCAAGATACCGATAATCGTTACTACGATGAGTAACTCAATTAAGGTAAATCCTTTTCGTTTCATCATTTTTGATTTTTGTTAAATTTTTAAAAAGTCTAAAAAGACCAATGCTAATTATACTCGACCATACTCCGTAAGCAAGGATGTATTCGCTTACGTGTTCTTGACGCATAGAAAAATATTGCAAAACAACACCGATTGTCGCACAAAAAGTTTCTGTAAATATTTCAGGCTTTGAAAAGATATTGCGGATACTGTGGAACGCTGCATATCGAAACTTCAGGATTTGTAGGATATTCGAGAAAATCTGTGTAACGCTCAATATTTCCGATATCTGGATTATTTGAGAATCGGAAGTGATTCAAATGAATTTAAAAATGAATATTGCTTCTCGAATAATCCAGGTGGAGGAAATATGGAAGTGAAACATTTTTCGAGAATATTCCTACAAAGCCTGCCCTACATCCGTCAAATTCATAATCGGCTGCATAACCGCCGCCACAAGTCCGCCAACGGTAACACCCATGATTACCAAAATTACAGGTTCAAGCATCTTGCTCAATCCTTTTATGGTTTCATCGACTTGTTCTTCGTAAAACATTGCGATTTTATCTGCAATTTCATCGAGCTTTGCGGTTTGTTCACCTACTGTAATCATCGAGACGACCATATCGGGGAACAAGAATTTGGAATCGTTTAAGTTTTCGCCGAGGGGGATACCCTGGGCGACATCTTCGGCGGCCATGAGGATTCTCTTTTTATAAACTTCGTTACCGACAGCATTTGCATTTATCTCAAGTGCGCGAACGATTGCGACTCCGCTTCTCATCAAGCTCGCGAGATTTCGCGAAAATCTTGCAAGAGCGGCTTTTTTGAAAACCTCTCCGAAAATCGGCATCTTAAGCAAAAAACTGTCTATGCTGTATTTACCGACGCTGGTCTGTTTGAACAACCAAAATGAAATTAAAGCGATAGTTATTACTATTAGAGATTCTATGTAATGTTCTTTTGCAATATTGCTCATCCCGATAAGAACTCTCGTTGATGTCGGCAGTTCCGTTCCGGATTCGGCGAATATATCTGTTATTTTTGGCACTACTTTTACAAGAATTACTATCGTTGCGCCAATCATTATCATAACGATCGAAGCCGGATAAATCATGGCTCCTTTTATTTTATTCACTATGCTCGCGCTTTTTTCAGCCTGTGTCGCCATATCTCTCAGAACTGTATTAAGCTTGCCTGTCGCCTCGCCGCTTCTGACCATTCCTATTTCAGCCTCGTTGAAGATGTGAGAATGGTAAACCATCGCATCGGAGAATTTCTTACCGCTCTCAACTTTTTTAGCCATATCTCTCACAACCATTTTGAGTTTCACATTTGTTGTTTGATCGCTAAGTACATAGAGAGACCTTATAAGAGGAACTCCGGAATTAATCATCACGGCCAAAAGCTCAAAAAAAGTCACCTTGTCAGCAGTTTTCACTCCTCCGAGTGCTTGAAAATATAGGTTGAACTTCCTATAAATATCCAATACCGGATTGCCGCTAGATTCGATCATGTCGTTATCGCGAAGGCTCCCACCACCCTCGTTCAAAGCTCTCAATCTGGCTTCATCTTCGGAACTTAATCCGATATCGACTCTAACCTCTTCGCTATTTGTTTTTTGTTCTTCCATGTAATTAATTAACTTATTTCTTTTCTTCTCTGCTGTCTGTGTCTTGTGTCTTGCTCCTTACCTCTTCCCCATGCCTTGCAACTCTGTAAACTTCTTCAAGAGTGGTAATCCCTTGGAGAGCCTTGATAACTCCATTCTGTTCAAGAGTCACCATGCCGGCATATTTTTTACCTGCGGCCTCAACTTCCATCGCGGTTGCTCTTTGTAAAATGAGCTTTCTTATTTCATTATTAAGATGCAGGACTTCGTATAAACCGACTCGACCTTTATATCCTATGTGATCGCACTGATCGCAACCTTTTCCGTGATAAAACTTGAGTCCTTGCACAAGTGCGGGATCTATATCCGTATTTGGAGGAAGCGTAGCCAAAGCCTCTTTTACAAGCTCCATAGTGCTTGGATCGACAGGAATTTCCTCTTTGCAATTTTGGCAAACTCGTCTTACAAGCCTCTGCGCAATAATTGTATTGATTGTAGATGTCATCAAAAAAGGCGGAACGCCCATATTATCGATACGGGTAAGAGTTTCGACGGCACTGTTTGTATGTATTGTGGAAAGCACCAAGTGACCTGTTAGCGAAGCCTCAATCGCAACATCGACGGTTTCACGGTCACGAATTTCACCCACCATTATAATGTTCGGATCCTGACGGAGAGCCGTTCTAAGTCCGAACGCGAAAGTATAATCGATGTCGGGATGAACCTGACTCTGATTAAGACCATCAAGCTGAATTTCCACCGGATCTTCAATCGTCAAAATATTTACTTCCGGTCTGTTCAAACGATTCAAGCATGAATAAAGAGTTGTCGTTTTACCTGAACCTGTAGGACCTGTTGTTAAAATAATTCCGTTTGGCATCGCAAGACTCTCTTCGATAAATTTCAAAGAGTTTCCTTCGATTCCAAGCTCAGGCAAGTCAGGGATTTTGCGCGATTGATCTTGAAGACGCATCACAACCTTTTCGCCGTTAACGGTAGGTAGGGTTGAGATACGAAGATCCATTTCACGTCCGTCCGCGGTCGTGACCTGACTTCGTCCGTCCTGAGGAATGCGCTGTTCGTCTATTTTCAAGTTAGACATGATCTTGATACGAGAAACCACGGCGGGATGAATGTTTAGAGGGTATTCGACAATCCTTCTAAGTACGCCGTCTATTCTGAACCTTACCCTGACGAGATTTTTTTCAGGCTCGATATGCACGTCGCTTGATCTGCTTTCGATAGCATGAGAAAGCGCGCTCATCACAAGCTGGGGTATATTCCCCGCGATTATCGCATCCTGTAATTGTTGTAGTTTTTCGCCGTCCATTTATTTTTGAAAGTAAGCGTTTACGGAAAGACTGAATGAAATATTATCGTTCTCATCTTCTACGAACGTTGAAGAAACATTAGTTATATCCATAAGTCTTATTCCGCTGTCCAAATTACCGGATGACCCGATATAATCCAAGAATTCATAAAAATTATCTTTCGAACTCTCGACTTTTATAGTGAAAGGAAGAATCATGTAAGCTCCGTCTATCGATGCTTCGCTATCCTGATAAGAAATGCTGCTGATGAAGAAAGGGCTGTTTGAGAAATTATTTTCGGTTGAAAATTCATCAAACGCTCTTGTCAAAGACGTTAGATCTTCAGACGCTGGAAATACAGAGGCAAGGTTGTCATTCTTAACGCTATTTGTTTCTTGAAACAAAAGTTTAGCTTCTGTAATCTCAGAGGCCAGATCGCTGGAATCCGTCTTTGCGTCTGTTATTGCAGCCTTCATGTCTTTGTTATAGTTGTACAAATCAAGATATGCGGTTACCTTGAAAAATCCAAATGCTCCGAGCCCTGCCAGTAGCAATAGAGCGAAAACTACAGTTATTTTGTTTGTGATTTTATCCATTTTAAATTTTTAAGTTGTTGATTATTCCGTTGCTACGGTAGTCTCTACAGGGATTTTCACTTCCTCATCTTCTTCAGCCGTAATCTCATCAATAGAGAATTGCTTATCTCTACTGTCTTCTCCTTCTTGTAATTTAAATTCCAGTCTGAAAGAAGACTCATATTCAGTATCATCCTCATTTGCAGAGTCGTTCTTAGAGAAACTTCGGTTTTTTATATCCATGAACATGGAAGACTGCTCAAGTGCATCTATAAGATCGGCTATAAGTGTAAAATTTCTGGCATCATCCGTTACGGTCGTGCCTTGCAATGTTATAGTCTTAGATTCGGAATTTAAACTGTAGGATGCATAGTTGATATCGCTCGCAATCGCACTCCCGTAAAGAGGATCAACTTCTTTCGTTATAGCCTCGATTTCTTGGATTACAGGTCCCCAAGAGAGTCTTTTGTTTTTTATGGAAGAAATTAACGTGAAATTATCGCTAATTATTGAATTTAATCCTTCAAGAATTGTTGAAATACTCTCGGTATCAAAAGTTTCTGAAGAATCTATCGCCATCAATTCCTTTACAAAAGCACCGTTTTTCACAAGCGCCAAAGCTCCATTAAGTCCGTTTATCTCAAGATTGATATCTGAATCTTCTGCAGTTTCGCCTGTCTTAAGAGAGGCGATTTCATTTTCAAGATAAGCAGATGTAGCTTCTTTGAATTCAACCTCCGCGCCAAGTTCGGTTCTGGGGGTTATACCGTCAGGAACGATAGGTTGAGATAATTTTTCTTGAATGATTTCGAGATCGGATTTCATTACAGATTCAAGATCTGCAATTTCGCCTTCGAGAATTTTCTTTTCGGCAGATGTAGTATAAGAAGAATTGTATATGGATTGTTTATTCGTATAAACATCGGCGTTATATGCGAAATTATCGAGGTAATAGTAAGCAATCAAATAATTCTCAGAGTTTAATTTCGCCTGCTCGGTCTTCAGAGAAGTTAGATTCTCATCAGCTTTTACAGATTGATTGAGACCTCCAAGATCAAATCCGGCCCACATTGTTAAATAAGATCCGACAAGCATTAAAAGCCACAAATAAACAACGAATTTCAGGAATCCGCTCGCAAAATGAACAGGTCTTTTCTCCGTATGACCAACGTTGTAAGTCTTCGGCTTCGGTCCCAAAATCGACTTGGTATCGGTCTTCTTCATAACAGATTCAACAACCGAATCTGTGCCGGTCTTTTTTTTGCCATTATCTTCAAAAAGATTTGTGAAAACATTGCCTTTTTCTTCCTGCTTCGGAGGCACTGCCGCCGCCGTTTCGGCCTTCTTAAGATTTGGGAACAATTTCTTATCAGCCATATGTTTGTTTTAATTTTTATCTATATATTTTACACTAAAAAGGCAAGAAAATCAATGGCATAGCCTACAAAAAAGAGGAAGCCATTTCGGCTCCCCCTTTACTATGTCACTTCTTATACTTCCCCAACTTCTACAACTACTTCAACGTAACAGTAGCTCCTGCAGCTTCCAACTTCTTCTTAGCATCTTCAGCAACATCCTTCTTAGCACCTGCCAAAACTATTTTTGGTGCGCCATCAACGATGTCTTTTGCTTCCTTAAGACCAAGGCCTGCAAGGTCCTTAACAACCTTGATTACGCCGATCTTCTGAGCACCTGCTGATGTAAGTTCAACATCGAATGATGTCTTCTCTTCAGCTTCTGCACCTGCAGCTGCGCCACCTGTTGGCATAGCCATTGCAACCGGAGCTGCAGCGCTAACGCCAAACTCTTTTTCCATTGCCTTAACAAGGTCAGCAACTTCCATAAGAGACATTTTCTTGACCGCTTCTAGAACTTGTTCAGCATCCTTTGAAAGGGCTGGTGTTGATTGTTCTTCTGTCATGGTATTTTTGGTTAAAATTTATATAAAAGTTGATTGTTCTTACTTCTGTTCTGCAAGTTTTTTCCTGTAAGCCTCGATAACTTGTACCAAGCCTCTTGTAACACCTGCCAAACAATTGACGACTCCACTTGCCGGAGCTTGCAAACTGCCAAGCATTTTTGCGAGCAATTCAGGTTTAGACAGCATTTTGCTTAACGCCTCAACCTCTTTTACAGATAAGACTTTGCCTTCCATAAGACCACCGAGAAGCTTAAGAGCCTCATACTTCTTGCCCAATTGTGCAAGAGTCTTAGCGCCTGTAATCTCATCTTCATAAGAGAAAACCGCTGCAACCTGTCCTTCCAGTACATCATCAGGGATATTCTCGTATCCGTTTTCCTTAGCCGCGATCTTCATAAGAGTCTTCTTAGCGACCTTATAAGCGACTTTCTTGCTTCTTAGCTCTTTTCTTACCTTGGAAATGTCGTTTACAGACATGCCTGTATAACCGGAGAAGACGACGGATTTCGCACCTTCGAACTTCTTCCTGACATCATCTAGAACTTCTTCTTTCTTACTTCTTGTTACTACCATATAGTTGTTGTTAAAAAAAATCTCAACTACGGAAGACAGTTGAGAAACGGGTAATCAGAATTGATTTTTCGCTCTCTGCAGGGCTTATGGTTGCCTGCTGTCTTCGAGCAAATGGCAGTTTACTTTTATATTAAATAAAGTCAAGATAAAATCAGAACAATCATTAATACTTACTACAAGCTACTTGCTACTCCAGTCTTTAGAAAATTTCCTCTCTCAACCCAAAACCAAGCCGCCTTTGGTAATCCTGCTAGGTCCAACCGCTTCCGGCAAGACAGGGCTTTCGATTAAATTAGCCAAGAAATTCAATGGGGAAGTCGTCTCGGCGGACTCCCGTCAGGTTTACAAGTATATGGATATCGGAACAGATAAGATTCCGGTTCCTGACAGGCAGGGGATCAAGCACTATATGATAGATGTGCGTGAGCCGGATCAGGTTTTTACCATGGCTGATTTTCAGAAGGAAGCGACCCATTCGATACAGGAGATCTTGCATAAGGCGAAGGTGCCTTTTTTGGTTGGTGGAACTGGGCTCTATATAAATGCAATTGCGGATAATTACGAATTGGAACCGGTCCCGCCGGATCATGCTTTGCGTCGCGAACTTGAGGCGGAACTTGCGGAAAAAGGAGCTGAGGAGTTGCATAAAATGCTTGCCGAATTAGATCCGTTGTCGGCATCGCGCATCCATCCTAACAATCATCGCTTCCTGATACGCGCGCTTGAGATCAATATGAAGACAGGTCGACCGAAAAAAGACCGAAAAGGAGAGTCGAAATATGAGGTTTTTAAGATTGGAGTGGATTGGCCGCGCGAGGAGTTATATGCGCGTATTAACGCTCGGGTGGACACGCAAATAGATAGAGGGATTTTAAATGAAATAAAAACTCTTCTTGCGGAAGGTTATTCGCGCGATTTGCCGTCTATGAGCGGGCTTGGATATAAGGAGTATTTCCCTTATTTGGACGGGGTGCGGACGATTGCGGAATGCCTTGAGGACTTGAAGCAAAACACTAGAAATTACGCCAAAAGGCAAATAACTTGGTTTGGGCGGGACGATACGATTTACTGGATTAGTCCGGAGGAGTTGCAGGCGATGCGGTGAGTTACGCCTCACCTTTTCGGTTCGTCCAGTCGGATTGCTTGATTCTATCCGTTGCGAGCGTTAGTATACGGGCGTCTTTTGATTGAAAAATATATGGAAAAATTATCGAATTCTGCATTATGGAGCTTGTGTCAAAAATATGGCGGTTTGGCGCTTGCGTATCGCAAAAAATTTGTGGCGCTTCTGCCGGAAGTTGAGAAGCGCAAGTTGTATAAGAAGTATGGATTTTGTTCGATTTACGAGTTCGCGGCGAGGGTTGGGGGAGTGAGCGAGCGAGTTGTTGATGAGGTATTGAGACTGAATGAAAAAGTTTCAGATAAGCCTTTGCTTAATGCTCAAATAGCGGAGGTCGGATGGAGTAAGGTTGCGATAGTTGCTCCTATAGTGACAAAAGAAAATGAGACGAAAATTGTCGAGATGGTAAAAAGTCTGCCTCAACCTGCTCTAAAAGCTTATGTAAGCCAAATCAAGACGGTTGACGAATCGGCATATAGTCGTAAACCAACAGTCGATTGTAACCTCCAATCCGTTACATTTAAACTCGATCAAGAAACTCAATTCCTCCTTCATAAATATCAGCAGAAACTGGAACGTGAAAACGGGGAGCCAATGTCACTTGGAAAAGTTCTGAAAACTCTTCTTAAACAGGTCGATCAGCCTATCAAGGAGCCGCAAAAACGCGAATCGCACACAAGGAAGCCGTCAGCCTACGATAGATTCAGGCACGACAACGGAGGCAAATGCGCCTTCCCGAACTGCAACAATCCGCACGAAATATTCCATCGCCCGAACAGATACGCGCTTGACCCATCTCACGAGAATATCACGCCATTATGCCAAGAACATCATGCACTAGCGCACGCCGGATTAATCGTAAACGAACAATCGCCGCCGAGCGAATGGCACCTGCGAAATCAGATGCAGTTGAATTCTATAGATAGAAAATATCAAGAGCATGTGATATATAGAAAGCATGAAAAATTCATTTCAAAACCTGATAGATATAGCTCGTAAACTTCGTTCTCCAACAGGTTGTCCTTGGGATAGGGAGCAGACGATTGAATCTATGCTTAAATGCCTGCGTGAGGAATCGAAAGAAGTCGAGGAGGCGATCGAAAAAGGTGACCATGTGAATTTGCAAGAAGAACTCGGCGATCTCCTCTTCCAGATAGTAATGATTTCTCAAATCGCATCTGAAAAAGGCCTGTTTACCATGAAGGAAGTAATGGATGATATTTCGAAAAAGCTGATCGAGAGACATTCGTGGGTCTTCGGAACAGATAAGGTGGCGAATACGGAAGAGGCAATTGAGCAATGGAAGAAAAATAAGGCTAAGAAAAAATCTTCTTAAAGTTACAAGTTACTAGTTATAAACTACCAACTGTCTTATGACTCTCTTCGGCTTCGACTGGGAAGTCTTAAACAATTCTGCAAACACCACCCCTTTTGAAAAAATCCTCAAGAACAGGGGGTTTTCCGCCAACGACTTGAAAGACGAAACCATCCACGATCCGCTCATGTTCCCAGATATGGAAAAAGCGGTCGCCCGCATCAAGCAGGCCATAGCAAACAAAGAAAGAATAATGGTTTTCGGCGATTATGACGCTGATGGAATAAGTGGCTCGGCCATCTTGATCCGCAGCCTCCGCCAGATGGGGGCGGAAGCTTCTTGCCGAATTCCGCATAGAGAAGAAGACGGCTACGGCCTTAAGATGAAATTCGTGGACGAGTTCATCAAATTAGGTGTGAAATTAGTAATAACTGTCGATTGCGGAATCGCTTGCCCTCGCGAAGTCGAGCATGCTCAAGATAATGGGATCGACATCATAGTAACAGATCATCACGACATCCCTCTCGAACCTGCCAAAATGGCTTATGCGATAATCCACCCAAGATATACGGAAGGTTATCCTTTCAAGCACCTTTCCGGTTCGGGGGTGGCTTACAAGCTGGCGTCTGCATTAACGGAAGATGGATATAAGTATCTCGATCTTGCCTCAATCGGAACGATTGCGGATCTCGTGCCTCTTATAGGAGAAAATCGTTCAATAGCACGCCGCGGTCTTAAACAGATGGCGAAGACCTTTTGGCGCGGTCTTAATGCACTCAAAAATACTGCAAATATAAGCGAGTTTGACTTGAAAAATATGGATGGAGATATGATCGGCTACAGATTGGCGCCGAGGATAAATGCAGCCGGTAGAATTAAGAGTCCTTATACGGCTTTACATCTGTTAATTTCAGATGACGAGAAGGTGGAGGAATTGGCAATCGAACTTAATGATTTGAATCTGCAGAGGCAGGATTTGGTGAAAAAAATCATTTCGGAAATTGAGTATGATGAAAGTGAAAAAATAATTTTCGTGATTGGCGATTGGCAAAAAGGCGTTTTGGGTTTGATTGCCGGGAAATTAGGCGAAATTACTAATAAACCGGTTCTCGCAATGGCGGAAAAAGATGGGGTTTTAACAGGTTCGGCTCGTTCTCCCGCGTATTTCGATATTACGCAAGCATTAAAACAAGCCGACAAGTTGCTAAAAGAGTACGGCGGTCACAAGAAAGCTGCAGGATTTGGGGTGGAAAAGAAGAATTTCAAGAAATTTAAAGAAGTTCTTCTCGAACAAATCGCAACCGTGCAAATTCCTGCCAAGAAACTCACATTGGACTGCGAATTAACAGAAGAAGATTTGAGCTTGGATCTGGTATCGGAAATCGATAGATTCAAGCCGTTTGGAGAAGAAAACGCGCATCCAAAATTTCTCATTAAAGGAGTTCAAGTACAGGAGGTGAAAATGGTTGGGGCGGATGGCTCGCACCTGAAATTGGTAGGATCGTTAGGGAAAAAAAGGATATCAGGTATAAAATTCAAAACCGGCCAAGTCGCAATTCCGAAAGGTGTTATATCTATAGCTGGTAGTCTGAAAAAAGATTCTTACGCGTCTGAAGGGTGGGGAGTGATGATTGAGGACTTGGGATAGTTGAGTTGAAATAGCATTTTTGGCTTGCAAAAGGGCTTATTCGTGCTACAATCTCGCCTAATATGCCTACTTACGGCATATTGACCCGCGAGCAAATAAGTTGTATAATTATCCGAATACGCCATTAACGGCCTATCATGACTACAGAAGAACAAATCATTAATCTTATCGAGAAGAGCCAACGCATCTTACTCTTGCCTTCATCCCCACCGGATGGAGATTCGCTTGGTTCGGCATTGGCTTTTTATCTTTTATTCAAGAAACTCGGGAAGGATTCGACAGTTATTTGCGCAGATCCGATACCTGATACATTCAAGTTCCTTCCTACTATAGATTCGATTTCCAGAAATTTCGGAGGAGCGGAGGATTTCATAGTCACTCTTGATTGCACAAGCGCAGAAGTTGATACGATCAAATACGAAGTTGAACAGAATAAGGTGAACATCATTATAACTCCTAAGAAAGGTAAGTTCGGAGATAAAGATGTCAGCTTCCATTATGGTGAAGCGAAATACGATTTGATAATTACAGTTGATACGGGCGACCTTCAACAGCTTGGAAAGGTTTATGAGCAAAATCCGGAAATGTTCTATTCGATACCGGTAATCAATATCGATCATCACGCTTCGAATGGCGAGTTCGGAAGAATAAATATGGTTGATATAACAGCTTCATCTACAACTGAAATACTTATTCCGTTATTTGAAAAACTTGAAGCGAAAACAGGCTTGAAACTTATAGATGCGGATATCGCAACACTCTTGCTCGCAGGAATAATTACGGATACGGGAAGCTTCCAACATTCCAATACAACTCCGCGTGCATTTGGAGTTGCCGCTCATTTGCTAGATTTGGGCGCGCGCCAGCAAGAAATTATCAAGTACATTTATAGAACCAAGAGACTTTCAACCCTTAAATTATGGGGAAAAGTTCTCTCTAAGATTAAATACGACGAACCGCATCACCTCGTCTGGTCGACAATTACGGCTGAAGACTTGGCTGAAACGGATAGTACTCATGACGAGTCGGGTGGAATTATTGATGAACTTCTTTCGAACGCTCCGGGAGCACAAGTTGTTTTGCTTATGAAGGAAAAAGAAAAGGATTTGGTTTCCGTAAGCGTCAGGACGCCTAATAAAGGCGCGAATGCGAATGATATTGCTCAGATGTTTGGCGGTGGCGGCCATCCGAAGGCGGCCGGGTTTAGGGTGAAGGGCATGGGATTTTATGAGGCTGAAAATTTCATTATAAGTAAAATTAAAGAGTATCAAGAGGGTAGGGCTGATGTGTCAGGTATGGCGCACATGCAACCGGCTGAAATCAAGGTGCCGGAAGAGCCTAAGAAAATTCAAACAGCAGCAGACTTGCGCAGTGATCCTCTCGCGAATGTACAGTTCCAAAAGCCGGAAGTCGTACCTGCGGCTCGCGAGGGCGGAGAAGACTTGTTGCTAAAAGATTTCAGGAAGCGAAAAGAGGAAGAGGCGGCTCGCGAAGACAGAATCGAAGACATGACAAAAAAATTCTTCAAACCAAAAAGCGAAATGACGGTTGAAGATATATTAAAATCGGCGCCGGGGGATTTCTTCACTGTGGATGATGATCAAAATAAATAATTTGAAGCTACTGCTGTCTGTGTCTTGCTATTTGCTGACTATTCCGGCAACTCGCAATTCATAAATATATTCGTGACATCCTCATCTTCATCGAGGGCATCAAGCAACTTCCCGATTTTTTCCGCAATTCCGGGATCGCTCACGTTCACAAGATTTTTCGCAATATAAGTGACCTCTTGTTTCTCGACTTCCAATCCTGATTTCTTAAGATTCTCAGCAACGGAATTAAGATCGGTGAAAGATGTAAATACACAATAAGTATCATCTTCTTTTTTGAAATCGCTGGCGCCGGAATCGATAATTTTCATTTCCACATCATCCTGCGGCAAACTTGTCGGTTTAAGAATGATCATGCCTTTTTTCTCAAACATCCATCCTACACAACCTGCAGATCCCATACTGCCGTTATGTTTGGTTAAAATACTCCTTACGCTTGAAACCGTGCGGTTCTTATTGTCACTAATCGTCTCGATATAAAGAGCGACTCCACCGGGAGCATAACCTTCATAAATCGTCTCAACGAGTTGTGCAGCACCCTTATCTTCGCCGGTTCCCTTCTTAATAGCTCGGTCGATATTCATGTTCGGCAAATTATCTGCTCGAGCATTATCTATCGCCAACCTCAAAGAAGGATTCATAGAAGGATCTCCGCCGCTTCTTGCAGCTATTTCAATTAACTTGGCATGACGTGTGAAAATTTTGCCTCTCTTAGCATCAATCGCGCCTTTCTTATGTTTAATGGAATGCCATTTGCTGTGACCGGACATGGGTGGGGAAGTTGAAGAAGTAGAAGAAGTGACATAGTTGGAATGCGAAGGAGATTATAGCGCAGAAAAAATATTTTGGAAGACACGCTTGACGCAAGCTAAAAAGAGGTCATAATAATATCATATTCTTTAACAGAAGTATTATGGGAGCTGAAAGGCAAGAAGTGGATGCTCAGGTAGAAGAATTTTTAGAAACAGAAAAACAACGCATTGTTAGCAGATACGCATCTACGCATCCGTTTGTGGGGGCTCTTTTTGACAAGATAGTTGAGTGTGCGAGAGAGTTGCCGGAAGAAGTTGTAGATGAATATATAGCTACAAATAACAACGATATGCTTCTCATAGCTCTACAACCTGCATTGTTAGAGTTTGCGGGTGAAAATAGTGCAATTCAACATTTTGTATCAAATTGGGAGGTGAGAAGATTGATACGTCGCGTAATACAAATAATGTATTGTGAAAAATTTGCAGCAAATCGAAGGCTGAGAGAAAGCCAAGATGAGTATGAACGTGAAAATGGTCGCCCTTATTAATTTCATACCGCTCCGGCAACCGCTTCCATAACACCTTTATCAAATATCGAAGGAATAATCCGTTCGGGATCGGGACTCTCTACCAAGCCGGCAAGCGCCTTGGCCGCCGCAATTTTCATATCATCGGTTATTCTTGGCACTCTCTTATCAAGCGCGCCGCGGAAAATACCGGGGAAGACGAGAGCATTATTTATTTGATTTGGGAAATCAGATCTACCTGTCGCAACGACGCGTGCGCCTCCGGCGATTGCCAAGTCCGGCATGATCTCCGGAGTCGGATTCGCCATAGCAAAAACTATCGAATCTTTTGCCATAGACTTCACCATATCTGTCGTGACTATTCCGGGAGCTGAAATCCCAATAAACACATCTGCGCCTTTCATTATATCTGCGAGTGAGCCTTCAATTCCTCCTCCAATCATTTCCGCCAAATCCTCTTTTGCCTGATTCATTCCTTGCGCTCGCCCTTTATAAATCGAACCGATGCTATCTGTAATTGCAATTTTTTTAATACCATATTTGAGAAGCAATTTCGTAATTGCAGTTCCGGCCGCTCCGGCGCCACTTACAACCACTCGCACATCTAAGGTGGTTTTTCCTACAACTTTAAGCGCATTTATCAACCCTGCCAAAACAACAATTGCGGTCCCATGCTGATCATCGTGAAAAACCGGGATCGGTAATTCCGCCTTCAACCGCTCCTCGATCTCAAAACATCTTGGTGCGGAAATATCTTCAAGGTTTATTCCGCCAAATTGAGGCGCAATATTCTTAACTGTCGCAATAATTTCCTCGGCATCTTGAGTCGCCAAACAGATCGGAATCGCATCTATTCCTGCAAATTTCTTGAATAATAAAGCCTTGCCTTCCATAACCGGATAACCGGCAAGTCCGCCGATATTTCCAAGTCCAAGCACCGCAGAGCCATCTGTTATGACAGCTACCATATTGCCTTTTGGCGTCAGGTCATAAGCGCGTGAAGGATCTTTCTTAATCTCCAAGCATGGCGCCGCGACACCGGGAGTGTAGTAAGTGCTCAAGTCATCTTTGGTTTCGAGAGGAACTTTTGATGAAACCTCCATTTTTCCATGGAATTTCTGATGATCCGTGATAGATTTCTGTGCGTAATCCATTAAATTATTTTTTATGAAATTGAAAAAAAGTTTCTTGGCCGGATTGATTCTTGTATCAACGATATCAGGATGTGCAGGAGTACCAACAGAAACACTTTATCACAAAATACACGTCACATTAAACTTGAGCTGGGAAACCGATCCGAGCATAGCCACGGAAACAATATCAAGAAATTTATCAAAAGGATCGGGCAAAGCGGAATTAGATTTCGTTTTTGACAGCCAAAATGAAATGATTGCACAAGAAGGGTACATTTATATCACGGATTACACATATACAAATTCTCCATGCACGATAACCATACCGGCAGAAAGAATGTCATCTGATAATTATTCGGAATGGGTTGTTGCAGGAAACGTATCTCTTGGTGCTGCGAACGACGGAGATAAGGATTTCTACACTTTGTCTTTTGGAGGATTTGATTATTTAAACACTCCAATTGCTGTAACGATGGAGTGCGGAATGATGCAGCCTTATACATATGATGACTCAACTATCGATTACATGCTTTTCGGACCTTTAAGTTCAACATCTTCTGAAAATAAAATTTATGGTGTAGATGTCACACCGGAAATCGGAGCTGTAAGCGAATATAGCTACAGCAATCCTTTTGAAAGTTTGTATATACATACGACAACCATCAAGGCGACTTACCTCGGCTTATACACAAAAGACGAATTGGTAGGGGAGTTTGATGAGATGAGAGATCTCTAAAAACCCATTAGATTATCAACAGCATTTTCTGTGATTTGATCTGTTAAAGCAAACCCGCGACTCATAAAAGCCTCCGGATCATCATATCGCTCATTAGACGGTGAAACAGGATCATTTACCGTGAAATCCGAATTCACGCATCCGGCGCAAGCCAATACCAACAATGTAATAAATATTTTCTTCATATTCTGCTCCTTGTGTCTTGCTGTCTACTATCTACCCTCAGAACGCACTCGTCTCTCCGTCCATTATATCCAGCACCACATCATAAGATCGCTCGTACTTAAGCGTGACATCAGCTCCGGCACTGTAATAATAATCAACGGGTCCTGTCCCAACGCCAATAGTATCGGTTTCTATAAGAACCTTGTCGGTAAATAAAGATAGCGCATAAGCACCCTGTCCATCGACCTGAATCAAGCTCCTTGCCTCT
>MFXH01000004.1 GCA_001788795.1 Candidatus Peregrinibacteria bacterium RIFOXYA2_FULL_41_18 | reverse complement strand
CTCTCGAGTTTAAAGCTGTTGATGAGAACATGATAGCTCCGCATTTTATAATTTACGTAAAACAACTTCTTGAAGATAAATACGGAACGGAATTTGTGGAACAAGGAGGTTTGAAAGTATATACAACTCTTGATTCGGATATGCAAAAAGCCGCTGAAGATGCGATAGCAAAATACAAAGACACGAATCTTGAAAAATACGGCGCAAGCAATGCCGCATTACTTGCAATACATCCCGTGACAGGACAAATACTCGCGATGGTTGGATCGGCGGACTATAACGACGAGTCCATTTCTGGAAATGTAAACGTGGTAACGAGTCTCAGAAAACCGGGGTCTTCTTTTAAACCGTTCGTATACGCTCTGGCGTTTTTGAACGGCTATTCTCCAGCAACGATTTTATATGATGTAGAAACGCGATTTGGAACAGATACGCCTAAGAACTTCGACGGCATATTTTCAGGTCCGATAAGCATAAGAGAAGCGCTTGGTTTATCAAAGAACATACCAGCCATAAAAGCGTTTTTCTTGGCAGGCGGAGAGGAAGCTGTTGTAAATTTTGCAGAACAAACTTTTGGAATTTCGAGCCTCAATCATGAAAACAATTACAGTTACACGATTACGTTGGGCTCTGCAGAAGTAAGTTTATTGGAAATGGTAAACGCATATATGGTATTTGCAAACGGCGGATATTTCCGTGAAACGACTCCAATACTTAAGATTGAAAACATCAACGGAGAAATTCTTGAACAATGGGAAGACGGACAAGAAACACAGGTGTTGGACGAACAAGTAGCGTACCTTATAACGGACGTCCTTTCAGACGACACTTACAACCTAGGTTCAAACATGAGAGTAAGCGGACAAGTCGTTGCGTCAAAAAGCGGAACAAGCAATAACGACAGTATGATGCCCGACAACGGAGTAATTGTTGGGTATACAGCGGATCTTTTAGCAGGAGTATGGGTTGGCAATTCGAGCGGAAGCGGAATGTACGCAAATGCAAGTTGTTACTCAACAGGCGGACCGATCTGGAAAGAATTCATGACAAATGCCCTCAATGACACACCGGCAAAGGAGTTTACCCGTCCGACAGACATAAAAGAAGTTGCGGTAAGTACGGCAACGGGAAAACTTCCTTCTGAAAACACACCATCGGAAGCCATCAAGACCGAGATCTTCGCAAGCTTCGCCATTCCTACGGAACTGGACGACGGATATGTAAAATACACAATCGATACGGACTCTGGAAAAATCGCAACGCAGTACACTCCGGAGGACTCAAAAAAAGAAAAAGTTTACAGAATATACGGATATGATTTCGCGCAGTATCCATCATGGGTTACAGGCATAGACAACTGGATTGCGTCAAAAGTAGAGTCAAGCGAACTGGAATTGCCACCGGCGCTTACAGACGACGTACACACCGCAGAAACCATGGGCAATGCACCAACGATAACAATCACGTCTCCTGCCTCGTTAAGCTCGATTGAAACTGGCGAAAACGAAATACAAGTTGAAATAACAGCACCAAATGGAGTAAAGAAGGTTGAATTTTATGTGGGCGACACATTGCAGTACACCGAAACCTCATCTCCATACACAGGAACCATCAGACTAGCTTCGACATACTCAACGACAACTGTTGAGATCACAGCAAAAGTTTATGACAATTATAACTATACAAGCGAAAGCACTATTGAGTTAAAAGTTATAAAACCGAGCACGGTGGAAGAGGAGTCTTCGTCTGCAGTTCCAACAACATAACAACACTAAAATGTATAAAAAATTAATTGCTACAGTATCCACATTGGCATTCCTAACATTGGCAACCACAGGCTGCTTTTCAAATGAAGCTGATGGCGCAATCGAATACACCGACGAAAACATCGCATCGATAGCAGAACTTCATCCGGATATATACATTTCAAGTGATATATCATGGGAAAGGTCTTCGTTCTCAGGCCCTGTGGAACAATATGACTTGTGGCTTAATACAACGGATCAAGCAACCTTCGCGGAAAACGCAAAAACATTCATGGCGGAAAATGGCTGGACTATAACGGAAGATTCGACGTCACCAATAGTTCTAAGATTCACAAAAGGCGAATGGCTGATAACATACGCAATACAAGCATCGGGTAAAACGGCTTTGTTTGTAGAACCTATATCTCTTTACGAGTAAAAAGCACGCCATCTCCGATATTTATTATTTCGCTTTTCATTGCATGATGCGACATCACCATGTCGATAAATTTGCGCATCATATTGCCCTCACCGTGTGAAATTATATTATCAACGACAATCACGCCGTTTTTTTTAAGACGCGGATAAACGGCATCAAAATAAGATAAATGCTCGTATTTTGTAGAATCGAAAAACGCCATATCAACAACCTGATCCTTCAAGCACTCTTCAGACATCATCACCTCCGGCGCATGACCGCGAACAAGAGTGACAACTTCACCAACTCCCGCAGAAGCAAAATTCGCAGCGGCCAAATCACCTCTTTCTTTATGAGATTCAACCGTAAAAAGCCGCCCATTTCCATTTTCAATAAGACCCTTCGCAATCCACAACGCGGAATAACCGACAGATGTGCCAAATTCAAGCACGACTTTCGGCTTCTCACGTAAAACCGTTTCGTATAAAAATCTTCCGGTATCTTTTCCGCAAATCCAATATTTATTTTGAAGACCGCTTTCGGATTCGATTTTTTGCATAATATTCCCAGCCCCATCACCACGACTTCGAAGCCACTCCGCCGCCTTCCTAACAGCCTTCCCTCTATGACTTATCTCCCCTTTTTCTTCCTTCGTCAGCGCGGCATAAACTCTATCAAAACCCTCAGGCTTGAAACATGAGCTTAGCGGCAATCCATGCCAAATCGGCGCCTCCAGTTGCTCGGTAATAACTCCGTCCGCCTCACCGAAAAAAACTTCGCGAACACCGTCTCCAACCAGCGCCGCGCAACACAAAAATCTAGCACTTCTATCCGAAACGGACTTCATGCGTTCAAGAAAATATTCAACCCACTCTTGATCAGTCGCTTTCTCGCCGGCACCCCACCTGCGAGTCTTAAGCCCAAGCTCGCCTTTAAGAGCATCAACTTCCAATCCGGAATCGTCCGCAAGAGTTAACAACCCTGTTTTTTTATAAAAAAATTCAGCCTTTTTAAGCGCATTTTCCTCATAAGTCTCACCATCTTCGATAGCATCTCCCTCAACCAAAACATCATCAAGCGACAAAATCTCATACGGGATATCGCCAAGAATAACCTTAATTTCATGAGCCTTTCCGGGATTCCTCGTTGCAATCAACAGCGCAGGACCTCGTGCAACGAGGTTTTGCGCCTTACTATTAGCTGTTTTGCGAAAGCAAAACTCCATATATACTTTGAATGATAAGGAAGCTTACTTTACTACAACCATGGAAACGCTGGCAATCATATTAATCGGACTAGCGATCGCGCTAATCGTTCACTGGAAACCTTTTATAGGCATAATGCTGGCAATGCTATTTGCAACGCTTGGAGAGCTTGGTCGCCTTCCGGAAAGCACAGGCTTACCATACCTGATCAACGACCTTTTTATACCAATTTTGATTTTGATTTGGATCATAAAAAAAATCTCGCTAAACAGAAAATGGACACTGCCTCCTCTATTCGCGCCGATAGCGGCATGGATCACAATCGCAGCGATTTCCCTTCTGTTAAACAGCTCATGGCTGGAAACCGGCGAGTTGAAAGAAAGCGCACTCTACCTCGTAAGATTTATAGAATATTTTTTCTTATATTTAATAACAGCGGATGAAACAAAAGCGAAAAAACCAATACTTTACGGCATGCTGGCTTCAGCGATTTTAATAGCTATTTTTGGATTCATACAGCTCAAACTCTATCCAAGTTTTTATGAATTAAACATGCAGGCGGAAGGCTGGGATCCGCACATCAACAGACTGCTCTCAACATGGTTCGACCCTAACTTCGTAGGCGGATTCTTAGGGTTCACAATTTGTATAATTTTTGGAATAGGCCTTAAAAACTATAAAAAAATCCCACAAAAACCGATAGAAACAGGCATACTGGCGACAATCGCAGGCGTGCTTTTATACGCCTTATACTTAACATATTCACGAAGCGCTTACCTCGCGCTTGGATTCGGACTTCTAATAATAACAGGTATAAAATCTCGAAAACTACTCCTCGCAGGAGCGGTGCTGATCGCCATCTTATTCATCACAATGGGCAAATTCCAATCTCGTTTTTTGGATTTATGGGAAAGCTTCCAAAGCCTCATCGGGCTAAACGATTACGCAACGCTGTTTAATCCGGACGCAACCTCCCGATTAAGACTCGATTCATGGCAAAACGCCATAACGATAATAAAAGAAAATCCTTTTTTCGGGGTTGGATATAATTCATTCAGGTACGCACAGTGGAAAGCTGGCTTGATAGAATCGGTGGACTCTCATTCCGCAACGGGTTCGGACTCGACAATTCTAACAATATTTGCAACAACCGGCCTACTCGGTCTGATGGCCTATATATGGTTTTACGGGAAAGCATTATTCGACTCTTTTAAAGCATCTAAACATTCAGGCTATGCGCTTGGCCTGACTGGCGGATTAATGACATTATTAATACATTCAACCTTCGTAAACAGCTTGCTCTTCCCTCATATCCTCGTTTTTCTCTGGATTAGTTTGGGCTTATTGGTTAAAATTTCACCCACAACTCTTAACTCTTAATTATCCCTCATCTCTTATCCCTTATCCCTACCCCTCCCCATGATATCCCTCGCGCAAGTAAAACCGGGACGCACAATCAAGCTTGATAACGTTCCATACCTAGTCCTATCTGCAATTTTCTCAAAAACTGCACAGGGCAACGGCACAAGCAATACAAAACTTAAGAACCTTTTAACCGGTTCAACTATTCAAAAAACTTTTCAAGGAAACAAAGAGGTCGAAGAAGCTGAAATAACATACAGCAAAGCACAATATTTATATGGTACCGGTGAAGAGTTTTTCTTTATGGATAACTCCACATTCGAACAATTTTCTCTAAGTTCTGATGATTTGGGTCAAGATGCTCAGTTTTTGTTGGCGGGCTCGGAGGTTGACATTCAAAACTACGAAGGACGCCCGATTGCACTCAACTTGCCTCCGAAAATCGTTTTAAAGGTAAAGGAGACCGAACCGGGAGTAAAAGGCAATACTGCAACAGGAGGCCGTAAGCCTGCAACGATGGAAACGGGCGTTGTAGTGCAAGTACCTTTGTTTATAAACGCAGGAGATTTTGTCCGCGTAAACACAGAAACGCGCGAATACGTCGAAAGAGTGGATAAGTAATGCTTACGTCCAATATTCGTTGGTAAGCTTCCCTGCATATTCTTTGCTGATATCCAATTTCGGATCGTAAGTTTTCCCTATTTTAGCATCGTATTCTTTTGCACGTTCACAGGCCAATTCAAACATTTTACCAAAAGCATCGGCCACCTCCTTGCTCTGAATAATAACACCGAATTTCTCCTTTAACGACATAATAGCGATCTTATCATCGTAAATATTGATCTCAGGTGAAATCGAATATTTAGCAGGTATAATGTATGTTTTTCTGATCTGCTTGGCGTCTAAGCTTTTAATCCTAAAAGATTCTTTGGTATAAGCGAGCATGCATTTAACCGGAATTTCTTTCAGAGTCCTTCTCTTGTAATACTCTGGGAAATATCCGGGATAAAAAGCATGTTGGTGTTCAACCGAGGCAAATCCCAAAATAGGCGTCTTGGCGGTAAGTGTATCCTCATAAGCACTTATAATACCTTCTACGCCTTCATAAAAACGAACTTTCAACTTACCTTCCGGGTCATTATAAAGGGTTTTCAATTCGGGAATAATTTTCACAGCCTCGTCCAATTGGCGCTTTTTTTCTTCTATTTCAACTCTAAGCATCTGCTCTATTCTTGCGGGATTCTCGGCGGAATAAATAATTTTGCTCTTTTCTTCATGCGAGTTAACCAGTCCTCTAAGTTCAAGGGCGCTAAGCAGATGATAAGCGTTTGTCCTTGTCACTTTGGCTTTTTTTGCAACATCGGTAACGGAAGAAGGGCCCATCTCCAAAAGCGCAAGATAGATTCTCGCTTCTTTATCGGAAAGGCCAAACTTAACCAGTTCTTGCAGCATCGTAGAAAAGATTAATTAATATGGTCAAAATTATAGTCGCCTCCTTGAAAAACCGCAACGCAATCTGTTCACTATGTCACTTCTCATACTTCCCCAACTTCTTCCCTGCCATCTACCCATACAGCAAAGAGAAGAAAAGATTTCTCCTTCCTTCTCCTTCTACCATTTGACCACTCTGCACGCAGTATAAACGACCAAAATTCTTGTGTCAAGATTTTTTCACAAAAACCACCGCTCGGCATGTAAAGACACCGACTCTTATCTGTAAAACAGCCTTCCACAAGCCAAAAAAGGCATGTACGAAGCGCGCAAAATATTGTATAATTAAGTGTGCTTTTTGCACTTAACAACGCGCACGTCGGATATTTCCTTCACATATCCAAGATCAACACAAAGATGGTATAGCTGATCGAAATTATACGCCTCCAAGACAAATTGTTGCTCGGCAATTCTAGTATTGATATCAACAAAAGCATTATATCCGACTATATTTAAACCTTCTTTCGATATAAGCCTCGATATATCATTCAGAAGTCCTTTTCTGTCTGCGCTTATAATTTCAAGGCAAATTTGCCTCTTGCCCATTTGCACATCTTTACCCAAAAGAACATCATCCCCGTAAACAGCCCTCAAAACATCTTTCACTAACGAAACCCCCGTTCCAATATCGGAAAGCAAGCCGTTAACCCCTCTACTTCCCCAGTTTTCAAGAGCGTAATCTGAAATTTTCCCATCTTGATCCTTAAAAGATGAGTTCAAAAAGATTTTAAGATTTTTATCCAAAAAACTCTTGCCCCTTTTTACGCAAAGAGCCGTTGAATCAGCGGAGAACCATTTCCTCATGCTATTTCTAGCTTTTGAGGTTTTCACTCGATCAAGCCAATAAAGATCCGGACCTCTAGAGTCTTTCACCGACTCGACGGCCACAACATCGCCGGTTCGAAGAACCGTCATGGGATTTCTAACTCTTTTATTTACAAAAGCTTTCACGAAGTTATGTCCGAAATACGGATTCACGGCATACGCAAAATCAACCACGGTCGATCCGTTTGGCAGATCAACAGCCCTCCCTTTATCTGTAAAAACAAATATCCTGTCTTCAAAAACATCTCCTTTTAGGTCCTCCAAAAATTTATCATTAACCCCTCCAGACATCCTTCTCAAGTCCTTAACCTGAGACATCCAAGAGTAAGAAACGGATTCGCTTTTCCACTTCATGCGTTGGCGATACCATCTTGCAGCAATGCCGTAATGAGCATCTTCATACATATCAAGAGTCTTTATATGAACTTCAACTGTTTTTCCATAAGGACCAAAAACCATCGTATGAAGCCCTTTATAACCATTGGCTTTCGGAACAGCTATGTAATCGCGGAAATCGGCGCGCCTCGGCTGCCACAATCCATGAACAACGCCCAACGCCTTGTAACAATCCATAGTATCGGGAACTATAACCTTTATAGAATAACAATCGGTCATAACATCAAAAAGCCCCCTCTTTTCGGTAAAAGCTTTGTAAACATGATAAAGATGCTTTTCTTCTCCTTTTATCTCAGCATCAACCTCCGGACCCATCGCAGCCTTAAGCTCCGCAACAAGCTTGTTTACATATCTAACATTTCCGGATCTTACAGAAGAAAGTTTTTTGTAAATGAAGTCATAATCATTTGGCTGTAAATGCTTGAAGCACAAATCCTCAAGCTCGGACATCACGTCCCATGCTCCAAGTAACCTTGCCATTGGTACATATATTTCAAGCGTTTCTTTGGCTATCCTCTTCCTCTTTTCCGGAACAACAAACTCAAGTGTTCGCATGTTATGCAGCCTATCGGCAAGCTTTATCAAAACCACTCTCAAATCCTTGCTCATTTTTAGAAAAATTTTACGCAAAGAAGAAATCTGCCCCCTCGTAGACTGCAAAGAATAACGCACAGTCGAAATTTTTGTAAGTCCGTCTACGAGAAGAGACACTTCGGAACCAAACCGCCTCTTAATCTCGGCAAGCGTAACTTTTGTATCTTCAACGGTATCATGCAAAAGCGCAGCAATAATCATCTGTTTATCAGCCTTCATTTCAGCCAAAATCATCGCGGTTCCAACAGGATGAATTATATAAGGCTCTCCTGATTTTCTAAGGACACCTTTATGAGCGTCGTCTGCAAATTTGTACGCCTCTTTAATAGCATCGGAATTAATATCCGGATCGTAATCTTCAACCGCCTTAATCAAAGCTCCAATTGACGACATAAAAAGCTTTATGTGGATGATTGAAAATTATACTCGGTTCACATCAGGAGTCAAACTTGGAAAAAATTGCATTTTTCTCGCCTCTTCATCCTCTTCTTTATCCCACTATGTCACTTCCCCTACTTCCCCTACTTCTCTTTACCTCGCTTCTTATTTTTTTTCCACGAAGCATTTTTTCTTTCGCCCTCTTCGACCTCCGCTGCTTTTGACGTCGAATTTTATAAATCTCTTTTGCCTTTTTCGACTCGCGCCAATTTACAGCCTGATCTATTTTCAAACGCAGAAGTTTATAAGCCTCTTCTCTATTTTTTTCGCGTTCGCGAAACCGCTGGCACTTCACTTCGATACCTGTTGGCAAATGTTTTAACCAAACACAGCTGGAAGTTTTATTTATCTTCTGTCCTCCGGCGCCACTACCGCGAATGAATTTTTCGATAACATCTTGCACGATTATTTTTTGTACAAAAGTACAAGCCCTGCAAAAAGAGCCAACGCCATTTTCGTTTCCTCTTCGGACGCCCCATCTTCAAGAATAAAATCACTATAAGCCCCTCCCCAAAAACCCCTTTTGGCCATAATACTCGCAACAGACTTTCCGGCAGCATTATTCACCACGTATTGATGTGTCGGATTATACAGATTGGTCATGTCGTCCAATATTCTCTTCGCAATCGAACTATTCATTGTTTCAAGCGTAAGAAACGGGCTTCCGTCAGGCTTAACAACGCTCCATTTTTCTGCGCCAAAAGCTAATGCGGTTTTGATAATAGCCCAGCTCATTGTACCAAGAAGCTTATCGCCTTTTTCGGAATCAAAAACATCCCAAGTCGCGTAACCGAATTTCCCCCTTTTGCTCTTACAAGTGATAATCGCTGCCGATTTTGTATTATCTGTATAGACAGTAAGCGGACCGAAAAATCCCGCCTTGAAAAATACAACGGGAGCCTTTGTTTGAGGATCAATACCGTCGCAAGATAACGGAGATGTGAAAACTTTAAACATACCCCTCTCGCAACGAATTGATTTGATTTTTTTCATATTGTTTTTGTTAAATCGGAAGAGATTATACATTAAACGGATCCGGTTTTGTAAAGTCCGGTATCATTACGCACCTGCTTTCACCATCTTGCACCCATCCGTTTTGAAATCCTTTTTTTAGTAAAAATTTAAAAACACTGTCAAACTCCTCGCCTGTAAGCATGCGATTTATCTCGTGGAATTTTTCAGCCTTATGCATAGGTGAATACTGATTCATCAGCCCTACAAACATCTCCGTATCAATCTCTGCGAGCTTGTTGATAGCCTGAAAACTGTTTTCCAAATTACCGGGCAAGACTAAGTGCCTGACAGAAACACCCTGCCTCGCAATTCCATCGCCGGCCACAACCAAATTTCCAACCTGTCTAAGCATCTCTTTAATAGCCGGAATCGCAACAAGAGAATAATTCGCGACACCGGAATATCTGAATCCGACCTCGTCAATCCCGTATTTAAAATCCGGCAAATAAATATCAACAAGCCCTTCCATTTCTCGCAACATTTCAACTTTTTCATACGCATTGGAATTCCACAAAATCGGGATTTTCAATCCGCCCACTCGTGCAATTTTTATTGCGTCTTTTATTTGCCTAAACCAAATTGTCGGCGTCACAAGATCGATGTTAACAGCGCCATCTTTTTGCAGTTTAAGCATGATCTCGGCAAGCTCTTCCACTCTATATTCGCGACCTATACCACCCTCAGCGCTAGGACGCGAAGCATTCCTTGCGCCATAACCTAAGCCGTTTCGCGGATGCGAAACTCCGCCCTGCGAAATCTGATAATTCTGGCAAAAAACACACCTTAAATTACACCCGCTAAAAAATATTCCACCCGCACCCTGATCAACTCCTCCGCAAAAAGGCGGCTCTTCGCCGAAATGTTTACCGAACCACGCAATTTTAACTTTATCAAAACCCATATCTTATTTATCCAACAGTGCAAGGACGCAAAGCATTCCTTGCACCATATATTATCAAGTCGTTTTGCGAATGCAAAACTCTACTTATCCAAATCCAATGTCTGGTCTATACGAATTTTATCAACAAATTCCGGAACGTGCGAAACCAAAACCATCGCACCCGCATAAGAATCCAGCGCCTCCGCAATCACGGGGAGATGTCGGAAATTAATATGATTTGTAGGCTCATCAAGAATGAGAAGGCCGGGCCTTTGCAAAACAAGCCGCGCAAAAGACACAAGCCCTTTCTGCCCTTCAGACAAATACCCGATCTTGGAATTAATAAGTTCTTTTGTGATTAAAAAACCGGCCGCGACCTTGCGCATTTCCTCCTCCGGAACTTTATCCTCCATGTTTTCCCCACCGGCGGATTCAAGCGCCTCCATCAAGGATTCACGAACAGTATGGTCGAAATTAAGAGTAGAAAAATCCTGACGATAATATCCGATTCGAATACCTTCTTTTACAACCGCGTGTTTGGATTTGCCGGAGGCCAAAACCTCAAGAAGCGTACTTTTACCGATTCCATTTGGTCCCGTAAGAAGAAGATGCTGATCTTTCTGGAGAGAAATATCGACTTTCTTCATCGACGCATGATGATTGCGAATAACGGAAGCCTCTGTAATTCTGAGTATGACACCACCTATATCTTCTTGAATCGGAATTTCAAAAGGACGAATCGTCTTATCCTCACGCCTAACTTCAACTTTCGCCTCCTCCATCTCCTCGGCTTTTTCTCTCATTTTTCGCGCAACATCACGGAGTTTTCCTCCTTTATGTGCGAAGACATTCGACTGTTCTTTATTCTTAAGAATTATTTTTTCGGCCTGTGCATTTTGCATATTTTCTTTTTCAATTCTCTTCGCGATCTGCTCAACCACATCGAAATAGTTTCCGGCATACTGCTCAACCTTATGAGTATGCGAATCCAAATACAAAACTCCGTCCGTAAACGAATTCAAAAAGTCCGCATCGTGTGAAATAACAATACACGTTTTCGGATACATTATAAGAAACATCGTAAGATGCTCAATCCCTGCCTTGTCGAGATTGTTCGTCGGCTCATCTAGAAGTAACAAATCCGCATCTTGAATTAGCGCCGAAGCGAGAAGTAGCCTTGCCTGTTGCCCTCCGGAAAAACTTTTAATAAGCCTGTCGTGAGGCGCATGTAGATTGACAACCTCCAAGACCTCATCGATTCTTCTGTCTATATCGTACATTTTTTCTTTAAAATTCTTCTCGAAAAAAGCTCGCACGGTAAGATCGCGATCTTCCATGCGAATTACCTGATGGGCGGTTGCAACTGTAAGCTTTGGCAGTTTGTTAACAGATCCCTCTATCGGCTTAATCACACCTGTAATCAGTTTAAGAATCGTACTTTTACCGGCACCGTTTTGCCCCATTATCGTAATTTTTGTATCTCTTCGCACCGAGAAACTCACCGCATCCAGTATCGGTTTTTTGTGCTCGAATTCGAACGAGACAGAATCAAAACTAATTAATGTTTCACTGAATGACATAAGGGATTTAACATCAGCGAGTTAATGGCAAGCCCCAAGCTTATACATCAAAACCGCGCTTCTGGCTACTCAAAAACGCATTCCTCCTTTCTGCAACCTGCAACCTGCAACCTACTATCTGCAATCTGCCAACTGCAATCTACTCTGGTGGAGATGGCGGGAATCGAACCCGCGTCCAAAGGTCCGGCAAATACCGTTTAAAGCCATAACCGGCTCTGTTTAACGATTTGCGATAAAGAACCGGCCAAAAACCGCAAAAGGTTGGTTTTAAATTTTAAGCGAGTAAATAAAACTCCAAATTTACACGCCGTGCCCCATAAATGACATTCTTTTGACCTCATGAGACATCGGGCCAAAGAACGGGTTCCGGCACGATGGCCGAAACATCTACGCAGCTACTCTGACAGGAGCAAAAGCTCTGTAAAGCGTTGCGGCAAGATTTTCGCTTGCATTTGGTTTTGCACCGAACTCTTATAACGACGGGACGGTGCAACCGCCGAGCTTAAGATATCTGACCGAAGAAATCCTCTGTCAAAACCTGTACATCCCCACATTTCAAAGAGCTTAGTGATTATATCACATTCTCACCAAACAAATATGTCTTTCCTAGAAGGAGCGGTAGGATGAAGCCTCCCCTGCGAATAAAGAAGGTCTAAAAACTTCATAACGGCAACAATAACATCTTGCTGTCCGCGCAACCTAACTTTCTGTCCTTGCCCCTTCCACTCATCCACAATTTCCGGATGCTTTACGGTCAGATCAACCATTGCGGAAAAAAACCTCCTCAAGACACCGGCAACCTCAGCCTCCGTACCGTTTTCAGATCTAGACAATCTCATTCCTTCCATTTGCACAAAAAATTCGGAGGGATCGTCTGTATGTATAAACTGTGATTCCACAGGCATTGTTATTTCTTCATTCCAAGGCTCATTCCATAGCGGCCTTTTCATTCGCTTTACTTCGCAGGCATAAGTAGCCGGATCAATTCCGGCTAAAACTCGCAAGAATTCCGACTTATCAAGCAGTCCGGGAAAACAAACATCAAAAAGCTCCCTAAGATTATTCATCCATTGACCACCGGACCCTTCTATCAAATGAGTATTGGGAACTTTTCCCGTGTTTTCAGGGCTCAAAACAACTTCAAGTAATTGCATAATTTCTTCCGCCGTACCAACTCCGCCCGGAACAATAATTATCAACGTGGCCAGCCTTATAAATGACTCCATCCTTTGCTCTATATCCGGATACACAACCAATCTTTCGACTAGCGGATTAGGCCTCTCTTTGGCCAAAATACCGGCCTCCGTAAGTCCAACTCTCACGTAACGATGCGCATCCTTAAAATCGCGATCCGCCAGCTCTTGTTCAATGCCTTCAAACGGCGCCTGCATCGCGCCATCTCCACAACCGGTAATAACAACGCCCTCTCGAACCCTCTTGGCTATCTCGCGAAAAAGATGAGAAACGAATGCGTATTCGATTCTATTAATTCTATGCCCACCCTGGACAACGATTCTGGGCCCAAACCTCATTCTATCATCACTGAAATTCAAAACGGATTCGGTTATTCCGCGCGCCCCAGTTGCTCTAGAGGAAGCCAGTAGGCCAACAAGTTGCCTTTTGACCATCGGACCGAATGGAGCCTTTAGCCCGCCAATACCAACCGCCGTACCGTCATAAGGAAAAACAGAAACGTCATCGGGATCAGCACCCATAAACACGTCTGAAATTATTTTTCCACGAACAGGATGGTCAACAGCATCGTGAACACATTCCAAAAGAGCGGTTCTATTTTGTATTGAATGACCACTCCCTTTCAAATCCTCAACATCATTCATTGAAATAATCGCAACGCCCATTGTGAAAAGTTATAGGAGATCTTCTTACCATATCTCAAGCCAACTCACAACCTCCCGCCTCCCCCATATACTATCTGTGTCTTGTGTCTTGCTCCTTACTCTCTTATCCACTTCCCCCTCTCAACCTTCCCATGAAGTTTCTTCAAGCACTCTGCTAACTCATCCACCCAATGCACGCCAAGATCATTAAATTTACATTTTAATTTCGTGCCCGAAATAATCCATTTCGGATTGTACTCAAGCATATTCATAATATTTTCAGGCTTCACCTTGTCAGACATAGTAAGAATGATTTGCCTATCAACATCGCTATGAACATTTTCAGCCTTAACATTCGTAAGGTTTGCCGCTTTTGCGAGCAATTTCAACTCAAGAATCCTAAACAAATTCCCAACCTCATTAGGAATCGCGCCAAAATCCTCTTCGATTTCCGCACGCAACTCAGACAAGAACTTGAAATTATCAGCACTCGCAAGTTTCTGGTAAACGTTGATTTTATCTTTGAAGTTCGCAATATAATCGTCTGGAATCAACGCAGGTATTGGCAATTCTATAGAAACTTCTATCGGTTTTTCTTCCGCCTTAACGCTACCGCCGCTCTTCAACTCTTCAACGGCCTGATTTAACATTCGCACGAAATGGCTAACACCGACAATGTTTATAGAACCATGCTGATTAGCCCCCAAGATGTCGCCCGCACCTCTAATCTCGAGATCCTTCATGGCGATTTGGAATCCACTTCCAAGTTCTGACGCTTCAACGATGGCACGCAATCTCTTCTTGGCGTCTATCTGCAACCTTTGTTGCGTATACAAGAAATATGCATAAGCCTGCTTGCGTCCTCGGCCGACCCGACCGCGCAATTGATACAGCTGAGCAAGTCCGAACTTCTCGGCGTTATTAACAATCAATGTGTTTGCATTTGGAAGGTCGATTCCATTTTCAATGATCGTCGAGCTTACAAGCACGTCAAATTCGCCGTCTTTGAAGGCCATTATGCGCTTCTCGAGCTCCGAGCTGCTTAACTTGCCGTGCGTCACGACAAACTTCGCCTCAGGCACAAGGGACTTTAATTTACTAGCCATGTCGTCAATTGTCTGAACTCGGTTGTGCAAGAAATAAACCTGCCCCTTTCTTTCAATTTCAAGAAGTATCGAGTTTCTTATCAGGTTATAGCTAAACCTTCTTACCTCTGTAATAATCGGCTGCCTGCCGGGAGGAGGCGTCGTAATCGTGGTAATGTCTCGAAGACCATGAAGACTTATATTTAAAGTTCTTGGGATTGGCGTCGCGGTTAATGTTAAAATATCAACTTCGGTTCGTAACGACTTTAGTGCCTCTTTTTGTTTCACGCCAAACCTCTGCTCTTCATCAACAATTACAAGCCCGAGATTCTTAAACTCAATATCGGACTGTAAAAGTCTGTGCGTTCCAATAACCACGTCAACCGTACCATCTTTCAACCCTTTTAATATTTTTTTCTGTTCCGCTTGTGATCGAAACCTGCTCAGCATCTCAATTCGTATGTGAAAATCGTCCATTCTCCTTTTGAAGCTCTTGTAATGCTGATCTGTTAAAATCGTAATTGGTGAAATTAAAGCAACTTGTTTTCCGGACATAACCGCTTTAAATGCCGCCCTCATCGCAACTTCGGTTTTTCCAAAACCGACATCTCCGCAAACAAGCCTATCCATTGGTTTATCTTTTTCCATGTCGGATAAAACATCTGATATTGCACGCAACTGACCGGGGGTTTCTTCGTATGGAAAAGTCTCGCTGAATTTTTCCAACAATTTGTCATCACCACTGAAGGCAAAACCTTTGGCGCTCTCACGTCTTGCATAAAGATCTAATAATTCTTTTGCGATTTTTTCTGTTTCCTTTTTAACCTTCTCGGTAATTGTATCCCATTCCGCGGATCCAAGCCTTGTTAAACGAGGCGGCTGGTCTGCTGAACCAATGAATTTACTAACCCTATCGGCCTGATCTATCGGGACAAAAAGTTTGTCATTTTCAGCATATCCTATTTTTAAATACTCGCGCGTAACTCCATCAACGGTCATTTTATAAAGCCCCATAAAAATACCAATCCCATGATCTGTATGAACAACATAATCATTGACCTTAAGACCCGTCAAAAAGTCTGAAAAAACTCTGTACTTGGCATCGTCCGCTTTTTTCTTTTCGTTTAAATCTATAACCTCCCTGTCTGTAACCACAAATACTTTTAATTTTGGGTTTTGAAAGGCTATTGGAAAAACGTCGTCTTTTTTAACATGGATTATATTAACCCTGAACGGAGTAAGTGGTTTCTCGCCGGAAATAGTTTCATATTTAACAGTTTTGTCTTCAAAAACACCGGTATACTCGTCGGTATTTTTGGTAAAAAGTAAAATTTTCCACTCTGTGGTGATCTTCTCCTTTACGTCCGAAATGAAATCTAAAATATTTTGGTATTTTAAAACAGAAAGGTAATGAAGGTGGTGATGGTAAGAAGACTCCTCCATAAAAGACGTGAAGTTAACACGAAAAGCTTGGTGATCGGCTTTTTTCAAAAACTCTTCGTATTTTGGCATGTCTATATCGGGAACCTCGACGTCGTCATCAACTATAACCGAACCTTTTCCGAAATAATCAAAGATTGAAACGGAATTTAAAGCACATGCAACTGGATATATCGAAACACTATCGACATCTGCCATATTTGTTCCCGTCTCTTGGTTGTAAAAACAAACCTTATCAACCGTATCAAAACCGATATTTATAACAACAGGGAGGTCTGTATTGACAGGAAAAATCGTAATTAAATCACCGGATCGATAATACTGACCTTTTGTAATAAATTTATCACCAGAGACTTCATAGCCGGCGGCTATAAGGCTGTTGAAAAAAGCAACCGCATCTGTTTTTTGACCCGTAGAAACCTTAACAACGCCCATTTCTAAATCCTCGGGTTTTGGGTAAAACTGAAGGGCGTCCGTATATTCGATTACAAAAACATTATTTTGCTTAGAAAGCGCTTTTGATAAAAAGGCTGTTGTTTTTATCTTGTTCAATCTTTCTATGTCGTCATTTCTCGTTTCGTTTCTCTCTAGAACTAGTGGCTCTACGTGGAAGCCACTCCACATTCGCATTGCCAAGATGACCTGATCTCTTTCTTGATAATTGGAAACAATCCATAATATTTTATGTGCGTCTTTTTTTGAATTAATTATTTGAGATAGAAAAAAAGCTTTTGACGAAAAATTGCCACCTCCGGAAATTGTAGTAACACCGTCGGAATTAAACTGTTCGCAAACCTCCTTGTCCGAAACATCGGAGAAGAGCCGAATTAAATTACTGCTCATAAAATGACCTTAAAAAAACGGTCACCGATACGAAAGACCTCTTGTGTCGGTAAAGCTTTTAAAGCTTTTTACAGCTTAAGCGGCATGATTATATGCACAAAGTCTTTTTTCTTCAAGGGTTTTATCGTAACAGGACTTGTTTTATCAACAACCTCAACCAAAACCGTGTCGTCTTGGATATTGGATAAAACATCAAGTATGTACTGAGAATTAAGTGCTATCTTGTTATTTTCTCCTGAAACTTTTGCGTCAACATCTGCCCTTCCTTCACCAACCTGTGTTTCGTCTGTGTTTAGAACCATTTTGCCGTCGTTTGTGATTGAAAGTTTAATGTTGTTATTAGTTTCTGTAACAAAAAGGCTTACTTTTTTAACAGCAACAACCAAGTCTTGCGAGTTAACTTCGCATTTTGTTTTTGAATCTTTTGGCATGTGCTTCTCGTATTCGGGAAACCTTCCTTCTATAAGTCTTGATATCAAAACGGTATCTCCTGACTTAAACAAAACCTGATTGCTTGCGATATTGATCTCTACCGGGTCTTTGGAGGGTGATATTATTTTTCCAAGTTCTATTACAGTCTTTGCCGGAATTATACAGTCGATGTCTGTTTTAACGCTTGTTGGGAGTTTGATTGTTTTTTCGGAAAGCCTGTAGCTGTCTGTTGAAACCATTTTTAACTCGTCCTTGATAAATCTAAAAAGGATACCTGTTAAAACCGGACGAACCATGTTAAACGATGCCGCAAAAGAAACTTGAGATATTGCATCTTTTAAGTCAGAGCTGGATATCTCAAAGGTGGAAGACGCCTCTATTTTCGGCAGTAATGGAAATTCTTCCGGGGAAATACCCTTTATCTTTGTATCGGAATGGCTGGCTTTAATAAAAAGCGTTGCACCATCTTCAAGTTTAAGCTCAACGTCTCCGTCTTTCAAAAGACCAATATATCCGGTAAGAAGTTTTGCCGGGATCGTTATACTTCCTTCGTTAAACACCTCGGCGTCTATAACAGTCTTGATTGCAATCTCTAGATTTGTCGAAGATAAAAATAGTTTTTTACCCTCGGCACTCAATAAAATATTGTTCAAAACCGGAAGGGTGTTGTTTGGGCTAACAGCCTTGTTTGCAATATTAAGCGCATTGGCAAGTGCGCGTTGAGAACATTTTACTTTCATATGTTTTTGTTTAAAAAAATTTCTTGGCAAACCAATTATACTTTATATAAAATTTTATGAAAAACTTTTACACAAAATTGAATTGCCATTCTTAATTAAGAATCAAGAAATTATATATATAATTAAAATAGTCGTAGATAGTGAGCACTTCACAAAAATAAAAAAACATTACAATATATACTATTTAAACTATAAATACGTCACTGTAAGTTTCAAAACTTGTGCAAAACTAAACGGCCTTAAAACGGCGGTGGTAAGCCAAGAAAAAGGTGAATAAAATAATTCACCTTTAAAACTCAAAAACAATTGTGCAAAACTCGCGCAAAACACGTTAAACATTCACTATCCATGGCACCACAAGCGGTCTCCTCGCCAGCCTTTTATGTGCAACGCCGTCCAAAACCCTCTTAACATAATTGCACACATCCCAAGTGTTTGCCTTTGGATCTTTTGTTGTAATGTGGTTATAAGCCTTCTCTGCTTCATCACGCATTTTCTTAATAACCTCATCCGATTCATTTATATAAACAAATCCGCGCGTAAGAATAAGCGGTTTTTCAAGAAGCTGTTTCGCCTTCTTTTTCACTCTAAACACAACCACCAAAATGCCATTATGCGCCATAGCCTCACGGTCCAAAAGTACCTGAGAACCAATATCGCCAGTTCCAAGCCCGTCAACGACTATATAATTAGAAGGAACGGTTTCGTCTTTCACTTTTGCACCGGCGTGATCTATTTCAAGAACGCCGCCGTTTCCTTCAAAAAGGAAGATATTTTCAGGCTTGAGGCCGCACTTCTTACCTATTTTGGAATGAGCGGTTCTCATATAAAGATCACCATGAACGGGAACCAAAACATTCGGTTTAATAAGCCTAATCATCTGTTCAAGGTCGTCTTGCCGTCCATGACCGGATGTATGAACATCCATAATATCATTATTCACAATATCCGCACCGAGCTTGCATAGGTTATTAATAACAGTGGCGACAGCCTTCTCGTTTCCGATAATTGGATTAGCGGAAATAACAACCGTGTCCCCTTTTGTTATTTTGACGTGCTTGTGGTCGTTTATAGACATTCTTGTTAAAGCCGACATAGCCTCACCCTGACTGCCGGTTGTCAATATAAGAACTTTATCTGGCGGCAACTTAGAGATTTCAGCAATTGGCTTTATAAGGCCTTGCGGAACCTTTATATATCCAAGCTCACGAGCGATTCCTATATTGTTTTCCATACTTCTGCCGCTGATTCCAACATAACGACCATGTTTATGAGCCGATCGCAAGATTTGCTGAATCCTTCCTATAAGAGAAGAAAAAGCGGCGATAATAACACGTCCTTGCGTTTGACCTATCAGCTTGTCCAGAGACGCGCCAATTACGCTTTCCGAAACGGTTTTTCCGGGAACAAGCGCGTTTGTGCTGTCTGAAAACAGCGCAGAAATTCTGTCGTTTCCGGTCGCGTTGCCGATAGCCTTCATCTTATTGATTTCCGCAGGCTTGTCGTCGGCAGGGTTGTTGTCGAACTTGAAGTCACCCGTGAAAACAATATTTCCAACGGGACATTTAAGCACAACAGCGACACCGTCGGGTATCGAATGGTTTATTCTGAAAAATTTCGCCTGAAAACTCCCAAGAGTCAGAACCGACTCGGTCGTTATCTCTCGCAGATCAGCCTGTTTAAGCAGTCCGAACTCCTCGAGTTGTTTCTTGATAAGTCCAAGAGTCAGCTTGGTGGCGAAAACAGGAGGAAATCCGAGTTTCGGCAATACATAAGATAGAGCGCCTATGTGATCCAAATGTCCATGTGTAATAATAATTCCTCTGACAAACTTGCGCCTTTCTTCAAGGTAAGTCGTGTCGGGAATTACATAATCTATGCCGAACATATCTTCATCCGGAAACTGGAGACCCATGTCTATAGCCACGATGTCGTCGCCATACTCAAAAATCATTGAGTTCTTGCCAACCTCTTCAAGTCCGCCGAGCGGAATCGCTCTAAGCTTATTAGAGCGCGCGTGCTTGGCATAAGGCACTGGGGCGTTTTCAGGCTTCGCACGTCCTGAAAACATCTTTTGAGGAGTCGTGAAGTTGTCCTGAGAAACAAAACGAGACCCGTTTTGCCTTTGAGGAAGGCCGTTCGCTCCTGTCGAAGGACGTAGCGCGTTTGACGTGCTTGGCCTTGGGTGATTAGCCTTTTTTTGCCAGTCGCGATTGCGGTTAGCATTATTGTTTTTTGCTGGAACTTTCACTTCAGCGGTAGTGTTTTTTTGTGAAACAGGCGTTACCGCCTTTTGCGGTACGATTTTGCTGGCATGACCGTCTTCAACGATTTGTGTTATCCACTTGTCCAGTACATCAGCTTTATTCTCATAAGGCTTGCCTCTTCCACGGAATTCATCTTTTTGCATAATTTTTGTTAATGATAAACTCTTAATTCAAAATAATTATACCACAAAGGATGAAAAAAAGCGAATTTACAGATGGATACTTGTTAGGCTTGCGGATAAATACTTACACAATCGCCAATCTTCATAGCGGCAACCTTATCTTGCGGGATAGGTAAAAAAGTTACCCCCCCCATCGGCATTAGATATGTCAATCCCTCCTTCGGCGGGCAAAACGTTTCGGTCTTGCCACTCGGGGGTTAAGCATTCGAGCCTATTTTGGAAAAATTCAAACTCTACCGGGTCGCCTCGTTGTGTTTGGCGTAAATGAAGCGTAGTTTGACCACCTTTATAAACCACCTGAAGCCAGCAGTTAGAGTTGCCAACCGTAGCTTCAAACATGGCAGTCTTGCCTTCACTGGCCCTTTTCAAAAAATCCCAAATAGGACAAGTCCTAACAGTAGGAGGTGCTCCGTATTGAAAATTGTGGCCATGCTGGAAAACATCAGTCAGAATGGAAGAACCAGGAACAGGTTGTCCACCATGCATTTGGGGCGGAGACCAAAACCTATGCCCAAGCTGCGGAGTAACAGAGTCTCCGGTGATAAATGGGCGCTCTCGTATCTCGCCAAGGTAAATCCAAATATCGGTCAGACTTTTGGCCAACACGTCAAGAGAATGCTGGGGCTTGACGGCGAATTGTTCCACGCAAGACCTTATATCGGCAAAAATCCCTCTAAATTGAATATAAGGGCATGCATGATCTTGTACGGTAACATTGTGTATAAAAGCGTCCCAAAGCGGATTATTGCCATCTGGCGATTCAACATCCTTCGCGCGAGCATATAGCTCGGCTCGCTTTTGTAGCATTCGGTCTAAAGGGTCGGATAGACCCTCTGACGAAGACGAAAGATCAGAAGAGCGCATACTTAAAACCATATAAAATTTTTAAATAGGCGTTTATTAAAGCATAAGGTTGGGGATGGGTCAAGGGTGGTGGGTAATGTCTGGATATGTAAAAACATAGGCTTTGGCACCCGATGTATTTGCAATAAAACCAAATAATAACCCAAGAGTTCTAAAGAAACGCCTCATCTGTATCATCAGCATCCTCATATGTACCGACAAAATCAGAAACTCCGGCAACCTTTCCACGAACAATCGAAATTTGATGTACGGGATCTCCGGGCGCCAACTCGCCCAGCGTGGCACTAAGCTGTTTGTTAAACACCTCATCCATAGCGGCAGCAAGTCTTTCAGGGGTTGTAGCACGAGAAACAGCTGGAATTGACATAAGTATCGAGCACAGCTCGCCCATGCGATTCTCGTGCAGCGTTTTTTGAAACACGAAAACTTGATTAGGACGCCCGCCCGGGCTTCCAGCGTGTTCCATAGGCACGACACCATGTGTTTCAGACTCAACGACCAATACAGCTCTTTCCAGATGATCTCCGTCCAAAACAACCTGATTTCTTGGATGCCAATCCGCTAACTCATCAAGCTGCCGAAACAAAAACTCCATCTCCCGATCACTAACACCATATTTCTCAAACCCGCCTTTTTCTTGATTTGCGGCAAGAGCGAGATGGCCACAGCCCCTACCCGCGCCCTTATGATCATGATTGGCGTGAGTATCGGTATGAAAACGGAAATTACTTGGCCCGCCGGCGGCACGTACGACGGCCGACCAAACATCTTGCTCGCTTGCATCGTGAATACCGAGCTCTCTAAGAGCGGCAAACGCAACGAGAACATATCCGGCGTCAGCTCCGGGAACGGACAGTGGAGCTTTTCTCGCAGCCGCAGCCTCATATCGACCGTCAACGCAGCGAGACTCTATCTGTCCTTCCGGTATTTCGAACTGATTGCGCTCAACAAAAGCATCGGCTTCCGGACGCAACATGGCAACTTTTTTCGCAATTGCCGCCCCCTCTACAGGAGCATGATCGTCGTGTTCGTGACCGTCATCAATCCCAGTTTCAATGCGTGAAGTCATAAGTCTATACGTTAAGTTGTCCAATTATAAAGACGAAGCTTGATAAATCAAGGGTCGGACAAAAGCTACTCGATAAAAGTCAAAGCCTTACCCTTTTTATCAATCCTACCGGTCCTCCCGATTCTATGAATGTAATCTTCATAAGTATGAGGCGGATCAAAATTAATAACATGGCTGACGTTCGGTATATCGAGTCCTCTTGCGGCAACATCTGTTGCAACAAGAATATGAACATGATTTTGCTTGAACAAGTCGAGAGCCTTTTGTCTTTTCGACTGCACCTTATCTCCGTGAATCGATTCGACTTTGAAACCTTTTTCCTGAAGAGCAATCGTGAGTCTATCAACAAATCTTTTCGTTCTCGCGAAAATAAGAACCTTGTTGAAAACCGCCGCATTTCTAAGAAGTCCGCATAGTATTTCAATCTTATTTTGACCCCTGCCCACCCTTACCACATCCTGATCGACATTCGCCGCGGTCTCCTGTTTTTTAACCGAAACGGTAATCGGGTTTTTAAGAAAAGAATTTATTAAATTTTTAACCTCTGTCGGAAGCGTTGCGGAAAAGAAAAGAGATTGCCTGTCTTTTGCAAGCAATCCAAGGATTTCGCGGATATCATTTATGAATCCCATATCAACCATCCTGTCTGCTTCGTCCAATACAACATGATCGAACCTTGTCAGGTTCACGGCACGCCTTGCGATTAGGTCCTTTAATCTACCGGGAGTTGCGATAAGGAAATGGGGGTCTCTTCTTAAATCCGACATCTGGTATCTAATTGGAAGTCCGCCTACGCAAACGACAGACCAAATACGAAGAGATTGAGATAGTGAAAAAAGTTCATCTCGTATTTGAGTCGCGATTTCTCTAGTAGGAACCAATATGAGAACTCGGTGCTTAGGTTGAAGCAAAACCTTATCGATCAAAGGGATCAAGAAGGCCGCAGTCTTGCCGGTACCGGTGTTGGCGATGCCAAGAATATCTTTACCTGCAAGTATATGTGCGATGGTTTTGTCCTGAATAGGAGTCGGGTTTTTATAGCCTTTTTTCGAAATATTAGCCTTAAGTCCGGGATGAACGGTTAGGTTCGGATAAGTGAAAGAAGGGATATATACCTCTTCAGGCTTAGTTAGAACAGCTTTTTTTATAAAAAGCGAAGGATCAAGGGTTGACGCGCCTCTTCCGCCTCGGTTTCCTTGACCGCGATTTCCACTCTTGCGAACAGGATTTGGACGCGAAGCACCACCGGCGCTAGGGCCATTATGACGATGACGGCGAGACCTATTTCGGAAGCCGCCTTGTCCGGACGCTGAGCGTGGAGGTATCGATTGAGCACCTTTTTGTACATTTCTTGTAAACATAGAATCATACTTTACATGAAAATAGACAGCAAAGCAAATAGATTATGGTTTGCGAAAATCGCACAAGCCCCAAAACCACCCTTATGCCTTATGCCTTCTGCCTAATCCCATCCAATATGTCCTTCGTCACCGCCTTGGTACCAAACAGCACTCCTCCGTAAACAACCGCTCCGATAGGAACAAGAACAACGATGTTATAATTTTTTAAATATTCAAAACTGAAATCCCTCATGCCCCAAACAACAACCGCCATCAATACGCCGGCAAAAAGGGTTTTCCACAGAGTTCCAAAGCTGAAAGTAAACGGCATGTCTTTTCTCGCAACCAGATAGGCCAGAACCAAAAGTAAAGTTTCGGTCGCGATGCTTGTGATCGCCGCACCTCTTGCACCAAGCCACGGAATCATAAATAAATTAAGAACGACATTGAAAATCGCGCATCCGCCATTTAACCACAGAAGCCTGTTTTGATGACTGGAAGCAATAATAGAATAAATAAATAAGCTGTTGATAAAGGCGACCATCATCGCAATCATCAAGAATTTAATGACGCTATCCGACCCGTAAAATCCATCGTCAATCCTGCTCAGAAATTCGGGAGTCGAAATCGCGCCGACAATGCCATAGGCAAGAACCTGCGTTCCCGCAACAAGCGGCACGCCCGCCATAAACAAAAAATCAAAGCTGTATTTCAAAATATCTTTTACTCGCTCAGTCTTCTCGTAAACGTGCCTCGTCAAAACCGGCAAGACGCTATTCATGAAGAACACAGGGATTAGCGACAAGATTTCGAGAACCCTCATCGGCACGGCATAAATCCCAACCTCAGTCGGTCCCTTCATAAGCAAAAGCATAATCGATCCGACTCGGAAATAAATCATGTTCAATACAAGCGCAATTCCATACGGAACAGATTTTAATAAAACTTTTCTTATGAAATTCCAGTCCGTTCCAAAAAATATCCGCCCGTATCTGCGAGCGAAAAAATAAGTGACGCCGAGAAGCACAATATTGCCAACAACACCGGCAACTATAAGATTGTAAAAGCCTGCCGAAGACGGCTCGGTAAAACCGTAATAAATTGTGTAAGCGATATATGCAAGACTTGCCGCCTTGCCGGCAACTTGCGCGATTGTCGCATACTGCATTTTGAGATTGAACTGAAGCAAGCTCGCGACCGCACTCTGCAACGTGGACAAGAAAACCGCAGCTGAAGCAATTATGATTCCAAGATGAATCGCCTTATATTGAGGAACGAAATATGCCGCAATAATCGCGACGGTCATAGTGGCGATGCATAAAAGCGATCGCATTGTAATGATGTTTGACAAGATATGCTCACGAGCTTCCTGAGTATCTTCTTTCGCCATCTCTCGAACGGATATCGTAAACAAGCCGAGATCCGCCGCAACACCGAAAAACGCCAAGAATTCATATATGGCCGAATACTTTCCATATCCCTCAAGTCCTAGATAACTCGTTATAAGCTTAACGATTATTATACTCATGAAGGCCATAACAAATCTTCCTGCAACTTGAACAGCGGTATTGCCAAGAACTTTTCGAGCGGTGGACATAAGGAGAAACTTTTTTAAGCCAAAAAACTATAGCTTCGACATTAAAAATCTGCAATCCGTAATTCGAATTTGCCTCAATCCATCCGGCAATATATTATTCCCCCGTTACTATGTCACTTCCCCTACTTCTCATACTTCTTATACTACCCAATGGATCTCAAAGAACATCTAGCTCACTTAATCAAAGAAGTTTCCTCCGCCCAAGGCTTTCTGGAATTTCCGCAACTCAAAGAACGTCTCCATGAACACGATCTCGAAATGAACTCAAAGGGTTTTTGGGATGACGCAACGCACGCGAAAAAAATATCCGAAGAGGCGGGACGCATAAGAAAAATTCTTGAACAATGGGAGGGTTTTCAAAAAGAAATAGAGGATACGCTCGAACTCGCCGAGATAACGGATCCAGTAACCGACCACAAAACATTCCGCGAGCTCGAAAAATCAGCAGAAGAATTTCAGAAAAAACTCGATAAATTATCAATCCAACTTTACCTCGGCGGCAGATATGACAATAGCGACGCGATAGTCTCGATACACTCCGGAACGGGAGGCGTTGACGCGCAGGACTGGGCGGAAATGCTGCTTCGCATGTACTTGAGATACGCGGAGAAAAAAGAATGGCAGGTTGAGCTTGTTGAAAAAACTGCAGCCGAAGAAGCCGGTATAAAAAGCGCGGAAATTTCGGTAAAAGGTCCGTTCGCATATGGCATGTTGAAAGAAGAACACGGGGTTCACAGACTCGTACGCATGAGCCCGTTCAATTCGGGCGGCACGCGCGAAACATCTTTTGCGCTTGTAGAAGTAACACCGATAATTCACGAAACGGATGATGTTGAAATAAACGAATCCGACCTTGAAATTGATACATTCAGATCGGGTGGCGCAGGCGGCCAGCATGTAAACAAAACAGATTCGGCGGTAAGGCTTACCCACAAGCCGACAGGTCTTGTCGTAAAATGCCAGAACGAAAGATCTCAATTGCAAAACAAGCAAACCGCGATGAGAATTTTGAAATCAAAACTTATCGCACTCCGTGAAAAACACGACCTTAAAGAAATCAGCGATTTGAAAGGCGAACATGTTCAGCATTCTTGGGGCAACCAAATTCGTTCATACGTTTTGCACCCATATAAAATGGTAAAAGACCATAGAACGGATTACGAAACGTCGCAGGTTGACGACGTTCTCGACGGTGACCTCGACGATTTTATCGAAGCGTCCTTGCGCCAATCCCACAAGAAATAATCACCCACTACCCACTCCCACATGCTACAAATCCAAACCGGAAAATCCAACAAGATATTACGCGGCAAAGCGGATCCAGTGAAAAAAATCGACGCCTCTGTAAAAAAATTAATAAAAGAAATGGTGAAAGTGATGCTGGAAAAAAACGGCGTTGGCCTCGCCGCGCCACAAGTCGCAAGTTCAACGAGGGTGATTGTTGCGCGAATGAACGTCGGAACGGAAAATGAAATCATAGTTAGTATGATAAATCCGGAAATAGTTTATTTTTCAGATGAAAAAGTCGAGTGCGAAGAAGGTTGCTTGAGCCTTCCGGATCTTTGGGGCGACGTAGTGCGATCAAAAGAAATAATAGTAAGATTTTTGACAGAAAAGGCCTCTCCGATGACCCTCAAGTTATCAGACTTTAACGCCAAAATAATTCAGCACGAGGTTGACCATCTAGACGGCGTGCTTTTTGCGGATAAGGCGAAAAATTTACACAAGAAAAAAGAGACCGAAGAAACGCAAGCGGCTTAAAACATCTTGGCAATTCTTACCGCCCAATACCACAAGGGTTTCAAAACCACCTCCCTTGCCTCCGGATAATTGATACGTCGACCGCCGAATTTCAGCTTAAAATCCGTAATCCCCTGCCACGGATGGTTTTTCGATCCCTCGGGAGCGATACCAAACAGATCGTACGACTTGCATCCGCGCGACTTGGCATCAAGCATAGCCGTCCATTGAAGCAAGTAAGGTGCCATCATATTTCGGTGCTTGTTTGAGCTGGCGCCGAAATAATAAATAGCAGTGTCTTTATAAAAAGTAACAATAATTCCGGCAATTACCTCCCCGTCCAGTTCAGCAAGATACATCTTGGCATTGTCGCCAAGTATTTTTAGCATATTTTCGTAATAAGAAACTTCATGTCCGGAAAACCCATCGCGACTGGTCGTCTCCATAAATAATCGGTGAAACGCTCTAGCGTCTTTCGATTCTTTCACGCGAACCCCGTTACTGCGCGCAACCTTGATGTTATATCTTCCTTTAGGCTTCATTTGTCGTGAAATTTCCTCTTCGGAACCCGATAAATCAACGACAACGGTGCTCTGGGGAAAATAATGCGCATGAGCAGCTCTTCCTAAATAAGGAATCGGCATTTCAGATTCGACTCTCAAAAAAATACATTTTTCTTTCTTCAAAATCGGCGTCAGTCCGTCAATCATGCAGGTAAGTTCTTCTTGCGAATTGCACATAGGTCCTCTGGGACAAAAATACCAACACATTCCCATAGGGAGCTTCTGCCGAACAAACAACCCGGCAGCTTTCAATAAGCCGCCATCCTTTACGCCGCACATAATCGTCTTACCGCGCCCGAGAACGGACTCTTGGAACCTCGCCCAGTCGCCGGTCTGATGGATATTTCCAAGGGGATTGTTAAGGGAAAACCCATCAAGCTCTTCAGCCGAAATTTGAGAAAACGTGAGCATAATAAATAAATAAAAAACCTAAAAAATTTTATCATATTGAATAGGCATCACCTATGCGAAAAGATAATCATCGAGCATTCGATCGAAAACCGCTTTATCGACAGGCTTCTCAACCACCTCTTCAACGCCTGACGGGAGAGTCGATTGATTGACACCGCTAATCATACCCGTTGCTATTACCGTATGATTCGCAACACCGCGAAGACCATCCTCGGACAGCGCCGCCACTCGTCGAAGCATATCTGAACCGTCAAGCGCCGGCATATTGTTATCGGTTAAGACAAGGTCGAATCTTTCCCTTGCGCCGGATATGACAGATTTAAGAATTTCAAGCCCTTCTTGACCATCGGAAGCTTCTGTTACGACAATGCCCATTTCCTTACGGCGAGCACGCGCTTGCGCAAGTCGAACAAAAGACCTTCTCAATCCCGCTTCGTCGTCCACGATTAGTAATCTTCTTTCTCGAGTCGAATCTAAATCCATAACACAATAAAGTTAAATACAAGAATGACATTTTGCCACACAAGCAAGGTCTAGTCAACGGCATATGGTAATAAACATCGAGAAATTAGCGTTAATATTTGTGTAAACAATTCTTAATCAATAAAAAATGAAAAAAACAATTATTTGGATACTGGCGGTTTTAACATTATGGCAAATTCCGACATCGGCATTTGCGGTAGTGACATCGGACGATTCTTTCTCCGACCTTTCGAGCGACGATCCAAGCATCGAAGCTATCGAATGGATGAGAGAAAACGGAATAGTCGAAGGGTATCAAGACGGCACTTTTCAATCGCTTAACAAGATCAACCGCGCGGAATTCATGAAAATAGTAGTGGAGTCGATAACAGATGAGGCCGCAGGCTCAAACTGTTTTCTCGACGTGGCGGACGAATGGTTCGCGAAATACGTATGTTACGGCAAGGAAATGGACATGATTGACGGATACGACGATGGAACTTTCAAGCCGGCAAACGAAATAAATTTCGCAGAGGCAAGTAAGATTATAACTAATGCACTTGGTCTCGAGCCGACAACGATAACGGAATCCGATCCTTGGTATAAACAGTACGTAGAGCCGATAGCGGAAGCCGAAGCGATCCCGACATCAATAAGCGATCTTGATAAAGAAATCGCTCGCGGAGAAATGGCGGAGGTGATCTGGAGAATAGAAGAGCAGCCAGCAGACTTGGCGTCATTAAAATATGAAGAGCTTGAAGGAGAGGTCTTAAAAGTTTCATCTTGCGACGAACTAAAAACTCTTTTTCTGAGTAATCCGCCAGAAATTATTTACTATGCCGAAGACGAAATGGATGTTTCCAGCGCTGATTCATCAGGTTCAAGCGATTCCGAGAGCGTAGAGTATTCGACAACAAATGTTCAAGTCAGTGGAGTTGACGAAGCTGATATTGTTAAGAACGACGGTGAGTATATTTACGTATTGAAAGACAGTTATGACTACGATTATGAAACTTATGAATATTCATATGACTACTCGGTGCGGATCATTCATGCTTATCCGTCGGACGAGCTGACTGAAGTTTCCAAAATCACATTCGATCCGGACTTGTTCAATCCCTACGAAATGTATCTGGATGGCGACCAGCTAACGGTTATCGGTTACGCATATACATACGACTACACATATGACTACGGTTTCGACATTTACTATCCGTACTACCATTCATCCAGAACGGTTGTTTATACTTATGATATTTCGGACAGAACAAGCCCGACGCTTACAAGAGCATTATCTTTTGACGGTGATTACAGCGATTCAAGAAAAGTGGATAACACTCTGTATTTGGTAATGAACAAGTTTGATTTCGATTACAGCTACGACCCAGAAACACTAGAAGTTGAAGAACTTCTGCCGCGTTATTACGATTCGAATGCGGGCGACTCTGGCGAAGAACAAATACTCGCCCAATGTACGGACATCAGCTATATGCCGCAAACACGCGATTGGAATTATTTGATTGCGGTTGCAATTCCTCTTGCCGATCCAAACGGGGAAATCGACAAGGAAGTTATAGTTGGCGACAGCGAAAATATCTACTCATCGACGGATAACCTGTATGTTGCATCAACAAATTACGACAGTGATGATTATTATTACGATTGGAATAATGCAAAAACATTAGTACATAAATTTTCTTTAACCTCCGGCGAAATCGAATACGGCTCCTCCGGAAAAGTACAAGGAACGATCCTCAATCAGTTTAGCATGGACGAGCACGACAACTACTTCAGGATAGCAACGACAAAAGGCGATTTCTGGGACGTCTCAACGCCGTCCACAAACAATCTATACGTGCTTGATTCGGATATGAATACCGTAGGATCTGTCGAGGGTCTTGCCGCAGGCGAAGAGCTTTATTCCACTCGCTTTATTGGCGACAGAGGATACTTGGTGACTTTCAAAAAAGTCGATCCGCTTTTTGTCGTAGATCTTTCCGATCCGACAAGTCCGACAGTATTGGGCGAATTGAAAATACCGGGATTCAGCGACTACCTTCATCCTTACGACGAGAATCATATAATCGGTTTCGGCAAAGATGCGGAAGAAGCCTCCGTTGAGGAAGAGGCTGCGCGAGGGCTGGATTTCGCATGGTATCAGGGCTTGAAAGTCTCATTGTTCGACGTGACCGATCCTGCCAATCCGGTTCAGGAATACAGTATCGGCATAGGAGATAGAGGTACGGACAGCGAGCTTCTTTATGACCACAAGGCGTTACTGTTTGATGCTGCAAAAAACCTTCTTGCCTTCCCAGTCACGTTAGCAGAACTCGCAGACGAAACTGCTGCTGCCGACACTTATGGCGAATACGTTTATCAGGGCGAGTATGTTTACAGTCTTGATTTGGAAACAGGATTCACGCTGAAGGGTACGGTCAGTCATTATGCAGACGGAGAATATAGCGGAGACTGGTATGATAACGAAAAAGAGGTTTCGCGAGCCCTGTACATCGGAGACAATCTTTACACAGTCAGCGAATATGCGGTTAAGGTTAACGACTTAAATACGATGGAAGAAATAGGCGAAGTTTTATTGGACTAAAAGTGAAAAACAAAAAACCCCTTGCGGCAACGCAGGGGGTTTTTAATTAGTGCCTCGAATATATCCTGAACGATTCCGAAAAACTCCCTTAAGAACATAAGATTTTTTGTTATGATTCGAGCGCTTCCGCAGCGCTACTGATTTCTTCGAGAGCATCATGCATGCTCGAGAGAAATCAGTAAGCGAGGACTAACGAGAATCATAATCAAAAAATCAGTTCCCCATCTTCTGCCTTATAAACGCCGGTATATCGTACTCGCTCTCGACGTTCTTCATCGAAGACATATCGGGAACAGAGGTTGTATGGTGCATCGTGGAAACGGTTTTCTTCGCCGAATCGAATCCGGTAGCAACAACCGTAATCTTGATTTCACCTGTATAAGAATCATTGATGACAGCACCGAAGATGATATTTGCATCAGGATCGGAAGCTTCTGTAATAATTCTTGCAGCTTCATCGACTTCAAACATAGACAAGTCGTTTCCGCCGGTGATATTGAACAAGATGCCTTTTGCCCCACCGATATCCATCTCGAGAAGAGGACTGTCGATGGCAGCCCTTGCAGCCTCAACAGCGCGATTCTCGCCGGTGCCATAGCCTACGCCCATAAGAGCTGATCCGGCATTTTCCATAATTGCGCGAACATCTGCGAAATCCACGTTGATCATTCCATGAACGGTGATCAAATCGGAAATACCCTGTACGCCCTGCCTCAAAACGTCATCAACAACTGTGAACGCCTCGGTAAGAGGAGTTTTTTTATCTATAAGGGATAAAATTTTGTCATTTGGAATGACGATCATTGTATCAACCTTGTTTTTCAAATTCTCAAGACCTTCTTCGGCCTGAACACGTCTTCGGTGTCCTTCAAAAGAGAAAGGCTTAGTAACAACTGCAACTGTCAAAATGCCAAGTTCTTTCGCAACCTCGGCAATAACAGGAGATCCACCCGTACCGGTTCCGCCTCCAAGACCGCAAGTAATGAAGACCATATCTGCGCCTTCAAGAGTCTGCTTTATTTCTTCTGAACTTTCTTCCGCAGATTGCTTGCCGATTTCAGGATGGCTGCCTGCGCCAAGACCGCGAGTTGTAGCCTTGCCGATATTGATTTTCACAGGAGCTTCGGAATGATAAAGCGCCTGAGCGTCAGTGTTTACGGCAATGAAATCTATGCCGCGAACGTTTGACTTAATCATTCGGTTGATCGCGTTACCGCCACCGCCACCGACGCCAATAACCTTGATTGAAGCGACTGGAGTTATGTCCGGGGTGATTTCAAGATTTTTTCTTTTTGTCCCGGCAGACCCTGAAAAAAGAGTCCTCAAAGAATCGTCATTTTTTGTTTTTTGTTTTTGTGTTGCGTCGTCATTTGCCATTGTAGCCATGGTAAATTTGGTTTAGGAGACAAATAGATTTAAATAGATTTTGCAGTTAGTTAAAAAACTTGGCCCTGAATTTTAAAATTAAACTTGAATATTACGGTAAAAGTCCCTTGATCCATCCTTTCACGCCGCTGATCAGCTTGTCGAATTTCACGCCCTTAAGATCAAATCCGTATCCGGTAGACCTGCCTTCAAATCTCGCACCCCAAAGCGCAAGACCTATCGCGGTCGCATAAGCCGGATCATCAATCTTATCAACAACTCCTTCGAAATTCTGGGGGAATCCTATTTGGACAGGCAGATTCAACGTATCTCTGGCCAAATCAACAGTTCCGGGAGTCTTAACTCCTGCACCTGTCAAAATTGCTCCAGCAGGAAGCATTCCGTCACGGTTAATTTTTGCCAAATGATCTTTTACAAGAACAAAAATCTCATGATATCTGGCCTGTATAATCTCGGATAGTTGTTTCTTGGAAACGGTTTGCGTATCGATTTTGCTCAGCAAGGAAAGATCGATAGTTTCCCTGTCGTTAATATCTTCAGGTATGCATGATCCATACTCAATCTTAATCTTCTCGGCGGTATCGATAGATGTTCGTAGCCCTATTGCGATATCATTGGTCACGTTCTCTCCACCGACCGGAATGACAGCGGTATAAAGAGTCGTACCTTCTTCGAAAACAGAGATAGACGTACCACCACATCCAACGTCAATGACGACAACGCCAAGCTCTTTTTGTCTTTTTGACAAAACAGCTTCAGCCGAAGCAAGTCCGGAAGGAATAATGTCGTCGATATCAACACCCGCCTGATGTACACATTTTTCAATGTTCTTAACCGCAGGAGCGAGTCCGGTAATAAGATGGGCTTCAACCTCAAGTCTGATACCCGTCATTCCAACCGGATACTTGATCCCCTTCTGTTCATCAACAATAAAAGATTTAGGTATGATTCTGAGAATTCTTCTGTTGTTCGGTATTGAAACGGCTTGAGCGGCTTCAAGAACTCGATCAACGTCATCTTCTGCTATTTCATTGCCGGAATGCGAAATAGCAATGACACCCTTGCTGTCCTGAGAAGCAAGATGAGTGCCACCTATACCAAGAAAAACATGGTTAATAGGCTCGCCCGCCATTCTTTCCGCGTCCTCAAGGGAAGACGAAATGCTATTTATCGTTTCTTCAACATCAATGACGCCACCTTTTCTAAGTCCAAAAGAGGGAGCGACTCCAACGCCAATAATATTCGGAACGGAACTTTTCTCGTCCAAAGTGGCAACAACAGTTCGAATCCTCGAAGATCCAATATCAAGTCCGGCGATCAATCTGCTTTTAGACATATTTTGTTTTTAGTTAAATCGAAAAAGGGTATTGGTAGTCTAGAAGGAATATAATAAAAAATCAAAACCAACCGCAAGGGTATAAACAGGTCTTTCTGTTAGGGATTGGCTTACGCAAGCCAACTGTACAATTTTTTTACACAGGGTTTGAATCATATAAGGCGGTAAAAAGCGCAACAAACGAAGTGGCTTAAAAAGGCTGTTAAAAGCCAAAAAAGACCAAAAAGAAGCAGCCGAAATTCGGGCATTGGAGTATAAATTTTTTATACGGGCAAAAGATGAGTATAATTTTTTTATACACGTGTCGGAACGCAGGGCGCGTACAAGCCGAAATGCGCGAATTTAAAAAGGTCGACGTGGTAATGCCGGAAGTTGAAAATACGTAAAGCTTGTGTAAAAGTGCACCGGCTGTGCAAAAGCCGATTTCAGGGCTTGGGCAAGCCTGAAAACGGGAATTCCAACGGGGGAAATATTACTTAGAAATAAAATCACTAGAAAATCAAGCGCATTTGGGAATCGCAGTCGTCTTTCGTGGGTTTTGTTTGCGAAGGATGAGGGGAGTGATTGTCCAATTCGGTAATTCTTTTAGACAGGCTTGTGAATTCAAGCTCGTTAAAAATATCAAGAATTTTTTCATTTGAAAATCGCCCAGTCTGACACTTGCTTAGGTCAAAATTTATAGCAACGTCAGGTACCAACGTGGCAAGTCTTTTGCTCAAAAAAGCGGAGTCGCGGTTTTTCTCTAGTCGATCCCTAACCTTACCGGATATTTCCGAAAGATGTTCGTAAATACCCTCAAGGGTTTTATAGGTTCCAAGAAGTTCGGTGCAGGTTTTTGGACCTACTCCTTGAACCCCAGGTATGTTATCGCTCGGGTCTCCGCAAAGAGCCTTGTAATCCACAACTTGACTGGGTGTAACCCCAAGCTTTTCTTTCACAAGCGCGGGAGTGTAATAAAAAACCTCGTTATATCCTTTTATGGGAGTTGCAACGGTTACGCGATCGGATACGAGCTGAAAGGTATCCTTATCACCGGTTACTATAACTATATCCAAATCTAGGCCGTTGGTTTTCTGAACAAGCGCGGCAATTACGTCATCAGCTTCAAACCCATCAAGCTCGAAAATCGGCATATTTAGAGCCTCGACGATAGACTTTATTCTGGGAATTTGACTATAGAGTTCGTCAGGAGCTTTTACTCTAGTTGCTTTATAATCTTTAAACGCAACATGTCTATGGGTGGGGCCTTTTTTATCAAAAGTGACAGCAATATAATCCGGCTTCTCTTTTTTAAGCACGCCAAGAAGAACGGTCGTGAATCCGTAAACTGCGTTTGTCATCTCTCCGGATTTCGTAAAAAGCGGTCGAATCGCATGAAACCCTCTATGGATTAAAGCGTTCCCGTCAATAATTACAAATTTCTTACTCATACTCTTCGCTATGTTACTATGTCACTTCTTTAACTTCTCCAACTTCTTCTACTAATTCAAGCTGTCCTCGCTCGAACTGGTTTGCGATATGTTACTGACGGTATCGATAATATCTCCAAGATTGATATACTTGATGATATCAAGCCCCATCGCTTTACCGACAAAATTCACAATTACGACAGATAAAATAGTCACGACAAGGCCTATGATTGCATAGCGGATAGTGCTTACCGCCTGTTTGATTTTGTCTTCCTGTCCGCCGGATAGGATAAAAGATATACCTCCGAAAAATATAAACACTATGGACAAGAAGCCGGCGATAATGATCGCATAAGCAATGCCGCGATTTATAATTTCAACAACATCATAATCTTGTGCAGCATCCATTATTGTCGCGCTAGCCATAAATAAATAAGTTAAATTTTAAAACTAAAATCAATTTTAAACGACAAGTAAAAAAACGGCAACATCTTCGCCTTGCAAAAACAAACTCTCTTCAATTGCTCCATTACTATGTCACTTCTCATACTTCCCCAACTTCTCATACTTCCCCTTACCCCTCAATCATAATCTCAGCTCCATCAGGTTCAACGATCTTCAGATTGACTCTTGCATTGTGCTTAGAGCCAATAACTCTCAGAAGAGTTCTAAGAGCCTTTGCAGTTTGACCATGTTTTCCGATGACCTTGCCCATGTCATCCTTGCCCACCTTCAGGGTGATCAAAACCCCGAGTTCGTCAACAGTACGTTCTACGGAAACAGCGTCTGGATTTTCGACGACCTGACTAACGAAATAAAGGATAAAATCCTTGTCAGGTCCGTCAGAGTAGCTTGTGGTAGTTGCATTCATTTCCGGAATATTAAAGGATAATCACTTTATATTATACACCATATTTGACTTCAGCAAATACTTTTCTGTGGAAAACCTGTGCAAAAATGGCAAAACAGCATATCGAGAAAATATGTCTCGCCTATAAAAATAACGTGCGCCCTAAAACATTATGCCTTCTTCTCTTCAGCAACAGGTGCCGCTACCGGAGCTGCCGCCGCAGGTGCCTCTTCGCCTTTTCCTTTCTTTTTCTTGTTTCTCGGAGCTATGTAGTCGTCCATTCCTTGAATTCCGTGTTGTTTAAGGAGAGAAGCTGCGGTATCGCTAGGTTTTGCACCTTTTGATATCCAATATTGCAAGCGATCTTGTTTAACTTCTAACAACTTAGGTTCGACTAACGGATTGTAGAATCCAAAAGCTTCAATAATTTTACCCTTAACAGGAGCAGAATGTTCTGCAACAACGATTCTATAATGAGGTCGATTTCTTTTACCCATACGGGTGAGTCTGATTCTTAACACTTAGATAAAATTAAAAAATAATTGCGAAATTGCTCAAATAGTTTAGCCGTAAGCGGGCTTAAGTCAAGCAAAAATCACCCTTTTATCCGTGTTTTCACATCCTTCACAGATCCCTTGAGCGTGACATTTTCCTCTATTAGCTCGATTAGCTTTTGTTTTTTCATGAAGACCTCTTGTCCCCAAGCGGAATCGCTGCATTCAATCATAAGAATTCCATCTTTGAAAAACATGGGCTTGATTTCCGTGATATCGTCTCCCCATAAATTACGAACGGCCTTTCTGGCGCGATCGCGAACAAGTGCGGCACGAACTTCTCGCGTCATGCCGTATGAACCGACAGCCTTGGGCAAAAGATCTTTCAATTGTAAAAAACCGTAGTTCATAATTATTTTTTACTCATGCCTTCTGCCTCATCCCTTCCACCTACCTCTTCATACTTCTCCAAAATTTCTTTAGCCATTTTTTTCCAACTGAAATCTTTAACACGAACCTTGCCGTTTGCTATAAGTTTCTGCCTGAGCTCATCGTTAAGCCATATCTTCAGAATAGCATCACTTATATCAACAGGGTCGTATGGATCAAAAAACACGGCATTATCTTGTCCGCATACTTCCGGAATGCACGCAGCCTTTGAAGCTGCGACCGGAGTCCCGCACGCCATTGCTTCTAGGGGTGGTAATCCAAAGCCTTCATATAAAGACGGGAAGACGTAAACCTTTGCGGCGTTATAAAGCGCCGGCAAATCCTCGTCGGGAACCATCCCGGGGAATACTATATCGCTTTCAAGACCGAGGTCTTTTATTGTAGCCCGAATTTCCGCATAAAGAGGGTCTTCTTTTCCGGTAATAACGAGCTGCCCTTCAAAGTCTTTATTTTTCTTCAAATACGAAAAAGCTTTTATCAAATTCACCAAATTCTTATGAGATCTCCAGACTCCGGTATAGAGCAAAAACGGCTTAATCACGCCATATTTTTTAGCAACTTCCTTCTTTACGGATTCGTCGGCAATCTCCTTGAAATGCTTATCAACACCTTCGTAAATGACCGAAATCTTGTCTGAAGGAACTTTTAAAATTTCAACAAGATCACTCTTCGTATTTTCGGAAACAGCAACTATTTTTTTAGCATGTCTGGTGACAGACCTTATAACGAGCTGATAAGCCAAGCGCCTATGCGCAGCCGTCATTTTTTTACCGGGATAGAAATGGAGCGTCAGGTCGTGAATCGTTACAATGGATTTGCCTTTGTAAAAAATCGGAGCATTGAAATGCGTAAAATGCATAATGTCCAATTTCTCTTTTTTCAACAAGCTAAGAAACCTGAATTGTTCGGCAAAAGAATAATGCCTTGCATTTACCAACACCTTTTTTGCGTTTTTCCATGGGATATCAAAAGCTTCGTATTCCGGACTATTCATGAAAAGCACGTATTCGTTTTTATTATCGATTTCCAAAAGATTGGTAATCAGCTCGTTTACATATCGGCCTATTCCCGTGAATCCGGTACCATACATTCTTGCATCTATGCCGATTTTCATTTTTGAAAAATTAAAAAAGCTTATGAATATTAACGATATCATATCATAAAGGCAATAGAGCACACATGGGGGTCACTCATATCCTCATCTCCACTATGTCACTACGTCACTACGTCACTTCTTCAACTTCCCCTACTTCCCCAGATTCCTCTCAAGCCCTTCTCTCTTAGCCCTTCCAAGAGGACTTTTTTTCAAATCCAGCGTATCGAGCTGACCGGTCGATAAACTTTCGACTCGAGGATTAAATTTGCCAGTTTTTTTTGCTCTAACGTTATGAGGGCAAACGCTTTGACAAATATCACATCCGAAACAGAAATTTTGTCCGGTGACCATCGAGCGCTCTTCGTCGGAGAAAGGTCCTCTTTTTTCAATCGTTAAATAAGAAATGCATTTTCTGGCGTCGACACGTTTTTCACTTAAGGCACCGGTTGGGCAAGCCTTGATGCATCTTTCACATGGTCCGCACTTACCGGTTGCAACATGAGAAGTCGGCTCGAATTCTATTTTGGAAAAAATTACAGAGAGAAAAACCCAAGAACCGAATTCGGGGGTGATAAGGCAGGTGTTTTTACCTATAAATCCAAGACCGGATTTAACGGCAAAATATCTTTCCAATATCGCACCGGTATCGGTATAGCACTTTGGGCTGTCTCCATAATTTTTAATCAGAAAATCGCAAACTTTCTTGCACATACTTCCGATAACTTCATGATAATTATCGCCCCACGCGTAACGTGCGACAAGTCCGGTATCGGACTTGTGATCGCCGGGATAATAATTTACCGCGAGGCAAATAACACTTTTTACATCTTCGAGAATTAAACTCGGATCGGCACGCTTGGAAGATCCTCGTTCCATCCACTCCTTCATGCCGGCCGCACATCCGTCGGCAAGCCATTTATTGAAAAATTCCCATTCGGATTTGTCAACAACATGTTTGGCAACGCCGCCAAGATCAAAGCCTGACGACATGGCGACACTGAGAACTTCGGAGAAATTTTGCATACGAACTTCTTTACTACAATAAGAACCTCTCTTATTATAAGCGAAGAAAGACAGGCATAAAACCAACTAACTAAAAACTATGGCTGAAATTAAAAAAACAAAAACGGTAAAAGCAAAAAAAGAACCGGTAAAATCACTTCCAACAAATGTTATCGCGAAAAATCTGACAGACTGGGAGAAAAAGCAGTTCACGGATTATCTCTTGAAAAAAGAGACAAGAATAGCAAGACTCGTAAAACATTTTTCTGAAGACTCGGTCCTTCTAACAGCTTCAATTGAGAAATTCGAAAAACATACTGCATACAAAGTGGTTTTGAAGCTAGCGATACCTTCTGAAACAATCATCGCAGATGAATCGGCGCATGCGATTACAAAAGGACTTGATGATACAACAGACAGACTGATAGCTCAGCTCAAGAAGCACATGGATAAATTAAAGAAAAAATAACCAATCGACTCAATGGAAAATATAGGGGCAATACTGGTAATCACCGGAGCGCTGCTCGGAGCGGGATTAAGCATCGCACTTGTTAGGGTGAACAAGCATTACAAGCAGGATTTGGAAAAGGCAAAAAAAGAAATACTCGATCGAGCAATGGCGGACGCCAAGAGTCTTGTCGAAACAATGACATCGCGAGCTCAGGAGATAAAAGAAGCCGCTCAGGAAGAGAATAGAAGAATGGAAGAGCAAATGAACACACTGAAAAAGACGTTGGAATTCAAGGGTAAGATCCTCGAAAAAAGAGAGCAAAGAAATGCAGCCATTACAATGACGATTAATCAAGCCAAGAAAGAAACTGACGTATTGGGCGAGAGCATAGAAAACGCCGAAAAAGAAATAGTTGAGCTTTTGAAGAAAAAAACAGGATTAGATTCGGACTCGGCAAAAAAAGTGATAATCGAAAATTTCGACAAGGAGTTTGATATTAAGCGAGCCAGCTTGATTCAAAAAACCGAAGAAAGTGCTAATGAAGATGCGACAAGTATTGCGAAAAACATGCTGAAAGGAATAATCCAAAGAATCACATCGCCAAGTTCAGTTGATAAAAACTCAACCGGAGTGACTATAAAAAAAGATAGATTTAAGGGTTTGCTGATAGGTGCGCGCGGTAAAAACATTGAATTTTTCGAAAGCCAGTTCAGGGATATAAGCGTCATTTTCAATCTGGAGCCTAATATGATTTATGTAGGAGGATTGAACTTGGTAAACAGAAATATCGCAAAAAACGCGATCGAAAAACTCGAGAGAGAGAAGAAGGACTTCGATCAAAACACGATCAAGAGAGCGATCGAGACAGCAAAAAGAGAGATGGACGAGAGTTTGAAAAAAATTGGCGAAGAAGCGATCAGAACGGCAAAACTAACCATAAAAGTTCATCCGGATTTAGTGAAAATAGTCGGAAGGTTGAAGTTCAGAACAAGCTTCGGTCAGAACGTACTGCAGCACTCGATAGAAATGGCTGCAATGGCGACAATGCTTGCTTCCGAATTGAATATTAATCCGGAGAAGGCCAAGATAGCTGCGTTTTTCCATGATATCGGCAAGGCCATAGATCATGAAGTTGGTGGCAGTCACGACCAATTGAGCAAGGAAATTCTTGAAAAATACGGATTCGAAGCAGATATAGTTCACGCAGCCTACGCTCATCACGATGCCGAACCGGCAAGGACGCCGGAAGCGATGCTGGTGAAAGCGGCTGACGCAATATCGGCAGGTCGCCCCGGAGCAAGACAAGAATCTCTTACCAGTTATCTTGATAGGATTTTGAAGCTCGAAGAGACGGCAAAAGGCTTCGATGGAGTCAAGAAAGCTTTTGCAATATCGGCAGGAAGAGAGTTGAGGATTATAGTCGATGAAGAAAGGGTTACCGATGAAAATATAAAAGAAATTGCTCAAAAAGCTGCTCACAAGATAGAAGAAGACTTAACATATCCGGGCAAGATAAAAGTGAACGTAATTAGAAGAACTGAAGCAATTGATTACGCTAAATAAAATCAATAAAAAATGGCAGACCAGCAAGATGAAAAAAATAATGGCGTTATAGGAAAAATGGACAAGCTGATTGTCGGGGCGATTATAGGAACCGCGATTGGTTCAGTCGTAGGCCTGACACTTGCTCCAAAAGACGGAAAAGAAACCCGAAAAAACATAGCTTCGGCTTCGAAATCTTTTCTTGATAAACATGAGGCGGAAATAGGCACGGCAAAAAAATTGGCAAAAGAAACGGCAATAGGAGTACTCAGACTTATCAGAAACGCGGTGAATCCAAAAAAGAAATAATAAAGACCGCTCGATAATAACAAATGAGAAAAAAAGCATACATTCTTCTGATAATCGCTATCGCAATCATAACGACGATAATTGTCGGAATGTTTTTTTTGATGCGGAAATACGAAAGCACAGTTCTTGCGGGAGCTAACATTGCAGGTGTTGATGCCGGAGGGAAAAACATAGACGACGCGATGACCCAGATAGAAGCAGAGTTATCGATATTTCTGGAGAAAAAAGTTGTAATTTTGGCGAGCGACCAAGTGGCGGAATTTTTACCTGCGGACTTGGGGATAGGTTTCGATTACGAAAAAACGAAAAACTCTTTGCCAACAATGCGGAGCTTAAGTGGAATTTTGAGAGGGGTTTATCTGTTTGTTTCGGGGCAAGAGATCGTCCCATCGGTTGTAATAGATGAAGAAAAATTATTTTCAACTATATCAATTTTAAATCTCGAGTTTGATGCACAGAACGCTTATTTGTCGCTCGATCCCGTCTCGAAAGAGGTTATTTTGAACGCAGAATCGTCAGGAATTAAGATGGACAGGGAGTCTTTTCAGCAGGACTTGAATAAGAAATTCGAAGACCTTTCGGAAGATTCTATAACTATAAATTTATTTGAAATAGAGCCGGCGATAATATCCGCGGATATTGAGCCGTTTATGGATCAAGCAGGAAATATTCTAACAAAAAAAATAACAATTTCTTACGATTCGGACGAATGGATATTCTCGGCAAGCGATTACTCATATCTTTTATCTTTTGGAACAAAAAGCACGTTTGCCGAAGATTTTGGAATAACATGGAGCGATGGCGAACAAAACGAAAATGCAAAAGAAAATTCACTCGTCGAAACAGGGATAGACGTGGTTATAGACGAAGGAGGGCTGGGCAAATACGTGCAAGATTTTATTGCCACGGAAGTGGAATCGCCTGCGGAAAACGTTTCTATAACTATGGATGATGCTGGGGTGATAACATTTGAAGGTTCGGCAAAAGACGGCATCGAGGTGAACACGGAAGTGCTGAAAGACATGATCGAGCTGTCGCTCGAAAGTGGCGTTGACGCAATAGACCTGCCGGTAAAAACGCTGTCCTCTGAGGTGAATGTCTCTCAGAACCTTGCGGATCTTGGAATAAAAGAATTGATATCTGTCGGCTATACGGATTTTACAGGCTCGCCTTATAATAGAATCCTTAACGTCGGAGTCGGACTGAGCAAGTTCAACGGACTGCTTGTAGAGCCGGGGGAAACATTCTCATTCTTGGATAACTTGGGCGCAGTGGATGCGGCAAGCGGATATTATAAAGAGCTTGTAATTACAAACAATGAAACCAAGCCGGAGTATGGCGGAGGATTGTGCCAAGTTTCATCAACTATGTATAGAGCTGTGCTTTATGGCGGATTACCGGTTGTGGCCAGAACGGAACATTCTTATGCGGTTTCTTATTACGCATATCCATCGGGTTATGGGTTGGACGCTACGATTTATCAGCCGGCTCCGGACCTTAAATTCACAAACGATACAGGCTCTTATATTTTGATCCAATCTTATTCGGAGGGCACAAGCGCGTACTTCAAATTCTATGGTACGGATGACGGCAGAACTGTGATTATGGACGGCCCTTATTATTCAAACAGAGTCGGTGCGCCTGCCGATATAATTGTTTACACTACCGAGCTTGCGGCGGGGGAAACTCAAAAAAAAGATAGTGCTCACAACGGATTTGATGCGACTTGGTACAGGACTATAATTGGGAGTGATGGAACCGAGGAAACCGAGACGATATTCAGTCATTACCAAGCATGGCCGGCAAAATATCTTGTTGGTATAGCGGAAGGAGAGTCCGGCAGTGGAACAACGGTTCAATAAAAAAATACCGATGAAGAAACTTCTCACATTATTGATCGGAAACAAGATAACTCTTTTTATTACTGCGCTTGTTGCTGGAATGTTTTTGCCATTGGGGACTATTTATTATGAAAACATTCAGACTTACGATAGCGGTTTAGAGTTTCTGAATCAGTGGTCGCTCTGGGATGCAAATTCTTATATTCAAATAGCGCGTGACGGATATTTCGGCAGATATTTTGCATATTTCCCGCTTTACCCGATAGTGTTGAAATTGGCATCTTATTTAACGCTCGGCAATTACGCCCTTGCCGGCTTATTGCTCAATTTAGGATTTTCTTTCGCAGCCGCCTACTTGCTTTTCAAGATTTGCAAAGAGGAGTTTAAGGACGAGAAGATTGGTTTGTGGGCGAATGTATTTTTATTCTTTTTCCCGACCGCATTTTTCTTTACGGCGATTTATACCGAAGGGATGTTTTTATTTTTGGGGATTGCGGTTATGTATTTTTTGCGGGGGAAAAACTGGCTTGCCGTTGCGGTTGCCGCATTTTTTGCTGCGATGACGCGCGAAGTCGGAGGCATGCTCATTCTGCCAATCGCATATGTGGCACTTCAAGATTTTAAGAGTAATAAGTTGAAAAAAATCTTGGCGATACTCTCCCCTATTCTCGGTGTCTTGGCGGTTTTATTGATTTATGCAGTCACATCGGGAGATCCGCTAATTTTCTTGAAACAACATGAAGGGTTCGGGAAGACTTTGTCGCTTCCCTACGTGCCGATAATTAACGCAATAAGCGGACTGAGCATCTATAACGCATGGAATCTCGCATGCTTTTTATTTACAGCAATTTTGACATGGCAAGTTTACAAACGTCTGCCAAAACAATATTTATTATACTGCCTTGCCGTTCTTTTGCCGCCGCTCTGCTCGTCAAATCTTGAAGGCTATTCGCGATATTTATTAGTCGCCTTTCCGATGTTTATGATTCTAGGGACAATAAAAAACAACCTATTGCGAGCAGGATATCTTGTAATAGCCGTTCCGTTGCTATTGTTGTTATGCATTAGATACGTGACGGGAGCGGAATGGGTAAATCCTTTCTAAAACACTTTATTCTTCGCCGCCATCCTCTTCTTCTTCGGGATTAAGATTGAAGTGTTGACCGTAATCATCGGCCGGATGTTTTACGCGCCAATGTGCATACCAGAGATTTCCAGGGGCAAAAGTGCAAGTTCTTTCGGTTGTATTAGGGAATCTTCCTCTGGAAATTTCCAGTGTTTCCGGCTCTTCCGGCGCGGGATCGGTAGGCTCATCTTTTGCTCTGGCTCTCAAAAAAGCTTCATGAGCTTCTTTAGTTTCATCGGCTAAACATATTGCGCCTCCGGTAACTCGCGTTACGGCGTCAAAAGCTGCTTGCTTGTATTCATCGGGGACGTGATGGCCGAAGAAACACATAAGTGCTAAATCAAAAGAGTCATCTTCAAGGGTCGGCATTCCGTCTTCAACGGCGCAACAAAGCGTATCGGAAGCCATTACTACATGGTGTTTCAGCATTCTGAAATAATCTCTCGAACCAAAAGATCTTGCCACAAATTTTTCGTTTGCAATATCGTATTCACCACGCTTATTCTTCTCCAGCACTCTTTGTGAAATATCAACAAGCGTTATCTTGGTTCGCGAAAGCAGTCCATAAGAATCAAGTACTTTTAGCGCGAGCATTGTCGATATGGCTCCGATGGCAGGTCCGACATCAATAAGTTTGAATTCGGGTATTCTCTTAAAGAAAGATGCATGTTCAGTAGTAATACGATCCCTTATGTCGTTGAGACCGCTTTCAATACGCATTGAGTCTGCAATTTCATTTCCCCTTTGGCCTATCATTCCCGCAGAAGGAATACTTGGTGATTCACCTGTTATGTCGTCAGGATCTGGATGTTGAGAAAATTCAGCAAGATAACTCAAGCTGGCGCATGGATCTCTAAAATATTTTGCTATAGAGTTGATTCGTTTTTTTCCTGCGGTACCGTTGGAAGTCGAAATCGGATTATTCTCGTCGCTGAAAATCCTATCTTTTTCTTCTTCTGTCAAAAAAGAGTATATCAAATGTTTTTTAACCAAGAATTCCAAGTACATGCGTACATATTCGGCAACACAAAGATTTCCTTTTATAGGGAACTCTCGGTCTTCCTTTAGTTTTCTATCAACGTAATCCGGCAACTCTCCGAACCTTCTTGCACTTTCCCTGTTGAACCTCTCTTTTTTTTCTTCTGCGGTTTCAACAGCACCGGAAGCAGCATCCGAAACAGTATCAGAAATCAATCTGACATCATCGACATCATTACACGGCTCTGGACTAATACCGTCTATGTCAGGTCCGGTCATTAAATCTTCATTTTCTGCGGGAGCGGGAGAAGAACAGGCGTCATCGGAACCTGCGACATCACCCTCCGGCGACAACATATCGTTATCTACAGAAGGAGAAGGTCTATTGGCTGGCGCTAGTTTATTCCCTGAAGGAGAACCCATGTGTGACTTTAAAAGGCTGTAATCCTAATAGGTTCTTGACATAATGTCAAGATGAAACCTATGAAGCAATTGTAATCCTAAAAACAAGCAAGTAAAGAGGTCAAATGGCCATGCCGCCATAACTTCGAAAAAAGTCAAGCCTTGTTGCCATCCCTAATCCGTTTGGCGTCTTCGTTATAAGGATCGAGATCGAGGATTCTGTCGGCAGTTGCTGCCACATCATCGGCTCTGGAGAGTTTTTGGTAGTATTCAAGAGTAGCCCATAGATAGTCGAGATTTCGAGGGGATTTTTGACTGGCGCGCTCGAAGTTGATAAGAGCTTTTTCGTCATTGGAAAGTTCGCGATACACTTGCGCCAAGCTTGCGAAACGAGCGGCGCGTTTGTCATCGAGAACAACAGCGCTTTCATAAGCTTCTGCTGCTTCAAGCAACCTCCCCTGCTGATACAATGCCAATCCCAAGTTGCTGTAATAAACGGGATCTTTCTTGAGATTTACAAGTTTATGGAAAAAGAATTCCGCTTTCGGAAAGTTCTTTTGTTTAAGATAAATAAGTCCGAGGTATAAATTCGCCTCCAAATGCGTATCTTCTAGAGAAACAATTTGGACAAAACATCTTTCCGCTTCCTCCAGATCGTTTTTGGCAAACTTCATCTCGCCTTTTTTAAACAAACTTCGAACATTTCCGGATTTGCATGCTTTTTTTGATTCGGCAGGTGCGGCGGCAGCCATTTGAGCAATAACGTCAGGCTGAGAAGCCTTTTGCCTGCGCATATCAAGATCTAGTTCGCGCTTCAGCTTGGTCTGCATCTTATTCTCAGTGAGTATAAGAAATAATCTTCTAACGAATATGACGCTTAAAAACACGAACCCTCCGATTAAAATAAGAAGTTTAACAACAAACATATTTTTACATTAAAGAATTTTCGCTCTCGGAATGGCCTTCGCCTTTCGGAGGTGTGAATTTTTTAATATCGGCAACGTTAGCCATAAAAGACTCTTTCTCGCCATCCAATCGCATTTTTTGATTCAAGATATCCATACCCCTAAGTATTCCACTCTTGCCATCTTTCAAAACAACATGGCTCAAAAAAGGAGGAATGTTCTTGCGGAGCTCGTCATATTCCGCAACCTCGTGCGACAAACAGCACATCAGTTTCCCGCATACTCCAGACAGCTTATCGCTCCCTTTATTCGACATGCCCTGCACGCGCACCATGTCCATTGTAATACTTCGTAATTTTCCGATGGTTTGACCGCAACAGAGCATTCGACCGCACTTACCATATCCGCGTACGAACCTTGCCTTATCACGCGGCCCTATCTGCTGAAGATGAATTTGTTTTTGAAACTTTTTCGCCAATTCCTTAACAAGTTCGCGGAAATCCACTCTGTCCTCGGAGGTAAAAATAAAATTCATTCTGCTGCCATCCAAAGATATAACGGTATCGATAAGCGTCATGCTGAGAGAAAACTTGCCAATCAAATCTTTGCAAGCCTCATTCGCTTCGCCGGAAAGCTCTTTATTTGCGTGCATTTTCTGAAGGTCGTTTTGAGTCGCCTTTCTCAAAATCTCTGCGGTCGGCGACAAATCGTCTTTTGAGACATCGGCGTTTGCAATGATAATTTCGCCTATTTCGTTCTTGCCCTCATCATCGCTGAAAACAACCATATCACCTTTGGCGTACTCGTCGCCGCTGAGAGCGGGGACATACACAGTTTTATAATGAAAAAAAGAAGATATTCCGTGAGCAAGATTTTTCTTGGACATACTGATTTGTTAAAACGAAAGCATTAAGTTCTCCAATGCCAACTTGGTGTTAACATTGCGCGCAATAAGATAGCGCGTTTCGTCGATTTTGTGAATCAAATTGAGAAGCGCCTGTTTTGAAAATCTCATGACTTCCGGATAATCCTCGTTTTCTCCGCTTGGGGACTCGATTTTTGCATTCAGTAAACTTCTTGCAATATGCACGAAAATTTCCAAAAAAACATCCAAATCATCATTATCTTCCTCTTCGTCATCGGCTATCGACTGTGCAAGTCCTTGAACATATAAAAATCTTTTTGTTAAATCTTTGTCTCGAAAAAAGGATCGAATATCGTTATAAAATCTCAAATATTCCGTCATGGCATCGCGGTCTCTCAGAAGTTCAATCGCTTTTCCGGGTCTGCCAAGCGACAACATGGAAGCTTTTTCTATCATTTCTTGTCCGGATTCTATCTTCAAATCCGCCTTCATTTCGTCAATTTTCAGCCTAAGTTTTTTATCCGATAAAGATGGGAATTTCATGACTCGGGCTCGCGAAACAATCGTCGAAGGGAGTTCAAGAAGATTATTCGCAGTCATCAAAAAAAGAGTTTTACTGGTCGGCTCCTCAAGCGTTTTAAGGAAACTGCCGATCGCATCCGGAGTCATGCGACCAATGTTGTCGATGAGAACGATTTTATAATTGCTCTGCGCAGTCATCTGCAACGTTCCGACAAGAGTTCTAACTTCCTCAATCTTTATAGACTCGCCATTATCGCGAATTTCGATCGTATCGATATGAGCCCCTTTTTCTATCTGTATGCAAGTAGGACACCTTCGGCAATAATTATTCGAACATTGCAAAATTCCGGCAAGCGTTTTGGCGACCAAAAACTTACCCACCTTATCCGGCCCGACAAACAAATAAGCATGACTAAGATTTCCGCCGCTCAAATCATTTTCGAGCTTGGAAACCTGTTGTTCATGTCCGATTATCGGCCACTTGTATAGCATGAAATAAAATAATATAGGGAAAAATCATAGCAGAAAACATCGAAAAAACATACTTGTTATGCCGTATCATATCAATTCACCGAATAGTCATAAGCCCACTGCGAAGGTTTTATTTTCTTCAAAGACTTGGTCATTGTCATAACATTTGCAGCCAACAATTTTGCATCTTTTATATAAACAGAACCGGTAACAACGGCCTTGTCGTTATAAGTTCCGTTTTCAATTGATGCCATTGCGTACATGTTTGAAAAAGGAGGGAACGCCATTCCGAAATGACTTAATGTCATAAACATTTGCGAAATCGTCATGGCCGCTCCAGCCTCATGTCCGGTTACGATAATGCCACCGACCTTTCCCGCAAATCTTCGAAGAAATCCGCTTCCATACACAGACTGATCGGCATGTGCGGATATGAATTTGGAATGTTCGATATTCAATGCTTTATCCTTTGGGGCGTCTGGATTCACCGGCGAAAGGCTTCCGTCAAGACTTATACATCTGTCCAAAAACAGCGCCATGAGCGATGACACCTTGAAATTATTAACGGGTGTCGCAAAGATAATAATATCGGCATCCAAAACTTTTTCGTATAAAACATTGCTCATATCATCCCCTTTCGGCGTACCTTTTGGATAGCAAGAGCATGGGAAGTGACAATGCGCATTTGTAGTTGAGTAACAAGCTTTGCAAGGCTTGATATCATATTTTCTTAATTGCAAAAGCTCTGTTTTCGCGCCGAGTTTCTTCAGCTCATCAAGCGTGCAATTGAGCAGAAATTCAGAATTGCTGTCCTCAAGAGCCATGTCGGACTCGTCTCTGGCTGATCCGGAAATGCCAATCGCCTTAATATCTTTGTGACCGCTTTCCAGAGAGGCAGCCTCTTTTATTGTCTGTTCGCGAATTTTTTCAGCATTCAATTTGTTCATTTCGTAACAGTTATTATTCCTGTCATATTTGGATGTGGACCGCAGAAATATTCATAAACTCCGGTAGCATCAAAAGTATATGTAAAAGATTCATTTGTTGAGAAATTATCGGAGGAAAAACTGTCCGCCACGATAGAATGCGCGACGCTATCAAGATTGGTCCACGTAACGCTGTCACCGGCCACTATGGTTAATTCGGCCGGATCAAATGCATAGCCTGATATATTTACGGAGTAAGACTGCGCACCGGTATTGTCAGAAGTCGGAGCATCAATAGACGCAGTTGGGATTACGGTTTCTGCTTTTTCGCCACAGCCGAAAAAAACAATTTGAATCAAAGATAGAACGAAAATAATCGCAATTTTTTTCATGTTTTTGTTTTTTATAAAATCAACCCGATTATAGAAGACTTTCGATGTTTATGGAATTTGTTTTTATTTCGACCGAGGACTAGCGAGAGATGAAAATCAAATTCCATCCCAAATTCCATCCTGTCTTACAAGTAATTCCCTAGCCTTTTCCGGCTCCGCCATAATTTCTTTTACCAATCTTTCGAGCCTTACTTTGTTTTGAGATCCTTTGACGAGTATAACATCTCCAACTTTGATTTTTGCTTTCAGAAATTCTCCGGCAATTTTCGCATCGTCGAAGCTAAACACCAAGCCCTTGTCCATTCCGCCCTTAATAGCCTCTTCGGCATACAGCTTGGCGGATTCACCGACAGTAATAAGCATCTCTGCACATTTAGGAACAACCATACCGACTTTTCGATGCTCGCTATCTGTTAAATCTCCGAGTTCATTCATGTTGCCGAGCACCGCAATCCTCTTCCCTATCCCTTTCGGCCGCATGTCCTTGAGAACATCAAGAGATGCCAGCATTGTTTCGGGAGATGCATTGTAAGAAGCATCAATAATAGTGCTTTTATTCATGCCTGCGATCAATCCAAATCTGCCGGGAGGAAGTCTGAAATCATCAAGTCCCGCCTTAATGGTTTCCCATTTAAACCCTGTCAAAAACCCGACTGCAATGGCGGGCAAAACAACATAAACGTGATGCTTGCCTATTAAATTTGGTAGATGTACGGGGAACGTCTTGTCGTCAAAAGACAAATTAAAACGTAATCCGTCATCAGAACTTTCCAAGTCGGTCGCGCGTATATTCGCCTTCTCGCCCGTTCCATAAGTAATTACATTTGCATCGAGCGAATTCGCAAGCAGGCTTAAATAATGGTCGTCTATATTCAATATGGCCCATTCGTTTTTCCCCATGCGCTTAACCATTTTCGCTTTTTCATTGAGAATTTCTTCGAGATTTGAGAACTGCCCTTCGGCCAAATGAACAGGTTTGATTGCTGTTAAAACGCCGATTGAAGGCTTGATAATCTTGAGCAAAACATCCATGTCGCCGGGTTTATCGACGCCCATTTCAATAACAATTTTTGAATAATCTTTTTTGCCGAAAAATGCTGTTTTAAAAGCTTGAAAAAGCGTCTCAATCCAAAGGTAAGGTGAAGAAAATCCCGATTCCTGTTCAAGCAAAGCAAGCAAAACGCCGAACTCGGTATTGTAACTTTTCTGATTACGAAGAACGTGATTTCTGCGAGAGAGTACGCAATAAATAGCATCTTTTGTACTGGTCTTGCCCACAGATCCGGTAACGCCAATTATATCAGCCTTCAGATGACCGAGCCTGTATTTAGCAAGTTTCATCAAATACCAAAAAACGAACGCCTTTCCCCTGCTTTTAATTTTACTGCCAAAATTCATATGATAATATTGCTCGAAATGATAGCGAAAATCCAGATTGTTAAATTGACCTTGGCAAAAAATACTACCATAATTCAGCCAGATAGAAAAGTTAAAAAACCACTCGCGTAAGCCAAGAATCCACATGATGAATTCGTCTTCCAAAATCATTATTCTATAGCGTAGCTCATATGATTGCATACAAACTGACAATTGCGGGCCATGTCCAAGGTGTTTGGTTTCGTCAGTTTACGATAGATGCAGCACTAAGCTTTGGAATTACCGGCTGGGTGAAAAACGATCCTGAAGGAACGGTTTCGGCATTTATTCAGGGAGATGGGGAAAATCTAGACAGTCTTATTAAGTTACTCGGAAAAGGTCCTGATTTGGCGGAGGTAAAATCGATATCAAAATCTGCAGCCACCCCTGACGCATCAATTGTTGATTTCTCGATCAAGCACTAGGGCATGTGCAACAAAAAAAGCCCTCCGGTTTCCGCCGAAGGGCTCTTGAATTTTAACTACGTCACTTCCCATACTTCCCCAACTTCCCCTACTTCTTCAATTACTTCGCCATTGCCGCCTCGACGATCTTATTGAACACCGCAGGCTCTTTGACTGCCAATTCAGCAAGCATTTTTCGATCGACAATAATTTTCTTTTCAGCCATAGCCTTGATAAATCTGCTGTACATAAACCCTTGAGCTCGAAGAGCTGCATTGATTCTCATAATCCATAAGCTCCTGAAATTTCTTCTCTTTAATCTCCTGTCTTCATAAGCATGAACACCGGCTTTTGCAGCGGCATTCTTGGCCATCGTGAAGAGGTTTTTCCTTCCTCCTCGGTAGCCTTTTGTAAGCTTAAGCATTTTTTTATGGCGCCTTCTTACCGTGACGCTTCGTTTTACTCTGGTCATCTTATTTAATGATTAAAATTTATAAAATTACTTGATGAACATCTGTTGTAGAGACCTGACGTTCGATGGATTTACTACGATTTTCTTGCCTCCAAGCTTTTTTTGTCTATGAGATTTATTTGCGAGCAAATGTCTTTTTGCAGCTTTTTCCATCCTGAATTTGCCGGATCCGGTTTTCTTTATTCGTTTCTTTGCACCGCTGTGAGATTTTTGCTTAACCATTTTATATTGAGATTAATATTTGAATTATTTGAGAGGGCTTAGCATCATATTCATCATGTGTCCCTGCATTTTCGGTTCCAAATCGATTTTGGCAACTTCCTTAAGGGCATCCCTGAATGTAATAATTTTTGCCAATCCCAATTCGCTATGTATGATTTCCCTTCCCTTGAACATCAATTGGACCTTTACGATATTCCCGTCTGCAAGAAATTGTTTCGCCTTATTGATCTTGATATTGAGATCTCCGACATCCGTCCTTAGAGAGAGCCTTATTCCCTTGATCTCAGTTTTTTTCATGCCTTTCTTCTGCTTCTGTTCGGCTTTCTTCAATTGATATAAATACTTTCCGTAATCCATGATCTTGCATACCGGAGGATTGGCTTTTGGGGAAACTTCGATAAGATCAAGATTTTTTTCGTGAGCCAGCGCTAGAGCCTTGTCCAGACCCATTATTCCAACCTGTTCTTGGTCGTCCGAAATAAGTCGAACTGTTGGAGAATTAATCTGACGATTGACTCGTAAATGTTTGACGATGGCAATAAAAATTATGGATTTAACAAAAAGCCACGCCATCTTATGGGAATTGTTTACTTTAGTCAAGAGGCGCTCGGGAGGCGAAGCCTTCACGAGCGCAATATTATCAAGTATGATTGCGTATGCAATCTCCTTATAAAAGGGTATATTTGCGAAGCTTAAGCGACGCCTTGTATAAGCCGTTCGCATACTTTATTCACACTCTTCACCAGTCATTATGTCTCATCAAGTAACAATAGGTTCGGTTCATCTTGGTGGCGCACATCGCGTGAAAATCCAATCCATGTGCAATACGGATACGGAGAACGTAAGTGCGACAGTCGCTCAAATCCGCGCGTTACAAAAAGAGGGTTGCGAACTTATAAGAGTTGCGGTCCCGACAATGGCATCGGCGAAGGCTTTGAGTAAAATCAAGAAACGAATAAAAATCCCGCTCATAGCAGACATTCATTTCAATCCGGAGCTTGCGATTGCGGCGATAAAAAACGGAGCGGATAAGATCAGGATTAATCCGGGGAATATTGCCGATAAAAAAGCTCTTAAAGAAATAATCGCACTTGCTGTTCAAAAAAAAGTGGCGATAAGAATCGGGGTTAACGAAGGTTCTCTCGAGCAGGACTTGATGGAGACATATGGACCTCATTCGGGTGAAGCATTGGCTATTTCGGCATTAAGGTGGGTTGAATTTTTTGAAAAAAATAAATTCAAAAAAATCGTAATCTCTGTGAAAAGTAGCGACGTTCTAACGACAATAAAAGCGAACAGAATCCTTGATGAAAAATGCGACTATCCGATTCATCTTGGAGTTACGGAGGCGGGCACGGTGGAAACGGGCACTATAAAAAGCGCAATAGGTATAGGCACTCTTTTGGCGGACGGAATCGGCTCGACGATCAGGGTTTCTTTGTCTGCGGATCCGATCGAGGAGATACGAGTGGCGAAAAAAATCTTAGACGCTCTCGATATAATCAAGTTACCTTTGAGGGTGATCGCGTGTCCGACTTGTGGGAGGACAAAATCTGATGTGCCAAGCTTGGCGCGCGAAATAGAATCGTCGCTCAAGCCGAAAAAACCGCTCACGATTGCGGTGCTGGGATGTGGAGTGAATGTGAAAGGCGAATCCCAATCTGCCGACTACGCGATAATTCCGGCGGAAGGCGACAACTTTACTCTTTTTAGAAAAAACAGGCCGGTACTGAAGAACAAGCCAAAACAACAAATAATCAATTTCCTTAAAAAAGAAAACTCATGAAAAATATGCTTAAGGTAATAATCGGGTCTGTATGGACGATGACAATATTGTATTTTTTTATAAAAAATCATACTTATTACCAAGAGAGTCTGGCTTTTTTGCCAAAGATATTTATGAGCGTAGGAGGATTTATGTTGTCTATTGCAGTAGTGCTTGGACTGCAGTACGCATGGAAGAAAATAAGGAAGCCAGAAAATGCGAACAAAATAACGATTACATTCGTGCTTGCGGCCGCGACGATTGCAGTCGCGACATCAGTCGCGATAACCATAGCGGAACTAAACGGAGGGCTTTCGATGTATCATGGAGGAACGATTTTCAAGGACGCGGAGTCATGGGGGATGCTGCAAGAAGGAGCCGAACTTGAAGAAGGGATGGAGGAAATATTTGTCGATGGACAGTTGTACGGCGGAGATGCGAACACCTTAATTGAACTTTTACCAGAAGAGCTACAGGAAAATTTTGACCACGTAAATATTATAGAAGGAGTGCTTTTTGCAGAAAAAAACATATTTATGGGACTGGGCTTTGTATTGCTGATGACGATTGCCGTTTTCTCTCTCGGAGATAAGATTTTAAAATTCTTCAAGCTCAAAGCGGAAGGCTTGGAACGAACGCTTTTCAGTATCGCGGCCGGACTGGGTGCATATATGCTTTTGTTTTTTATTTTAGGGGCGTTATCTCTGCTGCAATGGTGGGCTGTTGTCGGTTGTTACTTAATATTTACGGCGATAAGTTGGAGAGAGGCTGAAGGGCTTATTAAGAAAATTTTCTCAATCGAAAAGGAAATCGAATTCAGTGCGTTAAAAACATTTGAATTCTGGGTGATATCTGCGGCGATGATGGTTTTTATGTATAACTTGATAGATATAATAAGACCGATTCCGGTCGGATGGGACGACGCAAGCGCATATCTATACATCCCAGAAAGACTCTCTCTTGAAGGCGGATTGTTTGGAAGTACGGGAGGAATTTACAACTGGGAATTGATAAATCTTACCGGCGCCTATTTCAACTCAGCGATTTATCAATTGTTCATAAATTTTTGGGGCGGAATGCTCGCAGTCGCAGGGGTTTATTTGTTGCTAAGCCGTTTTGTTACAAAAAAAACGGCAACGATGCTGTCGGCGATTTTTTACATGCTGCCACTCGTGGTTTTTCAGTCGTCAACCGATTTAAAAACAGATCTTGCGCTATTGTTTTTCATATCGCTATCCGTGATCGGAGTTGTGAAATGGCTTGAACACGAGGAAAATGGAAGGTCATGGCTTTACATGGCAGGCGTGTTAATCGGAATAAGCTTGGGTATAAAAATTACAGCTGGAGTGGCGTTATTGGCCTTGATTGTTTTATTGGCGGTGAAGGCATGGGGAAGGATAGGAGCCGCAGGAGTGGCGTTGGCGATATTCGGATTATTGCTCATGGATTTTTCAAGTGATAACATGTTTAATTTCCCAGAAAGAGCAATGTGGATTACAGGGGTAGCGATCATAATCGGAGGTATAGCCGGAATGATAATTGCTCGAAAAGCATTAAAGAGGAATTTAGTAAAAGAGGGCGCAATTTTTTTGATTGCAGTGATTGCGGCAATGTCACCTTGGGCTATAAAAAATCACATAATAGATGGCTTGCCTTTGAATGTCGGAACGTATGTGGCGATGAATCTGAACGATGCCGGTATTGATTTCGGGGACGAATTGGCGGATTGCGGAGATATGCCGACTCTTGGGAACGAATTTGCGACATACATAACGGGCGCCGCTATTGATCAAGCGATTTCTCCATGGGACTTGATAAAAACTCCATGGCAAATGACTATGAATGAAGGAGTTAACGGACTGCATGTGGACATAAGCTTCTTGTTTCTTGGCATGGTACCTTTTATTTTATGGGGAATGCTTGATCACGGAAACAAAAAACACATAAAATTGCTATTTGTATTTGCGGCGTTTTATTTCGTTTTGATAGCTAATTTTCTAGGTGGAATCGGATGGTATGCCTTTATAGGCTTGGTGGTTTTGTTGGCGATAATCGGCGTAATGCTGGAAATATATGAACAAAGCGACTGGAAGGATGAAAAAATGCTAAGTGTTATCGTGAAAACGGCACTTGGAATTGTTGCGGTCATGACAGTTTTTGTAAAAATAGGGCTTTTTGGCGACATCGATCAGTTGGCTTATTTGGGAGGTCTGCTTGACGACAAAGATTATATAAACGTCAGAAATCCGGGGGTCTTGGAAACGGCGGAAATTCTCAGTCAAGAATCGGTCGGTCGCGAGGATGTCATCCATATTTACAAAGTCGGCGGCGCAACCCCTTATTACTTGATAAATACCGGTGCAGATTTCGTATCTGACGAAGCGCTGGATACATATGCGTGTCTTGCTTCAAAATATTCGGACGATGAATTGATAGAGGTGTTTAAGAGTTTTGATATAAAATATTTTGCAATCGACTACACTCAAATTCTTAAGGCTGAATCGTCAAGCATATACAAGCAAAGGATGGAGGATCTTCTTAGTTTTTGTGCAGAAAATATGGAGGCGCTTGTGGCCAGAGGAGATTATGTTTTTTACAAAATTAAAGACTGATGAAAAGAATAATCGTCTTAGGCTCAACAGGTTCGATCGGCCGGCAAACGCTTGATGTTATAAGAAAATCCAGCGATAAATTCCAGATAATCGGCCTGAGCGCAAATTCCAATCGCGAACTTCTAGCCGCACAGGCGCGTGAATTTCACGTTGCACATATGGCTCTCGGCGAGTCGGAAGCCCGCGCGCTCGCATCCCAAAAATGCGATCTCGTCGTCAACGCGATAACCGGACTTGCCGGCCTATCCCCCGCTATCGCCGCCATCAAGTCCGGCAACGATTTGGCAATCGCAAACAAAGAGTCCATCGTTGCGGCAGGCGCTCGCATCATGTCGCTCGCGCGCAAACACAAAGTTCGCATAATACCGATAGACTCAGAACACTCGGCGATTTTCCAATGCCTTGAAGGGCGCAACCGCAAGTCAGTGAAGAAAATAATTCTCACTTGCTCGGGCGGTCCGTTTTTTGGACGCACACGCGTCGAGCTCAAAGGCGTTACAGTCGCGCAAGCCCTCGCCCATCCTACATGGAAGATGGGAAAAAAAATTTCCATAGACTCGGCGACATTGATGAATAAAGGGTTTGAAATAATAGAGGCTCACCATCTTTTCAATACGCCCTACAAGAAAATAGAAGTATTGATTCATCCGCAGAGTATGGTTCATGGGATGGTTGAATTCGAGGACGGGTCGACCGAGACAAGAGCGTATAAGCCGGACATGAGAGTCCCTATCGAGTATGCGTTGAATTATCCTGACGGTGCGCAGGTGAATGAATCTGTTAAAACTCCGAAATATTATCCGGTGGACCATAAGACTTTCGAAGGCATAAAAATTGCGTTAAAATACAGCTCCCGCGGAGAAGAGTTGGTGCGTGCGAACGACACAGCAGTTGAAAAATTTCTTGCCGGGGAAATCAAGTTTTTGGAGATTTATGATCTTATAAAAAAAGAACTCAAAAAATGAATATAGGAATAATTCTCGGCGCAGGAAGCGGTTGGCGACTGCATGCCGGAACAAAAAAAGCTTACGTTGAACTGCATGGGCGATCGCTTGTTTGGTACTCGATGTTGGCATTTTTGGATGCGGAATCGATTGATGAAATGGTGGTCGTCCTGCCGGAAGTTTCAAATGAAAAATTCAAGGATCTTATAAACCAACTGGAAGAGTCGAGCGATAATGAAAAAGGGATTATACAGATAAGCGGTGGAAAAACACGCTTTGAATCTTTGCGAAAAGCGCACAAAGCCTTGTCTAGATATTTCACTCCGGCCCAATTGAAAAATGCGAATATAATAATCCACAACGTCGCAAACCCGCTCGTGTCGGTAGCCGAAATAAATCAGGTCGCGAATATGCTCGAAAGGTACGCCGCTGCCGGAGTTGCTATGCCGATGTACGATACGCTGAGGCGAATAGATGTAAAAAAAACCGAAACCATTTCTAGGGACAACTTATGGCGAATGCAGACGCCGCAAGGCTTGAGATACGAAGTTCTTAACAAAGGAATTGCAGAAATGAAGCATGAGCCTACGGACGACTTGGAGCTTGCGGAAATACAAGGGATTAAGCCGAAAATCATTCCATGTACGCCATATAACTTCAAGGTGACAGACGCCGGAGATTTGGAGATGCTGGAAGATATAATGTCATCAAAAAGAGAATTCACTGTCGGGTTCGGTGAAGACAGTCACGCTTTTGGCAAAGAGGGTAACTTGATTTTGGGTGGGGTTGAATTTAAAAAATATAAAAAACTTGAGGCCGACTCGGACGGCGACGTCATGATTCACGCCTTGGTGACTGCGTTATTACAAGGACTTAACATAGGTTCTCTCGGCGAATTAACAGACAGCCTTTATAAAAAAGGCGTTAAGGACAGCAAGATATATTTGGAAGAAGCGATAGCCCTTTTGAATAAAGAAAACTGGGGTATTGAAAAAATAAATTTTATTTTTGAAGGTTTGAAGCCAAAAATCGATCCGCTAAAAACCAGATTGATAAAATCAATTTCAAATCTTCTTGGTGTACCGAGCCAATACATTACAATCGCGGCTCATACGGGCGAAGGGCTGACAGCTTTTGGAAAAGGCGAAGGCTTGAAATGCCAATGCTTGGTGATGATGCAGAGGCTTTGGCTCCCTTAAATTTTTCCGCAATGCTCAAGTCCTACGCAAAAATAAATCTCACAATCGACATAATGGGTCGTGAAAACGGATATCATTTGATCGATACGGTGATGTGCGAAGTTGCGGATTTATTTGATGAAATTGAGGTTGCGGTTATTCGCGACGGGAAGTCTCGAATAGAAATCTCGACGGACAATAAAGAACTAAACGAAACGCCCAAAAAAAACACAGCTTACAAAGCCGCAAAACTTCTTGCCGGCGATTCGTCTGTAAAAATAACGATCAAAAAAAACATCCCACTCCGCTCCGGTCTCGGCGGTGGATCGAGCAACGCAGCAGCAGTTTTAAAAGAGCTGAATCACCAACTCGCTCTCGGCTTGGATGTTCATGCGCTCCGCATTCTCGCCGCAAAAATTTCAATGGATGCGCCATTTTTCATTACGGGCGGTATCGCACGCGCAACGCACTATGGCGAAATAATCGAGCCGATAAAAACCGACCTTGTTCTAAAGCCGAAATTGATTTTTCTCCCCGGGGAGAAAAAATCGACAGCCGACATGTATAAAAAAATCGACACAATGCCAGCCGGCCAAAACCGCAAAAAAACGGAAAATCTTATCCGCGCCTTGCAAGAAAACAACCTCCAGGGCGTTATAGAAAATCTCCATAACGACTTCGATCTTCTGCCATCTGCCACCTGCAACCTGCCATCTACTCTCTCAGGTTCAGGTCCGACACGGTTTAAATTGACCTGATGTTAAACACGAGGATTTTCGCGCTATTGACTTCTTGCAAGTCGGTGTTATAATACGCGCTCTTTAATCTAAAAACATGAAATCTTCTCCTGACATAGGCAGGTCATCAATTGGAAGGACTTTAATAGTAGGTGCGGCTTTATTGGTGCCGAGAGGAATCGGAGATGAGTCGATAGGTTCTGCATATGAGGCCAGACAAGAGGTCAAAGAAGAAATTCAGGCTGAAAATCAGGGCGATCCGGAAATCCCCGAAACATCAACCGAGGGGTCTAAAAGGGTTGGACTCACTCGACTCGCATCAGGCGAAATAAAGCCGGGGGTCTTAAGCGCTATCGGTAAATGTATCGCAAGAGATGGAGACATAATATGTACACAACAATACGGTCCGGCAATGATGAAATGCGTTACGGGGGAAGAAGGTGCTTATAGCGAAGCGATCTACCTCAAGGACAGTTCCCCTATGTTTGCTTTCTTGGGGATGAATTCACGCGATGGTTATTTCAATGTTTCAGCTAATGCCGGAGATCCAAATAAAATACCTGATGACTATGATTATTCGTTAAGCTTGCAAGATGCGGAATACTCTGATGATATCGCGAGTACGATATGCGAAGACGTACAGCGCCAAATAAGAGGTGCAATCGAGATTGATGATGATGACTTATGCGCCGGACTTACAGCCATTCAATGCGCAATAGATTATCAGCCGAACAGGTTCGGCTATGATTTTAAAAAAATGGCGGAGGCGTTAACGCAGGTTTTGGAAGAACAAGGGTTTGAGTATGAGCCAATCGATTCAATCGGCGTGGAAGTTAAATTGCAAAACGGACAAAAGGTGAAAATATATCCGGAAGTTGGGTATCGGGCTTCGGGCGACATGACGGATTTCGAAGAGGCGTTTGAGTACTCGATGCAGTCATCAAATTATGGCGGATATTCATATCCGAAAATAGATTCTGTTGTCGAACAGCTTGATGAATGGGAGTCCGGTACTGAAGAGGACGAAGAAGAATATATCGATCCTCCTAATCAGTAAAAATGCTACATCGACATTCGACAGGATCGAATCCCATTGAATTGGCGCAAGACGCCGATATATTAACTATGGGTATTACGCCATCGGGTAGCGGCATGTTACACCTTGGACATCAGGTAACACTCTTTAATCTTCTTCAAGCACTAAACGCTACGAATTCAGCAAGGGGACTTTTGTTTGTTGACGACAGGGAGTTTACCCTTAGAGGAGCGCCCAAATTGCCATCGGAAGAAGCCACCGCAAATTTAATAGGATGTATTAACAGGATGGTCGTAGAAGCAGGTAAACATTTGGGGGATAGCGATTTTCAAAAAAGGATTGACGTGGTGAGGATGTCAACGTTTTTCAAAATGGCCGGTATCAATCATGGCTTTATGGGTCATGATTTCCTTGAAGTTTTGCTTAGATGTGCGCCTTACATAGGAGAAGCTTTTATGAAACTTCGACTCGCCGATAGAAATTCGGTCGTACCGATTTGTCCCGACTGTCTTCAGGGTACTCAGCCATCAGATCCGAAGAAAGGCAGAAAAGAAATAAAACGAAATGGTACGATTATAGCGACCTGCAAGAATCCATCTTGCGAAACGGATGAATACGAAATATCGGTTAAAGACGGAGATGATCATTGGACAGTTTTTTACGTACTGGTTTCTCTCATGAATATATTGGTGTCGAGATATGGAGACAAAGCGGTCCTAGAATTTTTCGGAGGAGATTATGGTACCGAATGGGCTCGTCAGATGACATACAATCCAAGAGTACAACAAGTTAACGGAGCGTCGAAAAGCGAAAGAGTCAGCGCTGTAATAGAAGCGTCCGGTTTTGCAAAAGGCAGAATTAATCATGTAGTCGGTCCGTTGATTACAACAGAAGGGGAAAAACTTTCGAAAGCACGAGGAGACTGTGCAAATGGAAGAGTGGATTTCGGATTGCTTGATAGAATACTTGAATCTAGATCGGCGATTTTTGATCTAAGTCGCGCTAATAAATCAAATCTCCCCTCTCCCGCTAATCGCCCTCCCGATAGTAGTGAGGTCGGCATATTCGAGGTCTCCGCCTGAAGGTAATCCGCGTGCGATTCTCGTAACACGCACATTGTTATAAGGTGCAAGTATTTTTGAAATATAAAGTGCAGTCGCCTCCCCTTCCAGATTTGGATTTGTTGCAACGATTACTTCTTTGATTTCACCACAAGCAACTCTCGCAACCAACTCCTTCAGCTTGATGTCATCAGGTCCAACTCCATCAAGTGGCGCGATTTTCCCGTGCAGGACATGGTAAACGCCGTGGAATTCACCGGTTTTTTCAATCGCAATTAAATCTGTTGAATCTTCAACCACGCAAACCACTTCCTGCTTGCGGACCGAATCGGAGCAGATGTCACAAATCTCTTCTGTCGTTAAAGTAAAACACTTGTTGCACATCCGAATCCCAGTCTTAACATTCACAAGCGCATCAGCCAATTCGCGCGAGCGCGTTTCAGAACTTTTCAATAAATAAAAAGCCAATCTCTGCGCCGTTTTCGGCCCGATGCCGGGCAGACGATTAAATTCGTTTATTAAGTTTTCTATGTTTTTCGGAAGGTACTTGGTCATATTTAGTTTTTCACAAGCGTCAAAAATTCATTGCGGGTATTCACCTTCTTTTTGAAAAGTCCTCTCAATGCTGAAGTCGTAACATTACTCGCCTGTTTCTCAACCCCTCTTGCCATCATGCACAAATGCTTCGCTTCAATAATTACAGCGACTCCGCGTGGATGCAAAACGTCTTCAATAGCATCAGCTATTTGATGTGTTAACCTCTCTTGATTCTGAAGTCTTCGAGCAAAAATTTCCACAATTCTTGGGAATTTGCTCAAGCCCAGAATCTTACCGTTCGGAATATATCCGATATGTACACGTCCGAAAAAAGGCATCATGTGGTGTTCGCACGTCGAAAAGAACTCAATGTCTTTCACGACAATCATCTCGTCATATTTTTCGCCGTCAAAAGTCTTAGCGATTTTTCTCGGATCTTGCCCGTATCCGCCAAAAACTTTCTCAACCATTTTGGCAACTCTCTTTGGAGTTTCGCGCAACCCTTCTCTCGAAGGATCCTCTCCTATTGATTTGAAAAAATCCCTAAGGCCTTTTTCTAGATTTTTCATCTCGCGATATTTATTTAAAAGGTGAACAAAACAGATTGAGCACGCGTAGCGAAATGTTGGTTTGGGTCTCGCTGGGTCCCAAATTAACATTTCGCGAGCTTCCGCGAAAGCTGTTTTGAGAACAACAGTTCGGAGGGGAGTGCGTGAGGGGAACCAGCAGTTCCCTTCGCGATATTTATGAAGTATTTATGGACGCGCAAATCGTCAGTCATCTCAGGGTGAAATGTCGTTACCAATATATTGTTCTCTTGGCACATAACGATCTCGCCATTACATTCTGCTAAAATTTCAACCCCTGCGCCAGTCGAAACGATTTTCGGAGCTCTTATGAAAACCGCAGGGACTGGGCTCTTGCCCAAAGCAGGGATGTCCAGTTCGGTTTCAAAACTATCAAGTTGCCTCCCGTAAGCATTTCTTTGTATTTGAATATTCATCAGTCCGAGATTCAACGCTTTTTGACCGCCAACGATTTCTTTTGCAAGCAAAATTGCTCCGGCGCACGTGCCGTAAACACCCATCCCTTTTTTTACCCTCTTGGCAATCTCGACATCCAGCCCTTCGAGCTTAAGCAGTTTGCCGATAGTCGTACTTTCTCCACCGGGCATTACAAGACCGCGAATACCTTCGAGATCGCGGCAAGTTCGCACCTCTACAGCTTGAGCCCCAGCGTTGTCAATTGCTCGCGCATGCTCAATCACCGACCCCTGAATTGCAAGTATTCCAATTTTCATAATTTTACTATGTCACTATGTCACTATGTCACTATGTCACTTCCCCTACTTCCCCCTCCCCTACCATCCCCTCTCCGCATATCTATCCGCAAGCTTAGAAATCTCCTGACTTTCCATCGCCTCGCCCAGCCCTTCGGAGACCTTGGCGATTCGAGCAGGATCATTGAAATGCATGACAGCTTCTACAATCGCTCGAGCCCTTTTTGCAGGATTTGAAGATTTGAAAATTCCACTTCCGACAAAAACTCCATCGCATCCAAGCTGCATCATCATCGCGGCGTCAGCCGGAGTTGCGATTCCGCCGGCGGCGAAATTTACAACGGGCAGGCGACCGGTCTTGGCAACTCCTTCAACTATTTCAAGAGGGACTCTCATTTCCTTTGCGGCCTTAGCCATTTCGGTCTTTGACATTTTTTTCAGAGCCTCCATTTCACGAAGAATTTTTTTCCAATGTCTAACAGCTTCAATCACATTGCCGGTTCCCGCCTCACCTTTTGTCCTTATCATAGCAGCGCCTTCATTAATTCGTCTTAGCGCCTCCCCCAATCCTGTCGCACCGCATACAAAAGGTACTTTGAATTGAGATTTATCGACATGAGATTCCGGATCCGCAGGTGTAAGAACTTCGCTTTCATCTATGTAATCGATTCCGATAGATTCAAGAATTTGGGCTTCAACAAAATGACCGATTCTTACTTTCGCCATTACGGGGATAGTAACAGCCTTCATTATTTCGCGAATCATTTTTGGATCACTCATTCTTGCGACTCCGCCATCTTTTCGAATATCGGACGGAACTCTTTCTAGCGCCATAACGGCAACTGCGCCGGCCTTTTCCGCAAGTATGGCCTGCTCTGCATTTACGACATCCATGATGACGCCACCTTTAAGCATCTGCGCAAGTCCCTTTTTCAATTTCGGAGTGTTTTTCTTAACCATAAAAAATAATATTATTTTTAGCGTACGGGATTTTACTTCAAGAAAACCTTTTACGCCAGACGCTATGTTTAAGGAATCTCTGAAAAATGCTGTCATGGTAACGAAAATGTTACAATTCGAGCGAAAACGGCAAAGACCGACGAAGCTGTATCAGGAGAAGATCCAGCGAGGAGGTCTGAGTCGTTTGCAGCCAAATTGTAACATTTACAGTCATGAGGGCATTTTTCAGAGGTTCCCTAAATATTCGATATTCGTTCAAGGCCACGTTCCGCCTCTACGATTAGTGATTTTTTGATTTTTATCAAATCAGAGAGTTGCTCGGGAGCGCATGTGCTGAAAAAAGCAACTTTTCCTCGTTTTTGTATGCGGAAGACACCTATACCGCATAGCTTAATGAGGTGGTTATACGTATCGACTCGCTTCAATCCGGTTTTGCGTGCAATTACGCTCGCGGGCTGTGGTCCAAGCCGTAGCGAGGAAAGATATATACGTATATCCTTACCCCTTAATCCCAAGATTTGAAAAATCTCGGACAGCATGGTGTATTTTTTGGTCAAATGGTAGGGCGAGATATTAGGACATAATTGACGCCTTGTCAAGCCCCTTTGGCAAGAACGTCAAAAATGGGGATTTGTAAAAGTACAGCTTTAAACCTGTAAAAGCGCGATCATTTCCGCTCAAAAACCACTAATTGTGTCAATACATTTGCACAAAACATGCTTGGCGGCAGGGTTTACGGTCGTACTTTGTTTGACATAGGTTTGAAACAAGCCTTTAATATACAACCTTAAGCCTAAATTATGGCTATTGAAAGCGGAAAAATCACGCCGGAACAAGAGAGAGGTATAACAAAAGCAGGACATTTCTGGAGTTTCGTCCAAGAAAGATATCTTCCAGGAAAAGGGAATGACATAGGGAATTGTTCGTCGAAAGAAAGTGCGTATGTATGGGCTCTCGAAGAGGAGTGTATGAATATTCCGGAAGATTTGCGGTTTGAGCAGATCGCGCACGCCATTCCGGAAGAGCATAGAGACAGAATCGGCAATGTGTGGAAAACGGTGATGCGGTATCGCAGGGAGTGGGTGGATACCGGAAATACACTGAAGGATTGTTGGGAAAACGCTCCGGCGGAATGCGACCCGGAATCTGAAGAGATTTTGCAATGGGTATCTTTCAAATTCAGACCGGAATTGCAGAAGGCGGTAAAGGGAATAATAGGTTATCCGGATGTAACTACGGAAAGTCAGAACGAGCATGCTCGCTCTCTCGCACAATGGAAAACCCAAGAAAAATCATTGAGAAGATTTTTTTACCATGCAGATAAAAACTACCTTGCCGCTCAAAGAGTGTACTTCGACTTGCTTATAGAACATACGGATGACGGCAAGTCGGTTTTGCCGCCCGATCACGAGAAGCGTCAAGCAATAGCATTGAGGATAAGAAAGCTAAGATTCGTAGATTCACTTCATCAAGGGTTATCAACAGCAAAAGCTTATCATTATAAGCAAAAAAACAGTCGGCTTAGGGATACAAAAAAAGAACCTTATTATGTGCATCCGGAGAGGGTAGCATTGGCAATGGCTTACGATATCTTACCGTATGTCTTGGAAGAGGAAACCGTAAATTATACGCCTGAAAACATAGGGTTGATTCCGCCCGTGCATGACTGTCCGGAAGATACAAATGCCTCTGTGGAATCTACGATTGGGTTTATAGAAGGTCATGTTGATACTTACGACAGCCAGCTTAATTTCGGATCAGGTTTCGTTACAGAATTGGACAGAAAAAAGGGTGACAAGGAAGGAAGCGGTAGGATAAAACGTCAAACGCTCAATATAGTTACAACCAATATGCGCAGGAGGATAAGAAGAGTGCTTCTGGCTCTTACAAATGGAACAGAGAAAGATATGAGCATGGGTCTCAAAAAGAAAGTTGTTGAAAGAAATTTAGCCGGAAGAGCTAGGAGTTTTGCGATAATCGGAATTCAGGGTGAAGAAGCTGAAAAAGCATTTTGCGTAAAAAACGACTTGGCATGGGAAGCAATAAGTGAAGAACCTCAGTCAGAAATTTTCAGACAAATGCCACCTCATAGCTTAAAAATGGACAGTTTTTTGGTCCGCATGGACGCAATTAATAGTGATGATGAGGAAAATAGGCAAGTAGCCCTTCAGATAAAACTGGAAGACAGGGCCGATAACATGAAAGATTTGCATGCGAAAAAAATAGTAAGCAGGCTCAAGACGCTTAGGGAAACTGTTACAAGATTAATACCTGCCGGACTGGCGGAAAAAGATAAAATGTTTAACGCCCTACCGAGATTGATAGATGCAACGCTGGAGAGATACAGGGCGTTTTCAGCGGAATGTCCGGACAAAATTGAAGATTGCGATCACACATATATAACCAAACTTGAATCATGGCAGCTTGAAGTTACAAGACTCGAATTAAAAGATTCGGTCAAAGCTGTAGTTGAAAGATGGGAATCGGCAAAAGCCGCTTAGCTTCCTATTCTCTTTCGTCTTTGTTTTCCATTTTTTCCTCTGCCATCTGCAACCTGCAATCTACCACCCACCTCCTCATCCCAACTCCTTATCTTCAAGTCCTCAACTTTGTATTTCTCAATAGTTCTTGCAATCAATCTTGCAACTTGAAGGTTTGTTATTAACGGTATGTTGAGATCAATAGTTCTCCTTCTTATATGGTAGCCGGCGGTCATCTCCTCGTGACTGTAATTGGTAGGAATATTTATGACAAGATCTATGCATTTATCGCGTAAATATTCGTCTAAATTTGGACTTCGCCCGTCGCCGATTTTATGCAGTATATGAGCTTCGACTCCATGTTCTTTCAAGAAATGTCCCGTACCGTCTGTTGCGAAAATAGTGAAACCCATGCCTTTCAATCTCTTCGCCGAACTCAAGAAGTCCACCTTGTCTTGCAAACGTCCGATACTGAGCAGGATATTTTTTTTCGGAACTTCAAATCCTACGGAAATCATAGCCTTCAAAAAAGCTTCCTCTATATTTTCACCGAAACAAGCAACCTCACCGGTCGAAGCCATCTCGACTCCAAGAACGGGATCGGCGCCTTTCAATCGCGAGAAGCTGAATTGAGGAACTTTTACTCCCACATGATCGAGATCAAGAGTTCGATAGTGACCTTTCTTGAGAGCCTTAGCTCCTTTGCCGAGCATGGCACGCGTTGCGATTTCTATGAAGTTATATCCTGTAACTTTTGAACTGAAAGGGAAGCTTCTGCTGGCGCGCAAATTACATTCGATTACTTTTATTTCATTACTCTTGGCAAGGAATTGAATATTGAAAGGTCCTGTTATATTAAGCTCTTTCGCCACTTGCTTGGTGATTTGGCGAATTCTTTTTATTGTTTCCAAGTAAAGTTTTTGCGGCGGCAAGACAATGGTTGCATCGCCGGAATGTACGCCGGCATTTTCAACGTGCTCGGCAATCGCCCAAATTACAACTTCACCGTGGGTTGCGACAGCATCAACCTCTATTTCTTTTGCACCTTTTTCGAACTTGCTTATTACTACCGGCGCATCTGTCGAAATTTTGGCAGCCTTAGACAAATAAGCTCTTAAGTCTTCTTCGTTTTGAGCAACATTCATTGCAGCACCGGAAAGCACATAAGATGGACGCACCAATACCGGATATTCAACATCACGCGCGAACCTGTAAGCATCTTCGACTTGTGAAAAATCTTTCCATTTCGGCTGAACGACACCTATTTTATCCATAAGTCCTGAAAACTTGTGTCTATTTTCGGCACGATCTATGTCTACAGGCGAAGTACCTAGAATTTTCACTCCGCATTTGTGTAATTTTAGTGCCAAATTATTCGGGACCTGTCCGCCTGTGGAGATGATCACGCCGTTTGGCCGTTCAAATTCATAAATATCCAAAACGCGTTCAAGCGACAATTCGTCAAAATACAATTTGTCACAAATATCATAATCCGTCGAAACGGTCTCAGGATTATAATTGATCATAATTGTTTCATATCCCTCTTTTTCAAGAGTTCGGACGGCATTTACGCAGCACCAATCGAATTCGACAGATGAGCCGATGCAATAAGGTCCGGACCCAAGAACTATCGCCTTCTTTTTTGCAGTTCTTTGTGTGTCATTTTTTGAGCCGTGATAAGTAACATAAAGATAGTTTGTATTAGCTGGCCATTCGGCAGCCATTGTGTCGATTTGTTTTATGGACGGCATGACACCAATTTTCTTGCGGATCGCGCGAACTTCCATCTCGTTTTTTCCGATAACTCGGCCTATTTGATAGTCGGAAAATCCTAGGCGTTTTGCTTTCAACATCATATCGGCGGAAAGATCACCGTTTGATTTTTTTATTTCTCGCTCAGTTTTAACCACATTTTTTATTTTATCGAGAAACCACTTGTCGATTCCGCTTAGACGATTTATTTTTTCAGGACTCCATCCTTTTTGCAAAGCCTCTACAACGGCAAGAATTCTTTTTGGCGTAGGTACGGAAATTTCATGGGCAAGTTTTTCTGCTTGTATCCCGAGAGCCTCATTACCGGTAAGTCCGGTAAGTCCGACTTGAAGCATTCGAAGCCCTTTTTGCAGGCATTCCTCGAAATTTCTTCCAAGCGCCATAATCTCGCCGACAGACTTCATCTCACTCGTGATTTCTTTTGAAACCTTTCTGAATTTATTAAGATCCCATCTTGGGATTTTGAGAGCCAGATAGTCGAGCGCAGGCTCGAAACAGGCGGTAGTATTTTTCGTAACTGCATTTTTGAGAGAAGGCAAGCTGTGCCCGAGCGCAAGCTTCGCCGCGATATGCGCGAGCGGATAGCCTGTTGCCTTAGAGGCAAGCGCGCTTGATCGCGACAGTCTGGCGTTGACCTCGATCACGCGATAATCTTCCGACTTAGGATCGAGCGCATATTGTATGTTGCATTCCCCTATTATTCCGAGATGCCTGATGGTCTTGATGGCGATCTCTCTCAGCTTGTGATATTCGCTGTTGGTTAGCGTTTGTGACGGCGCGACAACGATACTCTCACCCGTATGAATTCCAAGCGGATCGAAGTTCTCCATATTGCAAACAGTCACGCAATTGTCGAACTTGTCGCGAACGACTTCGTACTCTATTTCTTTCCAGCCTTTAAGATTTTCTTCCACTAGAACTTGCGGACTGTAAGCGAATGCATTTTCGAGCAAGACCTTCAGTTCGGCAGAATTCGCAGCGAATCCAGACCCTTTTCCTCCGAGCGCAAAAGCCGCTCTTACTATTACCGGATAACCTATTTTTTCAGCCGCCTTAATTCCTTCAGCTGTCGAAACGCAAGCCTTGCTTCTCGGAACTTTCACTCCGATTTCGGCAAGAGTTTTATTGAAAATCTCTCTGTCTTCAGTTTTTTCAATCGCGGCAACAGGGGTACCGAGAACACGGACTTTATATTTTTTGAGAACGCCGGATTTATCGAGCGCAAGTCCGCAATTGAGCGCGGTCTGTCCACCGAAACTAAGCAGAATTCCATCAGGTTTTTCGCGCGCAATAATTTTCTCTACAAAATAAGGATTTACAGGCAGAAAATATACTTTCGAAGCAAGCCCTTTGCTAGTTTGATTGGTCGCGATATTCGGATTCACAAGCACGGTCGAAATCCCCTCTTCTTTCAGGGCTTTGATTGCTTGAGAACCGGAATAGTCGAACTCTCCAGCCTCACCGATCTTAAGGGCACCGGATCCGAGGATGAGAACACGTCGGATTTTTGAGAGTTTTTTTTGTGGCAATGAGTGATTTTTCTTGAGCGGAATATACAGCTAAACAATAGATTTGACAAATCTATTTTTTAACGCGAAAATGGCTCCTATTTAAATTAAATTATGCGTGCTACAAAAAGAGAAAACGGTAGCGGTGTTGAACATTTTAGACCTTTACAGCCTTCTATAGCATCAGGCAATTATGCTTATGCGAAGGGAGACCTTTTTGCCGGATTTGATAGAAGACAGCTCGAAGGTGTTATAAGAGAAGACGCACAGTATTTCAATGACTTAGGGCGTCTTGATACGATGGCTGCGGTGGAACGTGTTTTTTTGGCTCGCAATGTGCCGGTAAGAGGAGGTAAAGATAGCGATGGAATAGGTCGTTCCGTTTTTGTTGCCAACCCAGTAGAAAAAGCACTATTGGCAAGAGGAGAAATTCTTCCGGATGGATTTCGCGAAATGGTTTTTCCGGGAAATGCGGTTTTCGAAACAGATCCTCGTTTCCAGATTTTAAACGACTCGCGAGTACAGGTTATTTGCGTAAATAATCGTTATCCGGACAGGGCGGTTCGAGGTTGGCTTGAGCGAGCAATAGAACCGGATCCGAACGCGGGGAATATAGGAGTTATTGGGATGGGGGCGATCGGGTATCATATGGTGCAAGGTATGGTTGCCGCACAAACAGTATTGGCGGAAGCCGGTCACGATTCGCCATTTCGCAAAATTAACATATTGCAAGATCCTCATCCTTCGTTTCCGGGGAGAATGTTGGAAGTGCGACATACTCTAAACGCAGGCGATCTTGAATTTGAAGTTTTTGATGCGGATAATATTGCGCGATTTTTTCAACAATCATCCATTGTTTTATGTATTTTTTCCGGCGGAATTCCTCATTTAGACCACAAAGATCCCGCGCAAGGAGATGTTCGCATGATGCAGTTTAGAGGCAATCAAGAGTTGTTGGGTAAATTTGTAAACGATGCCGAAAGGGCGGATTTCAGAGGAACTCTAGTTGTTGTAAGCGATCCGCCGGAGCATTTGGCATCATCGGCGGTTCGTGATAATGCGGCAAGGGTTCATCACGGAACTTCAATTAAAAACGGACTTCTTGGCAATCATCAAATTATCGCCCAAGCCGGAGTAACAAACACGGCTCGTGCGGAACATTTCATAAGAGAACTTATGAAGAACGAAGGAAGAGCCGAAGGATATGCCTGCGATAATGATGATAAGCTGGAAAGGCTTTTATCGGAATTCCGTATAAACGGAGGAGCTTTTGGTCCTCACGGGCAAGGAACGGTTATCGCCAACTCGACAGGTCCAGATTTCGACGCGAGGCTCTCGGATTGGCTTGCCAAGAGAGTCGGAACTGCAAATTACGATGTTCGCCAAGGTAATAAACTGCCGGCCGACGCACCGGCAAGCAATTTGATAATTGCTTTGCAGAGAATGTTAGGCGGCCGCGTCATGCCGGTTTCGTTATTGGTGGGAGATGTGGTTACGGGAGTTCAGGCGGTTTATGATCCAAGAACTGCATCATTCAGCGTCGTGCCTTATCCAGATGCGAACCCTGATCTTATTAAGCGCGTAGAAAACGCAGCTAATTTGGTTAAGTCCACTTACGAAATTGCATCTTCGTCGGCTCCGGCGGAACAATCGATTCCTTGTCGATCATCCGCTTTTTGGGCAAATGGCGTTGTTACGGGGGAATGTATCCCAACAAGGCTTGCGCCAACGTGTTCCGGCAGAGATATAACGAGTTTTAATGCAATTGTAATGGCGCTGCATCACTTCACTCCTTTTCAAGGAGATTTATATATTCCTGAAGGAGATCAGGATATTGCGGATTTAATTCAAGATCTTTTGGAGGGGTATATCAAGGGCGTGGAGTACAATCTCGTCAAGTCCGAAACCAATATTCAACCGGCAGACGGTAAGACAAGTCGGGTGGCCGCGAGAGAACCTCTTTATTTTAACGAGGGTGATAAGGTGGGAAGACTGGTGATAGCGCAAGATCCTCTTGCTCGCGGACCAAGAAATATCAGATTGCCATTGCACAGGAAAGAAAATGCGATCTTTTTGGCCGTGGATGTTGCAGTTGATTCTCCTCAAAATATTGAAATGATAAAAATGTTAAGAAAGAGCGGAGCGGTTTTGTTAGGTTTTACGCCAAGAATGCATAACCAGTCTCCAAGACTTCATTTCGGATTTATAGGTGACGACATAGAGATCGACTCGGAATTTCCGGTTACGCCGCTTCTAAGTTCTTTGGAAGGCAATGAAGGTGCGCGAAAAGTTTTCTCTCATTGGCAAAAAACGTTTTCACATATTAGGGATGTTGTAGGTGGAGAATATTGCGCTTCTACTTATCGCGAGAAAGCTGTTCAAAAAGGGAAAGATATGGTTGCAAAAGATCCTTTATTGCAGGAATTATTGGTGGATAAAGGGCTTTACGACCAAACGCCTCAAGGGTCTTTATATGAACACGTGTTGGATGTTACAGAGATTCTCGGATCGATCACAAGAATTTTGGGCGTCGAAAAAGATATCGATCGTGATAATCTAAATCGACTTGGCGCCTTGCATGATTTGGGCAAAGGAGTTTATTTACTTTTGAATCATTATAAAAACGCAGCTTTGTTGCAAAGAGCTCATGTCGGAGATACTGGTGTAATTCGCTCGCTTTCGGAAGAAGAAATCGGCACTCCGGGACAGCATTGGCGTTATGGGCGTTATTTGGAAGAGTTGAGGCAAGGAAGGGCTGTCGAAATACCGGATTTCTTGAAGCCGTACGAACGCTTTGTAGATTTTGAAACGGGTGTTGTCACGAGAGATGTTGAAATCGCGAAAGAAATTCTAAGAACCAGTTCCGCTCCGAGCGACTCGCCGGAGCTTAGCGAAAGACTGATGGAATTTTTTGATTCGGACGAAAATCTTGAAACTTGTAGCGTCGAAACACTGTTAATAGAGTTGGCCGATAACTTGAGCGATTACGGCAAGTTGAGTGGGCCTGAAGATATAGCACATTATTTGAAGGTGAAAGAACAATACGTTCTTGCGCGCTATGGCAGAGATGATGCGTCTCGTGCAAGTATAAGATTGAAATTCGAAAACCTGCGCAGGCATACAGCCGACTTGCTTGAAACTAGGCATGGCTCAGATCCTCGGTAATCGCATCAAAATGGTATCGGAGTTCGTTTTCCGAGATGTTCTCTTGTTGATTTTTTGCATATATACATAGCGGGACGAGTAATTCATTTTTTATATAAAAATAAATATAACATCTGTATCCGCCGGACTTGCCTTTCTTCATGTCGGAACTTTTTATACGAATTTTGTAAATAGAATGACCGATATGTATCTCGTTTTCTATATTCAAATGGTCAAGCTCGTTTAATAAATCCTCTTTGACATGAGGATATTTCGATATTAGTTTTTTTAATTGAGACTTGAAATGACTTGCGAAAAATATCTTCATAAATCTTTTAATTGATCTTTCGCCGATGGCAGATTGGGAATATCGATTTTGTCTAATAATCGGTCCATAAATACAATCGAGCGATCAAGTGAATTTTGTTTGGTCAAAAAATAATATTTTATAAGGAAGGTAAAAGTAGAAGTTCTATTGCCAAGCCCTTCGGACTTCTGAATTAGATCAAGCTCTCTAGGGATTTTTTCATCAACCTTTAGAATTATGGTTTTCATAATATTTTTTAATAATACTACCATAATTATATACTTATTATATAAATAATACCAGCTAAAGCCTCACTATGTCACTTCCTCAACTTCTTCAACTTCCCCTACTTCTTCCTATACCCCAACGCCTCGGCAATATCCGCCGGCTGAATCGATTCGTGTCCTTCGACGTCTGCAATGCTTCTTGCCAGTCGGATAGCATTGAAATATCCGCGCCCCGAAATCATTTTCATTTTTAGAGCCTTAAATAAAATTTCCTCTCCCCTTTCATCCAGTTTGCAAGTTTGAGCAATCGCCACATCCGGCATCTCGCCATTGAACGAAACATCAAAATCTTTAAGCCTTCTCTGCTGCCTCTCGATCACCTCTTGAATTTTCCCCTCCGAAACATCTCTCCCATCTTCTGCTCTGCCATCTGCAACCTGCCACCTGCCATCTATTTCCACAACCATCTCAACTCTGTCCCAAAACGCCTGCGGGAATTTCCCAAGATATCGCGTTACTTCCCACTCTTTGCATTTGCACTTACTATCGCTGAGGATGGATTTTTCTCCGCATGGGCATGGATTCATGGTTGCAATAAGCATGAAATCTGAAGGCAGCGAGGTTTTTTTTCGTCCGGAATTAACAAAAATATGTCGTTCCTCCATCGGCTTGAGAATCGCCTCGATATGCGCCCTAGAAAAATTATGAAAATCATCAAGCAGTAAAAATCCTTTATGCGCCAAGCTCATCTCTCCGGCATGGCCTCCGCCTCCAGTAAAAGCGCTAAGACTGACCGTACTGCTGACTTCGCGGAAAGGTCGATAAATCTTACCGGAACTGAAATTCTCGTCTGTAAACGCGGAATAAATTTTCACCACTTCGGGAATTTCCTTCCCTGTGAGCGCAGGAGTCATGGCTTCAATGCTTCGTGCCATCAAGCTCTTGCCTGCACCGGGAGGTCCGATTAGAACGAGATGATGTCTGAACAACGCAGCTATTTGCACAGCTCGTTTAACGACGGAATGTCCTTTTGTAATTTTTGAAAACTCTTTCTTGCAAGGTTTTAAACCGATCGCAACGGCATCTTTCAGAATCTTTATCCCTTTCAAATGCGCAACAAGTTCTTGGAGATTTTTCGGGGCAAAAACTCGGATGTCGGGGACCAACAACGCCTCGGACGCGCGATCAGTCCCGATGAAAATATTTTTGAATCCGGCTTTTTTCGCTGCCTCGACAATTGCAATAGTGCCACGAGTTCCGCGAATCGATCCGTCCAGCGACAGTTCGCCTATAAAAACGCTAGAGTCGAGAATGTCTCGAGCGATAATTTGTTTCGATTCGCGCAGAAGCGAAACTGCAATCGCCAAATCAAACTGCGTACCGTGTTTTTTCAAGTGAGCCGGAGATAAATTCACAACCTTCCTCATGCGCGGAAATTCAAATCCGCTAACCTGCATGGCGGTCTTCACCCTTTCTCTCGCCTCGATCACGGCACTATCGCCGAGCCCGACTATTATGAAATACGGTAGCCCGCGTGCAATTTGCGATTCAACTCTGATGATTTTGCCTTCCGCCCCTTCAACCATCCCCGAAAAAACAAATGACGACATGTGAAAAAAGTTATTATTAATAACCTGTTAATAACACATCGACATTATAAATAGATTGCAAATAGCAGACAGCCTTCTCCTCTTCTACCTCTCCAACTTCATCTGCTGTCTGTGTCTTGTGTCTTACCCCTTCACTTCCCACATATCATCTCCATCTTTTACATAAACACTTCCATCACTGCTACCTATCACGGCGCTATCGGGATTAATGTCCAGTCCGTCAAGAATCACATAGTAATTAATTCCATCATAACTTCCGACAAAAACCCCATCCGCAGTCACGAAATCCTTCATAACTTCGCCATCTCCGATAAAATAAATCTCCCCCCCTCCTACATAAGCAACGCTGCCAAGTCCGTTGCCAAAATGCAAAGGTCCAAGTTTTTCGCCATCTCTCAACCAAAAAATCCCACCGCTGGACTGAACCAAGTATTCATTATCATTCAAAAACATAAGTCCCTGCACGCCATCAACTGAAAAAAGAAAACTTCTCGAATCCTTCTCGAAATCAACCAAATAAGCATCTCCGGCGATAACGTCATAAGCAATAGCCTTGCTCGAATCGGAATTTATAAAAACC
>MFXH01000003.1 GCA_001788795.1 Candidatus Peregrinibacteria bacterium RIFOXYA2_FULL_41_18 | reverse complement strand
TTTTGCGGATCAGCCGAAATTCTCTCATCGGCAAGATTAATAGGTATTTCATCAATACTACGATGAGCCCTGTACTGATCGACAACCAGATTATGCGCAATTTTAAAAAGCCATGCACCAAACGATGCTCCTTTGGGCTTATATTTACCAAGATTATCCCAAGCCTTCATAAAGACACGTGCAACCAAATCATCCACTTCCTCTTTATTCGCCCTGTAATAGATATATCGATAGATATGTGAAAAATACTGGTCATAAATGGAAGAAAACGCCTCCGTATCACCGGACTGCGCAGAAACAACCAGCGCATCAATGTCTTCGGAATTTATATTTTTGTTTATCATTACAAAAAAATTCTACACGAAAAAACACCAAGAGCAAAATCACACTGCATTAAATAAAATGCATTATGGAATTTTTATTACAAAATATCACTCTTCATCAAGCACCGAATCAACATCCTCTTGAAATCTACCGGATTCGCGCGAAACATCATCATGGGCATTGCATTGTGGAGCTAAGTGAATACCCGTAGCCAAAAGCGCCAACAAGATTAACTGCCTTGTCTGGCTTCTTTGTTTTAATTCAAAACGACTTGGGCGATTATGTCGAGGCGAAGGAGTATTAAGCGATGAAAACATCGGCAAAATATAAGTTAAATTTAACCCTAATGTTACCCTTGAAAATGTAACAGTTCAAGAACGCCGTCAATAGAATCCATCATAACAATGATTTCACCTCTCTTATATCCCCAACAATCGGTTTAGCATATTCAATAAACGCATCGGTAACGCCATTTCCATTTTTATTAATAAATTCCGCAGGCATATTTTTTGTAACCTTTGCCACATTTTTCAATTCAGTAATTTTCGCTTCGGACATGTAAGGTCTATTTGAAATTCTCTCAATATAAACCGATCCGCCTTTCGCACCTTCCATTGCGAATTTAACCGCAGCCTCCCCCACCATAAAAGCTTCCCGCGCATCAACCTCACTTACAACTCCGGGGAAAGACCTCTGCGCATATCCGAGAGTATCAGTCCTGACACGCATACCTTTATGTTTGCTGTGCGTCCTAACATAATCCGCAAGCATATCACCAAGCGCACCGCTACCGGACAACTGTATATTGCCATGCGCATCTTTTTCCTGAGAAAAACTTTCCGCCAAAAGCACTCCATCAGCCCCACGCACACCTTCCGAAATCGCAACAACACATCTACTCAATCGACCATAAACTTCATCTATTTCAGAAACAATTTCATCAAGACTTTTCGGAGCTTCCGGCAAATAAATCAAATGCGGTCCGGCATCTTGATCGAAACGAGCCAATGCGGAAGCGGCAGTAAGCCATCCTGCGTTTCGCCCCATAACGATATCGATTTTAACACCTTTGAGAGCACGATTATCCAAGTCATTTCCAAGAAAACATTCTGCTACATATCGCGCCGCACTCCCGTAACCGGGACAATGGTCGGTAACACACAAGTCGTTATCAATAGTCTTCGGTATATGAAAAACATGCAAATCATAAGCCTTCTCTGCTGCAATCTCGTTAACAATATGCGCAGTCTCGGCAGAATCATTCCCACCAATATAAAACCAATAATTTATTTCATGTCTTTTTAATACCTCAAAAATCTTCTCGCAATCTTCGCGAGTTGGTTTATGCCTGCAGCTTCCAAGAGCGGAAGCGGGCGTCTGCGCGATTAAATCAAGATCAGCCTCGCCAACCTTGCGCAAATCTATAAAATCTTCATTCAACACACCTTTCACTCCAAATTTCATGCCCAAAATCTTGCCTATATCGGAATGTTTCTTCGCCTCTTTAACGGCACCAACAAGACTCTGATTTATAACGCGCGTAGGACCGCCGGATTGTCCGATAATTATATTTTTCATGTTTGAATTTATTTCAAAAGATTACAAACCTTGATCTTCAACAACTGTCATGAATTTACTTATAATCTTGGCGCTCTCAGCTCTGTTGATAGAACGAGTCGGCTCAAAAATCCCAGCGTCAGTCCCTTCGACAATACCAAGAATTTGCACCTCAATCACAGGGTTATAATACCATGCATCGGTTGGAACATCCGGGAAGTCTGCAGTGGCGTAATAATTCGCATGCTCGGAAATGGAAACTATATCAAAAGCATTTGCTATTATCTTAACCGCCTCAGCCCTGCTAATAAAATCGTTTGGCTTAAATGAACCGTCCTCATGTCCACTGATTATACCGTTTTCTTTTGCGGTATATAAATCAGCCGAATACCATTCATAAGACGAAACATCTTCAAAAACGTCCTCGTCGTAATAATAAAAACTTTCTTCAAGATAACCTTTTTCCTGAAGAGCTCTAACCAACAAAACTGTAAACTCAGCCCTCGTTATCTCGCTCGAAGGAGCAAAAGTTCCGTCTTCGTAACCGGTGACAACACCCTCGGTTTTGAGGTAATAAACATCATCCGAGTACCATTCTCCAGCCGCAACATCCTCAAATGTCGTTTGAGAATTTGAATATGTTTCAAAACCTTCTGCCGCACCTGCGGTCGCATTTAAGAACTCAATCCACAAATCGGAAATCGTATCGACATCAATACTGATTGCAATATCTTGACTGCTGTAATCGTTAGTAGAAACGGTCTCGGAATACATATCATGAAAAATACCGAAAAAATCATCCATTGCATCTTTGGCTTCTTGAAAAGAAGATGTATCCATATCCTCATTCGAATCAACAATGTCATCGATAATGCGATCAACATAAGAACCAATATTATCCATACTGAAATAACTGACCGCGCTAAGCAATTTATCGCTTAAGTCAAATTCCGAAATACCTTGTCCGTAATCGTTTTTGATATTTTTATTTGTAGAAAACATCATTACGCCATCGCTTGTAACTCCAATTGAGATTTTATAGTCAAGTGCATAGCTGGGTAAAAACATCTGATAAGGATTTTCAGATTCTTCTTGCTCAATCTCTACGTTGAAAACTGTAAAATTTCCACCAAGCATATCTTCTTCGGTCTTAGTTATTGTGATAGTGGAAGCTTCATCAGAAAAAGAAATCGTTATATCATTAATGATCGTCACGCCGGCTATAGTGTTCATAATTTCCCAAACATAAGAAGTAAGTCCGTTCAGGAAAATCTCTGCTTTATTTTCTTGGCCATCAACATCAATCATGATAGTTGAAGATGGTAAAAACTCTCCGCTATCTTGAATCAAAAAAGCAGACTCTCCTTCAAGCAACGACATAAAACCGTCATTGAAATCAACACCTATTGAATCCTGAAATCCTGTTTCTATTTCGCTTTCATAAGATGCAAATTCCACATTGCTCATAAGCATATCCCAAGACTGCCTAAGGTTAAACCCTCCGGCGTAAAAAATCGGGAATTCCGACGGCATATAATTGTAAAGATCGGGCGTGCCAATACTTTCCGCATAATCAATTCCAAGCTCGGCAAGAACATCATTATCGGTAACCGTATAAGACTTAAGATTCAGTCCATCATCGGTACTACCTAAAGAAAAACCAAACGCTTTAACCGCATCGATCATTGTAACTTCACCTTCGACGCTCAATCCAAATGATTGGTACAAATCTGCCGTAGGTGCAACATAAAGCTCAAAAAATCCGTCATCTGGAAAAACTTGGCGAACCTCATTGTAATAATCGCTTCCGGATATTCCGATACCGGCAGAAACCGTATCTGTAATGCTCTGAAGCATCCATTCCGAATCTGCAATCACAAGATAATCACCAAACCGAGAGAAATAAGTACTGGTTTCCAGAGAAACATCTGCGGTAATTACAGTTTCGACTTCGGTATATTCTTCATCGGTAACAGTGGTAATCATGAATATTCCTTCCTCGATATCATTAATGGCCACACCTATTGCAACCTGATCATCAAAAAGATCCTGCAAAACTGTTGCGACAGCGGCATCTTGAGGCTGAATACTCGAAATCAACAAATCTACAACAGATTGTATAGAGTCGGAGACATTTTCAAGGTTAAACTTCGCAAGAACCAATGTATCTTGTGGCACTAACGCATCCATAGGATCAACATCAGTTTTAGCAAATACGGACACCGTAGCCTGCGCAACAAAAATCATGATAATTAAAACAACAACAACCAGCAGTTTAATTTTTTTCATTTTATTATTTTACAAGGTAAAAATTTTTAATTTGTCTCGAGCGATTCCACAACGGCATAATAGAATTTAGTTTCGTTTTGAGCGACCTTCAGGCCGGAACGGCCATTTATTATCAGCTCGTTTGCGAATGCAAACACATATTACGGGAGCAAAAAATGAAACTAAATTCTCCCTGCACTCCTAAACCCCTTCTCCATCATCATCATTATGTGCTCAACCATCGCCTCAACAGCTCCATTCAAAATATCATTACCAAGCGCATCTATTTTCGTCTCAAACAGATCTAAAACTTTTCTTCTAGCTGTCTTAAGCTCAACAGCTTTCGCATCCATTTCATCAATCAAATTCTTCGGCAAAGCCGCAAAGAAAATATCCGAAATACTTGTAGCATAATTCACCTTAGCCGCACCGGCATCTATCGCCTTATTGAAAACTTCCGGTGAAAGCCCGCTTCCTCCATGCAAAACAACTTGAACACCAAGCGGATTAACCGCCTCGGCAATTTCGCGAATCCTATCAAAACCTATCTTCGGCTCCTTCAAATATTGCCCATGTCCATTACCCACAAACACCGCCAAGGCATCAGGATTTGTTAACTCACACAACTTCTTTGCATCCTCAACCTTCGTATAATAACTCTCGATATTCGCATCGACATTCGGATCAGCAAGCGCGTCCGCAAAACCGATCTCTCCCTCTTCGACTTCAACAGAAACTCCAAGAGGATGAAGTCTTGTAATTATCTCAGCACATTTCGCACCATTTTCCTCAACAGACAACTTGGACAAATCAACTTCAACAGAAGAAAAGCCCGCCTTAACAGCTCTATCAACAATAGAAAGATCTTTTTGCACATGATCCATATGAATACAAACCGGGACATAATAACCATACTTCTTATGCATCTTAACAATACCTTCATGAACCAAGTCGGACAACCTCTCTGGCCACATATTGCAATACTTAGCCTCACTCTCTGCAATCTCGCAAATAACCGGAGATTTTACTCGCCAAGCAGCCTCAAGCGTAGCTTCGACTATATATTTGGATCTCTGGTTAATCGCAACAACTCCATACTTACCGGAACGAGCGTTGCCAAGAAGCGTCTTTAGATTGCTAAGAGTATATCCGCCTTCAAGTTCCCTAACATGGGGATTATTCTGCTTGGAGAATTCGGCAATTGCTGGAATTTGAACCATATATTTTTTTATTAAAAAATTAACGCAATAAAGGATACAATATACGAGCGTTTTTTGAAACTCGAAAAAACATACTGATATAAAAATCACTCTCACCTAAAAGATCCCCTCCCCGGCCAAGAAGTAGAGAGAGAACCTTTTAGTAATCTATTTGCCTCCTAACCCGTTGCCGGGATAGCGGATAAAATCATTTGAGATTTGTTTCCACCACGCCATCCCATCAACTTTCACCTACCTCTTCATCTTGTGTCTTGTGCCTTGTGTCTTGTGTCTTGTGTCTTGTGCCTTGTGCCTTGTGCCTTGTGTCTTGTGTCTTGTGCCTTGTGTCTTGTGCCTTGTGCCTTGCTCCTTACCCTAATACGCACTGCTCGCAATTGTTGTCAAAGGAGCAACATAAGCAATTTCGTCATTTATAGGCCTTACCATGCTTTTTACAACAGTGCTCTCGCTTATTGTCTCAAGCGACATTGCATCAAGAATCAATTTATCATTCACCTCGCTATCTGACACAAGATCTTCTCTTTCGGCTTCCAACCTGTTGATTTCATATCCCTTAGTAGCTTGTGAATTAAGAGAAGTCAAAGAAATTAAACCCATAATTGTAATAAGAAAAAACATAACCATCATCAAAGATACCAACCCAAAATTAACACTTGTACGAAGCGTTGTTTTTCTAACGCCCCTTACTGCATACCCCTGATTTGTTAGCATCAACTGAGTCATTTTTATTTATTAGCCTTAGCCTCTTCAATACCTGCATAGAACAGATCTCGGAAGAGATAAATAAGAGTTAGCGTAAGTGATAAAATTTTTTGTCCCTCCATATTTTTATATTTGATTTTGTAATTTCTTACTATGTCACTTCCCCAACTTCTCCAACTTCCCCTACTCCTTCTCCACTACTCGCATTTTCGCACTTCTCGCTCTCGGGTTTTCAGAAACTTCCTTAGCTGACGGCTCGATTGGCTTTTTGGTAAGAACGGAAACCTGCTTCTCCCTGATAACCTTGTGAATAAAAGGTTCGTTGGGATCTTCAAGATCTCGTGACAAATCCCGAAAAACATTCTTCACAATTCTATCTTCAAGGGAGTGATAACTGATTGCAACCACTCTACCTCCTGCGCAAACCGCATCAATCGCCTGAACCAACGCATCTGCTAACACAACCATTTCGTTATTCACCGCAATCCGCAACGCTTGAAATATTTGAGTTGCAGGATCTTTTTTCTCATGCAGATTCCTCTTAATATATTTGATAAAATCCGCCAAATCGACAGTTGTCTCAAAAGGCTTATCTTTTCTTCTGGAAACAATCTCTCTTGCAACAGTCTTGGACATCCTTTCTTCACCATATTTGGAGAAAATTTGCACAAGCTTATCCTCCGACCACTTGTTTACAATTTCTGAAGCCGTAAGCTTACGCCTTTGATCAAATCTCATGTCCAGAGGACCAACAGATCTGAAAGAGAAACCTCTAGCCGGATCATCCACATGGGGAGAAGAAAGCCCAAGATCAAAAAATACAGCATTAACACAAGGTTGATTCGCATCACTAAGGCAAGTTTTCAAAGAAGCGAAATTATAATGAAAGTACGTAACTTGATCTGTAAAATCCTTCAAATTCTCCTTGGCCACTTTCAGATTTCGCTCATCCTGTTCAAACGCATATAGATGCCCACTTTTACCTATCGCCTTCAATATCTCTTTAGCGTGCCCACCAAGTCCAAGCGTCGCATCAACAACCTTATCCCCTGCTTTCAAATTCATCGCATCAAGCACCTCCTCTTTCAATACCGGTATATGCACTTTATTTTTGTGTTCAAAACTTGTGTACAAACTGTGTATAACTTTTTTGCGCAGTTCGTGATGAAAAAATAGACGATAAAAAAAATCAGGTCAAAGAGATTTTTGACAAAAAAGAATACCCACTCCCGTTAAGCGCATAATGAATTAAATTGCGAGCAGTACGTTTTATTGTATAACAATTTTATACGATAAACTCACCCTGTCTCAATACGCTGATCCCTCCGTCAACGACACTAACGATAGTTGACGGCTTCTTGCAAGGTATAACGCCAACATCAATGACAACGTCACCTTTCAGTGCATCCTTAGAAGAATAAGGATTGGATCCTTTGCTTAAATTTGCACTAGTTGTGGATAATGGCCCACCCCACCTCTTAAGCATCTCAAGGGTAAGCTCGTCACTAGGAATTCTAATGCCTATCGTATCAATTCCGTTATTCAAATAAGTAGGAACCTCTGAAGTACGGCTGAGGACAAGTGTTAAATCTCCGGGCCATCCCTTTTTGGCCAACTCCAGAGCCTTATCGTTAAATACTCCATATTTTCGAGCCTCTTCCAAAGACCCAACAATAATGCTTAAAGGCTTATTTTTAGGCATCTGCTTTAATTCATACAACCTATCAACAGCTTTTTGATTAAAAATATCACACGCCAAACCGTAACAAGTATCGGTTGGATGCGTAACAACTCCACCATTTCGTAAAACCTCAACAATTTTGTCCAAATTAATGTCCATACATCTACAATTCTACACCTTTACAGTTCTACACTTCTACAATTCCGCAAGACACTCGTCAAGGCTATTACAAGGGTTTGCATCGATTGACACAATATTTTTCATGTATAATCCATACCGTAATTTGAATTCCTTCAATCTTTTATCTCTTACCTCCCTTCTCACATGAAACCACGAGTAGCAATTAACGGATTCGGTCGAATCGGACGCGCGTTCTTCAGAGCAAATATGATGGCCGATCTTGTAGATGTAATAGCCATAAACGATCCATCACCAAACAGTAACTTGGCACATCTCCTTAAATACGACTCGATTTATGGTCAATTCAAGGGCGACGTAAAAACAAACGGAACAGGCTTAATGACTGTAAACGGGAAAGACATTGTAACAACCGGCGAAAGAGATCCTGAGAAACTGCCATGGAAAGATTTGGGAATAGATGTAGTAATAGAATCAACAGGAGTATTCCGTGATCGAACAGGAACTGAAAAACACCTGAAAGCAGGAGCGAAAAGAGTAATAGTATCCGCACCGGGAAAAGACCTCGATAGAACAATCGTTATCGGAGTAAACCAACAAACATTCAAACCGGAAACTGATAAGATAGTTTCAAACGCATCATGCACGACGAACTGCTTAGCTCCGGTAGTAAAAGTCTTAAACGACAAATTCGGCATTATCAAAGGTATGATGACAACAATTCATTCATACACAAACGACCAAAACATCTTAGACGCATCTCACAAAGGAGATATGCGCAGAGCAAGAGCTGCAAGTTTAAATATGATCCCAACTTCAACAGGAGCCGCAAAGGCAATCGGAGAAGTTCTTCCGGAATTAAAAGGCAAATTAAACGGCCTATCTGTAAGAGTTCCTACTCCAACGGTTTCAATTGTCGACCTCGTATGCCAAGTTAACATTTCTGTAACAGTCGAAGAAGTTAACAAGGCACTCAAAGAAGCTTCAGAAACATACTTGAAAGGCATTCTGGGATTCTGCGAAGAACCTTTGGTTTCCAGCGACTTCATAAAAGATAACAGATCTTCAATCGTAGATGCCGAATCGACAATGGTCGTTGGGGAAAATATGGTTAAGGTCTTGGCTTGGTACGACAACGAATGGGGCTATTCTGTTCGCCTCGTAGAGTTGGCAGCCTATATCAACCAATAGAAGCCATAATAATACCTGCCCTACTGGCAATTTGATCCCTTATTTTTGCAAAACCGAGGAACTGCCTTTCAGTCCGAATCACAACTTCGGCATCAGCCAATGAACCCGCAATACCATTTATTGAAAATGGTATTGTTGCTGAAGGACCTTTGCAAACGGATCTTTGAATATGAGTATGCAAATGAGGTATGGGACCAACCCATCCGCTCAAACCGGTTTTGCCCAAAACGGTTCCCGATTCCACATGATCACCTCTGTCAACACATAAGCTATTTGGATCAAGGTGTGAATACACAACCCTAAGATCAGAATTATGATCAGGAGCGATTGAAACAAATGTTCCGGTCATGCCTAAACCACTCACCAAATCAACACCGTCGTATGAGAAACCTGATATCCACACGCATTTAACCACCCCTGAAACTCCTGACAAAACGGGTGTACCAAGCGGAAGAGCAAAATCGACAGAATAACGCAAGTCGCGCTTACCGTGAATACGATGAGAAAACGGCCCGTCCCAACCTTGAATTATAAAAATCGGACTGGCCTCGGGATCAAAAGGGATATCAACGTGGGTCAAAGACTCCTCCATAAATAAACATGTTAAGAGAGTTTATTACCAACCGATAGTAATCAAGTCAATATAAAATAGCTTTTCAGAAACCATAATGATAACCTTCTAAAAGTATAAATATATAAAAATGGACGGAATTAACATCATCTATGAAGACCCTTACTTGCTTGCAATAGATAAACCGGAAGGTATTGCTTCCGTACCTGCGGAATACATACCGGAAGGGAAAACAATACAAGGCATGGTAAGAAGATGGGCTGATTTGAATGGAAAAGATTTCAAACCATATCTCTTACACAGATTGGACAAGAACACCTCCGGCGTAATTATGTTTGGCAAATATGATAAAAACAGGAATCAGCTTGAAAGCATTTTTCAGCAAAAAGATACGAAAAAAACCTACCTTGCACTGGTAAAAGGGGTTCCACGATTCGAAGAAAGTACAATAAAAATACCTCTAGAAGCACGCACGGCCGCAAAAAAAGTACCGGCAATAACGCATTACAAAATTCTCAAAAAATTCGGACCTACATCGCTACTGGAAGTTGTAATAGAAACGGGCAGAAAACATCAGATCAGAAAACATCTGGCAATGATAAAAAATCCTCTCGTACTAGATCCTGAATACGGAGACAGGATGTTCAATAACAATTACCAACGCAAACTAAAAGGGAAAGGTAAATTCTTTCTGCGCGCATGGAAAATCGAATTCACACATCCGATTACGAAAGAAAAGATAAAAATAGAAGTGAATACAACTATTTAGCCTGTTCTTCTTCCTGCAAACGACCGCTTTTTAAGTTACCGGCAAACATTCTTTGCGCCACTTCTAAATCAAAAGAAGAAGGATTACCGTTACCATCACTAGGCAACTCGGAAGCGCGATCCTGTTGAACAGAACCTTTATCCAGCTCGCCCATACTGGCAATAACAAAAGCATCAGCTATTGAACGCATGTTTAATTTATTAAAAAATAAGACATCCTTATAAGGCAAAATGGATCATGCGTCAACCCTCCCTTGCAAATCCCCTCCTCTCCCTATAAACTTCTTCTCGGTATTCGACATTCGGTATTCGTAATTCCTCCCCATGCTCCCTCTAGACCCGCGCAAACAGAAGATTCTCCACGCAATAATAAAACAATTTATAGAAACAGCCGAACCTGTCGGTTCAAAAACGATAGTTATAAGCTATAACCTATCGGTAAGCACAGCCACGATCAGAAACGACATGGCGCAACTTGAAGAACTAGGACTTATCACCCAGCCGCACACATCTGCTGGAAGAGTTCCGACTCAAGCAGGATATAAGCTATACGTAGAAGAACTTGTGGATTTCGACAAGGCACGCACAATCGCAAACGAAAACATTAAGCACCTTAACGAACAGTACAAACTCAAAAAAGCAAAAGAAAAAATTTATGATGCTGTCGCCCTACTATCACAAGCGACATCCAATATCAGTTTTGCAACAATACCGGATAACAAAAGAACATTTTACCTCGGAGTTTCAAACATCTTGAAACAACCTGAATTCGTGGAAAATCCGCTTAAAGCAAGACACATAATAGAAGTACTTGAAGAAGGAACCAGCTTGGTGAAAACACTGGAGTCGCTAAACATAGGATCGACCGTAAAGATTTTTATTGGAGAAGAAAATTTAATCGAACAAATAGAAAGCTGCAGTATCATCGTAACAACTTATGAAATCGAAGGATTTAAAGGCTTCATAGGAATTCTCGGTCCGTGTCGAATGCCTTACGCATATAACAAAGCCCTCCTTGAAGAGGTCTCAAGACTAATAAAAATTTAAACATGACAAAACAAAAAACATCAGATTTTAAACCTGAGGATTTCGAGAATCTAAAACTTCAATTAGCAAAATTAACAGAAGAACACGCAGCTCTTATAGAAACGGCCAAACGGTCTGCGGCCGATCTGCAGAATTTTCGAAGAAGGGTCGATGAAGAACGCGAAGGTCTAAAGATTTTCGCAAATGTAGAACTGATAAAATCTCTCTTTCCAACAGTCGACAATCTAAAAAGAGCTTTTGCTCATCTACCTGAAAATTTGAAAGATGATGAATGGGTAAAAGGAATCCAAGCTATAGAAAAACAGCTGATAGACACCCTCACCTCTCTCGGACTTGAAGAAATAAAAACCGTAGGAGAAAAATTCAATCCAAATCTTCACGAAGCCGTAATGCAAGGATCGGGCGAAAAAGACATCATAATTCAAGAGTTCGAAAAAGGATTTGCGTTCAAAGGAATGGCTATAAAACCGGCAAAAGTACAAGTCGGCTCAGGGGCTCAATAAAAAATTGACAAGAGTATATTAGCACTCTACAATGCCGTGTGCTAATTCCTTGTTAACTACGTCACTTCTAATACTTCTTCTACTTCTTTAACTTCCCCAACATATGTCTAGAATAATCGGAATCGACCTCGGCACAACTAACTCATGCGTCGCTTACATGCAGGGTGGCGAACCTGTTGTAATAACAAACTCCGAAGGCGCCCGCACAACTCCATCTGTTGTGGCAATAAAAGACAACGAACGAATAATCGGAACTCCGGCAAAAAGACAAGCCGTAACAAATTACGAGAACACAATTTATTCGGCAAAAAGATTTATAGGCAGAATATACAAAGAGGTAAAAGAAGACGCTCAAAAAGTTTCATTCAAAGTAGTAGAAGGAAAAGATAAAGAAGCTGAAATAATGCTGAACGGCAAGCAACACCGCCCTGCGGAAATTTCGGCAATGGTACTTCAAAAATTAAAAGCCGATGCTGAAAAATATCTCGGAGAAACAATAACGGAAGCTGTAATAACAGTTCCGGCTTATTTCAACGACTCGCAAAGACAAGCAACAAAAGATGCTGGAAAAATCGCAGGACTCGAAGTTAAAAGAATCATTAACGAACCTACTGCTGCAGCCCTCGCCTACGGCTTGGACAAGAAAAGCGGCAAGGACAAAAAAGTTGCCGTATTCGACCTCGGAGGCGGAACATTCGACGTTTCGATTCTCGAATTAGCCGATGTAGACGGCGAAAAACAGTTTGAGGTATTATCAACAAACGGGAACACTCAACTTGGAGGTGACGATTTTGATCAACGAATTATAGAATGGCTAATTGCCGAATTCAGAAAAGACCAAGGTATAGATCTTTCGAAAGACAAGATGGCAATCCAACGCCTGAAAGAGGCTGCGGAAAAAGCGAAATGCGAACTAAGCTCAACTCACGAAACGGAAATAAATCTTCCATTCGTAACGGCGGATGCTTCCGGACCAAAACATATGAATGTAAAACTCAACCGCGCAAAGATGGAAGATTTGGTCGCAGACCTTATCGAAAAAACTGTCGAACCTTGCAAAAAAGCAATCGAAGACGCGAAGGTTTACGTATCGGATTTAGATGAAGTAATTCTAGTCGGCGGCATGACGAGAATGCCTGCAGTACAGAAAAAAGTTGAGGAGATTTTCGGGAAAGAACCACATCGCGGCATAAATCCCGATGAAGTCGTCGCAATCGGCGCAGCAATTCAAGGCGGAATTTTGCAAGGAGACGTAAAAGGAGTTCTTCTTCTAGACGTCACTCCCCTTTCAATCGGCATAGAAACACTCGGAGGAGTAATGACTCCTTTAATTACAAGAAACACAACAATCCCAACAAGCAAATCTCAGGTCTTCTCAACCGCAGGCGACAACCAAACATCTGTCGAAATTCACATATTGCAAGGTGAACGCCCAATGGCGGCAGACAACAAATCCCTAGGTAAATTCATATTGGACGGCATCCCACCATCTCCTCGAGGAGTTCCTCAGGTTGAAGTATCCTTAGATATAGATGCAAACGGAATTCTCAATGTAAAAGCTCTCGATAAAGCGACAAATAAATCTCAACACATTACGATTACCGGATCGAGCGGCATGAAGGAAGAAGAAGTGGAACGCCTAAGAAAAGAAGCGGAAATCCACGCAGAAGAAGACAAGAAGAAAAAAGAAAAAGCTGAAACTCGCGTTAATGCGGAAAACATTGTTGCCGCATGCGAACGAACGCTTCGCGACCAAGGCGACAAGGTTCCTGAAAACATCAAGACCCCAATCAAAGAAAAAGTTGATTCGCTTAAAAAACTTCTTGAAGACAAAGAAACAGATACAGAGAAGCTGAAAACGGCAACTGAAGACCTTTCACAAGAAATTCAAAAAATAGGAGCGGAATTATACAAGAATACCGGTACGCCACCTCCAACAGGAGAACAACCAAAAGAAGATGAGAATGTAAAAGTTTATGAAAAAGACAAGAAAGATGAACCAGTTGAAGGCGAAATAATTGACGAAAAAAACAAGAAGAAAGACGAGAAATAAACAAACTGAATCTTTACAATCAATTCACAGGTAGTATCCTCTAGAAAGACTCTCATAAATACAATTTTAGTATGGGAGAATTTCGAGAATATCAAGAAGAGACATCTCAGCCTATTAGAAAAGCTTTGGGAACAGTGATTTTTGGCGCTATGGAAATCGCCATGGGAAGGAATCAGACGATCAGAAAATTATCCGAAAAAATAAAGAAGAGAATAGGAAAAATCTTGGGAGCTCTAACACCGGACATAATATCGGATGACTGTCTAAAATCGCTATGAGATAGCAATTTTAGACAGTAGAATATCGTCATGGGAAAAGCATCTCAATTGATAGAAAATCATTTCTCGATAGTACTGTTTTTAGCTCTTATAGGGGGACTTTTTCTGCCACAGGCAGGAATATTCATGATGCCTACAATCAAGCCGGTATTAATGTTGATGCTGCTACTAACGGCTTTGAAAATTGATTTTAAGCAAGTTGTCTCGCAGCTCAGGAAACCAAAACTGACAATATACATCTTCATTATGAAGATGCTTGTAATACCAACTGCAGTCTTCTTTACGGCAAAATACATAAGCCCAAGCCTTGCAGTCGGACTGCTTCTGATGTCTGCAACGCCACCGGCAATGGCATCCCCCGTCTTAACAGAACTTTTTGGAGGATCAACTGCATTGTCTCTCGTAACAATAGTTGTATGCGCGATCATGTCGCCGATAACAATGCCTTTTTTATTCAAAACACTAACTTCTCAATCATTGGAAATAAATCCGCTTAGCATGGCTGCAACCCTTGCTTTCATGATTTTTATTCCAATAATTTTTGCCGAAATAATAAAAAAAATCGGACAAACAAAACCGCTAGTCGAATCCATAAAGAAATACGCAAGTCCAACAAATATAATATTAATGGCTATGCTAATGTGGATCGGCATAGCGCCCCAATCAGAAACTTTTTTAACAAATCCATTAAGTATAATAAGCCAACTTGTAGCGCTTATAATCTTATTCGTACTAATGCATTTCATAGGATATATACTTGCGTTTTGGCGTCCTAGAGAAGACAAAATCGCAATATCCACATCGCTTACGTACATGAACAATTCCCTAGCATTCGTAATAGCTGTAGAATTCTTCCCGCCGGAAGTTGTATTGATAACAATCGTTTCTCAATTGGTTTGGAACACCATGCCGGGAATCTTCAAACAAATATCAAAACACCTCCACTAAGTCACTACGTCACTTCTTCTACTTCCCCTACTTCTTCTTCCCTATGTTCTCAGGATTTGGATTCCAATTCTTCAACCTAGACGGCGCCTCGACTCATCACATGATAAATGAGATCGGTTATCGCCATGCTCTCGCGAAAAAGAAAAAAAACGGATTCCCGGGAACAATAAGCCTCGATCTTCATTCTGGCTATTACGGACCGGACGGCAAATGGTCGAGAAAAATCGGACTTGTTTCTGACCACATGTACAATCCTCTAACAGATGACGGCGATGCAATCAACAATGCGATAGAGGCATTTAAAATAGCTTGTATTGAAATGAATTCGGACAACAAATTGCAGAGAAAACTCGCACATTTTACATGCGCGAGAGGCTTGCATTTCGTTGTAGACGGACTAACTCCGGCCCACCACAAAGGACACCGATTAAAAAACATAAAAGGATGGAGCAATTGGCACGACCCACACTGGGATCACTCAAAACCAGACATGGGAAATCTTCTATTCGGCAAACACAGCAGGTTTGAATTTGCATGCGCCAGATATATGTTTTTCAATACAAAAAAAATCATAAAGAATTACCGCACATTTCGAAAAAACGCATCTCTGGAACCTTTTCAAAACCCAGAAGATCTAAAAACATTCTTAATGGACAAGGCCCTCCGCATCAGCCAAACACAAGTATACGAAAAGTTTTTAACAGGCAAAAAAATAAAACAACAAATAATCAAAGAAACATTCCCAGAAATCATACATGCTGTTGAAATATATATACGAAGCCTATATCTTCTAGCGGCAACCCGAAAAAAACATGGAAAATTTTATATACGCATTCCTAGGCCTTCTGATATCAAGCATGCTTTTCTACAAGCTCTGGTTCCTAAGAAACCCAAAAATACAAATTCCGTCGGGACGCAATATAATCAGTCCGGCACAGGGGAAAATATCGAGCATAACAGAGATCACGCCAAACAAAATAGCTGAGATACAAAAAGGGAAAAATCGCATAAAAGTCTGGCTTGATGACACTATAAAAGATTCAGGCTGGCTTATTTCAATAGTTATGACTCCGCTGGATGTCCATTTTCAAAAAGCCCCGATCGCAGGAACAATAAAAATGGTGAAATGGACAAAGGGCAAACATAGAAACGCTCTATCAAAAAAAATCGACATAAACACTTACGCGGAAAACGAACATCAGGAATTCATCATTGAAGGAGATTTGAAACTGAAAATAATCCAAATAGCTGGCATGGTGGCGCGCCGTACGGTAAGTCTTGTTCGCGAAATGCAACAGGTTGAAAAAGGCCAGGACCTTGGTCTTATACGCCTAGGAAGTCAGGTAACATTAATAATTCCTAAACTCGAGCTGAAAATTAAAAAAGGTGATAAAGTATTCGCAGGTCGAACAATAATTGCTAATTATTAGTTCATGCTAAAATTCATAAAATCCCTCACTATCGCCGACTTGGTCACGCTCGGAAACGCAGTTTTTGGAATTCTCTCAATCCGCGCATCGCTAGATAACAATCCTAGCATGGCTCTTTACATGATACTTGCGGCAATAACGTGTGATTTCCTAGATGGAAAAACTGCAAGACTAACTAAAAAGACAACAACTCTCGGACACGATCTCGACTCACTCTCGGATGCTATATCTTTTGGAGTCGCACCTGCAATATTTTTAATCAATACCGGTAATTCATTATTAACAATAATAAGCGCAATAATTTTCGCACTTTGCGGAATACTCAGGCTCGCAAGATTTAACACAAAACCTGTAGAAGGCGGCTACGAAGGAATGCCAATACCGTTACCAAGTGTGATAATAGCAATATACTGGTTCGCACACGCTCCTGTAGAATTTTTACCATATCTATACTTAGTCTTAGCGGTACTAATGATTTCAACAATTAAGATTAAAAAAGTGATATAGAAAATCCATTTTTTTTGATATAAACTCCTTATAGTTTTTTATTCTTCATCTAACGACTATGATCGACCTGAAACTTCTTCGCGAAAATCCTGAAATATTCAAAAAAGCCTGCACTCAAAAACGCATAAAGCTTGATATAGACGAAATAATAAAGCTCGACAAACAGGTTCGCGAGCTCAAACAGCAAATAGAAAAAATACGCGCAGAAAAGAAGATTGCTTCAGACAAAATCGCAAAACTGCAAGGAGACGAAAAAAATAAGGCTATCAAAGAAACAAAGATATTGAGCGACAAAGAAAAGGAGTTATCTCCCCAACTTGAGTCACTGGAACCGGAACTGAAAACAAAACTCTTATTCCTCCCCATGCCGGCATCACCGGAGACACCGGAAGGCAAAGACGACAGCGAAAACAAGGAACTCTACACTTGGGGCAAGCTTCCGAAATTCGACTTCGAACCTCTCGACCATATGAGCATCGCGGAAAAATGCGACCTTATAGATATGCCTCGCGGAGCGAAGATCGCAGGGTCAAGATCATATTTTCTGAAAAACGAAGGAATGCGACTCGAGATGGCAATCATGATGTATGCACTCGATAAATTAACTAAAAAAGGATTCACTCCTTTTATTGTACCAACTCTCGTAAATTACGAAGCGATGATGGGTACATCTTATTTCCCAGGAGGAGAAGAACAAGCCTACACGGTTGGCGTTCAAAAAGAAAAAGGCGGAGCCATAGAATCAGACAATAAATACTTAACAGGAACTGCCGAAGTAGCCCTTACCTCTTATCATTACGATGAGATTTTGGAAGAAGATACGTTACCCAAACTCTATTGCGGATTTTCAACCTGCTATAGAAGAGAAGCTGGAACTTACGGGAAAGATACTCAAGGCGTTTACCGAATTCACCAGTTCCAAAAAATCGAGCAGGTAATAATCTGCAAGAACGATGCCGAAGAAAGCAAAAAAATGCACGAACTCATTCTTAAGAATTCCGAGGAAGTTCTTCAAGACCTCAACCTCCCTTATCGAGTCGTAGCAGTATGCACGGGCGACATGGGCAGAGGCCAATACTATAAAAACGATATAGAAACATGGATGCCAAGCAGAAAATCTTACGGAGAAACTCACTCCTGTTCAACATTTCACGATTTCCAATCAAGAAGACTCAACCTTCGATACCGCAACAGCGAAGGTAAGATCAATTTCTGCCATACGCTGAACAATACTTGTGTCGCATCTCCTCGCATACTCATACCAATACTGGAGATCTATCAGCAAAAAGACGGATCGGTGAAAATACCCAAAGTGTTAATACCGTACATGAATGGACAGAAGACGATTGACCCTAGATAGAATTTGTGGTAAAAAGAAATGCCTATAAATGCATTTAGTGTAATATTTCAAAAATAAAACATTATACATATATAAATCAACCAACTAACCCAATCGAAAAATGAAAAAACTCATCGCAACAACCATTACGGCACTATTCGCACTCACTTCTTTGGTGCCAAGTGCAGGGGCGTTCACTCTTACGGAAACTATAATCAAAACAACGATTATAGATTATAACGACATCTACATAGATGATATCGGTATAGACACCACATATCCTCAGTATTTCTATGCTGACGTATGTACGGATGGAATGACAGCTGAAGGAGTGGTTATTAACTACCATGCAAACGGTTTGGATAAAACTATGGAATTGAACGCAGTTCCGGAAGACGATTGCAAGAGATATTACTCATGGAATTACAGCTATTTCCAATTAGAAGAAGGTGATACGACAACTCTAACCGTAACAATAGACTATTACGATAATTTCGATGAAGACAATGAAACAAACAACGAAGAATCGGAAGCAATAACAATCTCAAGCACAGCAACAGAGACAACTTATCCTGATTTGTACATAAGCGATGTCGGAATAAGTAGCGATTACACCAAGTTCTACGCAAAAGTTTGCGGACTTGATACAAACGATCTATCTACAATAAATCTGAAATTTACTGCAGGTTCTTCTTCAAAAACCAAGTCGATTACGGCTCCGGCATCAGACGCATGCGTAACCGAATACGTTTCAATAGCAACATATTTTTCTTCTTTATCAGAAGGAACCAAATATACTCTTACAGTTGAGGTAGATCCGGCAAACGCAGTAACGGAAGAAGATGAAACAAACAATTCTCTATCGGAAACTTTCACAATTCCGAGCACTACAACTGATTTGAAATTATCGGCTATCGGCCTTGCCGACGATGGAACATCTTTTTACGCAACAATATGCGGAACAGATAGCGGCAGCGTAGGCAGCACCGAAATAACATTTAGCGCCAACAATTACGACAATAAACTTACATTTACAGCTCCGGGAGATGGCGTATGCAAGACAATATATTCATGGGGAACTTCCGTTTTTTCTATCAACGAAGGAACCGCATATACACTTACGGTAACGCTTGACCCTGACGATTCAATCTCGGAAGCGGACGAAACAAACAATGAACTAACAACGACATTCGCCGTCGAAGAAGATGCTACGACTGATGACCTTTATATCAGCGAGATAGGAGCTTCAGCGACATATAGCGCTTTTTATGCAAAAGTTTGTTCTTCCGAAGACACGAGCACAAGTACATCGGTAAGTCTTAAATTTACAGCAAACGGATATAGCAACACCAAAACTATCACAAATCCTTCCGGCGGAAGCTGCTCAACATTCTATTCGGATGGCTTTGAGACTTTCTCGATAGATAAACTCGGCGGAGGAACATACAGCCTTACGGCAGAGGTTGATTCGGCAGACGTGTTGGATGAATCAAGCGAAAGCAACAATTCATCAACATTATCAGTAACATTCGCAGATGATGACGATGTTAATCCAGATTTATACGTAGGAGATATTTCCAATGAAACATATTTAACAATAACAATTGGAAATAAAGGATCTCAAGATTACCCAAGTACCGCGGGAGGTTCTTTATACATATACATAGACGATGTTTTGGAATGGACTTACAGCCTTTCAACACTTGCAGACCAAACCTTCAGAGATTCCGGAGATACATCTGAAGTGCAACCTCAAGTTTTGGACGGAACACATACGATAAAAGCATGCTTATACCCTGATTCTTCAACAAGCGATGCCAATTCAAGCAACGATTGCCGAACAGAAACCGTAACAAGTGGATCAACCGATTCATCTTCTGCAACATACGATCTATGGGTAAGCGACTCAGGTATAGAAAGCGATTATACTAATTTCTACATGACGGTATGCGCGGACGAAGATACCAAAATAAGCAAATTCGCATACATCAATTTCAACGCAAACGGATATGATAATACCCTCGGAATAATGACTCCAGCAGATGGAAATTGCAAAACCTTCTACTCATGGGGAATGTCAAATTTCTCTCTGACTGATGGCTCATCTTATACGGCAACTGCAACAGTAGATTATTACGACTACATCGACGAAACGGATGAAACAAACAATGCAGATACGTTCACCGTAACACTGCCGACAGACTCTGAAACATTGAACGACGGACTGCTTTTCAACCCAAGTATAATGTTTGTAAGAATCGGTGATCTCGATTATCACAACGACGGAGATATCAAACAGGAATACACCGGAATGATAAACTCAAGCGACACAGGTCAATTCAAAGTGATACCGGTAACAGATTTGCTATTTGAAGACAGTCAAACAGATTCCTACGATGAAACAACTGCAGGAGTGTCATTCACAAGCGAGATATACAATCACTGGGATGGAATCCTCCTTTATGTTTATCCTGTAAACGACGATACAGATCCGTCCAGATACATAGACATATGGATAGCAGATCAGGAAATCAAGATTTACGGCACTGACGATCTAGGAACTTACGATCTGGATAGCAGCACAGACAACAAAATCGACATTCAACTAATAGGATACTTGAACGATTACAGCGACGACGAAACAGATAATATTTTTGATAACCTAAGAAGTTTATCCGACAATTTCAACATGTTCGGACAGGACATGGAAGACTCTTCCGATGACGATGTAAATGAAAAATTCCAAGGGATCCTAGATAATTTCTTGAAGACTCCGTTATTGGAATCTGATTCGGCCACAAATTCATTCCTTGCCACCATAACAGCATCAACAGTTGAAGATGCCGTGGAATTATATGAAGAAAATCAAGACGGTATAAAAGAAACTTTATATGAAGACGGCGTAAATCCATTCAAGGATGTAGATATCGGGGAATGGTACGGTGAATACATCAAGTCTATGAACGACAAGGGAATTATTTCCGGCTACAAGGATGAGGACGGAAACGCTCTTGGAGAGTTCAAACCGGGAAACAATGTAACGGTCGCCGAAGCACTAAAGATAATCCTTGAAACAACAGGACAAGGATCTTCGGACAGAATCCCAAATCTTGGATCTGCAGCAAACCATTGGGCAAGCGGATACATTGCAAAAGCTGAAGAGTTGGAGTTAAGCATAATCGAAGATGAAGACCTTGATCTTAATAGAGAAGCTACAAGATCGGAAATCATAAAGATGCTTTTTGAAGCTCTTGAAATAGAAGTCCCTTCTTATGATGAAAGCAGTTTCACGGACGATTCACTTGCGGGAACAGCATTATCAGAAGTGGAATATGCAAAAGACATGGGAATTATATCAGGATACAGCAACGGTACATTCGGTTACAGCTCTTCAATCAACAGAGCAGAAGTATCAAAAATAATAATTGAAACGATAGACACTTTAGGCCTGTAAAAGACTTGTAGACAAACAATAAAAAAACCCCGCTTGCATTGCGGGGTTTTTTATATAACAATCTTTACCGAAACCGTTTTTTCTGGTATAATCTTAAGAAGTAAATTAAAACAAAAACATATGAAAATCGCTCTTTCAACAGACACTTTGAAGGGATATGGCTTAAACCGCATCTTCGAATTCGCAAAAGAATTGGGATTCGACGGAATTGATTTGGCTATGGACCCAAAAGATTTTGATACAACAGACCCCGAGTATGTAGCAAAAATCTCAACAGAAATAGGGATACCAGTTGTTGCAATTCAAACAATGGACAATGCAAAACCAAAAGATTTGAACCTTGCAATCGAAATGGCAAAAACATTAGGAACAAAGGTTATAATTGTACAACCTCCGAAAATTCTAGATAGAAAATATTCAGATTGGCTTAAAAAAGAAGTTCCAAACATCAGGAAAAAAGAAGAAATATCCATCGCATTGGAAAATGCACCAAATAAGATGTGGCTCGGCTTCATTCCTGAACGCGTCATGAATAGCATGTCCGAACTTAAAAAATTCAAACACGCTTGTCTCGACACATCTCGCGCAGCAGAGAAGAAAGAAGATATTTTGGGAGCTTACGGAAATCTTCAGAAGTTTCTAGTTCACATTCATATTTCAAATGTTTCAAAAGGAAAAGGCTACCAACCTCTAACACGAGGATCTCTTCCGTTGGAGAGCTTGATCAGCCGTCTTGCCGCAGACGATTTCAAAGGCGCAGTCTCAATAAAAATCAATCCGAAACTATTGCACGCAAAAGATAAGACCGAGGCCCTTAACGTATTGAAAGAATCAAAAGCGTTTATCGAAAAGTACACAAAGGAATAGCCCTGTAAAAAATCTCTTGTAACATATCTGAAAACAGGTTAGTTTTTCCGCATGCAAAAACTAAAAAAAATCGGTAAATATCTCTTACCCGTAAGTGTCAAAAAAACCCTCAAATACATCTATTATTCAGCACAAGATCTAATAGAAACGATTACAGGCAAAAGGGATACGTCTTATCCGCCAAAACGCCTTAACTTCGTAGGGTCAAGCGAGTTTAAAAAAGTTGGCGACGAGTTTGCGGAACTTTTCAAAAACAAAGGCAATCTCAAACCGGAATATCATATATTAGACATCGGCTGCGGCATAGGCAGAATGGCAATTCCACTCACGAAATACATAAGCGAAAAAGGTTCACTAAACGGATTCGACATCGACAAAAGAGGCGTAAAATGGTGCCAAGAAAACATCACCCCGAAACATCCGAACTTTCAATTCCAATACGTCGATATTTTCAACAAGTATTACAATAAAAAAGGACAAATTCAGGCGGAAAATTTCACCTTCCCGTACCAAAACGAAAAATTCGATTTCATCTTCGCCACATCTGTCTTTACTCACATGCTTCCTCTTCAGGTGGAACAATATCTGAAAGAGATTTCGCGTGTGCTGAAGCCAAACGGAAAAGTTTTTCTAACATTCTTCTCAATAGACAAAACCGCCGAAGAAAACATCAAAAACGGCTCAGCATATTGCACACTTAAATATCAATACGGCTCCGATCCATGTTTTTATTCGCACAAAAATGTTCCGGAAGCGGAAATAGGATTTAGGGAAGAATGGATCAAGAAAACTTTCGCCAAAAATAATCTCGATAAAAACCTGACAATCCTTCGAGGAAAATGGTCGGGAGAATCGCATTGGACATCTTATCAGGATATCGTAATCGCCAACAAAAACTCGTAATCGTCAAGTCGACTTTGGGAGCTTTGTTGACTCCCCTACGCTTCCCTATATAATCCCTTCGGCGCTATCGGATTATCCCGTTAATGATGGGATTCGAATGAGTTATGGACAGATAGAAAAGCCACACGCACACATGCTTTTGCTAATTTTGCAGTAAAAGCATTGATAACCGATGCATCAAATCGCTAAGTTACTCCGTCACTTCTTCTACTTCTCTAACTTCTAATAAGTATGCAACGAAAATTCCTGCACAAGCCTTTGTTTGAATACCCTCTTCCGAATCTTATAGAAATACAGACGAATAGTTACAAATGGTTCTTGAAAGAAGGTATCAAGGAACTTCTAGACGAGATATCCCCTATTACAGATTTCTCGGGCAAGAAGCTTGAATTACACTTCTTAGATCACTCGGTTGGAGAGCCGAAACACTCCGCAAGAGAATGTAAGAACAAAAATCTCACATACGAATCACCTTTAAAAGTACACGTTCAGCTTATCAATAAGGAAAGCGGTGAAATTAAAGAACAGGATGTGTTTTTGGGAGGAATACCGCTTATGACTGAAGCAGGTTCTTTTATTATAAACGGAATTGAACGCGTCGTAGTGAGCCAGCTCGTAAGATCACCGGGTGTATTCTTCTCACGCATAGCTGGATATCCTCATAATCATGCGGCGAAAATCATACCAAAAAGAGGCGCATGGCTCGAAATCGAAACAGATAAGAAAGGAGTAATAAGCGTAAAGATCGACAGGAAAAGAAAGATTTATATCACAAGCCTTCTAAGAGTATTCGGATTTGATACGGATGAAAAAATCCTAAAGATCTGCAAAGACCTAATAAAAGATCCGACAAAAGATCAGATTTTCTTAACGCTTCAAAAAGACCCAGCAAAAGATGCCGACGAAGCATATAAGAGCATATATAGAAAAATCCGCCCTGGCGACTTGGCAACTCCTGAAAATGCAAAATCTCTTATTGAATCAATGTTCTTCGACTACAGAAAATACGACATGGGTTCTGTGGCGAGATACAAACTAAACAGACGATTCGGATTAACCACACCTAACAAGAAAAAATATCACACATTCCAAGTAGACGATTTGATACACATCTTAAGACATTTGATTAATCTAAATAACGGAGAGGGTAAGCCGGATGACATAGATCATTTATCTAACAGGAGAATCCGAACTGTTGGCGAACTTGTTCAGAATAAGTTCCGTGTAGGTTTGCTACGAACGGATAGAATTGCAAAAGACAGAATGACGGTTATGGAACTTGACGCAATCACTCCTACTCAACTTATCAACTCACGCCCGATTACGGCAGCTTTAAGAGAATTTTATGCAAGCTCTCAGTTATCTCAATTCATGGACCAGACAAATCCTCTTGCGGAATTAGCTCATAAGAGAAGACTTTCCGCTATGGGTCCGGGAGGTCTTTCAAGAGAAAGAGCCAGCTTCGATGTTCGCGACGTACATCAATCTCATTACGGAAGAATATGTCCTATTGCGACACCTGAAGGACCAAACATCGGTCTCGTAGTCCACTTGGCGTCTTATGCAAGATTAAACCAGTATGGATTTATCGAGACTCCTTTCAGAAAAATTTCACGAACATGCGAAAATAAAGCTGAAAAACTCGAAGGACATACGGCTGGAGGAGAAGTTAAGAGTAAGGCTGGAAAAGTAATTGTCAGTTCTGGAGATGTTATAGGAGAAAAAGAAGCAAAGGAAATAGAAAAGATCAAAGATTTGAAAGAAATTCCGGTAAGAACCTACGTAACGAATGACGTCACATATTACGACGCAGAAGACGAAAGAGAACTAATTATCGCTCAAGCAAACTCCATATTAAACCCTCAAGGCGAATTCGTAGAAAACCGCGTTGCGGCTCGTGCAAACGGCGAACCTATCCTCGCTCACATAAAAGATCTGACACATATAGATATTTCTCCAAAACAGATTATATCAATCACGACATCCTTGATCCCATTTTTGGAGCATGACGACAATACAAGAGCTTCGATGGGTTCAAACATGCAACGTCAGGCAGTTCCTCTTCTTAAACCAAGCGCTCCTATAGTTGGAACCGGTGTTGAAAAAATAGCGGCGGAAAGCTCGGGACAAGTAATAATGGCAGATGGTCCGGGCACGGTAACAAGCGTAGATGCAAACGAAATCACGGTAATGTATGACAACGGACATAAGAAAACCTACTCTCTCAGAGTTTACGAACGCACAAACCAAGCGACTTGTTTCCATCAAAGAGCGGTTTGCGAAAAAGGACAAAAAGTTAAGAAAAATGAAGTCCTCGCTGACGGCGCATCAACAGATGATGGCGAATTAGCTCTTGGACAAAACGTACTTGTAGCCTATATGAGCTGGCAAGGATATAACTTTGAGGACGCCGTAATTTTATCGGAAAGACTTCTTCACAAGGACACTTATAGTTCGGTTCATATCGAAACATTCACGATAGATATTCGCGATACCAAGCTCGGACCTGAAATAGTAACTCGCGATATTCCAAATGTCGGCGAAGCTAAATTAAAAGACTTGGACGAAAGAGGCATCGTAAGAATCGGCGCATCTGTAAGAGAAGGAGACATATTGGTAGGCAAAATAACTCCTAAAGGTGAAACCGAATTAACTGCCGAAGAAAGACTTCTAAGAGCAATCTTCGGGGAAAAAGCTCGCGATGTAAAAGACACTTCACTCCGACTCCCCGGTGGAGAAGGCGGAAAGGTTGTAAGTGTTCAACTCTTCGACAGAACTGCCGGAGATGAACTTCCAACAGGAGTTAATCAACAATTAAAAGTTGACGTCGCTCAAACAAGAAGAATTTCAATCGGTGACAAAATGGCAGGTCGCCACGGTAACAAAGGTGTCATCTCTATAATAGTACCTGAAGCGGACATGCCTTACCTACCGGATGGACGCGCAGTTGATATCATATTGAACCCGCTTGGTGTTTCAAGTCGTATGAATATTGGACAGATCTTGGAAACACACTTGGGTTGGGCGGCAAAAGAAGTTGGATATAAGATTGCGACTCCACCGTTAGAAGGTATTACAACTGATGAAATCGAACAGGCTTTGAAAGAAGCTAAGCTTCCAAACGAAGGAAAGATCCAAATGTTCGATGGTAGAACGGGTGAACCTTTCGATCATAAAACAACAGTTGGTATTGCCTACATGATGAAACTTAACCACTTGATTGAAGACAAGATTCACGCTCGCTCTGTCGGACCATACTCCCTTGTCACACAACAACCTCTTGGAGGAAAAGCTCAGCACGGTGGACAGAGATTCGGAGAAATGGAAGTTTGGGCTCTTGAAGCTTATGGAGCAGCTCATGTATTGCAAGAGATGTTAACAATTAAATCAGATGACGTTTACGGAAGGGCGAAGGCTTATGAAGCTATCGTAAAAGATGAACCTATCAAGAAGCCTCGCACACCGGAAAGCTTTAACGTATTGGTAAAAGAGCTTCAAAGCTTGGGTCTTAACGTCGAAATGGTAGAAAGCGAAATAGATGAAGAAGAGGAAGAAGAGATATATACAAAAGAAGAGGTTTTGGCCTCTGAAGAAAACCTAGTGGTTGACACTCCTGAAGGAGAACAACCAAGCACTTCGGTGGTAGATGAACCTGAAGAGGGTGATGAGGATGCCGAAGAAGAATTTGATGAATCAAAACTTGATGAAATGGAAGAAGATCCGGTTTCAGAAGAGGACACTGAAGGATTTGGAATTGAAGAAGATGAAAACTCCAACGAATAACACACCCTTTGTAATCTCTAATGTCTATAACATATGCGAAGCGTAAACAAAGTAATCTTAATAGGTAACGTAACGAGAGATCCCCAAGTCCGCCAAACTGAAAACGGACAAGCCGTATGCACATTCGGTCTTGCAACAAATAGAAGATGGATCACCTCAAGCAACGAACAGCACAGCATGGCGGAATTTCATGAACTTGTGGCATGGTCGCGCCTAGCTGAAATTTGTGAAAAATATGTAAGAAAAGGAAAGCTTTTATACATTGAAGGCTATCTGAAAACCAGAAACTGGACAACTCCTGAAGGAGTAAAGAAATTCAAAACCGAAATTATAGTTCAAGATTTGATCATGCTTGAAAAAAGAATGAAGGACGGCGAAGAAGATTATGTTCCGTCAGAAGAAAACGCAGTAATATCGGAAGAAGATCAATCCGCATCTAACGAACCTGCCCCAGAAAATGAAAAAATCGACATGGACCTGGGTCTTTAGTCTTTAGTCTTCAATCTTTTATCTTTAATCTTTTATCTCTTATCCACATATGAAACATACAACCTTCGACACCATAGCGATTTCAGTCGCATCGCCGGAACAAATTTTGTCCTGGTCACATGGTGAAATCAAAAAACCGGAAACTATCAATTATCGCACTCAAAAACCGGAAAAAGACGGTCTTTTCTGCGAAAAGATTTTCGGTCCAACGAAAAACTGGGAATGTTATTGCGGAAAATACAAGCGCATCAGGTACAAAGGCGTAATATGCGAAAAATGCGGAGTCGAAGTAACTCGCTCAATCGTAAGACGCGAACGCATGGGACATATCAAGTTGGCGGTACCAGTAACTCATATTTGGTTTTTGAGATCCACACCGAGCCGTATCGGCTTGCTCTTGGATTTACCGGTAAAAACTATTGAACAGGTTGTATATTTCGCAGCTTATATAGTCACTCAAGTTGATGAAAAAACCAAGAAGGAGTCTGAAGAACAATTGAAAGATGAATTCAAAAACTACAAGCAGAAAATCAAGAAAGAATACGCAGAAAAAACAAAGGAAATCGAGAAATCTAAAGAAATTGCAAAGGAATTAAAAGCAAAGAAAATCGAAGAAATAGAGAAAGAAGCGGCTTCAAAATCGGATGAGCTTATCGGACAACATCAAAAAGCCAAAGAAGATTTGGCAAGTTTGCACGTAGGCGCAGTCCTATCCGAACTTCAATATAGAGACATGTCTATGAAATTCGGTCATCTTTTCAAGGCGAATACCGGAGCGGAAGCTATCAGGGATATTATCAAGAATGTTGAATTGAAGAAGCTGGAAGAAGATTTGTTAAAAGAAATCGTAAAAGCGGGCGGTCAAAAAAAGAAGAAACTTATCAAACGAGCAAAACTTGTAGCAAGTTTGCTTAAAGCGGGAATCAAGCCGGAATGGATGGTGATGACAATTCTTCCTGTAATTCCACCGGATCTAAGACCTATGGTTCAATTGGACGGAGGAAGATTCGCAGCATCTGACTTGAACGATTTATATAGAAGGGTAATCAACAGAAACAACCGTTTGAAAAAACTTATGGCAATCGGCGCTCCTGAAGTAATCTGCCGAAATGAAAAACGTATGCTTCAAGAAGCCGTAGATACTCTTATCAACAACTCCGCGCGACAAGGAAAAACTGTATTCAACACGGGAGATAAGAGAAAACTCCGTTCCCTATCGGATATGTTAAAAGGCAAACAAGGTCGTTTCAGACAAAACTTGCTTGGTAAACGCGTGGACTTCTCAGGTCGTTCCGTAATCGTCGTCGGTCCTAAATTGAAATTGAATCAATGTGGACTTCCGAAAACAATGGCTCTTGAACTTTTCAAACCATTCGTAATCGGCAGACTTATAAAAGACAACCTCGCTCATAACATCAAGAATGCGGAAAAACTCATTATGTCGGGCAAAAAAGAAGTATGGGATATTCTTGAAGAAGTAACAATAGGACATTATGTCCTCTTAAACCGCGCTCCAACGCTTCACAGACTTGGTATCCAAGCTTTTCAACCGGTCTTGGTAGAAGGTAAAGCTATTCAGGTTCATCCTCTCGTATGCGCCGCTTTCAACGCCGACTTCGATGGAGATCAGATGGCTGTACATATTCCTCTTTCGAAATCAGCTCAAGATGAAGCAAGGACAATTATGGCTTCTACAAGCAACTTGCTCAAGCCATCATCAGGCGGACCTATCATCAATGCCGCTCAAGATATGGTACTCGGCTGTTACTATCTAACTCAAATACACAAAGGCAAGAAAGGCGAAGGAATGGTATTCGGAAATGCAGAAGAAGCGATACTTCATTACGAACTTGGCAATATCCATTTGCAAGCAATCGTAAAGGTAAGAATAAACGAAAAAATCATTGAAACATCCGTAGGACGCGTGCTTTTCAATCAAATAATTCCAACCGAACTCGAGTACAAGAATAAAGTAATGAAAAAAGGAGATCTCAAGAACTTGATCACTGAATCTCTTGAAAAAGCCGGACCTGCAAAAACAGCACTTCTTGCAGACGACATTAAGAACATAGGATTTAAATATGCAACTCTTTCAGGCCTATCTATTGCAAGTACAGACATGCAAATCCCGAAAGAAAAAGCCAAGATCGTTGAAACTGCAGATGAAATAGTAAGAAAAATCAACAATCAATATTGGAAAGGTCTCGTAACTGAAGATGAACGATACAACAACACAATCAAAATTTGGTCTCGAGCAAAAGCAGACATAACAACAGCAATGGTAAGTACATTCAACGAGAACAACGATATTTTCTATATGATCGACTCTCAGGCCAGAGGTAACTGGGGACAGATTACTCAGCTCTGCGGTATGAAAGGTCTCGTGGCTAATCCGGCCGGTAAGACTATCGAACTTCCTGTTAAGTCCAGCTTGAAAGAAGGTTTCACAATCTTGGAATACTTCATTGCCACTCACGGAGGTAGAAAAGGTAAGTCAGATACAGCTTTGAAAACAGCTGAAGCAGGTTACCTTACTCGCCGTCTTGTCGACGCGGTTCAAGATATCATTATCAAGGAAGTAGATTGCGGATCTAATCACAAACATTGCATCACTGAAGCAGAGAGTGAAAGAATCGGTGAGGCGTTCGAAAACAGAATATATGGACGAACTCTTGCTGAACATGTAGTACACCCAAAAACAGGTGAAGTATTAATCAAAAAAGGCGAACAAATAGGAAACAATGAGATCAAGGTAATCATGAACAATGACGTCGAACAAGTATCTGTAAGATCCGTCATGACCTGTAAAACAGAAGATGGTATTTGCCAGAAATGTTATGGCAGAGACTTGGGAACGAACAAGACTGTAGACTTCGGAACAGCTGTCGGTATTATCGCGGCACAGAGTATCGGCGAGCCGGGTACTCAGCTAACCATGAGAACATTCCACATGGGTGGTGTCGCCGGCGAATCGGATATCACACAAGGTTTGACTCGCGTTGAAGAGTTGTTTGAAGCACGACCTCCTAAATCACCAGCTGTAATAAGCGAAGTTGCAGGAAAAGTTAAGATCAAGCACAAAGTAGCAACAAACGAAGTCCGCATAGTAAGCACAGATCCAATCGAACTGATTTACCATATCAGTAAGAACTTCAAGTTAAACATAAAAGAAGGCGACAAAGTGAAAGAAGGTGAAGTGATAGCAGTTAACAAGACGAAAAAACAAGAATTGCGAACTGAAGGTAAAGGTACTGTTCAAAAAATTACAAAAACTACAATTGTAATTTTAAGCGAAGGAACCGTAGAAAAAGTTTACGAAATCCCAAGCAACAGAACCTTGAAAGTTAAGAATGGCGAAATGATAACAGTCGGAACTCCCCTAACTTCAGGCCATATCAACTTGAGAGATCTTCAGAAGCTTACAGAACTCTATGTGGTGCAAAAATACATCATGTCCGAAGTACAAAGCATCTACGCTTCACAGGGTCAAACGATTAACGACAAGCATATTGAAATCATCATAAGACAAATGTTCTCAAAAACAAGAATCATAGACTCTGGCGATACAGACTTCCTAACAGGAGAAATCGTAGATTCAATCAAGGTTGAAAAGGCAAATGAGAAAATGAAGAAAGCGGGAAAACGTCCGGCAGAAACAGAAAGACTATTGCTTGGTCTTACAAGAATTGCTCTACATACTTCAAGCTGGCTATCGGCAGCGTCATTCCAAGAAACAATCCGCGTACTGGTCGAAGCATCAACAACCAAACGCGTAGATGAATTAAGAGGATTGAAGGAGAATGTAATCATCGGTAAATTAATTCCGGCAGGAGCGATTTTTAGAAAAAGAATTGGACAAGAATAAAAAATCTTGCACTCAAGAAAAAAATAGTATAAAGTTCCCCAGCCAGCGCAAAGGAAGCAAAGCGCTCATTTGCGCCTTATTATAGCCAGATTGCGAACGCAATCCCCATATACATATCTAATACACATGCCAACAATAAACCAACTAGTCAGAAAAGGACGAAGGAAGAAAATCAAAAAGAGCAAATCTCCAGCGCTGCAATTAATTGCAAACAACTTGAAGAACGCTCCAGTAGCACTACCATGCCCTCAAAAGCGCGGAGTCTGCGTAAAGGTAACTACGAAAACGCCTAAAAAGCCTAACTCGGCTTTGAGAAAAGTTGCAACAGTAAGACTGACTAATGGTGAAATGGTAATTGCATATATCCCAGGAGAAGGACATAATTTGCAAGAACACTCAATCGTAACGGTAAGAGGAGGACGCGTTAAGGACTTGCCGGGTGTTAAATACCACATCATAAGAGGCACGATGGATACTCAAGGAGTTGATGGCCGCAAACAAGGACGCTCAAAATACGGAGCTAAAAGACCGAAGAAATAAAGGCGCATCGCATAATACTTAATACTTTATACCAACTACTATCAATCATGGGACAAAAAAAATGTACATATATACCGGACGGTTCAACTCCTCTTCAAGAGAAGTTCGTTAATTACGTTATGAAGAGAGGAAAGAAAACAGTAGCCCGAAGAATTTTCGCAGATATGCTTGAAGAACTTAAGAAAAAAGGCGGAAAAAATCCTGAACAAATATTCGAACGAGCAATTGAAAACGTAAAACCTGCAATGGAGGTAAGGCCTAAGAGAATTGGCGGAGCTGTTTACCAAATACCTATCGAAGTTAAACCGGGAAGACAAACCATGCTTGCTTTCAGATGGATCCTTGAAGCCTCAAGGGCAAAAAAAGGAATGAAAATGGCAAACAAGCTAGCATTGGAATTAATGGATGCTGCCAACCAACAGGGAACAGCTATAAAAAAGAAAGAAGACGCACACAAGATGGCTCAAGCTAACAAGGCTTTCGCTCATTTCGCAAAATACTAGAACACAGGTCACCCAAACAACAGCCTGACTTGCGATCTACAATCTTTTCTGCTATCTGTGTCTTGTGTCTTGCTCCTTACTAAACACAAAAACATGAAAAAAATACAAATCGCACTTTTACCAATATTCATACTCTCGCTAGCCGGATGCGGGGAACTTTCGGCAATAGAATATAATAACGAAATTGCCCAAACTCTGGACTCAAATTCAAGCCTAATAAAAGAGACCATAACAGCTTACGACTCAAGCATCCCTGAAATAGTAACGGAACAAACGGAATTGGACACAGTGGCAATGGAATCGGCATTGGAAAAAGCCACAGAAGAGTCTGAGAAAATTCCATCTCTTCTATCTTTAACAAGCAAGAGCCTTGAACAAGAAACAGTAGTGGAAGAAGAGTTGGCGATTTACATTTCAGCTTCGGGAAAATGTCTAACTGTATATTCCCAAATGCTTAATTATTATAAGTCCGGTGATTATAAAACAGACCTAGAGTCAGTCAGCAAATACGACACGGAAATTTACGAAAACTACAACGCCCTCATCGAGTCGAATAATAAATTAGCGGATATTCTGGAGCAATATGCTGAATAACAGAGAGCAGAACGAACCCTGTTATTTCTATAACACCAAATACTTTTTGAGAGCATCATACATGCTCGAGAGAACCAATAACGGGACATTGATTCTCGTCACGGGATCGAAAGCTTGCAAAAATTCCCTTCCCTTGACTTTAAGGTTTTCCACCATATAATACTCCAGCAATCAGTCACTCAGTCACATTGTGACTTTTTTAATTAACCAAAATTTATATGGCGGACAAACCCACGGTAACAGACCTGCACAAACTTAGAAACATAGGTATTTTCGCGCACATCGATGCCGGAAAAACAACGGTAAGCGAAAGATTCCTTTTTTATACCGGAAAAATACACAAAATAGGAGAAGTGCATGAAGGAGCAGCTACTATGGACTGGATGGAACAAGAACAAGAGAGAGGTATTACTATTACATCAGCCGCAACAACCTGTTTCTGGGCACCGCTCGGCACAACTGACACTCATAGAATTAACTTGATTGATACTCCGGGACACGTTGACTTCACGGCCGAAGTAGAGAGATCGCTTCGCGTTCTTGATGGAGGTGTTGCAGTATTCGACGGCTCGCAAGGTGTAGAGCCTCAATCTGAAACAGTATGGAGACAAGCCGAAAAATACAACGTACCAAGAATCGCTTTCGTTAACAAAATGGATAAGATTGGCGCGGATTTCAAAATGAGCGTCGATTCAATTCTTAAGAGGCTTTCAAAAGACGCAATACCTATTCAATTACCTATAGGACAAGAAAGTGAGTTCAGAGGAATAATTGATCTCGTACATAAAAAAGCGTTCACATTCGAAGGAGATAACGGAGAAAAAATTATAGAGATAGAGATTCCGGCAGAAATGCAGGCAGAAGTTGATCAAGCACGACAAAACCTAATGGAAAAAGTTGCCGAAAACGACGAGTCTCTAATGAATATATACTTAGAGAAAAACACGCTTACTACGGAAGAACTGGAGAAGGGAATCCGTCTCGGAACAATTGCACGCCATTTCTACCCAATCATGTGTGGAACTGCTTTGCAAAACAAAGGTCTTCAATTGGTTTTGGATGCAGTAATCAAGTACTTGCCCTCCCCTCTTGAAGTGCCTCCGATGATGGGCAAAAATCCTGACAACGATGCAATGGAACCGAGAGAACCTAAATTCGATGCACCTTTTTCAGCCTTGGCATTTAAAATCGCTACAGATCCATTCATAGGAAAACTCGCCTTCATAAGAGTCTATTCGGGAACGCTGGAAGCTGGTAGTTATGTTTACAACACAACATCTCAGCAGAAAGAAAGAATTGGTCGTCTTGTGCAAATGCACGCAAACCACAGAGAGGAAATTAAAGAGGTAAAAGCCGGAGATATCGCCGCAGTTGTGGGTCTCAAGAAAACACTAACAGGCAACACTCTTTGCGACGAGAAACATCCAATTCTCCTCGAATCAATCGAATTCCCTGAACCGGTTATCGATATAGCGATCGAGCCAAAGACAAAAGCCGATCAGGAAAAAATGGGCATCGCTCTTCAAAAGCTTGCCGAAGAAGATCCGACATTCCGCGTTAGAAGCGATGAAGAAACCAGTCAAACTATTATCGCAGGTATGGGCGAACTCCATCTTGATATCATAGTTGATCGTCTTAAGAGAGAGTTCAAGGTTGAAGCCAATGTAGGTAAGCCTCAGGTCGCATACAGAGAAACAATTCAAAAAACAGTCGAAGCTGAAGAAAAATACGTTAAGCAAACAGGTGGTCATGGTCAATATGGTCATGTACTTCTCAGGGTCGGACCAAATGAAACAGGAAAAGGTTATGAATTTATCAACTCCGTCGTTGGAGGAAGAATCCCAAGAGAGTTTATTCCTGCTATCGATAAGGGTATCAAGGAATCGCTTACAAGAGGTGTAGTTGCAGGATATCCTGTAGTGGATGTAAAAGTAGAAGTTTACGACGGTTCTTACCATGACGTAGACTCATCCGAATTGGCATTCAAAATCGCCGGCTCGATGGCTTTCCAAAAAGGCGCAAAGGCGGCAGATCCTGTATTGCTTGAACCTATCATGAGAGTTGAAGTTACAACTCCGGAAGAATACATGGGAGACGTAATGGGAAATATCAATTCAAAGAGAGGTCAAATCCAAGAGATGGGAACGAGAGGTATGGTGAAATTTATCAAAGCTCTGATTCCACTTTCGGAAATGTTCGGCTATGCAACAGACCTTCGTTCAATGTCGCAAGGACGCGCCGGATATACTATGGAGCTTGGACATTATTCAAAAGTACCAAACAACATAGCTCTAAAGATCAAGGAAGAACGCGGCATAAAACAATAAGCCTCTCCCCTTCTCAAATCTGCTTTCTACAACTCTGCAATTCTGTAACTCTGTAATTCTCCTTGCAATTTGACACCCTTTCAAATACAATCTCCCCGCATAAGTTAAAATTTTCTAACAACCAAAAGTATGACAGACGGAGTTTTCCAACGCACAAAACCACACGTAAACGTTGGTACAATCGGTCACATCGACCACGGTAAGACAACTTTGACAGCTGCAATTACAGCCGTAGCTGAAAAGAAATTCGGAGGTCTAAATAAATTTATACCTTTCGATAAAATCGATAATGCTCCTGAAGAGAGAGAGCGCGGTATTACAATCGCTACTTCTCACCAAGAGTACGAGACAGACAAAAGACACTATGCTCACGTTGACTGTCCGGGACATGCCGACTACGTTAAGAACATGATTACAGGTGCTGCTCAAATGGACGGCGCTATTCTCGTTGTATCTGCTGCAGACGGCCCTATGCCTCAAACAAGAGAACACATTCTTTTGGCTCGTCAGGTTAACGTTCCATACATCGTAGTATTCATGAACAAAATGGACGTTGCAGATCCTGAAATCGCAGAACTTTCAGAAATGGAAATCCGCGATTTGTTAACAAAATATGAATTCCCTGGAGACAAGACTCCTATCATTAAGGGTTCGGCTTTGAAGGCTCTTGAAAACCCAGCAGGTCCAGACGCAGAACCGATCTTGCAATTGCTCAAGACTCTTGATGAATACATCCCTGAACCAAAGAGAATTCTCGACAAACCGTTCTTGATGTCGGTTGAAGACGTATTCTCTATTAAAGGAAGAGGTACTGTTGCAACGGGTCGTATCGATCAAGGTATCGTACACATAAATGATGAAGTTGAATTGGTTGGTATAAAAGACACAAGAAAAGTTGTCGTAACAGGTGTAGAAATGTTTAAGAAAACATTGGACGAGGGACAAGCAGGAGATAACGTAGGTCTTCTCATGAGAGGTATCGAACGTGAAGAGATTGAAAGAGGACAAGTTCTTGCTAAGCCGGGTTCAATCACTCCTCATACGAAATTCGAATCAGAGGTTTATGTACTTACAAAAGAAGAAGGTGGACGTCATACTCCATTCTTCAAAGGTTACAAGCCTCAGTTCTACATCAGAACAACTGACGTAACTGGTGAGATCGAATTACCAGCTGGCGTAGAAATGGTTATGCCGGGAGACAACATCAAGATGGTTGTCACATTGGGTGCCCCGATAGCATTAACAGAAGGAACAAGATTCGCTATCAGAGAAGGTGGACGAACTGTTGGTTCTGGGGTTGTAGCAAAGATCTTAGAATAGTTTTTGATTCAAATCGCCCGGATGATAGTCTCGGAAAGCGAAGCGGTTCCGAGACCATCAGATAAACTGTTTTGCATCAGCAAAACTCCAATCGTCCGGGTGTTCGAGTCCAAAACAACAAGTCCGAAACATTGATTTTAATGCTTTCGGCCCCCGGCAGGGGAAATGATTAATATCATATCGACAAGCTTAATTCTTAAGCTCGCCTACCCCGCCGGAACATATCGTCCCGGATTTTCCACTATCTCAACTATGTCACTTCCCCTACTTCTTCTACTTCTTTAACTTCTTCCCCCATGTCCAAGCAAAAGATCAGAATCAAGATTAAATCCTTTGACCACAAGGTCATTGATGAAGCTGCTAGGCTTATTATCGACACCGCTGAAAAAACTGGCGCAATTATAGCCGGTCCGATTCCGTTGCCTACAAGAATAGAGAAATTCACAGTAAACTCTTCGACTTTCGTACACAAGAACGCACGCGAACAATACGAAATCAGAACTCATAAGAGACTTATAGATATTAGAGAAAGCACTCCAAAGACAATAGAATCACTTTCGAACTTGGCCTTGCCTGCTGGCGTAGATATCGAAATCAAGATGATTACATCAGAACAAGGTAAGTAAATTCAAAGAAAAGTAAAAAATCTATTGACTCGCGAAAGAGAAATATATAAATTACCTCCGCACATTCAATTTTTGCACGTTTACATGAGGATGAAGGCTCCTTACATAGGACTTAAAGCCAACACCTCGGAATGAAATTCCATAACCTATACAAATTATGCCTGGAATACTAGGCAGAAAACTCGGTATGACTCGTCTGGTTCAAGATGACGGTCGTGTGATCCCCTTTACAGTCGTAGAATGCGAACCTAATGAAGTGGTTCAGCTGAAGACAACTGAAAAAGATGGATATCCGGCGGTAGTCCTGGGCTTTAGCAAGTTACATAAGCCAAACAAGAATAAGAAATTCTACTTTGTAAGAGAGTTCCGCGTAGACCCTACGTCTGCACCTAAGAAAGGTGACTTGATTACCGTAGAAATGTTCCAAGAGAATGAAGTTGTCAAAGTAACCGGTGTATCAAAAGGTAAGGGCTTCCAAGGTGTCGTTAAGAAATATCATTTCAAAGGAGGCTCGATGACTCACGGTTCGCACAACCATAGAGAGCCGGGTTCAATCGGTGCTCGTGCTAAACCGGGTCGCGTCTGCAAGGGCAAGAAGCTCCCTGGAAGAATGGGCGGACAGACGTTAACTATCAAAGACGCTCAGGTAGTATATCTCAATAAAGAAAAGAATTTAGTTGGTATCAAGGGTCAAGTCCCGGGCGGAAACGGCAGTTTAGTAATCATCAAGAAAAAATAATTACAATGAAAGCAAAGCTATACAATCAGTCTGGTGAAGAAACAGGTTCAATCGATCTAAATAAAGATGTATTCGGATTAGATGTTAATGTTGGATTGATTCATCAAGCAGTCGTAATGACTCAGGCAAACAGAAGAACTGCAGTTGCTCACACTTTGAAAAGAGGTGAAGTAAGCACGTCTACGAAGAAACCTCATCCTCAGAAACATACCGGACGAGCAAGACAAGGTGGAACAAGGAACTCGCAGCACAGAAAAGGTGCTGTAACATTTGGTCCAAGGTTCGACAGGAATTTTGAGAAGAGAATGCCTAAGAAGCAATATACAAAAGCTTTACTTTGCGCATTATCCGCAAAGGCAAAAGATGGACATATCCTTGCTCTTGATAAATACGAAGCTGAACCAAAGACCAAGATTATAGCCGAATTAATTAAGAAATTACCTGTTAAGAAAACCGTATTGATTGTTGCCCCAACAAAAGACAAAACGATTTTCAGGGCAAGCGCAAATATGAAATATGCAAAAGCAATCGACGCAAGAAATTTGAGCGTTGAAAAGGTAATGAAATTTGAAGATCTTTTAATCCTTCAAGACGCATTCGAAACGATAGAAAAAACTTTCCTTAATAATTAGTTCAATTACAAATGGATTCATCTCAAGTCATCAAAAAACCAGTAGTCACGGAAAAAAGCCTTCAAGGAGAAGGGGCAAGAAAATACACATTTATAATCAATTCGAACGCCACAAAGATCGACATTAAAAGAGCGTTTAAGGATATATATGGAGTTGATGCGGTAAAAATCAACATATTGCCGGTCTTCAGGAAGGTAAGACTCGTTAAGAACAGAAATGAGTTCGAGAAAAGACAAGGCGGACAAAAGGCAATTGTAACTATCAAGAAAGGTCAGAAATTCGATTTCAATAAAGTACCAAACGTTAAATAACTAAAATGGCAGTAATAAAAGTAAAACCAGAAAGAAACGCACGAAGAAACTATAGTAAGTATACTTTTGAAGAACTTACAAAAGGCAAGAAGCGTGAAAAAAGACTTTGCACTTACAAAAAAGAGACTGGTGGAAGAAACTGCAACGGCATTTTGACGGTAAGACATAGAGGTGCCGGACACAAGAGAATGCTCCGAATGATAGATTTCGATCAAACAAAGAAATTGAATATAGAAGGTCGCGTAACTGCAATAGAGTACGACCCAAATAGAACGGCATATATTATGTTGGTCACGTATAAAGATGGTGAAAAGAAATACCATCTTGCTCCGGAGGGAATGAAGGCTGGAAAGAAAATACTTTGTGCAAACAAAGCTAAGGTTAAGATGGGAAATAGAATGAAATTAAGCGCAATTCCGGCTGGATTTTCTATATACAATATAGAGCTTTCAAAAGGTAAAGGCGGACAATTGTGCAGAAGCGCAGGATCAAGCGCGAAAATGGTTGCAATAGATGGAGAATACGCTCAGGTAGAGTTGTCATCAAAAGAAGTTAGGCTTGTTTCAAAAGACTGCTTCGCATCGATCGGACAGGTTAGCAATATTGAACATAGCAATTTGAAAATAGGAAAAGCCGGAAGAAAACGATGGATGGGAAAGAGACCGGAAGTATTAGGAAAAGCTATGAACCCTTGCGACCATCCTCATGGTGGAGGTAAAGGTGGAACTCCAATAGGCTTGAAGCATCCAAAAACTCCATGGGGAATGCCAGCTCTTGGATTTAAAACAAGAAAAAGAAAGAATATCACGGATAAATTCAGGATACGCGATAAGAGAGGAAAAGAAATAAAACATAAGTAATTTTTAACTAATTTAAGGATGTCTCGAAGTTCAAAAAAAGGACCATATGTAGACCCGCGTCTAGTGAAAAAAGTTCAGAAAATGAACGAAAGTGGAGATAAGAAAATTATTAAGACATGGTCAAGGTCTTGCACTATAGCTCCGGAATTCGTAGGACACACGTTCGCGGTCCACAACGGAAAAGAACATGTACCTGTGTTCGTCACTGAAAACATGGTCGGACACAAACTTGGAGAATTTTCTTTCACAAGAAAATTCAAGGCTCACGGAGGACAAATAGCAAAAGCAGAGACAGCAACTCCATCTAAATAAACGTACAAATGAAATCAATATTAAGAAATACCAGAACATCACCGACAAAAGTTAACCTCGTAGCTAAATTAGTACGCGGTAAAGACGCAAGAGAAGCTGTCACCTTCCTCAAGCATGTACCAAGAAAAGGAGCAAGAATTCTTGCAAAGGTAATAGAATCTGCGATAGCAAACGCTGAAAATAACTTCAAGCAAGACAAGTCAACTCTTTATATCAAGGAAATTATCGTGAATGACGGTATTATGTTCAAGAGATCGATCATGCGAGCTCGCGGAAGAAGCACTCCTATATTGAAAAGAAACGCACATATAACTGTTAAGCTGGATGTAAAAGAGCAGGCCGCTAAGGAAACCGCTAAAACGACGGAAAAGAAAGAGCCAGCCAAGGAAACTTCTAGCAAAAAACAATAACAATTAACAATGGGACAAAAAGTTCATCCAAAAATTCAACGCATAGGAATAATTAGAAAATGGGATTCAAGCTGGTATGCTCCGAAGAAAAAATACATATCTCTTTTGCATCAAGATATTAAGATTAAAGAATATATCAGAAAAACACTTAAGGACTCTGGCGTATCTGCAATTCAAATACTTAGAAACGCAAACGAGACAATTATCAATATCCACAGTGCAAAACCGGGTGTAATAATCGGACATCAGGGCGAACAGATCGAAAAGTTTAGAGAAGACTTGGAAAAGAAATTTGGTTCAAGATTTCAGATAAACATCGTTGAAATACAAAAACCTGATTTAGATGCTCAGTTGGCAGCGGAATCTATAGCAAGACAAGTGGAGAAAAGAATTTCGTACAGAAAAGGTGCGAAAATGACTATCCAAAAGGCTATGGACGCCGGTGCGAAAGGAGCAAAGGTATTCGTTACTGGAAGACTGAACGGAGTTGAAATAGCAAGAGATGAAACTTTTACAGAAGGCAAAATCCCTCTTCAAACATTCCGAGCTGACGTTGATTACGGATTCTGTCCTGCATTCACAACTTATGGAGCTATCGGCATAAGAGTATGGATATACAAAGGAGATATCTTCAAGAAAGACCTGAACACGACTATAAATCCATATTCAAAAGCATTAACAGAAAAAAGAACTGAAAGAATGGAAATGCCTTTATCTGCACCGGAAAGAAAGCCTCGTAAACCTACATCAAAAAAATCTTAAACCATGTTATTACCAAAGAGACAAAAATATCGAAAGTCGCATCGAATGAGAAGTTGTTTCAAAAGAAAAGCTCACAAAGGAGCCACTTTAGCTTTTGGCTCGTTTGGACTCAAGTCGCAAGAAACACTGGAAGTATCATCAAGACAAATTGAAGCTGCCAGAAAGGCAATGTCGAGATGCATAAAGAGAGGTGGAAAAATATGGATAAGAATATTCCCTCATAAACCAATCACTCAAAAAGCTGCCGAAGTACCGATGGGTAGTGGAAAAGGTATGGTAGAAAAATATGTAGCTCTAGTAAAATCAGGAACAATACTATTCGAGATGGAAGGAACGGATGAAGTAACGGCTAGGAAGGCTATGACTCTGGCTAAACACAAACTACCTATTAAAACAAAGTTCGTCACATCACACGATCTTAACTAAATCCTAAAAATGTTGGAACTACAAGAATTGAGAAAAATAGGACAAAAAGAATTGGCAAAAGAACTTGCAACTGCAAGAAAGAAACTCGTACAAGCAAGAAATAACCTAAAAACAAATCAGGATAAAAAATCTCATATGGTAAAGGCATACAAGAAATACATTGCCCAGATCCACACTGTAGAAAAATCAACTCCAAAAAAGTAATAATTAAGTTATGAAATCAATCAAAGGAATAGTCACAAGTAGCAAGATGAAAGATACGATAGTCGTAACTGTACACGAGTATAAATTGCACAAGAAGTACAAGAAAAAATATCGATCTTCGAATAAATTCTATGCTCATGATGAAGGCAATAAATGCAAAGAAGGAGACACTGTAACAATCTATGAAACAAGACCGTTAAGTAAACTTAAGAGATGGACAACAGTTAAACCGGAACCTAAAAAAACAACAAACGCCTAGTAGCTTTCAAAGGCCCTAACTTCCTATCACAAAATGATTCAACAACAAACAATATTACAGGTAGCAGACAACACAGGAGCTAAGTCAGCTAAATGCATAAAAGTCCTTGGAGGATCAAGGAGAAGATATGCGCATGTCGGCGACGTAATTGTAGTCGCAGTAAAAGAAGCTTCACCTAGAGGATTAGTGAAGAAGAAGGCTATAGAGAGAGCTGTAATAATCAGAACAAGAAAAGAAGTATACAGAAAAGATGGTTCAGCAATAAGATTCGATGATAACGCAATAGTTATTGTGGATAAAGACGGAGAACCAAAAGGAACACGCGTTTTCGGACCTGTAGCAAGAGAATTAAGAGAGAAAAAATTCCAAAAGATAATTTCACTTGCTCCGGACGTTCTATAAAAGACTAACCACTTAATACAATGAAAATAAAGACCGGCGACAACGTACTAATAATTGCAGGAAAAGATAAAGGCAAAAAAGGCAAGGTAATGCGTGTAATGAAAAAAACAAATTCAATAGTTGTAGAGAAGGTAAATATCAAAGTAAGACATATCAAGAAGACTGCAACGAGAAAAGGAGAAAAAATACAATTTGAAGCACCGATTGACGCATCAAACGCAAAAGTAATATGTCCTGAATGCAAAAAAGCGGTAAGAATCGGATATGTAATCTCAAAAGACCAGAAAAAGAGACGCGTATGCAAAAAATGCAAAGAGGTCGTAGATCAATCAGTCGAATCGAAATCTAAAAAGAAAAAATAATAACTCCCTCTCCCCTTCCACTAAGGTTCTAACCCAATATCTTAATTCACATGGCAACCAAAGCAAAAATACAGACCGTAGAAAAAAAAGAGATGATAAAACATCTTAAGGATGAACTAAATGTTAAAAACATTCTAGCTTTACCAAAACTTTTGAAAGTAAAAGTAAATGTTGGCATTGGAACTTATATAAGGGCTGGAGGAAAAGACTTTACTCCTGTTGTTAAAAACATAACAGATATAACCGGTCAAAAACCAATAGTTACAAAATCAAGAAAAGCTATTTCCAATTTCCATTTAAGAGCAAAAATGCCTGTAGGAGTAAGCGTAACACTGAGAAAACACCGAATGAATGATTTTATAAACAAACTTGTTAACGTAGCACTACCGAGAACAAGAGATTTCAGAGGAATAAGCGTAAAAGGATTCGACGGAATGGGTAACTACAATCTTGGCATAAAAGACATCAATATCTTCCCTGAAATAAGTCTGGAAAATATAGATAGACCTCATGGCTTGCAAATCACAATTGCAACAAGTGCAAAAAACAACTACGAAGGTTATGTATTGCTGAAAGCGTTAGGCTTCCCTTTCAAAGACGAAATAAAATCACCATCCGCTAAATAATTTTCAAACATCACATGGCAAAAAAATCATTAAAAATTAAATGCGAGCGCAGACAAGAAAACTATATGAAAGCCTTGAGCAAGGGCAAGAAGCCTAAGTTCTCAACTAGAGTTTATCATCGCTGCAAGCTATGTGGCAGAGTACGAGGATACATGGGAAGATTCGAGTTATGCAGAATTTGTTTCAAGGAATTAGCTCAGAGAGGTGAAGTCATGGGAGTCAGAAAATCATCTTGGTAATCAACTAACTCACTTAAATAATGAATACAGATCCAATAGCAGACTTGCTGACGAGAATCAGAAACGCTTCAAAGGTACAAAAGGAAATAATTACAGTCCCTTATTCGAATTTGAAGAGTGAAATATTGAAAGTCATGCAAAAGAGAGGATTCGTTGCAAATATCAAAATGCATACGAACGAACATGAAAAAGAACTTGAGGTAACGCTTCCAAAAAGAGAAGAACCTATAAATCTAAAAAGAATATCTAAGCCGGGACAAAGGATTTATATAAAAGGCTCAAATGTACCAAGGGTATTGCATGGTCTTGGAATAGCTATTATCTCAACTTCAAAAGGAGTTATAGATGATAGCGAGGCTAGGAGGCAGAAACTTGGCGGCGAACTTCTATGCGAAATTTATTAAATAAATAAACATGTCAAGAATAGGAAGAAAATTAGTCCATATACCTAACGGCGTAAGCATTACAAAAGAAAGTGATGGATCAATAGCTGTAAAAGGACCAAAAGGAACTTTGAAGCTAATGCCTCATGAACTTGTAGATATAGAAATCAAAGAAGATGGAGTATCTGTAACAAGAAAAAACAACGAAAAACTGGCGAAAAGTTTGCATGGACTTACAAGGTCAAAGATCAACAATATGGTGAAAGGCGTTTCCGAGGGATTTCAAAAAAGTCTTGAAATCATAGGAGTAGGTTTCCGTGTTCAATTACAGGGTAAAAAACTTGTATTAAATCTGGGCTATTCTCACCCTATAAACTATCCAATACCAGAAGGTATAACCATAGAAATCGATGCGGAAAAGAAGACTCTATTCACGGTAAAAGGTATAGATAAAGAGTTGGTCGGTCACAGTTCCGCAATCATAAGAGGATTCAAGAAGCCCGAGCCTTACAAAGGAAAAGGAATCAAGTATCTTGATGAACACATAAGAAGAAAAGCAGGTAAAACGGCAGCTAGTGCGGGTGGCGGAGGAGCTGCATAATAAATTCACAAACAATTTAATTTAATATGAAAAATAGTAAAGCAGAACAAAAAAACAGGAGACATGCACGTGTTTTGAAGAAAATTAAAGGCACAAAGCCAAGATTGCTTGTTTTTAGAAGCGCAATCGCAAACTATGCTCAGTTGATAGACGATACCGCAGGAAAAATAATATGTTCAGCTTCAGATTTGAAAATAAAGAAAGGAAAGAAAATGGAAAAAGCGAAAGAAGTAGGAATGGAACTGGCTAAAAAAGCGATTGAAAAAGGAATTACGGAATGTGTTTTCGACAGAAACGGTTACCGATATCATGGACGTGTAAAAGCGATTGCTGATGGAGCAAGAGAAGCAGGTTTAAAATTTTAAAAGATTAATAAAAAACTTAAGAACATGGGAAAAAAACCTTTCAATAAAAACAGAGGACAGGGCCAAGAACAAAAGGAATTTATTGAAGAAGTTATTCAAATAGATCGCGTTACACGTGTAGTGAAAGGTGGACGAAGATTAAGATTCCGAGCAACGGTAGTTCTTGGGAATAAAAAAGGAAAAGTAGGAATTGGAATTGGCAAAGCTACGGAAGTACAAGGCGCAATCAAAAAAGCTGTAGCAAAGGGTAAAAAGAACATCACGAAAATCAACATATATCAAGGAACTGTCCCCCACCGAATTCAAACCAAATTCAAAAGCGCAAAGGTATTGTTAATGCCTGCCTGCGAAGGTACCGGTATTATAGCTGGTGGCGCAGTAAGAAAAGTCGTAGAATTGGCAGGGATACAAAACATCTTGAGCAAGTCATTGGGATCAAGCAATAAGATCAACTGCGTAAAAGCAACTTTGGAAGCACTTAAGAAACTTAGATTCCGAGCTGAACCTGCAAAAAAAGTTGCAGCACAACCAGTAGCACCAACAAAACCTACTGTTGAGAAAACTGAAAAACCTCAAGAACAGAAGAAAGTCGAAAAAAAACCTGCAAAAACAAACTAAGCCAATAATCACCTCAATCTAATGAAACTGAATAATTTAAAACCTGCTCAAAAGAAAAAGGCAAAAATGCGCGTAGGCAGAGGAAATGGATCTGGAAAAGGAACTTTCTGCGGTCGTGGCGGAAAAGGACAAACTGCAAGAGCCGGCGGGAAAATCCGAAGAGGCTTCATTGGAGGGCAAACACCTCTGATCAGACAAATGCCAAAACTCAAAGGATTTAAAAATCCTACAAAAGTAAGATACCAAATTATTAACGTATTCCAGCTTGAAGTTTTCAAGGACGGAACAAAGGTTGATAAAGAAGCATTGAAGAAGCAAAGGCTCATTCAAAATGTAGAGAAGCCTGTTAAGTTATTAAGCCAAGGTAAGCTAACAAAAAAGCTTACAGTAGTCGTTGAAAATGCATCTGCCGAGGCTGTAAAAAAGATCGAGGCTGCTAATGGAAAAGTAGAACATCAGGGTAATATAAAGAAAAACAGGAAAGACGCAATCAAGAAGAAAAAAGAGGAAAAGAAAGCTGCGAAGAAAACCAAGAAATCGAAAAAATAACAAACAAATAGATGTTCAAATACCTAGGCCAAATCTGGCAAGCTAAAGATTTAAGAAATAAATTGCTGTTTACTGTAGCAATGATAGTTGTTTACAGAATGTTGGCACATATAACAATACCGGGGGTAGACTTGGAAGCTCTTCAAACGGTTTTTGAAAGGAATAAGATACTTGGAGCATTCAGCCTACTTATGGGAGGAAGCACTAAGAATTTCTCTGTTGTATTGATGGGCCTATCTCCATACATCAACGCCGTGATCATTATTCAACTTTTACAGGTAATAATACCACGACTGGAAGCCCTATCGAAAGAAGGCGAACAAGGAAGGAAAAAAATCACTCAGTATACAAGAATTCTGACGATACCTATGGCCTTCATTCAGTCATATGGAATGATATTGTTATTAAACTCTCAATCAAGCGTAGAAATAATAAAAGACATGAACTCCCCTGCCGTCATATTGCCTATCATGCTTACAATTACAGCAGGCACGATGTTGCTTATGTGGCTTGGAGAACTTATTACTGAAAAAGGAATCTCAAATGGAGTTTCGATAATAATTTTCTCTGGAATTATAGCAGGATTACCAAACGTTGCAGGACAAGCGTTAGCATTGGCAACAGAAGATAATTCAAGACTTATACCTTTAACGGCAGGCGCATTGATAACAGTCATTTTGGCTGTAATAATAATTCTTATAACTGAAGGTCAGAGGAAAATACCAGTAACATACTCGGGAAGATCAGGTGTTTCAAAAGGCGAACAGGCATCATTACCAATAAGAATAAATCAGGCAGGTATGATACCTATCATATTCGCAGTATCAATGATTACATTCCCAGGAATATTGGGACAATTCATGGTCAACGGAGAGTCGGCATGGGTAATCGCAACCGGTGAGTGGTTGCAATCAGCTTTTCAAATCGGAACAGGAATATACATATTCCTTTATGCAGCTCTGATCATTGCATTCACTTATTTCTACGTTTCGATAACTTTCAATCCTGATGATGTTGCTGAAAACATTCAAAAGAGAGGCGGATTCATACCGGGAATAAGACCGGGCAAGCAAACTGCTGAATATCTGAAAAAAGTTTCGAATCATCTCAATTTATTCGGAGGACTCTTCATCGCATTCATAGCTGTCATGCCAATCTTAATGCAAAAAACTTTGGCAAGCTCAACAATGGGATCAGTTCCAATGTTGATCAGTGGAGCTGGAATGATTATCGTAGTAGGAGTAGTTCTCGAACTTATTCGCCAAATCAACGCACAGTTGATTATGCACAACTACGAAAAGTTCTATTAGTCTTGTTTTGCAAATCTTTCACGCTTACAATAACTCCCGTAATTCGTTATTCGTATTTCGTAATTCCTACACATCATGGATATAGTTTTATTCGGCATGCAGGGATCCGGAAAAGGAACTCAAGGTAAAATTTTTGCTGAAAGACACGGAATTCAAGTTTTTGAAACAGGAGCAGAACTTCGCAAACTGGCATCTGCCGATTCAGAACTCGGCAAGAAAATTAAGTCGATAATTGAAGCAGGACATTTGGTTTCGAACGAAATCGTAATGGAAATTATAGAAAATTTTGCAAAAACCATAAAACTCGGAACTAACGTACTCTTTGATGGAATACCTAGAAAAATGGAACAAGCGGAGACTTTCGATGCCCTTATGAAGAAACTCGGAAGAGATTTTATTGGGGTGCTTATTGAAATATCGGAAGAAACCGCCATAAAACGACTAACAACCAGAAGAATATGCGGCAAATGCAAAGAAGTTTATCCGGCTCAGTACACAAAAAACGAATGTGAAAAATGTGGAAGCGAATTGGTTACAAGGAAGGACGATAATGCCGAAGCAATAAATACGCGTCTGAAAGCATTTCAACAAGAAACAATGCCGGTAATCAAGAAATATCAATCGGAAAACAAAATGATATCGGTAAACGGAGATCAGTCGATTCAAGACGTAGATCGCGACCTCGAAAAAGCACTAGAGAATTATCTTTCTTAATTAGGCTCATGGAAATCCCAATAAAAACATCACTTGAAATCGAGGCAATGCGCAAGGGCGGACGAATTTTGGGAAATCTTCTTAAGCGATTACGCGAAAATGCAAAACCCGGAACAACCACTTTGGATCTGGATTCTTTGGCGCTTAAAATATGCGAAGAAGAAAACGTTAAACCGGCATTCCTTGGATATAAAGGCTATCCGGCGGTAATTTGTTCATCTATCAACGATGAAGTTGTCCACGCAATACCAACCACAAAAGAACTAAAATCCGGAGATCTTTTAAGTATAGATTGCGGTATTGTATTGGATGGAATGATAACAGATGCCGCGATCTCTCTTGTAGTAGAAGGAGAAAAGAACGCTGAAGCCGAAAATTTAATAAAAACAACCGCAAAAGCGCTTGCATCAGGAATAAGCCAAATCAGACCAGGCAATAAAACAGGAGACATAGGATTTGCAATACAAGAAGTTGTACACAAAGCCGGATATCACATAATAAGAGAATTAACAGGACACGGCGTAGGAAAACGACTTCATGAACCTCCAATCATAAACAATTATGGTAAAAGAGGAGAGGGATTCACTCTGAAACCCGGAATGACTCTAGCTATTGAACCGATTATCGCAATAGGTGGTAGATTTATAAAAACACTATCAGATAATTGGACAATCGTTACAAGAGACCACTCGCTAGCGGCACAAATTGAACATACCGTTCTCGTAACAGCGCAGGGCAACGAAATACTAACTTCGTCAAGCTAATTTAAGAATACGCGAAAAAAGCCTTGCAATAGCCAATCCATTACTATAAAATCCAAGAGCTTTTTGTATCAAAACACCTGTTTACAGGTTAAAACACCCCTTAAAACTACATGGGAAAAGACACAATTCAAGTTGAAGGAGTAGTGTTGAGTTGTCTACCCAGTACGGAATTTGAAGTCCAAATCAGCGATCAAAACTCTCCGCTGAACCACGTAGTAAGGGCTCATATATCAGGAAAAATGCGAATGAATTACATACGCATACTCCCTGGGGACAAGGTAACGCTTGAGCTTACACCCTATGAGCTGAGACAGGGCAGAATTACATTCAGGCATAAATAAAGAAAACTATGAAAGTTCGTCCATCAATCAGAAAAATCTGCGATAAATGCAGAATCATCAGAAGAAAAAACGTTGTTCGCATAATCTGCGAGAATCCAAAGCACAAGCAAAGACAAGGATAATTTTAACTTAAATCAATATGGCACGTATCTGTGGCATAAACTTGCCAAGTGAAAAAAGAATAGAAGTTGGACTAACGTATGTATACGGAATTGGTCGACGCTTAAGTGCGAAGATCCTAGATGATTTGAATATCAACAGAAATGTAAAAGTGAAAGATTTGAGCGAGGCGGATGTAAATAAGTTAAGGGATTATATCGCCAAATTGCCTACAGAAGGAGATTTAAGGAGAAAAATTTCATTAGACGTAAAAAGATTGCAGGATATCGGTTCGTATAGAGGATACAGGCATCGAAGAAGGTTGCCGGTAAGAGGACAGAGGACTAAGACTAATGCAAGAACGAAGAGAGGTCGCCGCGTAACAATGGGCAGCGGAAAAAAGAAAGAAACAAAGACTTAATAAACGATAAGGATACAATCTGCTTATCCCGCCTCCCCTCTTTACTACCAGTTACAAGTTACTAACTACTAACTAACAATGGCAACCAGCACAAAAAAAAGACGAAGTGTAACAAAAGGCAACGTATACATTAATGCAAGTTACAACAATACTATCGTGACGATAACAGACGATAAAGGTGATGCTATAGCGTGGAGCAGTGCAGGTACAAGCGGATTCAAAGGCACTAAGAAATCAACTCCATACGCAGGACAAGTGGCAGCAGAAAACGCTGTTAATAAAGCTAAATTATATGGATTGGAAAAGGTTGATGTTTATATAAAAGGCGTTGGCGCCGGAAGAGAGCAGTCTGTAAGAGCTTTGATCGCTAACGGACTTGAAGTCGAAGCTATTTTTGACAGAACACCGGTTCCTCACAACGGATGCAGAAAGCCTAGAGCAAGAAAAGTTTAACTTCTGCCTCCTGCCTAATCACTAATCACTAATTAATACACATGTCTCGATACACAGGACCAAAATGTAAATTATGCCGCCGAGAAGGAGAAAAACTTTTTTTAAGAGGCGCTCGATGTGAAGGTCAGAAATGCGCAATTACAAGAAGAAATTATGCTCCGGGTCAATTGGCGAAAAATGCATTCGGTAAGCAAACTGAATACGCAAAACAGCTTAGAGCTAAGCAAAAGGCCAAGAGAATTTATGGAATTGCCGAAAGACAATTCGAAATTTATTATGAAAAAGCTATCAAGCAAACTGGTTCAACCGAGTTGGCTTTGCAAAAAGGGCTAGAAACAAGATTGGACAATATAATTTACAGAGCTGGATTGGCCGATTCTAGGAATCAGGCTAAGCAGATCGTAGGACATGGTATCATCAAGGTAAATGGAAAAAGAGTTGATATCCCATCGATACAGCTTAAAGTAGGAGATTCTTTTGAAGTATATGAGACAAAAAAAGGAAGCAAGCTTTTTGAAAAAGCGAAAAATGATAAAAAATTCAAATCTCCAAAATGGCTAAAGGTAGACTTAGGCGGTCTAAAAGGAGAGGTCATCAATATGCCTGAAAAAGAGGATATGGAATCTGCAGTAGATACCAAGATGATCATTGAGTTCTACTCGAAATAAAAAACAAAAATAATTATATATCACCTAACCTATCTTCTTACATATGCATATTATCCAAGAAGAAATCGGACTCCCAAAAATCACGGTTGAAAAGAAAGGCGATAACTACGCCGTAATCACCGTAAGTCCGTTGCCATCAGGATACGGCATGACTTTGGGGAACGCTTTGAGAAGAGTGCTTTTGTCATCTCTTCCGGGCGCATCGGTCGCAGGTGTAAAAATAAAAGGGATATCTCACGAATACACGACTATAAAGGGCGTAAAAGATTCAATTTTGGATATCGTTTTGAATTTGAAGCAATTACATTTAAAGAAGGATACCAAAGAGGTCTCGGTTATCACTCTATCTGCAAAAACAGCAGGAAAAATAACAGCGAAGGACTTCAAGACTTCGAGCGATGTTGAAATATTAAATAAGGATCTCTACATAACGACTCTGGACAAGAACAGCAAATTAGAAATGGAAGTAATGGTTGAAAAAGGCGTAGGCTACAAGCCATCTACTCTAGAAAAGAAAGAAGGACAAGACGCTGAAGTAATAGAAATCGATAGAGTATTCACTCCAATAAAGAGAATCAAGTACGACATTGAGGCTACTCGCGTAGGCAAAATGACAAACTTGGACAAGTTGATAATGGAAATCGAAACAAACGGCTCAATCGACCCAGAAAGCGCAATAAAATTCGCAGCTAACGTTCTCGAATCTTATTTCGGAATATTCGACAAGTCGGAAACTCCGGTTGAAGCGGAATTCATGAGTGATTTTGATAAAATTGCTCGCAAGACCGCCGAAGAAGAGTCGAAAAAACCTCAGCAGGAAATGTACACTCCGATTGAAATTTTGGGACTATCTCCAAGAACATTGAACTCTCTGATAAACGGAGGAATCGGTTCGATCGAACAATTGACGAAGTGCACAGAATCCAAGCTGAATAACCTAAGAGGTTTCGGCAAAAAAGCGCTTACAGAAGTGGAAGATGCGTTGAAAGAAAGAAATTTAACACTTGCAGAAGAGCAATAAATAAGATAAGTTTCCCTCCTCTCACAAACTACTATAACTACAAATTACTAGCTACCAACTAACATGCGACATCAAAAGAAACAAAATAAGTTAAGCCTAAGAGCGGGACGACGAGCCGGTTTGCTTAGAAATTTAGCTCAATCGTTAGTAATTTACGAACAAATCAAAACAACTGAAGCAAAAGCAAAAGCGTTGAAGAGTTATATAGAAAGACTTATAAACAACGCGAAAAAAGACAATAAAATGAATGCAATCAGAGAATCAAACCGATATTTTACAGATAAAATCGCATCAAGAAAATTGATGGAAGTTTTGGTGAAAAAATATGAAAACAAAAGCTCCGGCTTCACCAGAATTACAAAAATGGGTGATAGAGTCGGAGACGCAGCTCCAATGGTAATAATAGAATTAATTTAATTATGAAATCAAAAACATACTCCCCAAAACTCGAAGAAGTGAACAAGACCAGAAAATGGTATCTTGTAGACGCGGAAGGAAAAACTCTTGGTAAAATTGCTACAAAATTAGCTGTGATTCTAAGAGGAAAAAATAAGCCAACATTCTCCCCTCATTTAGACTGTGGAGACTATGTTGTAGTTATAAACGCTGACAAAATTAAACTAACAGGTAAAAAACTTGAAGATAAAAATTATTTCAAGCACACGGACTGGATGGGTCACTATACCCTTACATCTGCCAAGAAAATGCTTGCAGAAAAACCGACAAAATTAATTACGGAAGCTGTACTTGGAATGATTCCGCGAACACGATTAAGAATGCATGTAATGTCAAAACTGCACGTTTATGCTGGTCCTACACATGAACAGACAGCTCAAACTCCGGAAAAAATAAATTTGTAATTTCAACTCTAATAAATTTATGCCAAAAGAGAAATCAACTACAAAATCATCAGGTAAATATCATTATTCTTGTGGAAAAAGAAAGAGGGCTATCGCAAGAGTGAAATTACAAAAAGGAACAGGCAAGATGACTATTAATGGCAAAGACGTAAAAGAGTATATAAAAGTTAGCGCTTTGATACCTCTTATCAAAACCCCATTGAAGTTGGTAAAGAAAGAAAATGATTTTGACGTAACTGTAACAGTAGAAGGTGGCGGACAAAAAGGACAAGCTGAAGCGATTAGACATGGCATATCAAAAGCTTTGTTGGAATATGATGCAGAAATACGCCTAACACTTAAGAAAGCTGGCTTAATCACAAGAGACGCAAGAATCAAAGAAAGAAAGAAGTTTGGTCTCAGAAGAGCAAGAAGAGCACCACAGTGGTCGAAAAGATAAACAGAGTTACAGAATTACAGAAAGCAGATGGAAGACTCTTCGCTATTTTGTTAATATAGCACTCGGTATTCGCTATTCGATATTCTGTATTCCTCCACCATGCGCTTCGACATACTAACAATCTTCCCTCAGTTCATAGATGGAAACCCTTATTTCGAGCATTCTATAATTGGACGAGCTATAGATAAAAAACTTATAACCGTCAAAGCACACGATATTCGCAAGTACTCAAAAGATAAACATAAAAAGGTTGACGATACGCCTTATGGAGGCGGTGCGGGCATGGTTATGGCATGCCAGCCGATTTTTGATGCAGTAAAGGCTGTAAAAAAGAAAAATAAAGGCCCTGTAATCTTCTTAACACCTCATGGAGCCACTCTAACCCATTCAAAGGTGCTTAAGCTCGCAAAACTAAAGAATATGATACTTCTGTGCGGAAGATACGAGGGAATAGACCAACGCATAAGAGACACGATAATAGACGAGGAAATCTCAATAGGAGATTACGTACTTACGGGAGGAGAATTGCCTGCAATGATTCTGATAGATGCTGTAACCAGACAATTGCCGGGAGTATTACACGACGACACTTCGGCACTTGAAGACTCTTTTACAAAAAAACTTAACGGAAAAAAAGAGTATCCGCACTATACGCGTCCGGAAGTTTTCAAAAAAATGAGTGTTCCAAAAGTACTCCTAAGCGGAAATCACGCAAAAATAGAAGAATGGCGCCAATCTCATTTATCTTCCTAAAGCCCTAACTCCCTAGTCCCCTACCATGCACACAAAAGACAAAAACCAAATCTTCAAAACATTCTCAACAGGCATAAAAGGACTATCGTCCTCCCAAATAAAAGAATTGCAGAAAAAATATGGATCTAATGAAATAAAAGGAAAAAGAAAAGTTCCGCTCATAATCCAGTTCTTCGGCGAATTCAAAGATCTAATGATCCTAATTCTTATAGCTGCAGCCGTCTTGGCGGGACTCGGAGGAAAAATGGTGGATATGTCTGTAATATTGGGGATCGTAGTGCTAAATGCATTGATAGGTTTTATTCAGAAATTCAAAGCGGAGAAAGCAATAGAAGCACTGAAAAGAATGGTACAACCGCATGCAAAAGTCATAAGAGACGGAAACGAAAAGATAATAGATGCTCGCGATTTGGTACCGGGGGATATTTTACTGATAGAAGAAGGTGATCAAGTAAGCGCTGACGCAAGGTTGATCGAAACAAACAATTTGGAAATGGATGAATCAACTCTAACCGGCGAATTTCATCCCGTTAAGAAAACCAGTGAAATAATAGAGAAGAAACAGCTCAATCTGGACGAAAGAGAAAATACGATCTTCATGGGGACCTCGGTCATAAAAGGCAACGGAAGAGCGGTGGTAATAAAAACAGGCATGGAAACCATGTTCGGCCAAATAGCTCATTTAACAACAAGTACGAAAAAAGATTTAAGCCCGTTGCAAAAAGAACTTTTCAAGCTTGGCGTATTCGCGGGAAAAATAACACTGGTCATATCGATAATATTGTTTGGCGTAGGATATTTCATTCAAGGAACATCTTTCGCGGAAACAATACTCTTTGCGACATCGGTCGCCGTAGCGGCTGTACCGGAAGGATTACCTGCAACAATAACAATAGCACTCGCTCTCGGTGTGCAAAGATTGGCGAAAAAAAACGCAATAATGAAACAATTATCGTCTGTGGAAACTCTTGGATCAACAACCGTAATCTGCACTGATAAAACCGGAACAATTACGAAAAACGAAATGACAGTTAAGAACATCTTCATACCGGGATATAACATGGATGTAACAGGAGTAGGATATGAACCACGTGGAGCTCTTCATATCACAGGAACAAACGTAAAAATTTCACTCTCACCGGAACCGGACGATCCGAATGATGAGTTTGAAGATCATAACTTAAACTCATTATCGGAAAAAAATCTGGAACTACACACTTCGTTAAAATTCCTAAGCCAAGCGGCAACGCTTTGCAACAACTCAAAACTGGTACAGGAAAAAGACAAATGGAAAATAATCGGCGACCCAACAGAAGGATCACTGCTCACGGCAAGTGAGAAAATGGGCTTTGAAACAATAAAAACATTTTCTCAATGGAAAAGAATGCTTGAAGTACCTTTTTCTTCCGAGAAAAAAACTATGGCTGTCGTATGTTCAAGTAAATATGAAAAAGAAGCGATTGTACTGATAAAAGGAGCACCAGATGTAATAATGAGCAAATGCACACGCGCACTCGTAAATAATCATCTGGTAGAAATAACCAAACAATTAGAAAAAGAGATTCGCGAAAATAACGACAGAATGGCTAATTCGGCATTGAGAGTCCTCGGATTCGCATATAAAACGATTAAAAAAGAGAAGAAATATGAAGAAAAAGACACGGAGGGAGATATGATCTTTATAGGATTAATGGGCATGATGGATCCTCCGCGCCAAGAAGTACCACAAGCGGTCGAACTAACCCACAAAGCAGGAGTAAAAACTTATATAATCACAGGCGATTACGGACCTACGGCGGAAGCAATCGCAAGACAGGTCGGGATGGTTTCGTCAAAAAATCCGCGCATAATAACAGGAGCGGAACTTGAAACTTTTTCCGAGATAAGACTATCGAAAGTAATAAAAACAAATGATGAAATTATTTTCTCGCGCGTAAGCCCCGAACATAAACTGAAAATAATTTCCGCACTCAAGAAGAACGGAGAGATCGTTGCAATGACAGGAGACGGAGTAAATGACGCACCGGCGCTTAAACGCGCCGATATAGGGATCGCAATGGGCATAGCGGGCACGGACGTCAGTCGCGAAGCGAGCAACATGGTACTCGCAGATGATAGCTACGGGACAATAGTAACGGCAATAGAAGAAGGAAGGAAAATCTACCAAAATCTAAGAAAATTCGTGTTCTATACCTTTTCCTGCAACATAGGAGAGCTCATAACTATTTTTGCATCAATAATACTTGGACTTCCGGCACCGCTGACTGCTGTATTAATACTGTGCGTGGACTTGGGTACCGACGTACTTCCTGCAATAGCTCTGGGAGTTGAGACGGGAGAACCCGATATAATGGAGAAACCTCCAAGAAATCCAAAAGAGAGGATATTGAAAAAAAGCTTTATCTTCCATTTTGCATATCTGGGAATATTCATAGGATCAATCGTCACAGGATATTTTTATTTCGTTTTAAAACAATACAACTACACTGAGGGGAACGAAGAAGCGTATTTAAAAGCAGCAACATCTGCATTCATACTCCTTGTCTTCATACAAATGTGGAGCGCCGTAAACTCAAGAAGCTTCTCCCATTCGGCATTCAAAATAGGTTTTTTTAAAAATCCTCATCTGATGGGGGCTATATTAATATCCATATTGATCGCATTCTGCATGGCGGAAATACCATACCTCCAAGAAATACTTGGAACCACCCACCTGACAGCAAAAGAATGGATAACTATAATTGCCGCATCATCCACGATTTTCATACTGGAGGAGTTAAGAAAAGCACTGTTTAAAGGCAAGTTGGCATGAATGAACCCATATATTTAAGAATAAAAGTCACCCCTAAAAGCGCCAAAACGGAATTGACCGGAACTCTTGCCGACGGCACAATCAAAATCCGCATTGCGGCAGCTCCGGAAAAAGGAAAAGCGAATAAGGAGTTGGTTAAATTCTTAAGCGAACATTACCACGTACCAAAAAATACGATCTCGATAATAAGCGGCAAATCAGACCCGTTAAAATTAATCAAAATCAATGCAAGCTAAAAAATCATTAGGTCAAAATTTCTTAAATAATCAGGAAACTCTCGCAAGTATTATCTCTGCGGCAGATTTAAATAAGAACGATCAAGTCATCGAAATCGGCCCAGGCCATGGCGTCTTAACAGAAGAATTAGTCAAAAACGCCGGAAGCGTAACTGCAATCGAACTCGATGCAGATTTAATTCCGGAACTAAAATGCAAATTTCTTCAGGATCAAAATTTCAAATTAATAAATCAAAACGCGCTGGAATTCACACCTCCAAAAACGCCTTATAAACTGGTTGCCAATATCCCCTACTACATCACCTCCCCCATCATCAACCATTTTCTCCGAGAACAACGACCGGAATCACGACCGACTCTAATCGTTTTATTGGTACAGAAAGAGGTGGCAGAAAAAATCTGCGCAAAAGATGGGAGTTTAAGTGTCCTCGCGATACAAGTTCATCTTTTCGGTCATCCTGAAATAATCGCTACAGTCCCAGCCTCGCATTTCACACCGGCACCGAAGGTTGATTCGGCAATTATAAAAATCACTGTCGACAAACAGATTATAGAGCCTGAAGAAATTAAGAAACTTTTCACAATAATTAACGTCGGCTTTTCACACAAAAGAAAAAAACTAATCAGCAATCTCACTCAACTGGCGAATGTAAAAAAAGAGGATTTGAACAGAATTTTTCAAGAATTGGGACTGGACGAAAACATCAGAGCGGAAAGATTAACGGTAGAAGACTGGCGAAAACTGCTTCAGCGGTTGACAAAAGCGCAAAAAGCTCTAGAATAAGTCGCTTAAACAACAACTATGGGTAAACCTGATATGTCTCTACCGTGTCCAGGGCTGGTCTCGATAGAACAAACTCTTGTGGAAAAAACCGCTGGAAAACTGCAAAAAGGCGATTTAACGTTCTTAACAGTAGAAGAAACTCAACATCTAATGGATATCGGACAAGATGGAAGAACGGTTGTCATAGACGAAATGAGACGGAAGCTATCCGAATTACCAAAATTCAGACTCGGTAAAGAAGGTGAACCGCTCAGAGCAGCTCTAGAAAAAATAATGGAACCGGCTGGTCATTCACTACATAGAATAGGAAGATTTCTAAAAGTTCTGGAATCAATGAATGAAGCTGGTAAAAAATCACAAAAATCGGAAGCCGAAACACAATCAGTATCAATAGAACAACTCGTCGCAGCAAGCAGCTCGCTACCAAAACCTGAAAACACTGGAAACCAAAATGCAGTAATAAGATTCGGGATCGCTTGTTTTCTTGTAGCCTCAAGAGCTCAAACCCAAAGGGAAATAATTGAATCGGACATATTAAATCCTCAATCAGACATTACCAACACGACAACCCAAGAACAAAGAATAGTACTTAGCCAATTACTTGGCTGCACTCCGCGCGCAATAGAAGCAGCTATTGGACTTCCGATCCCTCAAGCATTACCGGCAAGCCAATTGAAAAAAGATGCCTGCGATAAAATAACCGAAAAACTCATTTAAAATGAATACGCCAAATGATACCGAATCAGACCATGATGAAGATGAAGATGGAGCAGAAATCATAGACCTTGATGCATTCAGGAAATCGCGCCAACCAACAACACCTCAAATAGTCGATAGCCCAAGAGAAATACTGGCGCTAGTAATCGCAAGAAACCAACCGCTTAGCCAAATCAACGGGAGGTATAATTATTTCGCAAACAGAGCAGAAACAACTGCATATGTCGAAGACGACCCCGACTCGGAAGCGCGAATACTCAGATCGGCAATGCTTTTGGCAGGAGAAATTTACGAATTGGAAGAAGGCGAAACTGAACTTGCCAAGCGAATACTTACACCATTAATAGCATCTGTAGAAACCAACTATGAACCACGTACGCTTGCAGAAGCCATAGACGCCTGTATTTATAAGGCGGAAGTAATAATTGGAGAAGACCAAGTGAAAAGAATTATAAAAATACTGGCAAAAATCTTAGAACTACCAGTTTCAGCACTTGCTAAACCGCAAATCAGAACACATGAAATGTCAGAAGTAACAGAAGGAATGATAAGAGATGTATTCGGCGTTACAATCACTCATAGTCCTGACGTAGCCTAATCATTAACGGCAACGCGTCCTATAAAATTCAAACATCGCATAATTGCACTTTTGAATTCTCCCGGGAACGAAAACGGAGCATCGACAAATTCAATCAACATTTTATTTGAATCATAGCCGTGAATCGGCAACCTTTTTTCAACATCACCATAAGCAATAACAATCATGGCAATACGTCCGGCAACATTGGTTGAAACAGCCTCAACCGTACGATTTTTGCAAAAAGCATACAGTTCATAGTCATAAATAAGCAATTCTGGACGAAAAGGATCGCCATGCACACCACCAAGCTCAGCCAAACCGGCCAAAGAGCCGGATACTGTATGAATATTAAAACAATCACTTTCTTCCCATTGCTCAAGAAATTCCACAACGACTTCGCCAAGATCTTCATCTTCAATTCCAATAAGAACATTCATTCCTGACTCGACACGAGCATTCATAATATATAATTAAGAGGCTTGCTCAAGCCAAAACAATAGACCCAATCGACAGCAAAATCAATACTAACAAATTCCAGCCTCTTTTAAATCCTCCTTCATATCTAAACAAGCCTCTTTCGCCGCATCGGCATATCCATCGGGACCGTATTTCTCCTTGTCTTCATAAGCAAAAATTATACCCCTGCTGGAATTAACAACAGCTCCAAGTCCGTCTTTATTGAAACATGGCTTAACATCAGAGGCTCCCCCACCCTGCGCACCATATCCGGGAACCAAGAAAATCGCCTGTGGCATCAACCTACGAAGAACCTCCGCTTGAGCCGGATAAGTCGCTCCAACAACAGCCCCAACGCTCGAATAGCCACTCTCGCCCACCTCATCAGCCCCCCATGATTCGACGTAATGCGCCATTAATTCATAAACTCTCATATGCTCATCTTGAGCAAACTCTTTTGAAACTTTTTCGCCAAAAATATCCTGATCCTGCAACTCACCTGAAGACCTATTGGAAGTCTTAACAAGAACAAAAATACCCTTCCCAAACTTCTTACAATCTTCAATAAACGGCTTAACCCCATCGTATCCAAGATAAGGCGTTACAGTCAGCGCATCCGCATCCAACCCCTTCGCCTTGGTGCCGAACATCTCTACATCGCCCAAAAATGCTCGTGAATAGCCTTCGGCAGTTGAACCTATATCATTCCTCTTTGCATCAGCAATAACGATCAACCCTTTCGATTGCGCATATTTACAAGTCTCTTCAAAAGCCCAAACCCCTTGAAAACCATACTGCTCGTAAAACGCAATCTGCGGCTTAACGACAGGAACAATATCGGAAACTGCATCGATTATCCCTTTATTGAATTCAAGAAAACATTCAGCCGCAGCCTCTTTCGTCATCCCTTTCTTATCTGTAATTTTCTTAACAATGCTTGCCGGAATCTGTTCAAGCCTAGGATCAAGACCGACACAAATCGGATTACCTTTTTTCTGCACAGCAGCAATAAGTTTATCAGCGAAATTCATATTGTTTTAATTAATTTGTAAAATCATCCACAGGAGCATTTATCTTAGATGCATCCTGATCAAAACTTTCACCTGAAAGAGGTTTGGAATTTGAAATATCGTTATTCGCAAAAATATAAAACATCAAACCCATTAAACTAACCAAAATCACAACACCGACAACGTAATAAATCTTTTTCATATGACTTACGACTTATGACTTACGACCTACAACCCATCCCCCCAAACCGCAGGATTTTCTTTGAATTTATTGATAATCTCAACCTTATCAGCAGGAATATCTCCCCTCTCTGCGGCAAATCCGATCAAGTCCGTAAATCCGGTAAGATTAGTTAAATTCACATTCCCTTCCTTAAAAGCAGCAACAGCCTTCGGCATCTCCCAACTTACAATCGCAAAAATATCAGTAACCTCGCACTTACCCTCTTTTCTAACAACCTCTGCAACCTTCACGCTACTTCCGCCTGTCGAAATCAAATCCTCAACAATCAGAACGGAACTCCCCTCTTTGAGATCACCTTCAATCTGTTTTCCTGCACCATGCGCCTTCGGTTCGGGCCTGATATAAATCATCGGTTTCTTAAGCTCATAAGCCAAAAATGCCGCCCACGGAATCGCAGCCGTAGCCGTTCCACCGATATAATCCGGTTCTTTCATCTCACCTTTCGCAATTTTATCGGCAAGAATTTCTTTAAAAGCCTGAACTACAGTTTCACGTCCGGCAACATGAGAAATCATCATTCTGTTATCGCAATAAACTGGCGACTTGATTCCAGAAACCCATGTAAACGGAGGATTGATCCTAACTTTCACCGCACCGATGTCGAGAAGAGCAGTCGCAACTTTCTTTGAGATGTTTTCCATATAAATTTAAAAGTTATTATTTACCAAACAATCTTCATCCCCACACTGTCACGGTGCCACTTCGCCAATCCATCAATTTTTCTTGCCATTTCACCACTCATAACCGGCCCTTTTTTACAAACGGGCACTCCCAAACCATCGACACAACAATTTCCACATACACCGGACCCACATTTCATATATCTCTCGATTGAAACCTCGATCGGGACACCGGCTTTCTCACAAATATCCATAGCCCCCTTCATCATAATTTCTGGTCCACAAGTCGCCACCATATCTATCGAACCGCCGTCTATTAATTTCTGAAGAATAACAGTATTAAAACCCTTCTCGCCAACACTTCCATCATTGGTCGCGACATGCAACTTAACACCTTCCATTTTTTCAATTCTATCCGTATATAAAAGCAAATCCTTGCTTCGCGCACCGACTATAAATTCAACCTTGCATCCATTCTTAACAGCTTCATGTGCCAAAAAATACATTGGCGCCGCTCCATATCCACCGGCCAAAAGCGCAATATGCTTCTTGGAAGGAACAGTATATCCATGACCATAAGGACCTCTGACTCCTAATTTCGATCCAACCTTAATTTCATCATGAATTTTCTTACTAAAAGGTCCCACGGCCGCAATCGTAAGCCAAAACTCCTTGTCGTCACAATAAGCGACTGAAAAAGGTTTCTCATTCACACGCGGAATCCAAACATTCACAAACTGCCCCGGAGTAGCACCCAAATCGTATCCACGAAAAACATAAGTCTTCACAGTCGGATTCTCAGTCCTTACCTCGGCAACTTTCAGAATTTTTGGGATATCGTTCATTGAGATAACTTATAGATTATAGCTTAGAGATTATAGATTTAAGAGAGTTTTTTACTATGTCACTTCTTCAACTTCTTCCTCTGCTGTCTATGTCTTGTGTCTTACCCCTCACTTCCTAACAGCTTTTCCAACTATATCACTCAATTCTTTCACCCCTTGTTCCTTCATCCACTCATCAATCTCCTCATTCACCTCTTCAAAAATCTCCGCACCCCTATAATAAACCCCTGCCCCAATTCCAACCAAACTCGCCCCAGCCATCATAAACTCGATAACATCCCTTCCAGTCAGAACGCCACCCATTCCAATGATTGGAATCTTCACCGCACTCGCGGTATCCCAAACTCTCTTAACGGCAAGCGGTTTAATCCCAGGACCGCTCACTCCTCCAACCTTATTCGACAAAATCGGCTCAGCCGTATCTATATCTATAATCATTCCGGGACCAAAAGTATTAGCGACAGTCAAACCATCAGCTCCATTCGCCTCACAAGCCTTCGCAATCTCGCCGATATTCGCAACATTCGGGGACAACTTCACGATAACAGGTATATTCTTAACAATTTTTTTCACAACTTTTGTCACAGATCCGGCATCAACCGTGCTACACGCAAACGGACGCCCGAACTCATCTTCAACATTAGGACAACTTATATTTACCTCTATAATATCCGGCCCAATTTCCTGCATCTGCCCAGCAATATTCTCAAAATCATCGATTTTTCCTGCAACTATATTCCCGATAAGAGGCGCTCTCTCTTTCCATTCAAGATACTTGCCCAACTCCTCTTTCGCTTTCTCAATGCCACCATCAGGCAACCCGACGGCATTTATATAAAAATGTTCAGTTCCCATCATAACCGGTCCGGGATGACCTTCGTGCCTCTCCAACCAAACGGATTTGGAAGTCACCCCTCCGGCACCATTTCGCACAACATTCTTGAAGCTATCACCTGTTACGCCAAGTATACCGGACGCAAGAACAGTCGGATTTGGGAATTTGACGCCGCGAAAATTAATAGTCTTATTCATCGGACGTAAATCTATATAAAAAACCTCTTGGGGTCAATTTAAAATGACCCTCCGCAAATCACAATCTCCGGCCACCCAGTAAGCTTCCATCCATCATAAGGCGACCATCCGCATTTTGTGGCATACCCACCCTTCCCTACAACACCCTCTTTCAGCATATCGACAACAACCAAATCCGCATCATATCCAGCCTTCACAAAACCTTTCCCTTTCAGCCCAAATATGGAAGCGGGCTTCTCACACATCGCTTCAATCATTCTTTCAAAAGTTATCTGCCCATGATTCACTGCATCCAGCATTAACGGTAGAAGAGTCTCAAGCCCCGGAACGCCTGAAGGAGCGTTCTCATAAGACTCTTTTTTCTCGGCAATCGTATGTGGCGCATGATCTGTCACGATAATATCTATCAAGCCTGATTTCAGAGCCTCCCACATGGCAACCCTATCCTCTTCACTTCGCAAAGGAGGATTCATTTTTACAAAATTACCATGATCCTTATATGCATTTTTATTCAAAAATAGATGATGCGTCGCAACCTCAGCAGTGATTTTCTTGGATTTAAACTTTTTCAAAACCTCAAGCTCTTTTTTCGTACTGACATGAGTTAAATGCAGTTTAGATCCGTATTTTTTCGCCAAGTGCAAAACCTTTTTAACCGCAATATATGCAGACTCGTCATCGCGAATAAGCGAATGAACAGCAGGATTCTCATCTCCTTCAAACTCTTTTTTTCGCACCTCAATCCTCTCCTCATCTTCCGCATGAACAACTATCGGTTTGGTTTTTATATTTTTCAAAAAACTTTCAAGAGTCGCATCATCAATAACAAACCCACCTGTCGACTTGCCCATAAACAACTTTACCCCACACGCCATATCGGCTTTTTTAACATCATTAAGATTTTCCGCAGTCCCCAAAATATAAAAACGCGAATTGCAAACCATCTTTTTCTTAGCCAACTCATACTTGGCCAACAACCTCTCAATCGTATCTGTTGGAGGATTGTTATTCGGCATATCAAGAACTGTCGTAACACCGCCTTTTAGAGCAGCCTTCGAACCTGTTGCAAAGTCCTCCTTATGCGTTCCACCCGGCTCGCGAAGATGCACATGCGCATCAATTACTCCTGACATAATAAATTCACCTTCGCAATCGATCACGCGAGCCGCATCATCGGAAATCCCAGATGCAACCTTCGCAATCTTCCCGTCTTCGATCAAAACATCCGAATGCTTCTTGCCCTTCGAACTTACGACCGTGCCGTTTTTGAGAAGGATTTTCATTTTATTATAAGGTTAAGTTAAGAATCGCCATCCTAACCGCGACCCCATTCGTCACCTGCTCGAAATACTTCGCGCGCTTATCCGAATCAACCTCCGGCAGCAACTCATCAACCCTCGGCAACGGATGCAATATAATCATCTTCTTCTTGCAATCTGCCACTTGCAACCTGCCAACTACATAAACGCCTTTGTATTTCAAATACTCTTTCTCGCTCGCAAACCTCTCCTGTTGAATTCTTGTACAGGCTAAAACATCCAACTCGCCGATCACGCCATCCAAATCGGCAGTTTCGACAACTTCATGACCGCAAGATTTTAATTCTTTTACAATTTCTCTCGGCATCTTCAACTCATCAGGCGAAACAAAAACAAACTTCAACTTCTTAAAATTCTTCAAATATTGACATTGTGAATGAGGAACTCTTCCATACTTCAGATCTCCCACCATTCCAATCGTCAGACCGTCAATCCGTCCAAACTCTCGCCAAATCGTATAAACATCGAGCAAGCCCTGAGTCGGATGATCGTTCGCGCCATCTCCGGCATTAATTACAGGAACCGTCGCCCCTTCCGCCAACTCCGCAACACTTCCGGCCTCCGAATGCCTCATCGCAATAACATCCGCAAAACACGACACAACTCGACCCGTATCTCTCAAGCTCTCACCCTTCTTAACAGAAGAAGTTTCCTTCATTTGTGCATTGCTGATAACCGATCCGCCCAAGCGCAACATCGCCGTTTCAAAACTGAAACGAGTCCTCGTCGAAGGCTCGTAAAAAAGAGTCGCAAGAACTTTGCCTTTCATCAAATTGGATGTTTTTTCTTTACGAGCAACGGGCAATAATTTTTCCGTTTCCGCAAAAACTCTAAGCAAATCCGCACGGCTCAAATCTTTCGAACTTAATAGACCCTTTTTAAGCATAATTTTTAAGATTATTTCCATTCAAAACTTATCACGAAAAACGTGCATTGCACAAACAATAATAAACTCCTAAAATATCTTCCGGTTTACTCCTCCCTTCTCCCTTATCCCTTCTGCCTTATGCCTTCTCTTTCCTCCCTCATCCTTTCAGACGGCACAATCCTTACCGGCCAATCTTTCGGCGCACACAAGGATTCCGAAGGCGAAGTGGTTTTTAACACGGGAATGATGGGGTATCCGGAAAGTTTCACCGACCCTTCTTACAAAGGACAAATTTTGACATTAACATATCCATTAATCGGAAATTATGGAGTTCCTGCCATGCTGAAAGACAAAGACAAGTTGATGAAGTTTGTTGAAAGCGAAAAAATTCACTTGAGAGGCATAATCGTTTCGGAATATTCGGAGAATTTCAGTCATTGGAACGCAGAAAAAAGCCTCGGAGCATGGCTGAAAGAGTTCGGAATCCCCGGAATAACAGGTGTAGATACGCGCGCCCTAACGCAAAAAATACGAGAAAAGGGAACAATGCTCGGACAAATAATCGCACATAAAACAAACGAACCCAATTTAAAATTCTCAGAATTCCGAGCGCCTGATCTCGACAATATAGTATCTGAAGTTTCAATCAGAAAAATCACAACTTACAAACGTGGCAGAAAACACATTGCGCTGATAGACACAGGCTGCAAAACGAACATAATACGCGAATTCCTAAATCGAAACATATCTGTCACAAGATTCCCTTGGGATAAAAACCCGTTTGAATCAAAAACAAAATTCGACGGAGTTTTTTTCAGTAACGGACCGGGCGATCCTATGCTTCCAACAGCAACTCACGAAACAATGCGCCAAGCACTGGCAAAAAAAATCCCGACATTCGGAATATGCTTGGGCAGCCAAATAATGGGGATAGCGGTAGGAGCAAAAACTTACAAATTAAAATACGGCCATCGCGCGCAAAATCAACCATGCACAGACCTCGAAACAGACAGATGCTATATAACGAGCCAAAATCATGGATTCGCAATAAACGCAAAAACCCTGCCGAAAGATTGGAAAGTTTGGTTCATAAATCAAAATGATAAAACGGTTGAAGGCATCAAGCACAAATCTCTTCCTTTTTTCTCGGTACAATTTCATCCCGAATCAACTCCGGGCCCTGTAGATACCGGCTTTTTATTCGACAAATTTATAAACCTACTTTAAACACAACCAACATCTTTTATCTTTTATCTCTTATCTCTAACCCTCCCCCATGAACACAAAAATCATAATCCCAGCAGCCATCACGACAATAGTCGCCGGCCTGATAATCACCGCAGTAATAACATTCACAACAACCGCAACACAACCACCGGTGGTAGATACTCCACCCTCCCCTGTTGACGCTGAAAAGATCACATTAACGGGAACCGCAGAACCAAACGCACAAATAATAGTAACGGGCGGACCGTATGAGCTTTCACCAACTTATGCAGATGAAACCGGCGCGTGGTCAAAAACCGTAGCCCTAGGACAAGAATCAACAAACCTCTATTCAGTAGTCGCAGTCGGCGCTGACGGAGACCAATCCAGCTCGGTAACGGTAGAAATCGTCGAAGGCGTAGAAGTGGCGGCAGAATATGAAGCATCTAGCGGAATAAGCCACTCGGCTCCGGAAACCCCAACCGTAAACGAGATAACTTCTCCGGTAGATTCCGACATTATGACCATTACGGGAACTGCCGAGACAGATGCGACAGTCATTGTTACGGGCTCGGACACGGGTGAAACAGATGTCCTTTATGACGGGACATTCGCAATCGAAGTCGAACTGGAACAAAATGCCGTAAACACTTTTTACGTTTCGGCAGCAAATGAATTCAATATGATGAGTTCATCCGTAAAAGTTACGATTGAAGAAATTAGTGAAAACGTTACGGAATTGGAAGAAGACCAGACTCACGACGCAGCCGAAGAAGAGGAAGAAGAGCTGGAAGAAATATCCTTCTCGGATACAACCGGACACTGGGCTGAAGACTACATAATCGACCTTGCAGAGCAGGGCACGGTTGGAGGATATAGTGATGGAACATTTGGACCAAATAATTACATAACAAGGGCCGAAATAACAAAAATCGCACTTGGAGCATTTGAATACGAAATAGGTTCACATGAGAATAAATTTTCCGACGTAGAATCGGACGCTTGGTATGAAGACTATATAACATCGGCATATGACGAAGACATCGTAGGAGGATATACGGATGGAACTTTCAAACCGGGAAATTACATCAACAGAGCGGAAGCCTTGAAAATACTTCTAAAGGGATCAAAAATAGAAGATCTGGACGGATCTGAAAAATTCCTAGGTACAGAGTCCGACTGGAACAATTCTTTCACAGACGTTTCCGAGTCAGATTGGTTTTATGAATATGTAATGAAAGCCTATACTGGAGGAATTGTGTCGGGATATTCAAGTACTCTTTTCGCCCCAGGCAACAACATTACACGAGCGGAAACATGCAAAATCGTTATCAATCTGCTCAACCTAATAGAGGAAATCAAAGCGACTCCAACTATCTAGTCGAAAAAAACACCTGTCAAAACCCCGCGAAAAAGGAGATAATATCGCCGTATTTTTCCTCATCCCTTATACCTTCTGCCTCATGCCTTCCCCCCACTTCATCTGCCTCGACATCGAGACCACCGGCCTTAGCCCTGACCGAGATAAAATTATCGAGATCGGAATAGCTTTGGTAAACCTGCAAACGCGAGAAGTGGAAAAAACTTTTGAGTCCTTTATAAATCCGGGGGTGACACTACCAAAATTCGTGACGAATTTAACAGGAATAAAAGATGAAGACTTGAAAGACGCACCGAAACTTACAGAGATAAAAGATAAAATAATAAGTTTTGTAGGCGACTTGCCAATCGCAGGACACAATATAAATTTCGACCTCGAATTCTTAAACGCAAACGGATTCGACTTGAAAAATCCACGGCTCGATTCAATGGATATCGCACACATCGCATTTCCGAAAGAAAGATCATACAGCCTCGAAGTACTTGGTAAAAAACTGGACATAAAAGAGTACGGCCGTCATCGCGCACTGAAAGATGTAACAGTTAACATCGAAGCGATTTTCAAATTGTTGGACATTTATTTCTCCACAAATAACAACCTCGATAAAATAGCAGATATAATTAAAAAATCTGAAATAACGTGGAAAGAAATTTTGCTTTTCGCGTCAAAAAACTACAAAAAAACACTCACTCCGCAGCCGGACAAAAAAACACCAAAAGACATCTCGGCAAAAATCACGCAAGCTACCGACAGAGCACTAATCGAGACCTTCGAAACAAACTTAATTCCGCAAAATCCGGAACTCAGAACGATAATTTCAACTCCGGAATTAACAGAAGAAAACGATAAGTCCTTCCAGCTTCTAAGTCCAAACCAGTATTTGGACAGAAAACTTTTTGATGCATTACTCGAAAAACCTTCATTAACAGCCGACGAAACAACTTTTGCACTAAAAATAATTTCACTCGGCGAGAAAGAAACAATATCGCGCCGCGACTTACATCTCTCTCAAAACACAAAAGATTTATGGTTTGACTATGCGCATAAAAAATTCCCGCAAGAAATCGCGAGAAAAATGTCAGCGAGCAAGATCATAACAATGGACCACTTCACGCTCGCGCGCATAACCCTCAAAAATGAAGAGATATTGAAAAACGCACATCTTATAATTGGAGATATCGACGAATTTTATACGAACGCAAAAAAAGCGCTTACTGTAATGTATTTTGAAAAAAGATTTGCCACCTCCGACCTACCGCAAGAAGTAAAAGACAAGATAACAATGCTTATGGCATACGTCGGAATGGTGCATGAAAAATATGCGGAATATTACGGACTAAAAGTCGACAGCCAAATTGAATCAACTCAAGAATGGGCAAAATGCAAAGATGTAATCGGCAAAATAACAGATCTAATTACAAACCTGCCGGAATCCGAAGAAAAGTCGTTTTTAACATTTTTGAACTCAAGCCTCGAAACGGAAATCGAAATAACGGTCAATCAAAACGGCGAACCGATGATGACAATTACACCAAAAAACATTGGGGAAATTTTATCTCGAAAAATTTGGAGAATCCCTGCGAAACTCTCGCTCATCTCATCTGCAATTACGTTCAAGAATGAAAATCCTCAAGGAAAATTCCTCAAATCAATTCTCGCTTTACCAATCGACACAACCGTAGAAATACAGGAGAAAAACGAACCATACATCGAAACGGTATCGGACCTGCCAAATCAAAAAGCGGAAGATTTTTCTGCAAAAGTCGCCCATAAACTTACGCACGAATTACCAACACTTGAAAAACCTGTCTTCGTTTTAACAAATTCAAAAAGAGCCGCCGAACAATTGCATCATCAACTGGCTCTTGAAATGAAAGAAGAAGGCATTTCAATATTGGCACAGGACATTTCGGGAGGACTTGGAAAAATTGCACTTACATACGAAAACTCTCCTGAAACTTCCGTACTAATAGGAACATACGACTTCTGGCGAACAATGAAGCCCGACGTTAAAACTCTTATAATTTTTAAACTTCCATTCCCTCCTCCATCAAGCTTGCCATTCCAAGATTACGCATTGCCATCAACAATGTTGAAGATAAAAAAAATCGCAGTTAAGGCGAAAAAAATAATTTCGTTCGACAATAGGGCAATACAATATTTATGAAAAAATTGTTTTTCACCATATTCATCGCGCTACTTTTTGCGCCTCAAGCCCTCGCCTCAACATGGTGGATCGATTCTTACGACACTCAAATAACGGTAAACAACGACTCAAGCTTAACTATCCAAGAAACAATAATTGCGAATTTCTCAGAAGAAGCGCATCACGGCATTTATCGCACAATAGAATCGGCCTCAGGTGATTTTTCGTTGAAATCCATCACTAATGAGAAGAACGAAAACCTTCCCTACACAATATCAAACAGCTGGGGAACGATAGAGATTAGAATCGGTGACCCGAATATATTACTGCAAGAACCTGAAACATATGTAATCACATACGAAATAATAAACGGACTCGAATTTCCGAACGAAAACTCAGCAAGGTTGTACCGAGATACTATCGGAACGAAATGGGAGGCTTCGATATTAAAAGCAACAGCCGAAATAACACTACCAAGCACTATAACCATTCAAGACGAGATATCGATCGAATGCTACACGGGATTCGAAGGATCGGAAGCGCAAAACTGTTCATACCAAACATCGGAAATAAACAAAATAAAC
>MFXH01000002.1 GCA_001788795.1 Candidatus Peregrinibacteria bacterium RIFOXYA2_FULL_41_18 | reverse complement strand
GCCTTTTGTGAAAGTGGCCATCCGAGTATCGCCTTGCCACAAGGTCATATAGCCGGTCTCATTGTCGGCAGCCATTAAGAAGCCGGATCCCAAGTCGCAAGCCTCAACACCACCATAACATTTTTCAAAAATACTTTCGTCAATGTCGGCAGAGCTCTCCGCGAGAGCCGGCACAGTTTCAAGCGATACATCAAAATAACTCGTCTCGCCGTTTAGCACGTCAGCAAAACCCTCCTGCGCGTAATATCCGGATTTCTCTATGTAAAAAGTATAACTGCCCGTTTCGAATTCACCTGCGCATTCAGCTTCGCTGCAAGGCATTTCGATTGTAACCTGCCCAGGGAATTTAACTGTATAAGGTAAAAATTCCTCATCCGCTCGAAAGACAAGATTACCTTTCGGCGCCTTGCAAAAAGGTATCGCCAAGACGATCAGAAGAACCAAAACGATCAAGCTTAAAATAATTTTCTTTTTGTTCATCACCAATAGATTACTAGTCTATAGTGATATGTTCAATCTCATTATTTTTGATCGCAATAACATCGATTCGCCACAGACTTTTTTCTAGCCTGTTTTGCGAAAGATAAATTTCCGCAACCCTTCTGATTTTCGCCAACTTGCGCAAGCCAACAGCCTCCTCCGGCTCGCCAAAATCGTTACCGCTTCTCATCTTTACCTCGACAAAAACAACCTCGTCTCCGTCTCGGCACACTATATCGACCTCCCCCATCTGCCCTGCGCGAAAATTCATCGCGAGAATTTCATATCCTTTTGATAATAAAAAATCCCGTGCCATATTTTCCCCTTGATTGGTCATAAGTCGTAAGTCATAAGTCTTCTCCCTTCTTCACTATGTCACTTCTCATACTTCTTCTACTTCCCCAACTTTTCCCCTATCCCCCTCTGCTATCTGCTATCTACCATCTATTTCGCCTTTCCTGCAACAAAAACCTAACAACCTTTTATTGCACACGCCGGCGATTTGTGACAAATTAACAAGCCCTACCACAAAGTTAAATGACTCAATCAGTTTCAAACGTTCCGCCACACAGCCTAGAGGCCGAGAAATCGGTTTTGGGTTCGTTGTTGATAGACAAAGACGCAATCATAAAAATTGCCGACATCTTACATCCGGAGGACTTCTATTATGACGCGCACAGAATAATTTACGGAGGGGTCTTGGACCTTTTCGGCAGAAGAACACCGATAGATCTTTTGACATTAAGCACAAACCTTAAGGACAACGGCGAGATTGATAAGATAGGAGGGAACGCATATTTGGCTGAGCTTATTAACGAAGTCGTTACAGCTTCGCACATTGTTCAATACGCAGTGATAGTTAAGCAAAAGGCCACTTTGCGAAATCTGATAAAAGCGGGACATGACATTACGGCTCTCGGTTTTAATGAAACGGAAGAGATAGACGAGCTTATTGAAAAAGCTGAAAAATCGGTTTTCTCCGTTTCCAGAACTTTTTTGAAGGATAAATTCGTGCATATCAAGGATATTTTGGCGCAAACTTACGAAAAAATTTCAGATCTCCATGACCCTGACGCGAAGGACAAATACAGAGGTATTCCGACAGGATTCTCAACGCTCGATAATATGCTTTCAGGATTGCAGCCATCGGACTTGCTTATCCTTGCCGCCAGACCATCGATGGGTAAAACATCTTTCGCGCTCAACATCGCTCAAAACGTTGCGAAGATCGGCAAATCGGTCGGCGTGATCTCTCTTGAAATGTCGAAAGAGCAGCTTGTTGAAAGAATGTTCTGCGCACTTCTTGCTGTCGATTCATGGAAAATGCGTACGGGTCGTCTCACCGAAGAGGACTTCGCACGTGTAGGCTCGATAATGGACGAACTCAATCAGTCTAAAATATTTATTGACGACTCCGTAGGCGGATCTATAGCAGAACTCCGCGCCAAGGCGCGTCGCCTTCAAGCGGAACACGGACTTGACCTTTTGATTATCGATTACTTGCAGCTCATGAGTATCGGCGGCGGCGGAAGCTCGATTACCAATCGCGTTCAGGAAATTTCGGAAATTTCTCGCGCATTCAAATCGCTCGCTCGCGAACTCAGAGTCCCGATAATGGCACTCTCGCAATTGTCTCGCGCAGTTGAACAGCGTCCAAGCAAGATCCCTCAGTTGTCAGACTTGAGAGAGTCGGGAGCGATCGAGCAGGACGCAGATGTCGTTATGATGATGTACCGCGAAGATTATTACGAAGAAGATACGGAAAGGGTCGGCGTTACAGATTTGTATATCCGCAAACACAGAAACGGTCCGATTGGACGTGTCGAGCTGATGTTCAAGAAAGAACAGATGCGTTTCTATGATATAGAGAAGAAGAGAGCTCCCGATGGAATGGCGAAGATACCGGCGAGGAGATAACAAACCCTAGTCAACATTTTTATTGTCTTCTATCGTCCACCCATTCTTTATAGTGGAAGGAATTGAGTTGTACCAAGCGATAGCGCCATCTTTATGTTCAACCGTAGGTTGTCCGTCAGGACCGAGTAATTTTCTTGCCTTGCCAAAGTCCAAATGACTTCCGGCGAGAATTTTATTCGGATCACTTCTGGTATCGTCAATTCTGCACTTGTCGTTTAAAAGTCTAACAACCGCAAATGAGGCCGCAGGACTTGTTCGCCAGTCTATTCCAAAATGGTCTTTTACGATTTTTGTTAAACTATCTCCGGGCCGGACGGTGTAAATTTCACGACCAGTCTCAACAGATTCGGATAAGTCGGGAAGTTGTTCTGTTATGATTTGTGCCGGCCTACTGCCACCTTCTCGGAATTCCATTACGTCACGCGCTGTTCGAATTTCTTTATTGAATCTGTCGATAATACCGCTAAGCCTGTCGGCGGTTCTGTTTTTGCCGGTAAAAGCGCCGTCAAATCCTCTTATATAGTTATTAAGCACCCCTAGAACCTCTTGGAGCATTGCAACTTTTCTTGTAAGAGAGATGACTCTTGTGTCATCCAGTTTTTCAACGAATTTGTCAACCTTATTCATAAGTACATCATCATTCCTTTCCAACTTTTCGTCATATCTCTTGTTGTGTTCTCGAAGAGCTCTCTTCAAAATGCGACTTTGTTCGATATCGATCTTAGACTTAAGCTCTCTATATGTTTGCCTAGCATCACCGACAACTTCGGTATGTCTCTCAACCGCGCGTTCATGAGAATGATCATCGGCTAGATCATGACGAACTACTGCATCTCGATCGCCATCTGTTGCATTTTCAACAATCCTTTTTGTAGTGATCTCTTTATTGAACCTATCCAAGATACCGCTAAGTCTGTCGGCTGTTCGATTTTTATTGGTCGATACGCCGTCAAGTCCTCTTATGTAGTTATTAAGCACACCGAGAACCTCTTGAAGCATTGCAACCTTTCTTGTAGGAGAAACTGCATCTGTATTTATCGCTCTTTCGACAAAAGCATCCACCTTGCCTATAAGCACGTCATCATTTCTTTCGAGCTTTTCATCATATCTTTTATTATGTGCTCGATTTCCTCTATCAAGTATTCTTGATTGCTCGATATCAATACGAGCTCTGAGATCTCTAAGCTCTTGCTTAGTATCTTGTCTTACCTCGCGATTTTCCTGATGTGATTCAAGTGACATGGTTTATTTTTGTTAAATTATCTATTAATTATAACATAAAGACGCCAGTCCGGCAAGCGCACGAAGGAGTGAAAATTCTTCTATTCTAATGCCGTTACTTATTAGGGGTGGTTGGGCTGTTGACTCGTTATCGGTTCAATATATCGTACCGTAAGTTGCGTACCCAGAGAAAACTCTCCAAACGTAGAACCGTGTTGGCACATTTTACCATTTGCGCACGCATAATAGTCACCGCCTTGAGGCTCCGTAAGAACCCATGAACGACCATCGCCGGTATGCCAAACATTAGCATCTGATTTGTCGTAAATCTTATCGATATCCGCAGGATCGATGCCAAGCAATACATGGCTGGAATATACTTCTTTGCCATTGACCTTTGAGGGATCAGTATCGGCATAGATAAGTGCCACATCGGCGCTTCCGTCAGCCGCAAGTAGAGTTGCTTCGCCAATCGTCAAAACATCGCAATCTCCGCCATTGCCATTATTGTTCGCGGATCTAATCATTGTAACGGAAAGAGGCGGTCTTGCGCTCACGTCGCCGGTTTCCCTAGACCAAGATGTGTTTTCAGCCCAGAAATCGTGGATGCGGGATATGCGTTGTTGAGGATCTGTGACGCCTTTATTTATATAATCAACTATGGATTTCGCCAATGGATCTTGAGGATCTATCAAATGCGCCAGCCCATGTCTTTCCTCGAGATTTCCCCCATATTTTTTATAAGAAATTTTTGGTCCGGCATCTCTTGTTTGAAAATATCTTCTTATATCATTGACCAGATATTGTCCGGGAACCGATGTCGTAAAAGGAGCACCTTGGAATGTAAAGTTCAAGTGGGTTTTAAGCTGAGCAACAGGTTTCAATAAATGTTCGGGGATTCTAAGGTTTTGGCATACCCCGGTTCGTAAAAACAATCTTCGCTTGCTGTTACCATTAGGTTTTGAGGTCAAAGCCGCCGCTGTTTCTTCCGTATCAACTCTTGGCTGTAAGCTACCTTGCGGAATATCTTTTAGCGGTTTTTGCTTCCTCAAAACTATGCGTTTATCGGCGCCATCTCCGTCATAATAGACATTTGTAACCTTGCCGTCTTTATTTCTCTCGATTTCAATATGGTTCGTGTCGAGCTTAATACTTGAACGGTCGGTATAGGTAAAAGTATTTTCATACCACCATGCAATAAATTTCTTTATTTCATTATCGTTTTCAGGAGGCGAATCCATAAGTAAGTTTAAAGCATCGGACCAGCGAACATCTGTGCCATCGGCTGTCGCGCTCTCGGGCAAGGTTTCACCTGAAACATCACCTATTACTGTGAAATCAAAAGTCCTGATAGGTTTTTTACGGTCGGGATAAGAAACACCTTCTGAAACATTAACTCCCAAGAACTTGCTATCCAAAAACGATCTCGAAATGTCGTAATTTGATACCAGTGAATCTGCAGCGGTTAGCCCGTAATGAGGAGCTGAAACGTAAAAAAGAACGCCGGAATCCGTCATGTCATCGGGGATTTGCATTCGATCGAGGTATCTATCGGCCAATCCTGCAGAAGAAAGAAGGTCGTTTTCACGGCTATGCATATCTGCAAGATCGCTTCGGGCATCATTTAATTGCGATTCCATCGATTCCATTGATTGGTATCCTTTAGCCATTAAATGCAAAGCTGTAGCTTGAAGACCTAATGAGCTAATAATAAGTGCCCATACGAGCTTCCTATAAAGTCTTATTTCGCCGGTAGCGGCTTCCAATGCCACGCCTCGCCTATTCGCTTCGACGCGTAACCTCTTAACCCCTTCAGCAAGCGTTCGCATATCTGTTCCGGCTACAATGTCAGTATCGAGGAAATCCTGATTGTTATCGGAATTTCCATTCAGAAGTTCAATTAATCGTCCGGTATAATTTCTGACGCGAGCGACAAGGTCGTAATAACGAACTCGATTGGATCTGACATGGAAAATCCTCATAAGATCTTCAGCCACGGCATCTTTAAGGTGTTCGTTTTCACATACATCCTCACGATCATCCGCAATCGCAAGCATTATCTTCTCAAGATGGTCTCTCTCTAGTGCAAATTGTGGTAAGTCATTACAAGCTCCGTCCGTAGTTACAACCCGAGATGACGTAGCGAGGAGAGTCGCATGGCCACCTCGAACCGCACTACAGACTATAGAATGTACGGATTGAGTTCCGTTCTGATGATAAATGGTTATTTCAATCATCACGGTATGATCCGGATCAGATGCCGGAATGTAATTTATTTTAAAATCGGAAAACTCAAGAACGGTTTGCGCTTCAAACTCTCTACAAAATCTCTTCACAAGTGCAGTCAAAGCCTGCGGTTTGGAAGAAGCAAGTTGTTCGGGATTTGGATGAGAAATTGAGTTTTTCACGCGACGTGTTTACAGAAGGCGATTTTATGTCAATGCAAGGATTTTGTCAATACGCTTCTGGGGCTCTAGCCTTATTCGTCGAAATCCCGTAAAATACCCCTCGACATAGCGCCGGCAATCACGACGACGCTATGTCACTTAATTACTACGTCACTTCCCCAACTTCTTCTACTTCTTCAACTTCCCCCATATGTTCTGGACCGACGAAATCGCCGACGACATCATCGCCAAAAATCCGAACCAAAAGAAATTCATAATAAGAGATGAAAAGACTCTTTCCGGCCGTGTCCACATAGGATCACTCCGAGGAGTTGTCATACATGGCATTATCGCGCAAGCTTTAAGAGAACGCGGAAAAGAGGTCGAATACTATTTTGAGTTCAACGATTTTGATCCGATGGACGGCTTGCCGGTCTATCTTGACCAAGAAAAATACAAGCAGTACATGGGACAACCGCTTTACACAGTTCCTTCCCCTGATCCGAAATATAAGAATTACGCGGAATATTTTGGTGAAGAATTTCTCGCCGTTATCAAATCGATCGGTTTTGATCCAAAAATTATTCGTGCCAGCGATCTTTATTTAAAAGGGAAATATAACAAATGGATCGAGCGTGTCTTGAAGCATCCAAAAGAAATAAGAGATATCTACAAAGAAGTAAGCGGCTCGATTAAGCCCGACGATTGGTATCCGTTTCAGGTTATTTGCGAGAAATGCGGCAAGGTCGGCACGACAAAAGTAACAGGTATGAATGGCGATAAGGTTACATATTCTTGTGAGCCAAATATGGTGAAATGGGCACAAGGTTGCGGACACAAAGGAGAGGTCAATCCTTATGATGGTCGCGGAAAATTACCTTGGAAAGTCGAATGGGCTGTTAAGTGGTGCGGACTCGGCGTGAACATCGAAGGTTCGGGAAAAGATCACAACACCTCCGGAGGTTCTCATGATATTTCGGAGAGAATTTGCCGTGAGATACTGGATATGCCACCACCTTACAACATACCTTATGAATTTTTCCTTATAGAAGGTGCGAAAATGAGTTCGTCAAAAGGTCGCGGTTCAAGTTCGAAAGAAATTGCCGACCTTCTTCCTCCCGAGCTTTTGAGATTTTTGATGATAAAAATTCCGCCAAAGCGTCCAATCGACTTCAACCCGGAAGGCACGACAATACCTGTTCTTTTCGATCAATACGATCAAGCGGCGGATCAGTTTTTCATGGATCAAAAAACTTTCCCAGATCTCGAACGTCTATTCCATTACGCGCAATTATCAGAAAAAGAACCGAAAAAACATTACCTCCCAAGATTCAGCCGCGTAATGTTCTTCTTGCAGATGCCACATCTCGACGCGAAGAAAGAAGTGTCCGCACTAAAAGGCGAAGACCTTACAAAAGAAGATATCGCCGAAGTGAATTTACGAGTTGATTATGGTAAAAAATGGTTGGCCGATTACGCGCCGGAACAATTCAAATTCGAGATTCAAAAAGAACTGCCAAAAGTTGTGCTCACTGACACCCAAAAGAAGTTCTTGTCCGATATCGCGAAACTTATGACGGAAGATTTGAAAGGAGAAGAGCTCCACGGGAAAATTCACGAGATAAGGAAATCTTCTACTCTCGAACCTCGTCAGGCATTCGAAGCGATTTATCTTGTGTTACTCGGCAAGAATTCGGGTCCTCAAGCGGGCTGGTTCCTAGAAGCGCTCGACAAAGAATTTGTAATGAAGCGATTCAACGAGGCTAGTCAGCTTTAGACTTAAGCTTTTCGTTTCGGCGGTGTTGTTTTACGAGCATATCCGCACCGATCCAAACGGCATCTTCGATATTTCCGTAAGCGACAGCTCCGATGGCAAACATCCTGCTGTTATAGCCCTTGCCGAGCCTTGGAGCTTTTATGTTTAAATCAAAAGTATCATCGCCAAGATGTAGAGTAAGGACACGCGCTCCGTCTGCGGAAATTTGCCTTGATGATGATGTAATATTCACACCTTTCTCAGTGCTGTAATCTTGTAATGTCTGCGCGATCTTCGGTTCCATTTTTTGAGTCCAGTCTTGGTTCATGTCGACGTGGTCTTTAGCCTCATATGTTTTGACAAGATAATCGGCATTATCCGTAAGCGCCTTCACGAGATCTTTGTATGGTTTTTGCTGATCAACGTTGAAGAACTTAGATTCGCTGTAGTTTTCCGCCTTCCTTCCTGGAATCACGTTGGTATAAACCAACTCGTAAGGAGGATTACTGCCAAGTCTCAACATTATTGTACGCGTTCCATCCGCTTTCGCTTCGGGTTGAAAAAACTCTATAGAGGTTCCGTTAGAAACGTTGTAAGCTTCCAAAGCAACTTTAACTTGGGGCCAAACATTTGTTTCCCAATCTCTGTTCAAAGCATCCATTCTGGCGTCTTTGGCTTCTGCGGTTCTTTCGGGATTCCCAACTTGCGCCACCAATTCTCGAGCGGTTTTTCTTGCGTTCTTCTCCCAGACGCCAAGATCTTCGCGATGATTTGGATTGGTAACATATGCGCTTGCGGTTCCGGCAGGTCCCGTCAGTGTAAGCTGAGGGTTTGTCGGTCTACCAGTCTTTTGATCAACGCCTACATTAACACTAATGCCATGGAAGTCTTCTCTAAGAGCGGATTTCAAAGAAGATTGCAATTCTTCCGGCGTAATATAATCGAGAACCTCTGCCAGTACTTCGTCTTCCGTTTGTTGAGTAGATCGTTCTCTCTCAGGAATAGCCTGCGCATCGAATTCTGCCGCTGCGGCATCAATCCCAGCCTGCGTATTAGTGCTTACTGTATGTGTATGTTCCGCTACATTCTCGATCGGAGGCAATTCTTCTTCTTCGCCTTCTCGGTAATCGGTGAAGCCTTGTGAAGGAGTCCAGTTTTCATTCGCCTTATGAATTGCCGCAATTTCTTCGTCGCTCAATTCAAGGCTGTCAGCTTTTAATTGATTAAAAATTTCTGCAGGACCTTCTTCTGCGATTTTTGATTGAATAAACTTGCAAAGCTCACCTCTATATTGAGGAGTCTCCATGTCTCCCATTCGACTTCTGTCGTATCCAAGATCATGAACTTTATCCAAAAATTCACCTTTGTCTGCTTGATTGCCCCAGCTGTAACCCAAAGAACCTGTTAAATTATAAACATTCATTCTTCTAAGCGTTTCTTGGAAAACTTCAAGTCGAGTGCCTCTAAGAGCCTCTCTTGTTTCATGTACGACGCCTTCATGAGCAGCTTCATCAGACAAGTCCAAAACGACAGTCGTTTTCTCGCGAGATCCGCGAGGAGAGTACGTTACTTCAACTTTATCGCCCTGTAAGAATTTCACAGAGTCTCCTGCTTTGAAATTATCGATGTCGAATCCGGGAAGGTTATTAGTTTTGGCAGCCCTCGCCATTTTCGCGGCAATCAAGATAGAGCTGTTGCGAGCCTGCTTTTGAGGTAGGCTGTCTCCATAGGCTTCATCCATAATTTTCTGAACCAGCGTATCGCCCTTTTTGAAACTTATTTCGACCCCTTGAATCGGCACATATTCGGCATTCAATCTTTGAGCAAGGCTTTCGTAATTTTGAGCTTGGTCAAAAGACTCATTTGCCTCAATGCGAACAACCCTTTTAGGGAACAAAAAACTGTCTTCAGAATTGAACAAATTTCGAGTTAACATTTTTATTTTTATTAAGAAATTACTAAATTCTACCACAAAACGACGGTTAAATCAACTCCGTGCGGATATAAACGAGTATGTTAAACTACCTATTGTATACTTTTCACTACGTCACTATGTCACTTCTTCGACTTCCCCTACTTCTCCCCTCATGCCTTCAAAAAAAATAACTCTGAATATACTCGCAGCCATAATAATCCTTTCAATTCTCTGGGTTGTTTCTTCTTTGGGGCAGCTTCGCACTTTCATTCCCGATTATTTCCGTCTTGTCGGCACGCTTTTTTCAGACCGAACATATCTGATTCTTTTTCAGAATAACAACGAACTTCGCCCAACCGGCGGTTTTATTTCCGCATATGGGGTTCTTGATATTAGCCATGGGTTTCCATCCGGTCTGAACTTCTATGATGTTTATGGCGAAATAGATGAGCACGAATATATCGATCCGCCTTACTATCCGATGCAGGAGCTACTTTGGAGTGAAACTTATGGTGGATATACCTTCCGCGATGCCAACTATTTTATAGATTTCGAGGATTCCGCTACGGAGCTGATTAAGTTTTATCAAATTACAAATCCCGAGGCCCAAATAGATGGGATAATCGCGGTGGACTTCTCAACTCTTGAAGATTTAGTCGGCCTGTATGAACCGATAGAAGCGGGCGAATTTTCCCTCACCAAGAATAACTTATTCGAAACCCTTGAGGCGGAAGTGTCAGATATAGATCGCCACAACGAAGAAGAGATATCGGGAAGGAAAAACATCATGAAAGACATCATAAAAGAGTTGGTCCAAAAAATAATTGCCAGTCCCCTCTCTATAAGAAAATTATCAGACACGATCGTGCAGAGTCTTAACGAAAAACACATAATATTATGGTTCGAGGATGAATTTATGGCGCACAAAATTACGACTCTCGGCTGGAGCGCGACGATGCCTTATACGCAGGGTGACCTGTTGGCGATCAACGAATCCAACCTCGGTGGCATGAAAGGAGATAGATATATTTCTCGAAATATAAAATACGAAGTAACGATTGGAGAGGATTCAGTAACCTCTACACTGACCATCGCAATAGATCATTTCGGCGGTAACAACATACCTTTGAGCGGAGATTATAAGGGCTATTTCCGAGCATTCGTGCCATCGGGCGCAACATTGATAAGCGAATCCGATGAAACGCACACGGAGTTATACGATGATTATCAGGCATTCGGAGACATAGTCAGGTTGGGCTATGGTCAAAACACAACCCTGACATATACATACTCTTTACCGATTTCGGTCGTAGCGGATGGAGTTTACAGTCTTCATCTTGTTAAACAGCCAGGCACGGAAGCTGATCATTACGAAATAATCGTTCATACGCCACAGGGCTCGACGCTGGAGAGCGATAGTTTTGAAACCAAAGAAGAGCACGCGTATTTATCGGTGGATCTAACTCAAGATAAGATTTTTAGCATAAAAATAAATCCGGACGAAACTGCACCACGAATCCACTCTCATGAAATAGTTGAATTGAATAAAATTTATATCGGATTTAACGAACCTCTCGACTGTGCCACGGCCTCGGATCCATTCGCATATTCAATACTGGACACGGACAAGACAGTGTCCGGACAAACAGATTCTGTCTATATAGACACGATCACTTGCGACGGGAGTAATGTTTGGCTGGACACGATCGGAATGACTAGCCAAGACGAAGAATTTTATGAGATAACGCTTCGCAATATTCGCGACAAGCACGGGAACTACATAGATCCAAATCCTCGAACGATTACAGTTGTTCAGAGGGGGCTTTGATTATTGTTGCTATTCGTGTATTTTTTAGTTGTAAAACCTAATCAATAAAAGGGTGGATAAAATTGTCATTATAGACTTCGGGAGTCAGTTGGCTCATCTAATTGCAGATCGCATCAGACGTCTAGGCGTCTATTCCGAAATTCGTTCAACCGACATTCCGGCGTCCGATCTTAAGCAGTATAAAGGCATAATAATTTCCGGCGGACCGGCTTCTGTTAACGACCCTAAATCTCCACAGCTCGACCGGACGATATATGAAATCGGTATCCCGATACTGGGCATCTGCTACGGACATCAGTACACGATGCGCGCACTTGGTGGTCGCGTAGCTAAAGGGGTTGTTGGCGAGTATGGCTTGACCCAATTTACTGTTACAAAAAACATAGGCGTATTCAAACATCTCGAAAAAAAATCTTACCAAGTTTACGCTTCGCATTTTGATACGGTGGAAAAAGTTCCCGAAGGATTTGAAGTCGTTGGCGAGACAAGAGACGACAAGATGTCGGCAACTGCGAATGAATTGCGAAAAATTTATACCGTACAATTTCACCCAGAAGTGGCTCATACGGAATGCGGCATGAAAATTCTCGATACGTTTATTGAGATAACAGGATCGAAACGCGACTGGTCAATAGAGAAATTTATCTCCGAAGAAGTTGCATCTATCAATAAAAAAGTCGATTCAAAAAAAGTCTTCATGCTCGTTTCCGGCGGCGTTGACTCGACAGTCGCATACGCACTTCTCGCCAAGGCATTAGGAGAAGATCGCGTCTACGCGATGTATGTCGACACAGGCTTTATGCGCAAAAACGAGACCGCTCAAATAAAAAAATCCCTCGAAAAAATAGGGATAAAAAATCTTCACATCGAACACGCGGAAAAAGAATTTTTCAGCGCGCTTAAAGGTATTTACGAACCCGAACAAAAACGCAAAATCATCGGCGACAAATTTCTTGAAATTCAACGGAATGTTGCTCAAAAACTTAATTTAAATCCCGACGAATGGTTGCTCGGTCAGGGAACAATTTATCCCGATACGATTGAATCGGGAGGTACGCGCAACGCAGACAAGATCAAAACCCATCACAACCGCGTTCCGGAGATCGAAGAAATGATCCGACAAGGCAAGATAATTGAGCCAATCAAGGAGTTGTACAAGGATGAAGTTCGCGAGCTTGGCGCCCAGCTCGGATTGCCGGAAGAAATGGTTAACAGGCATCCGTTCCCAGGACCGGGACTGGCGGTAAGATGTTTATGCGCGGAGAAGGAAGATGGTAAATATGAGAAATTGCCAAACGGACATCTACTCCCTATAAAAAGCGTCGGAGTCCAAGGCGATGAGCGAACTTACAGGCATCCTTTTGTATTGGATTCTGCTCACGACTGGAATAAATTACGAACAATCTCTCCGTCGATTACCAATACTGATTCTCGGATCAATCGAGTACTTGTTGAAATCAGCGGAGTCAAAATCGAAAAAGTCTCGATCACGCAAAGTTATCTAACGCCTGAACGTATTGCCAAGTTGCAAGAAGCGGACGCTCTGGTTATGGATGCGATCAAGGACGAAAAATCCGTTTGGCAATGCCCGACAGTCTTGATCCCACTATCCGTTAACGCCGAAGGTCAAGAATCAATTGTAATTCGTCCGGTTTCTTCACAAGAGGCGATGACCGCGAATTTCACCGAACTCCCATGGGAAAAAGTCGAAAAACTTGCAAAAGATCTGATGAAAATACACGGGATTTCAGCGGTTTTTTACGACATCACAAACAAGCCACCTGCGACTATTGAATGGGAATAGGACTGCACTCTCGCGTCGATGCTATGCGCGATTTGATGATGCTCGTGGCAAAGAGGTGCGAGAAATTTAGGATCGTGAGTATGAGCCAAGCCAAAACGCTGCGAGTGATGGATTACAGCTGCCGGACGCGAACACCATTTTATAGAACATTTTTCTCCATATTCTTCTTTAAGAAGATGACGGACTTCGGCAGATACATAATGCGAATCAGTCTTCATGGCCTTTAGAGACAGCTCTTCTTTCTTGGTTACAATTTTTTCTTCCCGTTCTTTCAGCAGTTCCATCAGCAACACATTCACATCTTTCCCTTGAGCATGCAGTAGATTCAGCTGCTCAATCACTTCATCGGAAAGATCGAATTTTAGCGTCTGCCCGGGCAGACTTTTTGAGCCGACCCGTTCGTCTCGTGCCAATGTCGCCAAGGCATTTTTAGACAGGACATTCACTTTTTGTGCAAGTTCCTGTTCGTTTTCAACCGTAGCAATGGAAGCTATTCGTGTTAATTTATGCAAACTGGTCTTTCCTTCAACTAACATCTGTTTTAGAGCCGGCTTGTCCTCAAATCTTCTCTCCAAATTTAAAGCTAATCTGACTTGATCATTACTAAGTCCGGCCAGCTTAGCCGCAAATTCAAAAATCGACGCAAAGCCTTTCTTCTCATATAAACGCCTTCTATTCACTTCGGGAAGCAAGCCTGTGAATTTCCATCTCCAGTGGAGAGTCCATTGCCCGTATTGTTTACAAAGTTGATATAGTTTTTCGTCAGTCATACGCCAAGGATAGTGTATGCTCACCCTTGACGCAAGGCCAACGGTAGTAATTCGCTGGCGTTTTTGATAAATTATTTCATGGCGATATTGCGAACAAACCTCGTATAAAATTTATGTATTGCGTCCCTGTCTCCTTGCAATTTCTCTTCTAATACGATCCCTCTGATTCTCGATGCTTTCAACAACAATAGGAGGCTGCGCATCGCGGGCTCGTTGTATCTTACAATCTTGAGAAGTTCTGCAAGGCACCCCGTCGTATCCATCTCTTGGCATATAAATAATTGTTATTTTTAAGAGTATAATTAAATCATATTTGCAAAGATTTGTCAATACAGCTCTTGCCAGTCCATCTCTCCTTGAACCCGTTCAGCAGCATTCTGGATCTGCCTGTGACCATAGGCATCTGATATGCAATCCAGAAAAACACGACTACGGCGAGGCTGTAATCCTGATGCGTTTTTTGAAAAAATTTAAATCCAAAAAATTCAAAACATATCAGCCAAACGGCAAGAAGCACGCTTGCCCATTTTCCGCTGGAATTATGTGCAAGTTCTTCTTTTATTTCCGGCTTAACCTTCCATCTCGCGACAAGTGAGTACGAGAATGTCATCGCGATAATCAAACCTGCGACAAATCCTGTAATATCAAAAATTCCGGAAATCAAAATTGATTCAGAAAGGTTTTTTCCAAAAAAGAAGATCAAAAATACGCTTACGTAAGACTCAATAAACGCCAGCGCGGTACGAAAAAACCCTCGAGGAAAACCAAGTTTTACATAATATCCGTATCCTGCAAATATCAACAAGAACACAAAAAAAGTAGGAACCGAAATGTACCACTTTGGCAGTCCGTCGTATATGAAGAACCCTCCGGCAACCAAAGGCAGTCCTATATCAATCAATAGATACAAATTCAGAAAAACCTTATTGATAAAACTTCGATTTTTCATGTAACGATTATAGTCATCACAACTCCTGCCACGACCGGAACAATCAAATTGTCGTCGATTCTCACTCGTCCTATCTTGAAACGAAAAGTCTCCACAAATGCTCCGGCGAAACTTCCGGCTAAGGCGGGCGCCCATCCGATTACGAAAACCGCTCCCAGAAATGCCATAATCCACGCCGCAATCGGTCCTTCAAACTGTTTTTCTCGATTCCACGGTATATCGATTCGACCAAAATATTTGCCAACAATAATTGTCACGCTATCGGCAATAGCCATTATGACAATGGCGGCAATCGCCACCTGTTTATCGAACAGTAGAACGGTTAGTAAGCTGCCAAGAACCATGAATAACGATCCCATGCCGGGAAATTTTCGTCTCACATTCGGTCGCTCGAAAAAATCCAAAAAATCATGCACTAGAGGAATATCAATTCTTCGTGAAATCAGTGAAATTGCAAGCCCGACAACCGCAATAACAACAAGCAATTTCCATCCGATAAGTCCCAAATATAACAAAAACGCGATACCAAGTCCTGTTACCAAATGCATTACTTGCCTTCTCAGCTCGAATTTATCTTTTATATGGTACAGAAACCATGCGCTTATTTTGTACCGCCCTTCCAAGAAATATATCAAATCCCCGATAAAAAAACCGATCAGTCCTCCCCAAACGGCATCGCTCAAATTATGTACGCCAACGTATAGACGGCTAACACCTATCAGAACGCAAAATAACAGCCACCATTCTTTGAAATATTTCAGCCGTCCGAATCGGAAAAATGGCAATGCGCAAAAAACCAGAGCTGTGTGAAGGCTGGGGAAGCTGTATCCGAGCGCAAAACCAAGTTTTTTTACATCATGATAGACGTCATAAGGTCTCGGAACTTGGAACAAAAACTTGAGCGAAAAAACCACTTCGGTTGTAAAAAACAAAGCTATTATAATCAGAATTAGATAATTCCACTTCCCTTCTTCAAAAAGTACTCCCATCAAAAATGCCAAGACGAACATAAGCCCGAAATCCGTTAGGAATATCATCGCGCCGTCCAAAATCGGATGATCGAATCCGTTAAAAAAATCAATTACCCTAAAGTCAAAAAAGAAACTTAGAAGTCCTGCCGAAATCCACGAGAAATAAAAGAGTTTCTTTTTCATCAGAAAAAATCTACTGAAGGCTTCTGCAAAAGTACAATTTTAATACGAAATATGCAAACTTTGTGCGAAAATAATGAAGCGCAACGAAGACGTATTCGAAGAAGATACGTCGAGGAGCGATGAATTATTTGCAGCCAAAGTTTGCATATTGCAGTAAAAAGGATACTTTTGTAGAAGCCTCTACTAATTACGATTAAAATAAATAGTATGACAGAAACTTCCAAGCCAGATGGATCGATCTGTCTGATATGCGGAAGCGATAAGCTTTCTATTTTCAGGGAACTTGCGCTGGCAGGCCAGCTATATGCAGAGCTGTTCTCGCATGGGCGTATAGTGATGGTTTTACATGAAAGCGCAAAAGATTTGCTTCCAGAAGGCGGTTTTGAAGCAAGAAGCGTGGAGGAGATTGATTCTATATTAAAAGGAAGAGGATACGAGCGAATTTATACTGATATTCCGCATGATGAAACATGCGAACAGAATTGCATAGTCGTTGTCGGACGCGATGAGTCAGGGAAAATTTCAGCGATTTATTACGCGAAGAGCCAAAAGAGCGGCCAAGATGATTATCTTACAGGAGAAGAACTACTGGATGATGGTACCGTTTTAGAAGTCATTATGAATACACCGGGTTTTGAAGCAATGGAGATTGAATCGCTAGAAAGACAAATTAAAATATTTAGAGGGGCAATTACAATACCAGCCGGCCACGCTTGACTTATGACTCGAAAAGTTTTACAATATACGGAAGTTGATTTGCCATCTGCAACCTATTATCTACTATCTACCATCATGAATTTCAACGAAGCAATAAGTATTATCGAACAGCGCGGAGATTTTCATGAATACGCAAGGCTGAAGAAGGTATTCGAGGGGCGACTCGCGGAGTTGAAAGAGAACGATCATACGGAACGAGGACTTTGCTATTATTATCTTCTACAGAGTCTTCTTAAGGCTCATTTGGTTTATGATACTGAGGAATGCAGAGATATGTTCGAAAAGATGAGAGATGAATTTAAGGCACGCGATAAAGAGCAATCGAAAAATCCAAAAAACTATACAAAATCGGAAATAAAAGACTTCTACCGTCTTATGGAGAGATGTTACAGCTCCCTTGAAATTAATTATGCAAGAAAAGGGTTTAATGAAAGCAAGAGACATGCGTATATAGAAAAAATGTACTACAGGGAAAGATCTTATTGGTTCAGTGGTCATTATGGGGAATGGGCGGCTTATAGATTTTTGGAACTATCAAGTATGTACGGAGATAGTTTTGCAAGATGGGGCATAACGGTTATGTTGTTTGCACTCGGAATGGCTCTGCTATTTTTCATAATCGATTTAGAGGTCGGCGAGCAGTTCAAAACAATCCCGAGCGAGTCAGCTCATTGGTTTGATTATATTTATTTCTCAATAGTTACATTCACTACACTTGGAATTGGCGATTACACGCCGAAGCTATTTATAACAAAAGCCCTCTCTTCGATAGAAGTTGTATTCGGATTCCTAATGCTTGGAATGTTTTTGTATCTGGTGCAGAAGAAACTGTGAGGAGTAAGGAGCAGACAGCAAGACACAAGACACAAGAGAGAGGGGTGAATTATTTGGCTTGCAGTGTTTTTATAGAAGAGTTTAGGATTCTGATTATTTCGACTGTTTGACCGATTAATTTATCAGATACTTCAGTAGTTATATAGCCCAGATCTTTCGCCAGCATCAATTGTGTTTCGAGTTCGCCACATGAACCCCTAGATATAATGAAAAAACGAGTAAGCTCTTTCAGTGTATTCCTTAATAATCCTTCTGCTATATTAAAAACTACTGAAGACGCCGAACGTCTTATTTGTGATGTCAATCCATATCTTTCTTTGATCGGGAATGAATCGGTTGATTTATAAATTTCCAATACGAGAATATATCCTTTTTGCCATGCGATTGATTTTTTGAATGCAGTAGTACGCATTGTTATATCTGATATACACCAAGCGCATTAAATCAAAGTGAAAAACACGTTTCCATGTTTCCCCCTCTGCTGTCTGTGTCTTGTGTCTTGATCCTTACCTCCTCAGCACCCACCACAAAATCGGCTGCAAAAGTAGTATGAAAAACAACAATCCCGCATAAATCTTTGCATTCGTTTTTTCGAGATCCAAAACTCTCTCAAGCCCTTTTGATTTATTCGCTTGGTCTTGTACGGCTTTTTTCAGAACGTTTTCGCGGGTACTTGATTTAAGGCTTTCCGCGCGATACGTCAAAAGTGGTATCGAATTTTTGACTTGGGCTTCAAGATGCCCTACGCGATAATTGGCGATCTCCAGTTTTTTCTGATAATCCTTCAATTCTTCGCGAGTTTCTTTATACAACACCTCATAAACGTCTGTCTGACGCGGAGAACTCGAAATCTCTTCGCCCAGCACGCGAGAAACTTCCGAATGGACGTCGATAGCCTCTACACGGTCAAAACTGTTTAAAGAGCGATGTATTCGGATTTTTGGAACGCCCTCCTGTACGATTTCGGTATCTTCTTGCGGTTGCTCTTGGCGAGGTACATAGCCGGTCTTAAAACCACGGACTTGCGACTCATCAAGCTTTACGAATCCGTTTATTTTGCGTGCATTCAATTGACCTGCGCGTATATAGCGATCAAGCGTTCGTAAAGAAACGCCAATTAATTCAGAAGCTTGCTGTCTGTCTATAGTGAAATTAGTCATGCAAGCCCATTCTAAGAGTAAAGAAAAACAATGTCTAGACGAAATAGACACGGTGTCTACCCTTTGTCTACCTGTGTATAGGCGGATTATAGGCTTGTGAAGCCGGCAGTAGACAGCCTGTCTAGACAGTGTGTCTACTGTGTCTAGACAATGTTTGGGGGTTGTCTACTGTTGCATGTGCAGGCGGATTTGTTTTAAAAATTATAAAACTATTGCCTTGGTAGCCGAGTTTGTTTTCTGGCTTGAAAAAGTCATTGAAAAATCACGAAAATTTTTTGATTAATCAAGCTTGAAAAAGCGACTGAGGGGCGTCATTTCTGGCTGATGGTTTTTGGAAGGCACTGTTTTTTTGTAGCTTTATTTTGGAGGTCGAAAATGGTATTTTTGGCGTGCTCAGTGTCTTGACTAGTCGAACTGCGAAATATGGCTAATAAAAAAGGAAAAACTGGTATCTGCGTAGTGCTTGACTCAATAAGGAGTCTTCACAATGTCGGATCAATCTTCAGGACTGCTGACGGAGCCGGAGTTGAGAAGATTTATTTATGCGGAATAACAGGGTTGCCGACAGACAGCAAGGTATCAAAAACCGCTCTCGGAGCCGAAAACGTTATCCTATGGGAGTACAAAAAAAGCGCTTTGAAAACCGTAAAAGAGTTGAAAAAACAAGGTTATGAAATAGTTTCGCTTGAGCTTACCAACAGGAGTAAACGCTTTGACAGGGTTAAATATGGCAAAAAAGTTTGTCTCGTGGTTGGTAACGAAGTGACAGGGATAAGAAAATCTATACTTGCGGAGTCGAATAAGGTTGTTTTTATACCGATGTACGGAGAAAAAGAGTCGCTTAACGTATCCGTTGCGTTCGGGATTGCGGTATATGGGATACTCTGATTTATTCAGACAAATGAGTTTTTAGGCTAATATGTATTTCGTATGAAAACAATAAAAGTCATTATAAAATCAATAATTGTTGTAGCCATAACGGCGCTTCTTGCCGGCTGGTATTTTATTATTGGTCCGCACAGCGATTTGGAAGGTAAGGATTTTAATCTCGAATCAAACGGCCTATGGCTTCAGCACGCATGGGTCGGTAACGAGCAGGAAACGGCCGTAATAGAGGACTTAGCGCTTAAACTGGCCAAATACGACATTAAGTACGTTTACGTGCATACGGGCCCTTTTGATAGTGATGGGACAATTCCGGAAGAGCGTTATAAATTCGCAAGTGAGTTTTTGAAGATACTGAAAGCTAAAAATCCGGACATTGTTGCTCTGGCTTGGGTCGGACAAGTGAGGTCAGAGCTTGATATTGACGATTCGATAATTCGCAAAAACATAACGACAACCTGCGGAGAACTCATTTCGGAAACAGGTTTTGATGGAATACATTACGATATTGAGCCGATTGCCCATGAAGATACTGCGTTTTTGACGCTACTAGAAGAAACGCGAACCGAGCTTGGAGACAGTGCGTTTATATCTGTTGCAACAGATGAATGGCAGCCTTCGCTTTTGAGCGATTTGGCAGGCGAGATTTTGGATCAGGATATAAAAAGCTACTGGGAAACGGATTATTTCAAGTCGACAGCTGAAACTGCGGATCAAATTGTCATTATGACCTACGATACTTCTCTCGGAGAAACGGAACATTATGAATGGCTCGTGGAGCAACAGATAATTTACTTGACGCAAATTCTTGTGGATTCCGATGCGCAATTGTTAATTGGGATACCGACCTATGAAGACGACAAAGAGAGCTTCGATCCCGAGGTTGAGAATATGGAAACCGGCTTGAAAGGCGTTGTCCAAGGGCTTAATAATAAGCGTACGAATGTATCCGTTTTCACCGGTGTTGCGATTTATGCAGATTGGGAAACCGATGAATCAGAGTGGGGAATTTATGAAAACTTATGGCAAGGCATACAATGAAACTTCTCTATTCAAATCAAGTAGGCGCAAAAATCGACAAGCGAATTTTTACCTCACTCTTGCCGAAAATAAAAAGCGCAAAAATAACTTCACTCACGATTCTTGATGACGCGGAAATTAAAAAAATAAACAAGCGTTACCGCGGCAAGAACAAGCCGACAGATGTTATTTCATTCGCATACGAAGATTCGGAGCAGTTCCCAGGTGAAGAAATGCTTGGTGAAATTTATATCTCGATAGATACGGCAAGAAGACAATCGAAAGAACTCAGCCACACTCTCAAATACGAACTACAATTCTTATTCGTGCATGGAGTTCTGCATTTACTGGGCTATACGCATGAAACGGAAAAAGACGACGCGCGTATGATGGCGGCAGCCAACAAAATATTAGAATAGACTTATGCCTTCTGCCTTCTAACTTCTGCCTTGAATTCATCCCCCTTCTCCTCAAAATTCTTCCACAAGCTGTAACTTGGCGAAGCTGTTGATAATAAGCAAACTTGTCCGCGCGCAGTATTTTTATATGCAAACGCGACAGCTTCTTTCATGATGCTGGTTTCAAGCACATTAAGTCCTACTCGCGACTCGAGAATCCTTTTGCCGCTATCAGGGAAAAGGACAATATTTTTTATGCGATATTTTTTCAAAACTTTTCTTAAGATTGAAAAATCATATCCGCGATCACTTCCACCTAGAAAAATAGTACCAATAGCGCTAGGACGCGAAGCATTCATTGCGCCATAATTTGAGAGAGCTTTTATCGCCTCAATCGTTGATTCCGGAGCGGTGGAAATAGCGTCATCGTAGAATTTTATTCCTTTAAATTCTCCGACAAATTCAAGTCTGTGACGCAGTGATTTAAATTTTTCAACAGCTCGTTTGATAACTGAATCCGGTATCTTGAGCTCTTTCGCAACAGCATAAGCCAACTGCAAATTGCTTCGGTTGTGTTCGCCCAAGAGTGGAATATTCCAGCCTTTGAATACCAACTTCTTATTAGACGGGATTTTTTTCGCAGGAGTCTTCCATTTCTTGAAATCCTTAACGCCGGAATTATAAACGAAAACATCACCTTCTCTTTGATGCGCAACGATATTCTTTTTCGCGCCATAATACTCGTGAATGCCACCATGAAAATCCATATGCTCCGGAAATAAATTCGTTGCAACCGCAATGTTCGGCGAGAACTTAATGTCATCAAGCTGATAACTCGACAATTCGAGTACAAAAATCTCATCTTCTCTGCTGTCTGTGTCTTGTGTCTTGCTGAATACCCCCAGCATCGGATATCCTATATTTCCAAGCAGATGCACCTTCTTTCCAGCCTCTTTCAGTATCGAATAAATCAACGAAGTCGTAGTGCTTTTTCCCTTGCTGCCGGTTACACCGATTATTAAATTTTTGCCGTAAATATGTGAGAAAAAAATATTTGTCGCCGTCGTGTAAGGAATTTTTATATCGCGTTTGTTTATTCCGGGAGTCTTGATCGCGATATCGAACTCGAATTGTTTCTTTAAATAATCTTTTCCATCTTGCGAATCGGCAATCCCCACTTCCAAAGAAGGATAGAATTTTTTCAAATATTCATGCGTGACCTTGCCCTCTTTGCCGTATCCTAGAATTAACGCCTTTTTCATGCCTAAAAATTGGAATTTCGGAGGCATGGTAACGCAGACATTTGTGCGAAAAACTTTCGCAACCAACTCTTCGCCATCTTTTATTTTTGGCAAAAAAGTTTTCATAACCAAGTCTTTCGCAAACCTTTCACGCGCCATCCAAAAAGCCGCTCGCGACTCCTCAAAAGTGCCGACACAATCAAAAGGCTTCAACTTCCCAAAACCCAAAATATCGCGGAACATAGGCAATAATTCGCGGTCTTCAAACAAATTCTTCCCAAAAATTTTCACAATTTCCTCTCGACTCAAAAACGCCGCCATCATAGAAAACACAAAAGCGCATTTCGGACACTCGCCGCACCACAAACTTTTTGGACGATCTTTTTGAATGCGGAAATTCCTGTTGCAACTCGAGAAAGTGGAAAAATATTTCGGATATTTCGTAAACATTTCGACAACGCGAATTTCATAAAAAGGTCTTATTGCGGAAAAATAAGTTATGTCAGGCGTTATAAATTTACGGATGTAATTTTGCGCCATCTCTTCGAATTCGGCAGACTTGCTCCATTGATGATTCACAACCTCGCCGCGATAACGAATATTCCCAAAATTACTGCTGTGTTCATTCGCAACAACGAAATAACTGTAGTCATAGAGCGCGCAAGCAAGAGTTCCAAGAAAAGCAAAAACGGAGGAGATCGGAACATGCCCGTTATAAGAGCATTCGTATTTGAGGAAAATTTTCGGATCCAACAACCTCGTAATCTTAAGGCAGTTAAGTCCAGTCTTGGCGACAACGGAATCCGTTACGCTTGAACCTTTTTGAGTCTCCAACAAGACAGCGTCAGTCGGATAATTCATCTCTTTTAACATCTCAACGGCGACTATCGAGTCCTTGCCGCCACCGATTCCAACAAGAGCGCTGTCGCGTCGCGGGAACCTATAGCTACATGTAGCAATTTTTTTATGTGGAAATTTCGCAATCTTTTTCGGATCGATTTTATTTCTATAACAAAACTCTCCAAGTCCTTTTCGATAAACAGTATTGAAAAACTCGGCCTGATCCTTCGATAGCGGTTTTGCGAGACGAATTTTCGGAGGACAATAAAGTTTATAATAACTGATGCCGAGAATTATATGGAGAGACTGAAGAAGGTTATTAAGCAATCCGGCAGGAATTTGATCCGGCGTCTTAGGTAAAATAATTTTTTCCGTAAAACATAAAGGATCACTGTCGGCAAAACGTATTAAATAATCGAAACTGATAAGTTTTTTTTTCGGCTCAAACCGATAATCTCCGAATTCGAAAAAGGTAGATTTCATCGAGTACGCCTGAAAGGCGCTTATTATAAATTGATCGTAAAACGATCTCCTTGGAAATGATACATAAATACAGGGCTACGTGGCAATCACAGATTGGATTTCTTGATATATATTTAATAAATCTCTTATTATGGCTTGAGTCATCTCGTTTGGGAAATAGGCGCTACTTGCAAGCTCTTCCTGCGCGGCTTCGGGCGTCACCGTTGAAAAATAAACCCTAGCGGGATCGGTTACCGCATCGAACTGATCGATTGCCGCCAAACATTCTCCAAGCGCTTCAGCCAATGGATCGCTTCGTCTATTTTGAGATCCGGAAATATGCGGACCGCCATCGCGAGGATATGGATTATCTTGATGTTCGTGATGGCCGGCGGAGATTTTTGCGGCAATCCACTCGTTATAGTGTTGCAAAGCTTGAACTCCAAGTCTAACGTGAGTTTGCACAACAGCTCTTTGTTGATAGTCAAGCAGTCCGCTACTGCCGAACAAACGCCCATTAAGACTTCCATTTTTCCCGATGTCGTGGAACATACTAGCGACGCAAAACCCTCTTTCATAAACAGGATCGCTAATTTGCAAAATGCGACGCTCAATAAGACGCATAGCATAATATGCAACTCTTATAGAATGGTTTCTGGAAATCGGATCAATCTTGTCGAAATCGGATATAAGTTCTGGGTCGATATCAGAAAGGCGCTGCAGAACATACGCAAGTAAATTATCTAGTGATGGAAGTTCTGAAACAGACCGGTCGTCATGTAGTTGAGTTTCCATAATTATATATTGCCAAACGTTATTATAGAAACTAAGTTAATAATGTTATCATAACATAAAGAAAATGCCCAAAAAATATTCAAGCGAAGAAGGTTATGACAAATATGCTTCTTTTTATGATAAAAAACTGAAATTTTTAGGATCTTTCGAGGACGGCGCAATCGAAAATCTTGTAAGTGATTTATCGGGAAAATCCATGCTGGATGTAGGATCCGGAACGGGCAGGGTTTTGGATATGTTGAAAGATAAAAATATGCTCGCAAAAGCCGGTTCGGTTCATGCACTCGATATTTCCGGCGAGATGTTGAAAATATTGAAGAGAAAGCATCCGAAAGTGGAAGCGGAAAAAGGCGATGTCCAAAATATGCCTTATAAGGACGAATCATTCGACATAGTAGTAGCCGCATTTGTAATCGTGCATTTGAAGTCTCTTGAAGAATTTTTCGATGAAGTCTGGCGCGTTTTGAAGCCCAATGGGGTTTTTATATTAACAAATATAAACCAACGCAAGGCGCCGAAACTGCTCACGGAACAAGGAGAAGAGTTGGTCATAGAATCACATTACAACCTGCCGAAACATGTTGTAAAAGATCTTGAAAATTCGTTTTTCAAGGTCGAGGCGAATATTTTTAGAAGAAGCGGAGATGTTTGGACAAATCAGATAATAAAAGCTGTAAAAATATGAAAAAAATCATTTGGGCGATTATCGCCTGCCAACTTTTTTTCAGCGGTATAAGCATTGCGGGTGCGGAAGATAATTCCGTGCAGTCGGAATATTTTCAGGCGGAAATAAAAAGCATGATTTCGGAGAAAGAGCTTGCAAGCGGAGGAACGGAATATGAATTCAAGGCTGAAGTTCTGACGGGAGATATGGAAGGAGAGGAAATAATCATAACGAGTACTCAAACGGGAGCTTATTCGAGCAATGACTACAAGGCCGGCGAGAAGGTTTTAATCGCCAGTTATACGAGTATGGAGGGAGAAAATGTTTTTTATATTTCGGATTATGTTCGGGATACGGATATATATATCTTATCGGCGGTTTTCGTATTGATAATATGTCTTATAGGGAGGTGGAAAGGTATAAGGGCGATTCTATCGCTTGTCTTGAGTTTCTTCATCATATTGAATTTTTTAATACCGAAAATATTAACAGGTGCCGACCCAGTCTTGTGGACGATAATATATGGCTCGATACTCACAGCCGGTTCGACATATTTGGTGTATGGAATAAATAAAAAATCGACCATAGCGCTTGCCGGAATGTTATTCGGAATAACGGCGGTCGGAATGCTTTCGGTAATGTTTTCAGGGCTCACTCATTTGGCGGGATTCACTCAGGAAGAGGTTATCTATTTGATAGATCAGATGGGGATTGCGATAAGCTTGAAAGGCATCATGCTCGCAGGTTTCATAATAGGAGGACTCGGTGTGCTTGACGATGTTACGATAGGGCAAGTTTCTGCGGTTATCGAAATCAAGAAAGCAAACCCGAAATTACACGGATATGAACTCTACAAAAGAGCGATGGTGGTAGGCGTTGATCATATTGCGGCGATGGTGAACACGTTGTTTTTGGCTTACGCGGGAACGGCTTTCCCTCTATTGTTGACGCTGTATATCAGTGGAAACAACGTGGATTTATTCAGGAATGCAATCAATAACGAAATGATAGCAACGGAGATAGTAAGGACTCTTGTTGGCAGCATCGGTCTTGCGCTTGCGTTGCCGGTAACAACTTTTTTCGCGACATATTTCTTCAGAAAAGAGGCGAAATAGATTGCAATTGGTCGGGGTGGCGGGATTCGAACCCACGACCTCTAGCACCCCATGCTAGCGCGCTAGCCAACTACGCTACACCCCGACGACCCGCATATTATGCAGTTTTCTTTGACAAAAATCATCTTTTTGTGTTTTCATGCCTGCCTTGAGGCCGGAACGGCCCATATTATAAACCGTTTTGCGGATGCAAAACTCCTTAACTCGAACAATGAAGACTAAAGTACTCTATGTAGATACGACTACTCGCGATGGAACGCAAGGGATTAGACCCATGGAGTCAAGAAAGGGAGAATGTCTTGCATTGATGGCGGAAGGAGCCGCCGCACATATTCAGTCGGTGTCTGAAGCAGGAATAAAAGATTTCGATGCCGCAAGCATTGCTAATGGCAAAGTCGTCCCGATAATGTCGGGAGCCGAAGAGTGGCTTAAGGAACGGCCAAGAGTCATTGCTCAAGGGCTTCTATTGAGTTCTGGAGAAGAGCATTTAGGTAAGGCAAGAGAGATGATTGGAACGCGAGCTATCAACGCACTGGCTTGCGTTATGTCTACAGATCCGGATTTCTTATGGCGAAATAATTTCATAAGAAAAACTGACGACGGGCAGCCTATACCTGAAGGTGCAATACTCGCGCACGCAGACACACTTGCGAGTATATCAATGGCAAGATACAGAACCATGCTTGATCTCGCTCGAACAACAAAAGTCCCTTTGCATGTTTATTTATCAATGGCGACGGGAGGTAATGCGCCTACGCAAGAATACAATACGCCGGAAAAAGTTGCGGAATTAATAAGTAGGATAGAATTAAGAACAAAAAGAAGTCGCGTTATAGTGTCGGATACCAAGGGATGTGGTACGGAAGCCTCAATAGCTGAATTGATGGAAGCTGCGAGAGGAGCGATTGGAAATAGAGAAATAGGTTTTCATCCTCATATGAGACCGAGCATATCTTTGGAAGATGTAACCGCGTATTTAAGGGCGGCGATTAAGCCCCTATCGGGGCTTGATAGAATATATATTGAAGGCGGCTTCGGATCGAGCGGAGGATGTATAGCTGTCAGTGATGCCCCGGCGAACTTAAATATTTCGGTTATACATCAAGCATTACTTGAAATAGCAGACGAAATCGGAGTGGTAATACCGAACCTTAATCTCGAACAGCTAAACCAGATAGATCGCTCTACAACGGAATGGATGGAGAAAATGACGGCAACTACTCAATAGTACACAAACCCCTGTCCGACAAAATGCATCATGTCGAGAACAGTACCAGTTTCCGGTAAAACACCGGCGACAACAACATTGTTGCCAAAGAAATTCTCGATGACATCGCCGGAATCGGAAAACAAACCGTTGTCGATCATCATTTGAGCCTCGACACTACCGATATACACCGGCAAATACGATTTTCCTTCTATGGAAACCTCTGCGAGATTTTGGATGTTTTGTTGGAGTTTCTCAGGAGTGTTTGAGCCGTTCAAGAAATAAAAAATCTTTATAACTTCGTTTTCCGCGACAAACTTCACATCTGCGGATGTTGTCATTTTCGTGAAAGTTGCGAGATTCAAGATATGATAATCGTCAATTATCGTGCCGGTTGGCTCGAGAATGCCGACAACCTTAACAGTCGGAAGACCGAAGAAATTCGTCAAACTGTCTCCGACGCCTTGAATCAACCCTTCCTCCTTCATCATCGCCGCCTCGCTATACCCGATGATCATTTCATCATTGTTTAATACAAGAGTCCCTTCGCCGACTGAGACAACCTGCGGCAAATTATCAGTGCCGAAAAACAACTTGGGATTGCCTTCCGCAAAATTAATCTTGGTTTGTCCGCTCGCTATTGCATCGTTCAAAGTCGTAGCATTTTCGATAGATATGCTCAATTCCGTAGGCTGGTCTTGCATTTTTGAGCTGAATTTGGCGAACTCAAAGAATCCGAAAGTAAATACGACGACCATGATAATCGGCG
>MFXH01000001.1 GCA_001788795.1 Candidatus Peregrinibacteria bacterium RIFOXYA2_FULL_41_18 | reverse complement strand
TTTGCAGTTCATTCGGGCTGAATCCCGGATTTATTTTAAGATTGTATGCTACGATCTTTTCAAGAGTTGTTATAGATTCGAATTGTTTGGCTATGCCTGTTATATTTTCTCCTTTTTTTACGGTATGCGTTTTTGGAGCTTGTTGATATTGTTCTTTATATATTATGGGAGTTGCTTTTGGAGTTACCGGAGTTTCCAGAGGTAGGTCTTTTAGCACTTCTCTTGCTCCATAAAATCTCTGGACGTATGTTGTCTCAGGTAAGTATTGATCGAGTCTTGTTCCATGTTGTTTGTATTCTTTTTCGGCGGCATGTTCTCCAATGTTATAAGCAACCATTGCCCAGCCCCACCTGTGTTGCGGATAAGTACAATTTGAAAATTTTAAGTACATATCTCTTAATTCCAGTGCTGCGGTTTTGGCGGCTTTGAAAGGATCAAGGCGTTCGTCTATTACTCCTGTTACCACTTTCAATCCCCATTTTTCTGCTGTGGATTCTTTGATTTGAAAAGGGCCTTTTGTTCCGTCCGATGATGCCATTATGTTGCATTCCGATTCTACAAATATGATATATAGCAGGTCTTGCGGTACGCCTGTTTCAATAAATATTTCTCGCATTTTAGGTATGTAATCGTGAAAACTTGTCCATTTGTTTCTACTTTCTTGTCCGTTCGCTCCCGCAAGTGATTCTTTATATCTCTTAAACTCTGCATGATCTTTTATAGATGCCGGACATGGTATCGGTGATGTAAGGGTTGGGTTTACAGCTTCTTGATTTTCTCTAGGTGTTCCGCTCGGTGTTTCCGGACTTCGTCTTGTCATGTTAATTTTTTCTTAATTGATTGTTTTAGGTTCTCGAATCCGTTGTGTTCTATAGCTGAGAATGGGATTGGATTTAGGTGGGCAAATCTTTTCAATAACGCTTTTGGATTTTTGACCAAATCGATTTTGTTGAAAACCGTTATTATCGGTTTGCCGTCACATTTTAACTCATGAAGGATATGAGCGACAGTCTCGATTTTTTCTTCGATTTCCGGATCCGATGCGTCTATCACGTGGATTAATAATTCCGATTCGGTTACCTCTTCGAGAGTTGTTATGAAAGATTCGAAAAGTAAGGGAGGGAGGTTTTTTATAAATCCGATCGTGTCTGCGAGCAGGACCGGTTGGTGTAAGTTTTCTATATAAATTTTCCCGAGTTTCGTTTCGAGGGTTGCGAACAGTTTATCCGCGACATAAGCATTTTTCTTGTTTGTGATCTCGCGAAGGATTGTTGATTTGCCGGAGTTGGTGTATCCGACCAGCGATGCGGTTGCGAATCCGTGTCTTTTTCGCTGGTATCTTTGGTTGGCGCTAACTTTTTGGATTGTTTCCAGCTTTTTTTCGATCTCTTTTATTTGGTTTCGGAGATGTTCGCGTTTAACTTGCAGCAGGGTTTCGCCTTTTCCTCTTGTGACTGTTCCCGATCCGCCTCTTTGTTGCGCGTGGCCTGCTTGCTTGCTGAATAATCTAGGGAATTCATATCGCAAATAGGCGAGTCGAATCTGTTGTTTGGCCTTTTCGGTTTTTGCGTGTTTCTCAAAAATTCTCAAAATAAGCTCGAATCTGTCGAGGACTTCGCAGTCGATTGCGAGAGTTAGGTTGTGAAACTGGTTTGGCTTCACAAATCCGTTAATTACAACAACATTCGCTTTCAGTTCTTTTTGCAATTGCGAAATTTCCGCCATCTTCCCGGTTCCGATATATGTTCTTGGAGAAGGATGTCCGCGTTTTTGGATTATTTTCAGGACTGTGATTCCTCCATATGTTTCTATGAGACGTTCAAGTTCTTTCAGGTGCAGCATGGCGTCTTCCTTCCTGACTTCCGGAGGGATTACATCTACGATGATTGCGCGGTTAAGGGGCTGGAGGGGAGAGTAGAGAAGCATGGACATGAATATTGAATACCGAATACAGAATACCGAGAATGGGAGATTTTTTTCAGAAATCCGGATTGATAATCGAGTGATTTTATGGTACAATTTATAGATAAATAAAAACAAAATTTATGTTTGAGCAATCAAAAGACAGTCTTAAAAGTTCATCGGTTGTCGAGATGCTTGATCGTTTGGAAGGTCGTGTTGAACGTGGAAGTATCAAGAAAAACGAAGCTGAAAAATCTATAAGTGTTGTCGCCGAAGGGATTGCGAAAGCAAAAAAAATTGTTGATCAGGATTTTGACAATATGACTCCTGAACAGATTGCCGATTTGTCTAATGCGTGGAAAGCTTTTGGCAAAGACGGGATTCTCAAAGGGGAACAGAACAAAGAGTTGCGAGTGAAGCTGCAGAAGCTTTGGAATGAAAATGGTATTAATCCTTCTCTGGATAGATTTGCTCGCCAAGTTTGGAGAACGGAAATGGTTGATTATTTGATTGATAAACTTGCTGCAAGTTCAAGACCTAATCAAGGTGAGATTGTTGAGAAGGTTATGGCTGCTCAGATTGTTAGTGAAAAAGAGGACGATCCGATCGAGGCTCTCACAGGGGCGATGAATCTCGATAAAGCGATTTATGGCAAAGCTGTAAGGGTTGAGTTGGCTGGTAGAATGGATAAGTCCGATAAAAGTGGTGGTGTGTCTAACTTGCCGAATCTTTTTCCCGAGCTTGTTGATGATATGTCCCGTTTGTCGATAAAAATTGTTGTTGGTGGTGCGTTAATGGAAATCCCTTTGGAAATGACTAATGCATTGGTTTTCAAAAAAATGGTTGTTAAAGACGGGAGGATTTATGGGCAAATGAAAAATGGATGTAGGGGGAATCTGGTTGTTATAGATGTTGTTAAAACCGGTGCTGGAACTCCACCTGTTCGGGTTGGAGATGGCGGTGTTGTTGTTACAGATGTTCCGTCTAAGCCTGTAACGACAGTACCTTCGGTTAATGTTACGGATCAGCCTGTGACGACGGTGCCTTCGGTTAATGTTACGGATCAGCCCGTGACGACAGTGCCTTCGGTTAATGTTACGGATCAGCCCGTGACAACTGTGCCTAGGCAAGTTACGGATAAGTTTGTGATAACGGTGACACCTCCTCCGTTGGCTGTAACTAATCAGCCCGTGACTACAGTTCCTCAACAAGAAGTTGTGGATAAGCCGGTTACAACCGTACCTAAGCAAGTTACGGATAAGTTTGTGATAACCGTCACACCTCCTAAGTTGGCAACTCCCAAGCAAACTGTAACAGATACCGTTACGCCTATACCTGAAAGAATGAATGAGGAGAAGTCAGAAGAGTTTCTTACCGATGAATTTAATAAATTTATTTTTGGTGGTGGGTCAGAGCCTAAATTCACTTATGATTCCGTGCCGGAAGCTCATCGAGATGCGCCTTTTTCTTATACTGATAACGGAGATTTGGTTTTTAAAAAAGATCTTAATTCGAATGAAATTGTTTATACTTCAGTTGTTGTTGAAGATACCGTTAAGAAATTGACGGATAGTTATGATCGTCCGAAAATAGTTCAGCATTTTAATGAAGATTGGGTTGTGGCGATGAAGCCTGCTCAAGATTTGCAAGATACTGTCATGCCTCCCGAAGGGGCGGAAATGTCTCTTGAAAAAGCTGAGGAGTATTTTAGAGGGTTGGAGTATGAGGATGGGCAGTATGAACTTGGAGAATCCGAAGGTGATTGGGATAAATTGGTATCTCTTGGAATTGTTGTTAAAACTGGCAATGATGAATATAGAGTCAATCCTGTTTTTGATGGTCGTTGTGTTAAGAAAGATAACAGTTTTTATGCTATTCATCCTGCGTATAAATATGTTGATGGCGCAGCCGTTTATAATCCGGAAGCGACTGATGAGCAGATTGATTATGGAAATCTTACTATAAACGTTTCATCATTTGAGCAGTTGAAAACTGTTCCTGCCGGATTTCACAGAAGAATTACGGGTTTTTCAACCGATGCACCAGGTATTACACAAGAGCAGTTTGATTCTGTCGATTGGACTAAGTTCGTTAGTATGGAGGATATTTCGATATCCTATTCTTCTTTAAGAGATCTTGATGTTTTGAAAGGCTTGCCCAAATTGAAATATATTAATGGTTATGGGTTGGAATTAAATGACTTTAATTCCTTGGGTAATCTTAAGAATCTCGAGATGATTTCTTTGAGCAATAATCCCTATTTATCTGATGTAAATTTTGCAAGTAATCTTGTTAATTTAAAAATCCTTCATTTATCTAACGCAACAGTTGCCGATATTAGTGCGTTAAGAGGGCTTCCTAATTTGGAGGAGTTGAATATAGGAACTACTTTAGTAAAAGATATAAGTGTTTTGAAAGATTTGTCCGGTTTGAAAAAGTTATATATTGATGATGAAGTTTGTATTGAAAATATTAGTTCAGTTAAAGCTCTTATTGAAAAAGGTGTGGATGTTAGGACTTTGCATGACTATGAATATCTTTCGGTTATCGCATCAATGATTGATGCCGGCGGATATCGTACAAGGACGCCGGAATCCGAATTCAAGGATGAGCCTTTCCAAATTGAGGATGGTAAGTTGATTTTCAAGGAGGGAGGGATGCGTTGGTATAATGAGCAAATTGAACTGCCGGAATCAATTTACAATTCACAGATAGAGATAGTGAGGAAGTCTCTTAATGATTGGTGGAAATTTGTACACAATGAGACGACTACTACTGCTGTCTCAGTACCTGTGGTTGCCCCTGTTGAGGCGCCCGAAACCTCTAGCGTCAGGCTTAACGAGGTTGCCGCTCGTATTATTTCCGAAACGGTAGATCTTGTTCCCGAAACGGGTGATGAGAACGAGCCTTTTTATCTTTATCCTTTTTCGACAGGTATAGGTTTTGCCGAAAAAGGTGGTCCGGATAACCCTGTTTATAATCTCACTACCGATAAAGAGATGCGAGCTGTCGCCGAGCAGTTGAGGGATGAGTTGAATAGAAGATGGGCTGAAGTTAAGAAAGTAGAGAGAGTCAAACTGCAGGAAGTTTATCCCAATTTGAAATTGGCAATAGAATCTTTGAACAGTGCACATACTCAAATCCAAACCGTGCTTTATCCTAGCTTGCAGGCGGATGTTAAGGCTAGGGCTGCAACGCAGCCTCTTCCCCCAGATTATTATGATAAGAAAAATGGACTTGGTTTGGTTGAAGATTTACTGGAGAGGCCTTTTGATCCTCAAGATTATCTTCCAATAATGATGAAGGAAAGCCGTCTTATTCCGGATGTCGAACTCGGATTTTTCCAGATTGACGGTGGTGCGCAGGCCGAGATGAAGAAATATTATAACTACACTATAGAAGGTGCCGATCTCAAAGATCCGGTAAAAAACAGCGTTGCCGGTATTTTGTATTACGACAGGTGTCTCAATCGTTATGCGCAAGATAAGAGATATGGTGATTTGAAAGAAGATGATACGAGGCTTTTGTCATATGCGCTTTATAATAAAGGACCGACAAATTTGAGAAGAGTTTGGGATATCGTTAAGCCTGCTGCTGAAGGTGGATATATGGCTTTTGAAAAAGCTTTATCGGATGCGATTTGTGCGCAGCTTGGTGCCACTTCCGGTGATGCCAAGACTGTTGCGGATGATTCTTATACCGTGAATTATCTAGAGTATCCCGGTGTTGCCGCTTATATTGAAGTCTATCAAGATCCTGCCAGACAAGCTCTATTGTCGAATAATCTTATTATTAATGGTCAAGATACCGGTATGACCGTTTATCAAGTTGCGGTTATGCTCAGATATGCAAGATTGGTTGATGCGCTTAGGGAACAAAGTGATTTTGAAGGAGCTTCTGTCAGAGTTCTCCAAGATGTTCCTGATGACCAGCTTATTTATGCACGAGTTTTTGCCACTCCTGAAAAAGGTTTATGGTCTTATTCAAATGAATTAAGACGTTTGGCGATTACGGAATTTGGTATTGATGCTTTTACCGCCGATGATGAGCCTGCAAGTTATTTACAAAGAGATGCAGAGAGGCAAAATATTATTCGAATGATTGTGGATTTCAATAATGAGAGAAATCCTGCAGTTATCGCTCGCGGAGGTATTTCCGATGCCGATGTTATTGCGGCTGATGTTGAGATTTGGCTTCCCAATAGTGTCTATATGAAAGCATGGTTGGATTATTCGCAAGAAGCTATTGTTAAAAATGATGAATATTTACGCAAAGCTGATGTCGATGTTTCTAAAAAGGCCAAAGAGGAACTTCAAAAACGAAATGTTCCGGAGGTCCCATCTTCTTCGGAAGTTATGCTTACACCAAATACGGATTTGTCTTCCGATATGGTAGATCGGTTGGCGGCTCGTACGCTCGGTTATGCTGTTTTCCAAGGCAATGTCTCTTCCAAGGATGGTTGGTCTATTTCGTATGATTCGGAAATGGAAAAACAAGGTTTGCAGATTCCGGATTATAATGGCGATTATGAAGCATTTTTGTCCGGGGCTACTTTTCCAGCCGATGGTAAGTTCGAAGCCGGAAAGGTTTATTTGCCTTTAAGCGGCAAGGTTATCGATAAAGATTCCGATAGAAAGAAAACTCAATATATCGTCATACATTCTACGAACTCTACCGCTGAAGACAGAGGTGTCGAACCAACTGTCAAGAAAGGTAGAGCTCATTTTGTTATAGGCAGAGATGGAATTATCCATAAGCCGAGAGATATAGAGGATAATTTCGACCATGTTGGGAAGATGAAAAACAAGAGAGCCAAAGGCAAGTGGAATGGCGATAGCGATGTATCTTCTACCGCGCTCGGTATTGAGGTTGCGGCTAAGCCCGGAGAGGAATTTACGCCTGAGCAATATGCGGCGCTTAAATCTCTTGTTGAAGCTCTTGGCGAGAAATATCAGATCCCTAAGAAAAACGTTCTTTGTCATAGCCAAGTGGGTTGTATCACTTATAAAGGCAGGGTTCAGAGATTTTCCAAGCCTGATCCGGCCAATTTCGATTGGAGTCGCATAGGTTTTCCAAACAATTATAATCTTATAGATTATGATGTTCTGAACGGGAATATGGATGCGAATTTCATTAACGTTATAGGTTCCGGTAAAAGTTCCGATTTCGTTGGGACAACCGATGCCATGTTTGTCGGGGTGAAAGCTTCTCAGCTTCTTGGTAAGGACAGCGCTTTGTCATCCAAGCGTTCAGACAGGTTGACGCTAGATGTTGCTTCCAAGAGAATTGAAATTGTTGATTATACGGTTAAGAAAGGTGATAATCTTACAACTATTGCGAAGCGTTATGGTACGGATGTCTCTGTGATTATGGATTATAACAAGATGAAGAGTGCGGATCTCTCTGTCGGACAAAGAATAAAAGTTCCTAAAAATTATAAATAAATTTTAAACCAAAACAAACATGCAAAAAGAATATCTGAAACTGGGATTTGACCCTATTGCCGCCGGCAATTACATGCTGGTTGTGTTTCATCTCGTTCCCGGAGAAGGTCGAGACTTGTTGGATGCCGCGAGCGAAGTTGCCGCTGAATCCAGTACCGGTTCCAATCTTACAATCGGTACGGCTACAGAGTTCTCCAAGAGTATGGATGCTCTTGTTTACAAAATTGATGAAGCGAAAAATCTTGTTTGGATTGCATACCCCGTTGATATTTTCGATAGGGGAGGCAATGTCCAAAACATTCTTACTTACATTGTCGGAAATGTTTTCGGTATGGCCGATGTGAAGGCTATCAAAGCTCTCGATTGTTGGTTCCCTCCGGAGATGCTTAAGAATTATGATGGTCCTTATACGACTATCGGCGATATGAAGAAATATCTTGGAATCGATGGCGATGCTCGTCCGGTTCTAGGCACTATTATCAAGCCTAAGATCGGTCTTAAGACTGATGAGTTTGCGGATGTTTGTTATAGATTCTGGAAAGGTGGTGGCGATTTCGTGAAGTTTGATGAGCCACAGGCGGATCAGGTTTTCTGTCCTTTTGAAGATGCTGTTAAGGCGATTGCGAAAAAAATGGAGCAGGTTCGAAAAGAAACCGGCAAAAATAAGGTTATGTCTTTCAATATTTCCGCCGCTGATTTCATGACTATGCAGAAACGCGCCGAAATCGTTATGAAATATATGGAAAAAGGTAGTTATGCATTCTTGGTTGACGGGCTTACGGCAGGATGGACTGCGGTTCAGACTGCTCGCAGAATGTGGCCGGATGTATTCTTGCATTTCCACAGGGCGGGACATGGTGCTATGACCAGAGAAGAAAATCCAATCGGTTATACCGTAGAGGTTTTGACCAAGTTCGGTCGTTTGGCCGGAGCGAGTGGAATGCATACGGGTACCGCCGGAATCGGCAAAATGGCCGGTGATGGTGATACTGATGTAAGGGCTGCGCATTTGGCTCTCGACAAGGTTGCCAGTGGTCCTTTTTTCGAGCAAGACTGGGGTGATATGAAGCCTATGTGTCCTATCGCTTCAGGCGGTTTGAACCCTGTGCTTTTGAAGCCTTTTGCGGATGTGATCGGTACTGTTGATTTCATTACAACTATGGGCGGCGGTGTTCATTCTCATCCAAGTGGAACCGAAAAAGGTGCAATGGCTCTTGTTCAGGCTTGCGAAGCTTGGAAGCAAAAAATCGATATGAACGAATATGCCAAGACTCATGCCGAATTGGGTCAAGCGGTTGAGTTCTATAAGGAGCATGTCGAATATACGAAGAAGTATGCGGGGAAGTGAGGGGGAAGTAGGAGAAGTAGGGGGAAGTGACGTAGTTAATAATTTAATACAAATACAAAATGAGTTATTCACTTATCGGGTTAGGTCTTATCATTGTCGGATGGCTTATTCAGTTTCTTGTGATGAATAAGAAGAAAAAAGGTGTTAATCAAGTCTTTGTTATGGTTTATGCGTTGGGTGTTCTTGTATTGGCGTGGGATTTGAGTTCCTCCGAAGAAACTAAGCTGCTTGGTGCAGCTAATTTGCTTAGTTTAACTACAGCTTTGATGGTTTTGACCAAGGCTAGGTTAATGGAAAAGAAGTGACACAAGCTATTCAAGAACTAATAACAGTGTCATCAGTCCGATTCCCATAAGAATTGATATGAATTGGATGAGTGATTTCGAAAGTTTAACTTCTTTGTGCAATTCAGGGATCAAATCTGCTCCGGCGATATAAATAAATCCTCCAGCGGTTATCGGTATTATGATTTGTGTGATGTTTTCCATTTTTGTTCCCAATATTAGAACGATTAATGCTCCGATTATTGCGAAAAGCGCTGAGGCGAAATTCATTAGTAGTGCTTTTTTGGCTTTTATACCTGAATAAAGCAATACTCCGAAATCACCGATTTCCTGAGGTATTTCATGCAAAATTACAGCTATCGTTGTAGTTATCCCGATTTCCGGACTGAGCATGAAGCTGCCGGCGATTAACATTCCATCGATTGCGTTATGTACGCCATCTCCAATGAAGTTCATCATTCCCAAATGATGGATGTGTTCTTCACATCCGACTTGATGGCAATGACGCCAGTGTATGATTTTTTCAAGCACGAAAAATATCAGTATCCCTGTGGTTATTAACATTGAAGTTTGTATGGATACGCCTTCTTCTCCGATTGCCTCCGGTATTAAATGTATGAAAGCATCTCCCAAGAGCGCTCCCGCTGAAAACGCTACCAAGAATAGGAGTACGGACTTCAGTTTTTCTTTCTTAAGTATAAGTGTAATCGATCCGACTAAGGATATTGAACTTACGATAATTACGCTTCCGATTGTATAGAGCCAGATTGAATATGAAGGATTGGAGATAATAGATAATAGATTAAAGATTGAAGAGAAGAGAGGTCGCTTCGCGGATGTTACATTTCGTTAATATCCACTTTTCTTGGAATCAACTTTATTGTCGGTACGGAAATGATACTGATTACCAATTTTATTAGGATGTTACTTATGATTATTTGTATAACCGTTTCTGTTGGCATTGAGCCGTAAAATGCGATCATGCTGAAAAGTATGCTGTCCACGATGAGAGCGACGAAATTCGAGAAGAATACAGCCGTCATATCGCCAATTTTCTTATAAATGATACTGAAGATTTCCGTATCGATGAGTTCCGAAATTATTTGGGCGATAATTGATGCAATTGTTATGCGCCAGACCGGAAGCAGAATTGATTCAAAAGCTGTTTGAAACGGCCATGTCGGGTCTGCGGGAAGTGCCGCTACCGCTATGAAAAGAAAAACCATTATAAGATTAAGTGCGCCTGCTATTATTACTATTTGGCGTGAGTTTTTTTTGCCCCAAGTTTTGTGGACGAAATCTCTTAGTGTAAAAGTGAGTGGGTAAATGATCGTTCCGCCGTCTACTGCAAGATTAAGCAGAGGAAGAATTGCGATTTTTGTTGAAAGTATATTCGCGAAAATCTGAAATGCGACGTAGAGGGAGGAGCTGAGAAGGCCTAGATTGAGTTTTTTCATGAGAGGAATATTCGTTAATATGTGTATTAAAACATATTTTTTAAAAAAAGAGGAAGTGTTTTGATTACTTCCTCTTTCGATATGTTTAAAATTTTAGCTTATCTTCCGAATGTCACCGTGTCTGCAAGCACGCCGTTTTCGTATGTTTGCATTACGTTAGTTATGAGAAGATATAGTTCTGTCCCGTCTGTTGATTTGGATACCAAAGCTCTTGCTCCTGCTGTAAATGTTATTGTTTGAGCGTCTCCGCTTGTGTAAGTAACGACTAGAGTTCCTTTTCTAGTGTTCAATACATAAGAGGATATTGTGCTGTAATCTGGGGTTGGTTCAGGCTCGACTACGGTTGTCGTGTTGCTGGATACTGTTGGGAATCCTGTGTAATAATAAATATGTCCATCATCTTCCATGATGTATATCGTTGTTCCGTTCAACGAGATGCCCTCTTGATTGTCTCCGGCGAGCGTATAGTGATGTATTTCTGTGTATGCCAAGGTCGTCGGGTTGTAAGTTCCCAATGCTATTCTGTCAGATCCATCCCAGATTTGATACAAAGTTCCGTCTTGGATGTACATTCCCGCCAAATCCGTGTATCCGTTTAATGGTGCGAATGAGCCAACGCTTGTTACAGATCCGGACGCGCCTAGTTTAAGTACATATGTATATCCGGTTTCCTGATGTCCCAATAGGAAGTTGTCATTTGTGGAATCATAAACTATCGCTTCAAGGCATAAGTTTGTTGTTGGGCAGCTTATATATGATGCAAGATTCCAAGTGTTTCCTGTGAGAGTTTTTGTTGTCGGGTTGAATTCTGCTACGGCTTGAGGATATTCGTACATTACATATAGGTATGAGCCTTTTGATGTTATGCCTTCTAGGTCGCCGCCGATGTATGTGCTTGATTTATTTGTTCCATCAAGATTCATTGACCATACGTATCCGTTATCGCTTACAACCCATAATTGTCCTCCATATATTGTTGAACCGCTTGGTTCCGCTACAGATCCTCCGTTTATTTCTATCCCTGTTGATGATGCCGGCCATGCATCTGCCGCAAGTGCGAGTGGTATTGATATGGCGAGTCCTATGGTTATCGCCATTGCTGCGATCTTGGTTTTTTTCATGTCGGTTCGGGTTAAAATAATAAAATTCAATAATGCTTTTTATATCTTAACATCACATTCTTTTACGTATATTTTTTTGCGTTGTAGTATTCGAATAATGTTGATTTGTTAATAGACAATGATTTTTCTTTACTTTCAACATCTCATTTGATTTTTTTCGATTTACCCTTGATTTTCTGGCTATTGTCGGTAGTCTATTTGGGAATTATTTTTAACCTCAAAAAAGATGGACAAGAATTTTGCCGTCGCTCTTACAATCGCAATCGGCTCTGCAATGCCTGCGATTGCAATCGGTATGTTGGCTTCAAAGGCCATGGAAGCAATTGGAAGGAATCCAGAAGCTTCTTCATCAATTCAAACAGCTATGATCTTGGCTATCGCATTCTGCGAGGCTATTGCTATCTATGCTCTTGTTATCGCTCTTATCATCAAGTTCGTCTAAATTTTTAATCGTTTTTTACGATGGAACTCATTGAGAAGCTAGGCATCGACCTAAAGTTGTTGCTTGCCCAAGTAGTTAATTTTTTGATACTTCTTTTTGTATTAAAAAAGCTTGTTTACAAGCCTGTTCTTAAAATGCTTGATACTAGGAAGAATATGATAGCCAAGACTGTAGAAGATTCCAAGAAGATGGAAGAGAGAATTGAAAAGCTGGAGGAGGAAAGGAAGGGTACTCTTGCAAAAGCTTCGAAGGAGGCTGTTTCTATAATAGAAAAAGCTAAGAAGGATGCGGAATCGGAGCATCAGAAGATTCTCGAGAAGGCGAAAGGTGAGATATCTAACATGATGGATCGTTGCAGGACTCAAATTGTTGCTGAGAAAAACGCTATGATGAAAGATATCAAGAAAGAAGTTTCGGCGCTTGTTATTATGAGCAGTCAGAAGATTTTGCAGCGCGAGTTCAGCGATTCCGATCAGAAGAGATTGAAGGATGCGATTGCGCAAGAAGTTAGGAGTTTGAAGAAGTAGGGGAAGTAGGGGGAAGTGACATAGTAAATGAATACATCAGTTACCAGTTACCAGTTACAAACTACATGAAGCTCACTGTAAAAAAATATGCTGTTGCAATGGTTGAGGCTTTGGAAAATGACAAAGATGCCAGTTCTTTGCCTGCAAAGGTCAAAAATCTACTTTTCTTGTTAAGGAAGAAGAAGCAGGGCAAAATTATTAAGAGATTTTATGGTGCTTTCAAGGAGGAATGGCAGAATCGCAGAGGTGAAATCGAAATCAAGGTAATTTTACCTTCGAAGCCCGCTCAAGAAGAAGTTTCCGAATTGGAATCTTCTTTAGGCGAGGTGTTCGAAGGCAAGGCTATCTTGGATATTAGGGTTGATGAGAAGTTGATAGGTGGCATGAAGCTTGAGTTTGGAGAGTATGTTGTTGATGGAAGTTTGGCTCGAAATCTTGCTAGGTTGGAATCAAAACTTATTTCATAAATACTTAAAATCATTATATGGATACAAAAGATCAAATCTTGTCAGCGCTTAAAAAGCAGATTGAGGGTTATAAGTCCGGAGCTTATGTTGAAAAAGTCGGTCATGTGATCGAGGTTGGCGATGGTATTGCGAGAATTGCAGGCTTGAGCGATGTGGCTTCTCAAGAAATGATTGAGTTCCAAAATGGTCAAATGGGTGTGGCTCTTAACCTTGAAGAAGACAACGTGGGTGCGATCATCCTTGGAAGTGATAAGGGTATTAAGGAAGGGGATGAGGTTCGTGCAACTGGTAAGATCTTATCTGTTCCTGCAGGCGAAGCTGTTATTGGACGTGTTGTTAATCCTCTCGGTGTCCCTGAAGATGGAAAAGGCGAGATCAGCACCGATGTTTATTATCCTGTTGAAAAGATCGCTCCTCGTGTTATTAAGAGAAAAGGTGTAAATACTCCGGTTCAGACAGGTTTAAAGGCGATTGATGCCATGATCCCAGTTGGAAGAGGGCAGAGAGAGTTGATTATCGGAGATCGTCAGACAGGTAAAACTGCTATTGCGATTGATGCGATTGTGAATCAAAAAGAAGAGAATATGATTTGTATTTATGTCGCTATCGGTCAGAAAGAGTCCAAGGTTGCCAAGATAGTTGCCGAGCTCGAGAAGAGAGGCGCTATGGAATATACGATTATAGTTAAGACTTCGGCTTCAGATCCTGCATCGCTCAGTTATATCGCTCCTTTTGCAGGATGCGCTATGGGTGAGTACTTCTTGGATCAAGGCAAAGACGTTTTGGTTATTTACGATGATTTGTCTAAACACGCTTGGGCTTACCGCGAAGTTTCACTTCTACTTAGAAGACCTTCGGGTAGAGAGGCTTATCCGGGAGACGTTTTCTATCTCCATTCAAGATTGCTTGAAAGAGCTTGCAGACTTGATCAGAAATATGGAGGAGGATCTCTTACGGCTCTTCCAATCGTTGAGACTCAGGCCGGAGACGTTTCCGCTTACATTCCTACAAACATAATTTCTATTACAGACGGACAGATATTCTTGGAGTCAGATCTTTTCTATAAGGGTATTCGTCCGGCTCTTAACGTAGGTATATCTGTTTCTCGCGTAGGTTCTGCCGCTCAAATCAAAGCCATGAAAAAAGTTGCAGGTAAATTGAAACTTGAACTTGCTCAATATAGGGAGTTGGCTGTTTTCGCTCAATTCGGTTCCGATTTGGATGAGGCTACCAAGAAACAGCTTAACAAAGGTGATCGTTTGACTGAAATTTTGAAGCAGACTCAGTACAGTGCTTTGCCTGTTGAGAAGCAGGTTGTGATTTTGTATGCGGGTATCAACGATTATTTGTCACACATACCTGTTACTAAGGTTAAAGATTATGAGGAAAAATTACATTCTTATTTCGATGCCAGACACAGCGATATATTGAAGGAAATTAAGACAACTAAGGATTTGCCCGCTGAGTTGGAGGAGAAATTGAAAAAAGCTTTGCACGGTTTTAATTCTGAACATAAGTTTGAATAAATTTTATGCCGAATTCAGGTAAAGAAATTAAGAGGAAGATTAAATCGATCAAGTCCACGCGACAGATTACGAAAGCGATGGAACTTGTGTCGACTTCCAAAATGAAGAAGGCTGTGAACAATGCGGTCAATCTTCGTGCTTACGGATATTTGGCTGCAAACATATTGTCTAAGCTTTCTCAGAAGGCGAAAAATTTGCACAAATTTTTCCAATCCCGCGAAGTTAAAAATATACTTATTGTTTTCTTTACTACAGATAAAGGTCTTTGTGGCGGTCTTAACACTAATCTATGCAAGAAATTGGTTACTGTTTTGACCGAGCTGGAGTCTGCGCATCCGAGTGCCAAGATTCATTTTGTCGCAAGTGGTAAGAAAGGCGCTGAATTCTTGCGCAGAATAGGTAAGGACTTGGAGTATGTTTTTCCTGCTTATTCAGCTAATCCTAAGTTTTCCGATATTTTTCCTATAAGCAAGATCGCCTTGAAGGGATTTGAGCAGGATCAGTATGATTTGGTTACCGTAATTTATCCGGATTTCGTCTCTACGCTTTTGCAAAAACCTGTTTCTAGAGTTTTACTTCCGTTTTCTGTAGAGACTTTCAAGAAAATGCTTAGCGAATTAGGGTCTAAATTTACGACCGTTGCCAGTATTCCCGAAAAAGATGTCGATTATAAGCTCGAACCTTCCCCTCAATATATTATTCAGAATATAGTTCCGCAATTGACCGAGTTGCAATTGTATCAGGCTGTTCTTGAGGCTTGTGCAAGCGAACATAGCGCTAGAATGGTTGCCATGCAAAATGCTACGAAGGCGGCAAGCGATCTACTTGATGATTTCGTTCTTAGTTACAACCAAGCCAGACAGGCTGCAATTACCGCTGAAATTTCAGAAATAGCTGCGAGTGCTTTAACAATGTAATTTAATAAATAATTAACATATTTATATGGCTGGAAAAATCACTCAAATCATTGGCGCCGTTGTGGATTGCTCCTTCGAAGGCGAAGAGATGCCAAACATATATGATGCTTTGGAGACTAAAGTGGGAGAAGAACTTCTAACTCTTGAGGTGCAACAACATCTTGGTGGAAATAGTGTAAGGACTGTTGCCATGGGTGCAACAGATGGTCTGAAGAGAAATCAAGAGGTTGAGAATACAGGAGCTCCCATATCTGTTCCTGTTGGTCGTGAGACGCTTGGTAGGATGTGCGATGTTTTCGGAAATCCTTTGGATGATATGGGTCAGGTTAAGTCCAAGAAGAAATATCCTATTCACAGACCAGCTCCAAAATTCGAAGATCAATCTACCGAAACAGAAGTTCTTGAAACCGGTATTAAAGTTATCGACTTGATCTGTCCGATTGTAAAAGGAGGTAAGGTAGGTCTTTTCGGAGGAGCCGGTGTTGGCAAGACTGTAATTATTCAGGAGCTCATTAGAAATATCGCTCAAGAGCATGGTGGTTTCTCGGTTTTCGCCGGAGTGGGCGAGAGAAGCCGCGAAGGTAATGATCTTTATTATGAAATGAAAGGTTCCGGAGTTCTTGATAAGACAACTCTAATATTCGGTCAGATGAACGAACCTCCTGGAGTTCGTCAGAGAGTTGGTCTTACAGGTGTTACAATGGCTGAATATTTCCGTGATGAGGAAGGGCAAGACGTTCTTCTCTTCATAGACAACATATTCCGTTTCACACAGGCCGGCGCTGAGGTATCAGCTCTCTTGGGTCGTATCCCGTCAGCTGTAGGTTATCAACCCAACTTGGCTACCGAAATGGGTGCGTTGCAAGAAAGAATTACCTCTACAAAGAAAGGCTCGATTACATCTATTCAGGCCGTTTATGTTCCTGCCGATGACCTTACAGATCCTGCTCCAGCTACGACTTTCGGTCATTTGGATTCCACGGTAGTACTTTCCAGAGGACTTTCCGAGCTTGGTATTTATCCTGCTGTTGATCCTCTAGATTCAACTTCGACTATCTTGGATCCGAATATAGTTGGAAGGGAGCATTATGATGTTGCCCGAGGTGTTCAGAAGATTTTGCAGAGATATAAAGATCTTCAAGATATTATTGCCATCTTAGGTATGGAAGAACTTACTGAAGATGATAAATTGACTGTTAAAAGAGCTAGAAAGATTCAGAAGTTCCTATCTCAACCTTTCTTCGTTGCTGAGACTTTTACCGGCCGTAGCGGTAAATACGTAACGTTGAAGGAAACTATTAAGGGTTTCAAAGAAATTCTTGAAGGTAAGATGGACGATGTCGATGAGGGATTGTTCTATATGAAAGGCTCTATTGATGATGTGAAGTAGGGAAGAAGTAGGGGAAGTTGAAGAAGTGACGTAGTGACATAGTTAAGAGGGGGTTTGGAATCTATAAGTTATAAGCTCAAAGTTACATGAAACAGTTTCAACTAAAAATCGTTACGCCGGAGAAGGTGCTTTACCAAGATATGGTGGAGTCTGTGACTGTGCCGACTGCCGAAGGTGAGATTACGGTTTTGCCTCAACATCTTCCTATAATTTCCGCTATTAATCCCGGTGAGCTTAAGATTAAGAAGGGTGGAGAGTATGATTACTTCTCTGTTACAAGAGGTGTGATTGAAGTTGATGGTAAAACTGTAACGCTTCTTGTCGATGCGGCTGAATCAGCTAATTTTATAAATGAAAAGCGTGCCGAAGAAGCGAAAGAAAGGGCTAAAAAACTTATGGAAGGTGTTAAGCAGAGCGAGGAAGGTTATGCTGATGCTGTTGCACAAATGGAAAGGGCTCTCTCAAGGCTTAGGATTGCTAAGAAGAGGAGAGGCGGTAGGGCAACTTTTAATCAAGATTCTTAATGCAGAATGAGAAAAAAGATAAGGTATGGAGTGCGTATTCGCTTGCTTTAAATCTAGGTTATATGATTGCGCTTCCGATTGTGCTTCTCGGGGTAGGAGGCGTGATGGCTGACAAACATTTCAATTCGTTTCCACTGTTCGTAATCATAGGATTTATTCTAGCGATGACAGCTTCACTTCTAACGGTTTACGTTAAGACAAAAGATATAATTTCAGACGGAACACTTCAAACTAAATCTAAAAAGATTAAATAATATGGCAGAATTCGTACCACCAACGCTTGCGTCAGAAACTATATTTCATATCGGCAGTTTTGAGGTAAGAAATACCTTGATTACGGCCGTTATGACTTTAACAGTTTTCTTGTTTATAGGGCTTGTGCTGAAAAAACGAAAATATGCGCTTGTTCCCGGTGGATTGCAAAACTTGGTTGAGGCTGTCGTTGGGAGTCTTTTTGATTTCTTCAAAGGTGTTATAGGTGATGAAGCAAGGGCAAAGAAATTTTTTCCTTTGGTTGCTACGATTTTCTTTTTTGTGATTATTTCAAACTGGATGGGACTTCTTCCCGGCTTCGGAAGTATTGGGTTTTGGGAAGAGCATGAAGGGCATGAGATGTTTATACCTATTTTTAGATCGACCTATGCTGATGTGAATATGACGCTTGCGCTTGCAGTTATATCTGTTACGGCGGTTCAGGTTTTTGGGATAAGCATATTGGGTTTTAAGAAATACGCTCATAAGTTTTTTGTTAATCCTCTCAAAGATCCGATCGGTTGTTTCGTTGGGTTGCTTGAGCTTATGTCTGAGTTTTCCAAAATGATTTCTTTCTCGTTCAGGTTGTACGGAAATGTATTTGCAGGAGAAGTTTTGCTTCTAGTAATTTCTTTCCTTGTACCATATATCATTCCGCTTCCGTTCTATGGACTTGAGCTGTTTGTAGGATTTATACAGGCATTGGTGTTCTCGTTCTTGACTACGGTTTTCTTGACGATCGGAACGACGGCGCACCATTAGTAGAGAGCAGAAAACAGAACACAGAAAGCAGATGGTTGTAAAAATAAAACCGAAAAAAATCAAGGTGCATGACTTGATGCAGGATGATTACTCCTATTATTTGACTGAGCCTGAGGGTAAGAATTTTCATCCTGAATTCAAGCCTCAGTTAACGCCCAAGCAGATGCTTAAGATGGGGGTTTTTGGAGGTAAATATATGACTGATTGCAAGGATGAATTTCCGGCAGATTGGTTTGCCGAGGCAAAGTTGTGCCATGAGAAACATGATCCCAAGTTGAATTTTTTTGGTATAAACGCTTCGAAGTCTTTATCTTATTGGATAAAAAAAGGTTGGATTTATCCTGAGGATCCGAGAGGGTGGTTCCAATGGTATTGCAGATATTATATGGGTAGGAGATGTGGTGATGACGAAAGACAAATTAAGAGGTGGAAGGCTATGAAAAGACATATTGCACAGATTAGACGCAATTGTATGCCCGGACATTTGGAATGCAGAAAAAGACAGAGGCAGGCTTTGCTTCATTGGGCTTATGATAGCCGGTTACTTATGGGCGAATAAGAATCCCATTTTTTTATCGAATTGAGATGGGAAGATTTGGACTTTGAACTTGTTTGATCGCAAGATTTCTTCCAGATTGCGGTGAGTTTTTCCGCCAACGTTGTGATATTCCATTATAACTGTGTTTATACGCGTGAAATCATCTACGGTGAGGTTATCAAAGACCTCATGCTCGCCGCCCTCTATATCCATCTTCAAGAGTGAAATTTTATCTATTTTGTTTTGGGACATGAGATCGTTTAGTGAATAGGCTTGAATTTTCATGCCGGTTTTGCCGAGGCGGTGATTGTGAGAATTTTCGCTTATTTCGAGAAGTCTTTCTTCTGTTTTTCCGGCTAATGCCCCATGTATTATTTTTACACCTTTTATCTTGTTTTCTTTCATGTGGTGTTCAAACATTTTCAGGTTTTTCGGTTCCGGTTCGAGTGCTATTATTTTTGCTTTCGGGTTGATAGTTTTGGCGTAAAGCGTGAAGAATCCTTTGTGGGCGCCGATATCTATAATCGGATTTTTAGCTTCTTTTATGACTTGATCGCTACACCTATATTCTTTGTATTTGAAAATTTCGCGCATAACGCTTGTGTCAGCTTCGTCGCTAAGTTCAATGTGGAGAGTCTTGCCGTTGAAATTTAATTTGATATTTTCCATACCTCTTAAGCTATAGCACAACTTGCCGTTTTAGTCATCTTGTGCTATTTAGACTTACCGTTTTAATCATTATTCAATATTAAATGGTGCCGATACCTGTTAGAGAGAAGATAGGATGGGGGACTGCGGTCGTTTTGACAGCTGCTGCTTATGCAGGGGTTTATTTCGAAGATGATATTGAGAGATTTTTATTGCAAAAAGAGGTGGCTTCCAAATGTGGAGATATAAAGCCTGTTGCTTATGATTCCTTGGGGAATCCTATATTTGCCGCCTCTGATCCTTCCTCTCGAGGCATTGTGCATTGTGCCAACGATGTTGTTAGGGGTCGCGATTGTGAAGCAATCAGGTTGGAAGTTGCCAGAGATATTGGTGAAGTTGCAGGATTTTTCACATGTGATGATCGAGGGCAGCTTGTTTTGAAAGATCAGGGTCTCGGTCCCGATTTATTGATGAGAAATCTTGATAAGGTTAAGTCATCCGGCAATTGCTCCGATGTTTTGACTGACGGTAAGCAAAAAATAGCATCCGCTATCGAGAGTGTTCGGTGCGAGAGAGTAAAATGAAAATTGCCCAGAAGCAAAATGCTATTTCAGCAATGCTGTATATAATAGGCGTTATCAGAGTTTCTATCGCCATCAATTCGGTTGCCGCTATATTTATTTTTAGTGCCAATATTCCTTTTATCAATATGAATGGTGAAATTATGGCAGATATGTAGATAGTAGGCTTGAATTTAAGAAAAGAGCCTATTGTTATACCAAGCCATAAGATTATCCAAGGAAGTTTAGGCAATACGAATGTGTTTATTACCGAGGACATGCTGAATTCCGCCATTGTTTTCATAAGCATATAACTCAATTGATCCGGTATTATGACCAGCATAAGCAAAAGTGCGGATATCGATCCCAATATGTAAAAATGTTTTTTCATCCCAGACTTTTTCTAAATATGGCAGCTTCTACAAGATCTTGCGAAAAATCCTTGCTGATCTTGTGTTTGAGCAAGATATTTGATGTTAAATTTCTGTGTAAGAAGTGATGTTCTTTTTGCGGGCCAAGTTCAATTCCGAGAATTTTTTCGCAAACCGATATATCTTTCTCGATTTCGCGCGCCCATGAATTTTCTTTTGCAAGTATTGCCAAGTTCTCACGATTGAGATATTTGCCGGCGTGTTTGAGCTCGTGACGCAAAGTGGGGAAGTGCAGTTCTATTAATGGCAGCAGTCCTTGTTTTTTTGCTTGAACCAGTCCTCGGCCTGATCCTATGAATTCCGGAGGTATTCCGATCGAGTAGCAGGCGCACGTGAAGCTTATTGCGCGCGGTAGTTTGATTTCTCCGATTCCGCGGTTGTATCCGAACAGTCCGATATGTTGTACGCGTTCGCGTCTTTGCGGAACAAATTTCGACAGTTCGTTTATCATAGGGGCGAATTTTTCTATCGTTTCGACATAAGGTTTTTTGAAAATTTCTGTCAGGGTTTTTAGATCCGAAAATGTTTTTTGATCGAATACGACTTTGGAGTTTTTTTGAAGAGTTTTTTTGATAAAATCCAAAGCCTTTTTTACAGTTGGTAATGGGTAGTCGTATCTGAATGCGGACTGAATTGTTATAGTTTTTGCCCCTTCGTATTGAGGGAGGCTTTGTTCTATGTTTTCCGGATTGATTCCTCCTCGAAACGGCAGAGAGCCTGTGCCTATGATCGGATACATCGGGATACCGGTTTTCTTACTTACCCGATGTATTTCGCGCAGAGCGAGTCGTGTTGCAAGGACTGCCGAGACGAATCCTGCGTTCAAGGCGGGATCCGATCTTGCTACGAACACTCTTAAGTATGGTGGGCGTGCGCCGAAATGTTTTTGGTGAAGGTGTAAAAATTCTTCCAGTATTTTTGCGCAGTTTGCCAGATCATCGACGCTCTCGAATAATGGAATGACGTGGATGTAACCTTGTCCAAATTCTGTTTCGCCGAAAATGCCTTCGTGGAGTTTTGCAGTCTTTTTGAATGTTTCTTGCAAGTGAATAAGTTGTTCTGCTTTCTTCGTCATAGGCAAAATAAGCTCGAAAACCGGAGGGGTATTGAGTTTGAGCGATTTCGTGAATTCCGCGCTTGATAATATGCTCATGTAGGCGCGAGCGAGTTTGAATGTTTTTTCTTCCCAGATGTTTGGGACGCGCATTAGAATTGCCTTGTCTTTCCCTAATTGATGTTCTTTGAAGTATTTGAAGTAATTTGTTACTAGGCGTTCTATCATAGCTTCATCTGCGAATTTTCCTTCCCAGTCCCACATGTATTCGTCGCATCCTATGTTGAAAGATTGATAGATTTCTTCGGCTTCTTCTTTTGTTGTTATGAATGCGTCTTTGCCCCAAAAAGGAGCGTTTGCGTTATCAGGGTGCTGTGTTGCCATCAGCATCGGGATTTTCATCTTGGATTTCGGATTGAACATGTGTTGCTTAGTTGTTTTTCGCTTCGATTGTAAAGTAATTTTTTTTATTTCACCATGAAAAACGTGTTAATATCCGGTTATAAAAATTTTAAATCTTATCTGTATGGATATTTTTGGTCTTTTTAATAAAGATGCATGTTCTCTCGGAGGGAAAGGTTCGATAGAGTGGACATGGGATGAGTATTATAAAAACAAAGATGATCATGTTGTTCTTGTAGATATGATCAATCATCCTGTTTCCGGATCTGTTCCTGTTTCAAACGAGCTGTTTGATGGTAGATATCCTGATGGTACTTATTTTGTGCTTTATTGTCATTCCGGAGGTTCTTCAGGATTTTTGCAGAAAAAGCTGTCTCCTCAGTTTCCGCAGTATCATTTTGTGAATATGAAAGGTGGAATCGGCGCTTATAGTCCACAATAGATTTGCCAATCTGTTCATTATACCCTATAGTCTCCGCCGCTTTCTTAATTAATGTTTTATGAATATCTACAATATTGCCATTGTCGCTCACGTTGATCATGGGAAAACGACTCTCGTCGATGCCATGCTTAAGGCGAGTGAGAAATTTGATGCACGCAAAGGGTTGGAAGAACGAGCTATGGATTCAAATGATCAGGAGAAGGAGCGAGGTATTACGATCTATGCCAAGAATGCTTCGATAGTTTATAAAGATTCCAAAATTAATATAGTCGATACTCCCGGACATGCCGATTTCGGATCTGAGGTTGAGCGTGTTCTTAGGACTGTTGATGCTGTTATTTTGGTGATTGATGCTTATGAAGGACCGATGCCGCAAACCAAGTTTGTACTTAAGAAATCTCTTGAATTGGGACATAAGGTTTTGGTTCTTATAAACAAAATCGATAAGCCAACGGCAAGACCCGATAAGGTTGTTGATTTGGCGTTTGATTTGTTTGCAAAGCTTGGTGCTTCCAATGAGCAGCTGGATTTCCCGTATATGTATGCGAATGCTCGTGCCGGTGTTGCGATTCGAAAACTTACAGATGAACAAGTTAATATAAATCCTTTCTTGGATTTCATTTTGGAACACGTCAAACCTGCGAATTCCAGACTTGATGCGCCTTTCAAGATGCAGCCTGCTACTCTAGGTTATGATAATTTCTTGGGACGTATTGCTGTCGGGCGTGTTTTCGAAGGTGTTATTAAGCCGAATCAAGATGTTACCATTATTAAGCCGAATGGTGAAAAAAGAACCGGTCGTGTTACCAAATTGTTTACTTTCGAAGGGATGAATAGGATAGAAACTCCCGAGGCTTCCGGTGGCGATATCGTTGCGATTGCAGGTTTGCCGGATATTTATGTCGGTGAAACTATTACCACAGATCCAGATATGAAGCCGCTATCTGCAATTAAGGTTGATCCGCCTACGCTTGCGGTTGAGTTTCGTGTTAACGATTCTCCTTTTGCAGGAAGAGAAGGAACAATGGTTACGAGCAGGCATATCAAGGAACGCCTTGAAAAAGAGTTGCAGACGAACGTTGGTCTTAGAATTGAATTTCAGAGCGATAGCGATGCTATTCGTGTTTATGGAAGGGGAGAGATGCATATTGCGGTTTTGATTGAAACAATGCGCAGAGAAGGTTTTGAACTTCAAATATCTCAACCTGAAGTTATCATGAGGGATATCGATGGAGTGCAAAACGAACCTATCGAGCTTGCGATTGTGAATGTGCCTGATGAGATGGCCGGAATGACTATTGAAAAACTGGCTAAGCGCAAAGGTGTTATGACAGATATGAAGTCTGAAAATGGGAATACTCAGCTTGAATTTATGATACCTACGAGAGGACTTCTCGGATTTAGATCTCAGTTCCTTGTTATGACTCGCGGTGAAGGAACGCTTTATCATTCTTTTGATCATTTTGAACCTTATAAAGGAAAAATTACCAAGCGTTCTGTCGGTTCTATTATTTCCGGCGAAACCGGTGGCGCAATGGCTTATTCTCTTTGGAAATTGCAGGAGAGAGGTCCGTTATTCATCACTCCTCAAACACAAGTTTACGCGGGGATGGTAATAGGGGAGCACAATCAGGGAAGCGATATTACCGTTAATCCGATCAAGAATAAAAAACTTACAAATATGAGAGCATCAGGAAGTGACGAGGCTCTTTATTTGGTTCCGATTGTTCCTATGACGCTTGAAAAAGCTATTGAATACATCTCTGCTGATGAATATGCGGAAATTACTCCTATACACGTTAGGCTTAGGAAGAAGTTGTTGAGTGAGAATGAGAGGAAGATAGGGAGAAGGCAGGATTAGGGGGTAAACAGTAAGGAGTAGTAGAAGAAGTTGGGGGAAGTGACATAGTGGCACAGGGGATTGACAAATGCCGTTATTTGACGTACTCTTTTGTCTTAATTTAATTATTATTATGACGGCTGTTCCATGTGAAACAGGAAGTCGAACAGATCTGTTGAGTGACGAAGATTTAGATGGTAAGTCTTTGATTACTTCTCGTGGTCAGGCTGTTTTTGGCGTGTCCGGTCATTTGGTTGACTGTGAATCTTTAAGCGGACGGGAATTTAGAGTTTCTCGTAGTAAATTGGTTCCTTATCCAAGTCAGCCAAGACAATATTTCCCCGAGAAAGATGTTGAAGAATTGGGTGAGAAATTGAAGTCAGAAGGTCAACTGATGCCTATAGTTGTTGCTCCTTATGTGAATGAGTCGGGTGCATTATGTTTTATGATTGTTGATGGGGAAATGCGTTTTAGGGCCATGAAAACGGCTGGAATTGAGGAAGCGTTGATTGTTGTGCATTCTTATAATTGCGAAGCAGATCTATATAAAGCGGCTGCTTCTACCCATAAAGATAGTACTACTCTTGGTAAGGTTGATAGGCTTTTGATGTTGGCTCATTTGTATGATTTAGCTTCTTCCGAGCGTGGTGGAGTTTCTGTTGTTGATTTTGCACGAGAAATTGGTGTCGGATATAACGATATTCATTATGGTCTTAGGATGCGAAAAATGCCTCCGAAGATTGTTGAATTGGGTGTTAGGCGTATTATCATTGCTTCAGCGATGGTTTATCTGATGAATAGATTCCAAGAGTATGGAGATGGATTTCCCGGTGATATTTTAGTTTCTTTATTGGAAGATGTTATTCGCAAAAAAGGTGATGGTAGTATTTCTAAGAAAGAAATAGAAGAATTGTTTCAAAAAGCGTTAATCAAATCGAAGAGGGCTGATGAGGCTTTAACGTTGCAAACTAGGCATTCGCTTGAAGTTTTTTTGCGCAGTATTGCCGTTTCTGGGAGGACTGCGCAAGATTTGCTTGAAGAGGCTGAAGATGAGGATCCTGCGATTGTTGAATTATTGTCAGATATGACTCCTCGAAGTTTGGCAAAAACAAGAAGAATTGTTGATGGTTTAAGGGATAATCTTGATTCTTTTTCGAGGTTACTTGCGGTTGCAAGTGGTTCAAACGATTTAGAAGGCAACGAAGAATAGTTTTTCTAGTATATAGCTTATGCTAAAGTATGTTTGTTTAGATGTAATTTAATTGTTTTATGAGGAAGATTTTTGATAATTGGAGTCGGGTTGTTGCACGGATTTTGCATTTGCCAACGACTATTGTTTTGATTGGCATTGCTGTCCTTTTTTCAATAATGATTCTTAAGGGGTTTTACGATATCTTGATAGGGGTGATTAACGGATTGGAGTTTCTTGATGTTTTGGAGCGTGTATTTTTGATCCTATTGTTTGTAGAGGTTATAGCTTCTATAAAAATTTATTTTGCGGAACATTATCATTTTCCTTTACGGTTTTTTCTTTATATCGGTATAACTCATATGGTTAGGCATATTATTATAAGCCACGATAGCGCTTCCGATATTTTGCTTTTATCTTTCGCCCTTTTGGTGCTTGTTTCAACCTTGGCGATTTACGAGGTAAAAAGCCAATATTTAAGAAAAAAATATAGGGAGAATGAAGAGGAACATTTTGAACTTTAGTTAGAATTCCATCTTTTTTTAATGTTGGTATGTTGCTTTTAGGCAAGGTGGTGTTTCTGGTACGGCTTGTTTACATCAGGCCAGATCTCTTGATTATAGGCGTTTTTGGTCAAAACTTGGTGAGTTGGATGATGTCGATTTTATGAGAGTAAAGGAAAGTTTTGGGAAATTATACTTATAAAAAAGTTCCCCTCGTTGTGCGAGGGGTCGTGGGATAATCCCAAAAGTGTTTTAATTATATATTTGTCTAGGTGGGTTGGTCAAATTTTTTCTTCAGCCGATTTTTTGCAAGATATGTAATGCTAAAAACACCTATTGCGGTTGAAACTGCTTCGTTTTCTTCGTCAGTTAATACGTGCTTTTTTCGTAATTCCAATAAGATTTCCAGAGCTTTTTTATGATCCATTCGTGTTTTATTGGCTCCGGAGGTCGGGTTCGAACCGACAACCTTGCGGTTAACAGCCGCCTGCTCCACCATTGAGCTACTCCGGAATGTTTTTTACTGATGTACGAGCCTTACAATCATCCTTCCTACGATCTGGTTTTTGCGAGCGTAAGAGAGGATTTGCTCCTTAGAAGCGGGAATAATATAGCCAAGTTCTTTCACCTTGTAAATTAAATCTTCAAGGTATATCGGTTCAGGCTTGAGGTTGAAGAATGGAAGCGCCAGTACAAGATTCGTTCCTGACGGGATTGGTGTGCGTAAAAAATCGATATATAACATCTCCAATCTTGCCAGTATTTCTTTCGCTTTTTCAGAGGTTGGGATCTCTTTCTGAGGTTCTCCCAAGTAGCTTTCTGCAACTATTGCCAATTTCTTATCTGTTGGAAAGTCGGAAGGTGTTAGTTTTGTTGCGTCTTTTACTTCAAGCTTCAAGCATTTTCCTGTCAGTTCGAAGTTTTTTGCGAGCCAGTCGAGGTTTGTGCGTGAGTCGTTTACGGCTTTTTGGCTTATATCTGTTCCCATTGTATCGAATCCCATGAGTATAGACTCTTGTAGAACAGTGCCGGATCCGCAGAATGGGTCGTAAATTATGGTGCCAGCTTCAGGATGAGCCAAGTTGATCATTATTTGTGCCAATTTCGGTGGAAGCATGCCGGAGCGGTCGTCTCTCGCCGGCCTGTCATAATCGCGGAAGCTGTATTCGGCTATGTCTTGAGTGGCTACGGTGTGAGTCAGATAAGTTTTTTCTCCGAATACCAGATTCAACTCTTCGCAGTTTGCTGACATTATGCTGGATAAATTCTTGTTGTCTTGGTTCAGATAGCGTGAGCTTATGCCGGCTTCTTTCAGTACGTTTTTTGCCCCTTTAAGAAGTTTTCTTATAAGGTTCTGGTTTTCCGGATATGTGCTTATGCCGTATTCGAATTTGCCTTTTGGACTTGTTTTGAGTTTTGGCAATTCTCTTTCTATTAATTCTGAGAAATTAATCGGTAGTCGAGAGGGGAGTTCTTTTATTATTTCGCTTATCTTGATTGTGCCGCCGAGGCGCATTATCAGATTCGGATCTATTGTTCCTTCAACGAGTCCGAATCCGTTTTCTTCTATCTTTATGTATTTGGCGTTTGGGAAAAATTCTTGCAGTTCAGCAAAGCAGAGTTCTTGTTCGCGGCCTAGATGGAAGAGGAAGAGATTTGAGATTTGGGATTAGAGATTAGGGATTAGGGAGAAAAAAGAAGAGGGGACTGGTTTAAATTAACAGAATTGGCGTTAAGCGCAAGTTTTAAAGCTTGGTTTTGTTTTGATAAAATGGTAATTTAAAATTCCTAAATTTCTAATAAAAAAACATGGCTTACTCATTAAATCGAGCTCAAATTATCGGCAATATGACTCGCGATCCCGAACTTAGGAAGACTCCAAGTGGTACATCTGTTGCAGGGTTCAGTATTGCAACTAATCATGCTTGGACCGATGCCAATGGGCAGAAACAGGAGAAAGCTGAATTCCACAATATAGTTGCTTGGGGCAAATTGGCTGAAATCGTTACTCAATATACCAAGAAAGGCAGTAAGGTTTATGTCGATGGAAGGATGCAGACTCGCGATTGGACAGGTGATGATGGGGTTAAGAGATACAGGACGGAAATTGTTGCGGAAAATTTGATCATTCTTGATTCTCGAGGAGGTGCTTCAGGTGGTGCCGGTTTTGACAGAAGCCAACAGCCTATAAGGGAGAAGGAAGATATTATCGAGGGGACTGAGGATAAGGTGAAGAGTGCGGACGAGATTACTGTGGATGATTTGCCATTTTAGGGGTAAGGAGCAGACAGCAAGACACAAGACACAAGACACAAGACAGCAAGACACAAGACACAAGACACAGATAGCAGATGAAGAGGGGGAAAAAGAAAAATATCAAAAAAAGAAAAGGCTCTGTAGTGATACGGAGCCTTCTCAGGTTTGCTCTTTTATAGCTTTGAGAGTGGTGCTCTCTTAGCTTGTAAGAGCGGTGGACTTAAGCCGGCTTTCTTGGGGGTCTTTAGCCCTCTACCTACCGTTCTTTGACGAGTGGTGTTTTTGGACCGGATCGTCGCCAGTCCCTTTTTGTTTTGAATTTTTGGGGCTTAACTCTCAGCAACAAGGCTTAAAGAAAAGCTTTTTTGTTCAATTTATTTTTATTTTGTGTCCACTCCACAGGACCGAAGTCTTAGGAGGGAACTTTTGATGGGCAAGCCGGGGCCCAAGAAAAGTAGGTATCGTGATATTATACCAGAAAAGACAGCAGACAGCAATTGGCAGACAGCAGAGAAATGCGTATTTTAACTACTTCTTATCATCTTCCAGAAAATTAATCCTATTACAGCAGCAGCAAATCCCATAGCGGCCCATGGCAACCATGGTAATTTCTCCGTAACACGGCTTTCCTCATCATCACAAGCATCGCCTATTTCATCACCGTCATTATCTTTCTGATTAGAATTGGAATAAGATGGGCAGTTGTCTTGCGAATCCAGAATTCCATCACGATCATGATCTTCGCATGCGTCTCCAAGGTTATCGCTATCAAGATCCTCCTGATTTAAATTTGCGATATAAACACAGTTATCATTTATATCAGGCACTCCATCCGTATCATAATCAGGGTCTTGATATGCCGAATTATTTTTTGAATCTCCCAATTCTAAAACCAAGATGTTTTCCGGTTGGCTAAGAAGATCCGGACTCTCTGACACGTAAATTCCAGAGTTGGCTTGAGCATCTGCATAAATAAGATAGCTTTCACCCGGCCTTGCAAGCCATACAATCTTCTCGGAAGAGTCCGAGACAATGTCTTCTGAAATAAATTTGAACTCGCGGAGCCTAAGAGGTTGAGAATGCCAAAGAGTTATTTTCCAGTTTTCAGCAGTTGTTTCAGGGAAATTCAAATAAGTTGAATCAAGATGTGTTTCAGCAATTATGGTTTTCCAGTTATTATCAATTTCCGCTTCCATCGAGACGTTGTAAGGAAGCGAAACGTAATCATCTAAAACAATTTGGAAACCGTTAGAAGTTAGTTCTTCACCTGTATTTATCGTGAAATAAGCTATTCCGTTATCACTATCAAGGTCAAACTCTACGTTTGTGTCGTAATTGTTGTCGAAAAAATTTGTGAAATCGCCCGTGACAACAGAACTATCAGTTACCGCATAATTAACTTCTTTATACTCAACATCCAATATGTTTTCCCAAGGTTGTGGTTCCATTGACTCTTTTTCCAGAACTGCAACATTGAAATTCTGTAAATTCGGAAGTTCAACTTGAACAACAGTAGGCAAGCTCAACTCCTGCATGACCGGTTCGTAAACGGTTTTAAAAACACTTAAATTGTCTTCCGCTGCGAAACAAATGCCCTCAAGCAAAAGAGCAAACACGATAAAAGAACTAATTATTTTTCTCATTTGATTTGTTTTTATTGGATAATCTTTTATTGAAAAATGCTGTGACTACAAGAAGTAATCCGATTAATACGAAAGTAACAATTTTACCGCTCATAGACATTCTCCAGATGTCTATAAATAGCAAATGCAAAACGACTCCGCCAAGCAATACGCTACCTCCAATTTGCAATCCCTTTTTCCCCTTAATAAGCGAGTAAAATGATAATCCTATACCTACAACTGTAAGTAAGACCAATGACACGCCACTGGCAATACTTTCGGATACGAATACGTTATGCATGGATAACCACAAAAGCATAACTGCAAAAAATGAAGCTACAACATAACAAACGGTTCCTTTTTTTCCACTTTTAATTTTATTAAGAGAAAAACCTGTTCCACTTAAAGACAAAATTGATACCAAGATTGCAAAAAAGTTCTCGTTTAAAAGTGGTGTTTTATAATAATCCCATCTGTCGAAACTTCCATTTCCGATAAGCATCAATATTGGAATTACATGTAATAATGCCACCCATTTTGCAATTTCGATATCGCGGAGAACAAAAGCCGAAATCAAAACCGCCAATAAAACTTCAATTGAAAAAGCTATAGTCAAAACTTGTCCTTGAAGTTCAACAGCTGTAGCTCCACCTATGAAAAGTATAGCCATTGCCAAGTAAATATAGACAACGGATTTTTTTGGAAGCTCAGATTTTTTAAATAAAAAATAAATACTAACAGCTGATATAAGCGCGAGACCGCTTAATATCATGCTCTGCCATTCATCCGGCACGTACGCGAGTGTCCAGCCTAGTATTACCAAAGAATTTAACCCTGCTACACAGAGATCCGAGAAAACAGCTTGTTTGTTTTTAAGTATAGATGCAACGTTCGAAATTAAGAAAAGTGCGTAAGCAATTCCCATAAAAAGCCATATCATCATTTGACTGTCCGTATAGCTATAACTTTCGAAAATAAAAGTGTTATAAATCGCAGTCATTATGAAAGACAAAAGTACAAGAACTCTCCATCCAGCCATAGATACAACCAAAAGCATACCTAAATCAACTGCGAAAATATAAGATAGATATAAGGTGGGATTGTCATCGATATCTCCCGCCAAAACAGGTACGAAAGAACCTGCGATCAGGCCCAGAACAGCTAAACTCTTTGACTTCTTAATGACCGCCATTGTTGATACCAAGGCTATAACTAATGCCATAATCCCCAACGCCGCTACAGGTGTGAAAAATTCGTAAAACATTTTACCTGCGAAAGTTGTAAGAATTATCATAACCATTCCCGTAACAACAAAAACTTCTCCCGGTACTCTTTTTTTAGACATGAAATAATAACCAAAACCAAGCATGCCTGATCCGGCAAAAATTCCTAATGTTATACGCCCAACAGGTCCAATCCAGTCATTCGCGAATGCGTAAGTCACAAACCATCCCAATGCTAAAATCAATAAGAATGCTCCTAGTTTCATAAGCCAATCTTCTTTTAACCAATTAAACAGGTTCCCTATCCATGTCGGGCCGGAACTATCTTTCTCTAAAGGTTTTTCCGATACGCTCTCTTTTTTCTCAATCGAAATTGGTGCCATTGGCAGAGATTTCTTCATGAGACTTTCGATTTTTTCAACTCTCTTTTCCAAAGCTTCAATGCGACTATCAGTTGTTTGGGCCATTGGTAGTGATTGTTAGGTAGAATATGCGTTAATATAAACAGAAAATTTTATGAAATGCAATTTGGTAATCGCAAGAAAAAGGGTGGGTTATGTAGGGTTTTGCATATGATAATATTGCGCTCTTCGAGCGCTATTGTTAAAGTTCTCCTCGTATGAAAGGAAAATTATTTCTCATTTTAGGTTCATCGGGGTCTGGGAAAGGGACGGTTTTGGCTTCTCTTCGCGACAAGCATCCGGAATGGGTTTTTCCGTTATCTTGTACTACGCGCGATAAGAGACCGCATGAACGGGATGGCGAGGTTTATAATTTTATTTCGAAAGAAGAGTTCCAAACAAAAATTGATGCCGAGGAATTTCTTGAGTGGGCTACCGTGCATCAAGATAATCGTTATGGCACCTTGAAGAAGCCGATTATTGAAGCTCTGGAAGCGGGGAAAACCGTTGTTAGAGAAGTGGATGTACAGGGATTGCGATCTATTCGCGATATTATTCCGAATGATCAATTGGTGTCGATTTTTTTGACTGTCGGTTCATGGGATATTTTACGCGCTCGTATCTTGAAGCGCAGCAAGATAAGCGATGATGAGATGGAAAAACGCCGCGAGAGCTATCTTCGCGAGAGTAAATGGGCTGGGGAGTGCGACCATATAGTTGAGAGTATCGAAGGTGATCAGGAGAACATTATTAAGAAGATTGAAAACATAATTCTTGGCAAGTAGACATTGCTGGATTGTTTTTGGTTTCCGTGATAACATCCTTACATAAATTTTCAAAAAAATATGTCTTCCACTGACGAGCCTCCGCTTGCTGCGACAGATGCATTACAGAAGAATTTCCTCAAGATAAAAGAGCTTGTGCTTGCCCGCAGGCCTGTTTTGAAGGATGTTCTTAAGAAGCAAGGCGGTAAGAATCTATATGATTATGCTTGCGATTATGTGAATGTGAATCTCAATCCTCCTATACAATTCAGGCAAGATGAGCTTATTAAGGTTGTCGCTTCGGAGGTTGAGAGAAAATTGGGCAAGGAGATGGCTGATAGTATTGCTGATCAGTTGAGGCATTATTATTTCATAAATACTACAGATCACTTGGGCCCGGCAAACCACCCGTGGTCCCTCAATACCAATTTGTCCATTGCGGCGCCTTATGCTGAATATAAAAATGAACATCTGAAAAATGTATTGGTGTTGTCTTGCGCGAATGTTTCTCTCAATAATCCTTCTTCTCCTAGAGGATTGGTTTTTCATACTCTTGTTAACGGTGAAGTTAAGATGCAGAGGTTATCATTTTTACCCAGTAATTCGCATTCGGCTTGTGCATTCGGTTTCCGTGCTTATACGGCTTCTGAAATTCAGAAAATGCATGGATTGCTTAAAGATAAGGTTAAGACAAAAGAGGTTGGTGTTCGCGAGGCCGATATGATTCATTCGATTCTTGATGAAATTTATGCGACTCCCGACGTGCTTGCGTGTACGAATTATGCCGATCAAATTTCCAAGACGAATTTCAAGTTATGGAAGAAGTTTTTTAAGGATTCCGAGGTTTATGTTCCCGACTTGGTTTATCTTGAGCAGGAGACGATAGTTGAGAAATTGATTATCGATTATCATTTGTATGCCGATACTACGATTACACATCTGTTGTTTGATTCCGATTACGATCCGCTCGTCATGAAATATTTTGATAAAATCATGTGCGCTTTTGATTTGGAAAAAAAGCAGGGAACTTATTTGTTCTGGGGTATTTCCGATCAGGGTAATTATAGGGTTCAATTGTGGAAAAAAGACGGATGGCTTGTTTCCGAAGACGGTAAGTTCAAGCTTGAACTTAAGCCGGAGATCCTTAAGGAGGCTCTTGAGCAGAGGAAAATTATCCCGAGTATAATGTTGGTTTTCATAGTTTTGGCTTTCTATTACGGATTGAAATGCCTTGGAGGATTTTCACAGGTTAATTACCTGACGATGATGAAGGATGCTTATATCAGAATGCAAACGGATAGAGAGAACTATAGAAGTATTGAGGTTTGTTCTCGCGCGCAGACGAAGGAAACTGATGATGCGACTGTTGCTTTTCTTGGAGGGCCGAAGGGCGAGTTGATTCCTGCTACAGGATTGGATTTGCTATTGTATGGAAATAAAGATTGTTTTTCGGAGATAGTAAATGAGATGAAAAATATCACCCTTGAAGAGTCTTTTTATCCTCAAATGCCGGATTTTTATAAATTTGTTTTTCCTGAAACGGAAAGAGATCCCGTATTGTCCGCTGTTACTTCCGAGGAGATTTCGAAATTGATAGGCCTTCAGAAGAAGTTGAAGCCGTGTGCGGTGATGGGGTAAGGAGCAAGACACAAGACACAGACACAAGACACAAGACACAAGACACAAGACACAAGACACAGACACAGAGGGGGAGTATGTTTTTACTGGTTTTTCGGGTGAGTTTTTGGTATAAAACACAGCGTATTGGGGAGTAGCCAAGTGGTAAGGCAGTCCGCACTGCGGACCATTCGTAGGTTCGAGATTATGTATTATTTATATATATTAAAAAGCGGGGAAGATAATCGATTATATATTGGTCAAACTAAAGATGTTGAAAAAAGATTGTTGAGACATAATCTTGGTATGGTAAAAGCGACTAGAAACAGGAGGCCATTTGAGTTAATATTTTGTAAGGAGTATGTGACACGAAAGGATGCGGTTAAGATTGAGAGGTATTTAAAGAGTTTAAAGGGTGGGGTGCAATTCAATGAGGTTTTAAAACGTTGGGGAGTAGCCAAGTGGTAAGGCAGTGGACTCTGAATCCACCATTCGTAGGTTCGATCCCTACCTCCCCAGCCAGTTTACTCATATATATTTATTCATAACAAAAATAGAAATGAAAAAAAACTTTTATTTCCTGCTGGCGTTTTTGCTAGCCATAACGGCCAACACAGCTTTTGCTGCGAGTCCCAATACGGATCCGGATCTGATTTCTTATACGATTGGTGACGATTATTATATCGATATCAATTTTGAGGAAGGGGTTGATCCATCGGAATATTTGAGGTTTGCATCTGTAGATTTAACAGGTACAGATGCTTTTTTTTATAAAGAAGATGTTTTTATGATTACTGACGAAGGGACTGTTAGTACTCCGATTTTGCTTCATTTATTTGAACGGCTTGGAGGAGAGGGCACTTATGATGTGGAAATATCGATTTGTGAGGCTGCAGTTGGGAGTATCCCGTATTATGAAGCGACAGATCCTTATTGCGAACCTTTTGCGAATGAAACCATAACTTACGTGAGGACAAGCTTGGATCAGATTGTTCTTCCATCCGCACCTATCGTAGGGTATGAAGATGGTGTTATGAGCAACTATGATGATTATTATGTTGTTTTCCCTGATGTTGATTCAGAAGAGCTAGAAGGAATTGCTGCATTGGAGCTATATAGACGCAATGTAATCGGAGGATATTCAGATGGTGAGTTCAAAGGGGAGCAAACCGTGAATCGTGCTGAAGCGGCTAAATTCTTGATGCTTGCAAGATATGGTCTTTATGATTCGACTGTATCTTCAGATCCATTCCCTGATGTTGGTATGAATGAGTGGTTTGCACCTTATATTCAGAGATGTGCTGATGAAGGGATTATAAATGGTTATCCTGATGGTTTTTTCAGACCGGCGGATACGGTAAATACTGCTGAGTTTCTAAAAATGCTGACTTTGACTTTTGGTCTTGAAACAGGACTTCCATATACATATAACGATGTCTCCGATTCGGATTGGTTTGCGGTTTATGCAGGAATTGCGGAGGAATATGATCTTTTCCCGGATAGAACAAGTGAATTGAATCCTGATCAGGATCTAACTCGTAATGAGGTTGCTGTTGCGATCTATCAGTATTTTTATGGACGTGATGTTGATATGACAGATGCTGCGATAGTGATTCGTGATTTGTTCTCAGGTGTTGATTCGGATATATGTAACAATACGGATGTTGCGAATTTGTTAAGTAATTGTGGTACTTATGCTGATGAGGTGGTGGCGTTACGAGAAGCTTTTCTTGATGAGTTTTTAGGTGATTATAGTGTTGAGGATTTCGAAGCCGGTCTAGTTCCGATGACTCTTTATGTGCAAGAAACAGTAGGGTCTGTATTTAGTGATACTTATGGTGGTGGAACGTGGGTTGAAGTTGATAATTCTATAGAGAGAGATGTCACTTTGTATTTGGCTGTTGGAGACAGGCGTGATGATTTCGATGCGTTGGAATCCGAGTTTGAACTTACTGATGTCCCTTTTGATGTATTAAGAACAGAAGCTGTCTCTTATTCATATGATAATGGATATTATTATGGTCCGGGGTCTTTGAATTATTTGTGGACCGGGGCCGGGTACCAAGGAGATCATTATTATGCTATGGCACTCGAAGATTATGCTCAAGTTGTGCCATACTCAGGATATACGGATCTTTTTCATGTCTTGGGTTCTGAATACAATAAGACACGAGATAATGTAGTTAATCCGATGGGAGTTTTGCATTACTATGTGAATACTATTCATAATTTCCTTGATGTGACTGAGTTAGAAGATGGAGATAGTTTGTATTATGTTGATGGATTTGTGGAGTAAGTAAGAGTTGAAATTTAAAAATTAGCGCAAGGAATACTTATTCCTTGCGCTAATTTTATATAAACAAGAACCGAAACTCAGGATCCAGATTCTTGGAAGGCTAATTCAGTGACTTGGTCTATGAATTTATCCAATGTATTAGTTCTTACAGTCCAATGATCGCCTTCTTGTATTCCCGCCCAATCCGGTAATGTTTCATTCGTAATTATCGGAGTTCCAGACAGTCCATGATGAGTTTTTATCAAGTCTGTTTTTGTCGGATTTGCCGGTAGGTTTCTTATGATTAATTCCATGTATTTTCTAAGCGCTCTTGTTACGGCATCGGTACAGTTTTCAGGATCTTTGGAAGCTTGTATAGATGCTTCATAAAGAAGAGTCATAATTTTGCTATGCGTACTCGTAGTTTGGGTTTCGACATCACTTGATATGGGGTTTTCGGCAGTAACGGTCTGATTGTTTTGAATTATCTGTACAGCTTCGCAAAAATTTACGAATGTTGTTATCTCGTCTCCTGTTAATCCAAATGCTTCTGCCAGTTTTGTGTATCGAGGATCTCTTGTTGCGTATAAACGGCCTTTCAGGCTTCTTGTTAGCTTCCCGCCTGTTAGAAATCTTGCGATGGTATCTCTATGTATACCGGTAGTATCGGCTAATGTTTGTATATTAAGTCCGCTTGATAATTTTAATTTTTTTAAAAGGTTTTTTATAAGGTCGTGACTATCTCTGTAGCTTTCAGGTTCAATACCGTATTTTGTTAACCATTCAGAGTATTGGCCTAATCCTAATGGCGAGACTGATTCCGAGTTCGAAGGTCTTTGCAAGTTTGGCATAATTTAAATATTATTAAGGCTTTATTATGAAGAACTTGTTGGTTTTGTCAACCTATCACTAATAGGTAAAAGCAGAATTCGAACACTTCGAATATGTTGCTATTATATATAGTTTGAAATCTTATTTGCTTTTATATGAAAAACAGCCAAATTGAACTTGCCCCAATGATAGCGATTGCCGATATCATGAACTTGAAGGCGAATTGTCGGCTGCCTTGTATGTAAGAGTAGATCGTTTTGCTTAGCAGATTTGTTGCGTTAACAAGCAGGAAAGTGAGGAAGGCGAATTTGTACGTGATGGTATGGCCCGCCATTTCCGCAAGTGTTACCAAGATTGCGTCCAGTCCGGCGAATGAAGCTATTACCGAGCTTATTACGAAGCCCGATTGTCCGAATAGCATTAAACAGATTTTCGTCGCTATTTTGACTACGATAAGTATGCTTGCGAATTTGAGTGCTGGCATGAGCGAGAAGATTTTGCCCTTTGTTTTTTCTTCTACTGTTGCAGTGGCTTTTGCCTCCTTTTTCTTGAATAAAATTATCGCGATTAAGCCTGCTGTTAATATCATTATTAAGATGCTTGGCGCGATTGATATGAGCCATTTCGGATTTAACGGGCCTACCAATAAGAATATTTGTAAGAAACTTGCCAGGTTGGCTAGAATCGCAGCACCAATAAGGTGGTTTATGAAGCCTGAATTCTTGCTTTTTTGAGCGAGGGATTGGGTTGCGGATGTCGAAGAGACGAATCCCGCGATGAAGCTTGTGAGCGCGAAGCTTTTTTTATTTCCAACAAATCTTCCCAATACATAACCGAATACATCTATACCTGTTATAAGAACTACAACCATCCAGATTTTCCTGGGGTTGATTAGGTCTAGCGTGCTGAATTGGCCCAAGTCGATTCCAAGTCCGTTTAATAAATCCGGTAAAACCGGCAGATCGGTCAGTTTATAAGATACATCAGGCAGAAATGGCAAAATTACCAATGCGATTATTGCGTAGCTGATGAATGATTTGAGTTCTTTTCTTGAAATGCCTGCAACGATTTGTTCGGTTTGAGATTTTAAAGATAAAATAAATATTAAGATTACAAAAAGCGCTACTGTGATCTGAAGAGGTATTATTTCGAGTATTAATAGAAGTCCGATAAGGAATGTTGTGATTGCAGATAGTTCGCTTGTTACGCCTAGGTCTTTTGATTTCCATGATCCTATTATGTAATAGGCAATTAACAGCGCCAAAAATCCCCCGAACAGTGTTATTGCAATAGGGGAGTAGTTGTTTGTCAAAAACACACCCGATAAAGCTCCAGTTAGGGCCATTAGCGAATATGTTCTTATTCCGCCGATTGCGCCATTTCCCTGATGGCTGCCGCCTCTTTCAAGGCCTATTGTTGCGCCGAAAATTATTGCGAGTAGAAGTTTGGCGAATAATCCGGTGAGCATGGTTTTTTTTTATTTTTATATTATTGTGATACTTCTATTGTGAATAGATATTCTCGATGAATTTTTGCAGCATCATGATCCCAACACCTGTTCCTCCTGCCGGATATCCGGCTTTGTGTTCATTTGCCCAAGCTGTTCCTGCGATATCTAGATGCGCGAAAGGTGTTTTGCCTGCGAATGCTTGTACGAAGGCTGCTCCCATGATCGTTTGAGCGCGAGCGTCTCTCCCTGTATTTGTCAGATCTGAAATTTTACCTTTAACCTTCTCGCAATAGTCGGGATACAAAGGCAATTCCCAGCACATTTCATCAACCTCTTCACCTGATTCGATGATTTTTCCGATCAGGTCTTTTTCTGTTCCAAGTACGGCAGTTATGTCATATCCAAGAGATACTATTGCCGCCCCAGTGAGAGTCGCGATTGAAATTATTTTTGATGGCTTGTAGTTCTTTTCCGTATATGCAACCGCATCTGCAAGAACTACGCGACCTTCGCCGTCAGTATTTAGTATTTCTACAGTTTTTCCATTGTATGCCGTTATGATGTCTCCCGGTCTGATCGCTTCTTTCCCGATAAGATTTTCAGCGATTGCCATGACTCCCAGAATTCTGCCTTTTGGTTTGAGATCCTTAAAGGTTTTGAATAGTCCTAGAACAGTGCAGGCTCCGGCCTTATCCATTTTCATGTCGTTCATGTGAACGGAAGGTTTGAGATAAAGCCCTCCCGTATCGAATGTGATTCCTTTTCCTACTATCGCTATCGGTTGTTCCGGATTTTTTGCATCGCTTGATGAATATTCCATTATAACTATGTACGGACCTTTTGTGCTTGATTGGCCGATGGATATGATTGCGCCGCATCCAAGTGATTCGAGTTTTTTTCTGTCCAGGATTGTGAGTTTTATTTCTGGATTTTCTTTTGCGAGTTTCTTAGCTTCTTCTACCAGAGTGTTTGGATCTATATCGTTTGATGTGGAGTTTACGAGGTCTCTTGTGTAGTAAATTGATTCGAGTAGAGTTTGCATTTTTGCGATCTCGGTTTTTTCAGGAGTTGATCCCGTGATTGTGATTTCTGTGAGTTTTTTGTCTTTTTTGCTTAAATATTTGTCAAACTTGTAAGCGTTCATGAAGATGCTTGCAGCCAACCACAAGGATTCATTTGCGTCTTCATGTACGATTGAGATTTTTGTTGCTTTTAGCTTTTTTATAGGTTCATTTATGTTACCTATAGATTTTTTTAGCGAGTGTTTTGTGATTTTTTTCTTGTCGCCTATGCCTATTATTATTGTGTTTTTGAAAAGTAATTGTTCTCCGACTTTTCCTTTGAATAATTTCTCTTTAATGGATGACTCTATGTCTAATATCGTTTGCTTGGAGAGGGCTTTTTTTTGTTTGCCAGTGAGATGTTCGCCTTCTTTTATCGGAAGGACGAGTGTATCTGTTTTTTTTGGTTGTTTGGCAATTGTAATTCGCATAAAAAAGAGCGGTTAAATTGTGACGCGCTTAGGATACCAGAGTAGATAGCAGACGGCAAACAGCAGACAGCAGAATAAGAAAAAAGAAGTATGGGAAGTAGAAGAAGTGACAAAGTAATAAGTCTTAAGCCCTATGACTTACGACTTATTTTTTAATCTTCCAGACTACCTCTTGCTCCAGTTTCCCCGGTATTGTGAAGCCGGCAGCTTTTTTGTGGCCTCCGCCTCCGAATAATCCTGCTATTTGAGTTAGGTCGATTTTTTCATCTTGGGTTCGGAATGAGCCTTTTATATTTCCATTTCCGTCTTCTGCCAGTAATACACAGAATTTGCTTTCCGGAATTGTGTTCAGGTAGTCGATTACTCCCGATAAATCTTCCGCGTTTGCGTTTAGTTCGTCGAAATCTTTTTCTGTTACAGCTGAAACTGCGGCAGCCTTGTCGTTTAGGCGAGCGCGTGAGAGAACTCGTCCCCATAATTTCAATTGCTCGACTCTGTTTGAGTGGAATTGGTTCTTCACAATCCTATTGTAATCTGCGCCTTTTGCTACAAGGTTTGAGGCGATTTTCAGAGTTAGAGAGTTGGTGTTTGAATGTCTGAAACTTCCGGTATCTGAATAAAGTCCGTTCATAAGGCATGTTGCTATTTCCGGAGTGATCTGTCCTCCGAGATATTCGAGTAAGAAATATATTATTGCTACCGTTGCCGCCATTTGAGGATCTACAACATTTATCAGTCCGAAGAAATCGTTTGATGGATGATGGTCGATATTTATAAGGTATGGGTGCGTGAACTCGTATTTCATCATATAGCTTGCTCCGCAATCGACTGCGATTACCATGTCGAATTCTTGTGGGTTGAATTCCGTGCGGAATTCATCAGCGCCTTTTAAGAAGATTGAGTGTAGCGGTATCGGATCATGAGCGAAAGAGGTCGCGTTTTTCCCCATGCTCGATAGTGCGTTTTTTAGCGCAAGGTTTGAACCTATAGTATCTCCGTCAGGTCCTTTATGAGATATAATCGCTATGTTTTGAGACCTTTGTATGAGGTTTTTTATCTGTTCGAATTCTTGAATGTATTTTTGCATGTGGAAGAGAGTGGGTGGTTGGATGGCTCTAGCGCTTTATTAGGCGCTAGATGGTTAGCATAAATAATCCTTTTGAGGTGCAAGGTCAATAAATATGCAGTTATTTCGAGTTGACGAGGCTACTCGCTTAACAGCTTGATAATCTCTTGTCCGAAGTCTTTTGCCGACATTGGGCCGTCTGCTGTAATCAAGTTTCCATCTCGCAAGACGGGTTGTTGAATTCTTGTTACTCCTTGGCGTGAAAATTCGCTTATGGCAGGTTCGCCGTGGAAAGAGGTGGCTTTTTTACCTGTTATTACGCCGGCTTTCGCAAGAAGGTAAGGGGCTATGCAGATTGCGGCGAGCGGTTTTCCGAGCGAGTGAGCTTTTCTTATTAAATCCAGAACTTCTTCGTAATCGCCAAGTGCAGGTGATCCTGGGCCTCCTATTGCGATTAATATATCGTAATCTTCTATATGCACATCTCTTATAGGTAGATCGATTGTCGTCGTCCCTCCGCGGCTTCCTTTTGCCAAGCCAGATTCAATGCTTGTGATTGTTGTTTTGATTCCGGCAGTTTCAAGGATTTTTTTCGGTTCAAAAAGCTCTTCGTCACGGAAGTTTTCTTTTGCGATGAGAAAGAGGGCATGCATGGGGTGAGGGATAAGAGATAAGGGATAAAAGATAAAAGATTAAAGATTAAAGACTGAGAGATTTAACTATGTCACTTCTCCAACTTCTTCTACTTCTTTCCAGACTTCACATAATTGTATGCGCTAAATGCCCCTTTTACTCCTTCGGCAACACCGACAATCGCTTGTTTCCAGTCTGAATCTGTGACGTCGCCTGCCGCATAGAAGCCTTCAACATTTGTTTTGCTCATGCGGTCGATTTTAATTTCACCTTTCTCGTTCATTTCGACTCCGAGAGGTTTTGCTATATCCGTCTCGGCGATTCTGCCGATTTCGATAAAGAGTCCATCGAGTTCAAGTTCTTTGCCGGTATCAAATTTAACTTTTTTCAATTTCGTGTCGCCGATAATTTCCGTGATATTCGTTTTCGTGATCACTTCTATTTTCGGGGTTGCTTCCATCCTCTGGCGATTGATCGGTTCCGGTCTGACACTTTCTCCTCTATAAATTATATAAACCTTGCTTGCGAATTGTGCGAGCATCAAGGATTCTTTTACAGCTGAATCCGAGCCTCCGACTACTGCTACAACCTTATTTCGGAAAAATGGTCCGTCGCAAGTTGCGCAATAAGAGACGCCTTTGTTTGCGAACTCTTCTTCGCCTTTTACTCCGAGTTTTCTGTGGTGCGTACCCGTTGCGAGAAGTACCGTGCGCGATTCGTATGTGTTTTGAGAAGTTTTTACGATAAATTTCCCAGATTCTTTTATTATTTCCGTTGCAGGTTCGGATTTCATTTCAGCTTCGACGGATTTTGCATGTTCAATTATGTTTTCTGCCAGTTCATATCCGGAAATGCTTTTGAACCCCGGATAGTTTTCTATCAGATGTGTTTTTGTTACCGTTCCGCCGAAAAATTCACTTAAGACGAGTGTGTTTAGGCCGAATCTCTTTGCGTAAATTGCGCCGCTTAAGCCTGTGACTCCGCCACCGATTATGATTAGGTCGTACATGGGAATGGAATTAGGAATACCGAATATCGAATACCGGCGGGTATTATAGAGTTGTTTCCATGTAAAAAAAAGATCCCTTTTATTTACAGGTTGTTGAATAAAATTCTTTTGAAACTATGTTTCCTAAATTTGCCGTATCAAAAACGGCAGCTTCTAATAAATCGACTGTGTAATCAGATACTACGATTGTTGCAAGTCCTTCTATACATTCAATTGTGGTATCGTCGAAAATTTCTGCGTCATTAATTCCCAACAACTCTTTTGCTGATTCTTGATCTTCGAAGCAGAACCATGCTTTCCTTCTGTCTTCATCGCTTCTTGGGATTAAGTATTTCGTTGTGTCGTCAGGATAGAAACACAGGGTGCCTCCCATAAATGAGTCAGGTGTGTATTCTTGGTATTTTCCACTTACGGTTATTGATCCTTCGTAATAAACTTTGGTGCCTTCTTGGTTCATTACTGTTAACGGTGATGTATTTGTGAAATCCGTTGTTGTATTGTCTTCTGAATCTTCAATGATGTTTGAATTACATCCTGAAGTCAGGCTTCCAATTGCAAAGAGTGCTATTGCGATAACTGTTTTTTTCATAAGTTTAAGTCTTGTAATATTATTTGAATATTACTGCTTAAATTATTATTGGCAAGCGAGTGCATAAGATGCTCCTGCGGTTGCCAATGCGAAAAGGCTAATGATACATCCTGCTGTGATTGCAGAGATGAGTAGAACTGAGAATGTTGTTGCAAGTGTCTTGGCCATGGGGGAGGAATTACGAATATGCGGACACTTGTACAATGCGAAAAAGCGCTTCTATTACACGAAAGAAACGTTTTTATCATTCTCTCCCGTGATCAGAATCAAGGTCGTTCATGACAAAAACGTTTCTTTAATTTTGAGTTGATAATTAAAATTCCATCCCCGCTTGTGCGTGAATTCCTTCGTTGAACGGATGTTTTACTTCTTTCATTTCAGTTATGAGATTTGCGATAGTGCGAAACTCTTTCGGCGCGTTTCGGCCGGTTAGTATGAAGTGAGTTTTTGGATTTTTCATGATAGATTCTACTACTTGTTTTGCATCTGTTAGTCCGAGCGAACAGGCAGTGTTTATTTCATCAAGAACAGTTAAGGTAGGGGAGAATGATTTCAATTCCTTTTGTAGTAATTTTATTGCGAGAGTTGCATATTTTTTGTGTGTTTCTTCGGTTGAATGATCTCCTTTTATTTTGAAAAATCCTCTTCCGGATTGGATTATTTTCAAGTTGGGATTTCTTAAGGTTTTTAAAAATTTAATTTCCCCGGATTCTGTTTCCTTCATGAACTGTAAAAGAAGCACGCGGTGTCCATGTCCTAGAGCTCTAATTATTGTACCAACTGCCGAGGTTGTTTTGCCTTTGCCGTTGCCGGTCAAAATGGCGATTATTCGTGTTTTCATTTTTGTTTTTGAGGTTTTTGTATATGGAGATCGCATTCGCGATCGGCTTGATAATATTGCGCTTAGAATCGCTTCGCTTTCTGAGCGCTATTAAGCCGCTTTTCTTGCTTGTTCAGACAAACCAGTTAATCCTTTGAATCTGTGTCTTGTCATTTCGGTCCATTGTCCCAGCATCTCTTTCGATCTTTCTTTTGCCATTTCTTCAAAAGCCCTGTTGTCGTTTGCCGATGCTACTTTTCTGCCACTCATCGCTTCTACCGCCATCATAAGTGCCATTATCAATTGTTCTTGTACAAGGTTCGTTATGTTGTTTCTTTGATCTACGTTTTGAGCAAGATTGATTTCCGGTCCGTCATCTTTCATTACGAATTTTGCGCGGCTGTAGTAATCCCTTTCGTCGTTCGTTAATCCTTCGTCTGTTAATTCTCGTCTTATCGTGTCCATTTCGTTCGTTTCCATTCCGCCTCTTCCGAGTTTGGTTAAGTCCATGGTGTGGAATTGACGTTCTTTTGCCGTTCTTGCATCGATTGTGACTTCTCCATCTGTTAAGTCTTGCAGTTTTTCGACTTTTTCTGCGGCATCTTCTCCTCCTTTTGCTTTTACTCTTCGGAGTTGCCTGTTTTCCGACTTGGTTTCTCCGCTGATCATTTGGTCTTTCAATGTTTTTCCCGCCAAAACATCCATCATTTGAATATCTTTGGCTGTTTTATTGTTTTCAAGAAGTATTCTTAGTTTGTCTGCGAAGATTGTTTTGCCTTGGTCTGTTTCCATTACATCTCCCCATGCATCCGCGCTGTTTTCTCCTTTGTTATCTTTTTCAAGAGCTCTAAGAAGTATTGTTTTTTCTTCCTTGTCCATGTTGAAGAAGTCTTTGTTTGACTCTTGTATGTTTTTTGGGAGATCTTCAAATCTATCAGCTATTTCTTTGCGCTCTTTACCTTCTGTAAGTTTGTATGCTTTTAGGAGCGTTTCCTGATCTGCGGCATCGTGTTTCAAGAAGTTTTCCATCATCTTCGGCCACTCTTTTCCAGCCACTTCTCGTGGAGAGTCTGTAAGTGTTTTCATATACTCTTGAGCGAGTGGGTTGTCCTTTTGTTTTTCAAGTTGGTGCAGTGATTGCAGAAGCATTTTCCTTTCACTGTATCCAAGATCGTTTTCCCATTTTTCTTTGTGCTCTTTTGTCATTGCTTCCGGCATATCTTCGAACTCTTTTTGTACTTCTTTTCTCTCCGGTATGTATTTCGATTCCAATATGAATTGTGCTTCGTCTATTTCTGCGAAAGACTTTCTTTCAGTAATCCATTTCCTGAATTCGTTTGCAGGTTTTTTGCCGAATATCCCCTCGTTTTCATCTACAAGTTTTGTGTATTTAGCGATTTTTGCTTCATATTCTTGTTCTAGTTTTTCGAGAGTTTTTTCGAATGAATCTTTTGCGATTTCTCCTTTTTCGGCTTTTGGGAAAAATTCTCCTTGTACCGCTGAAGGTGCTTTGATTGCTTTATCAAATGTTTTCTTAGTGTCTTCCAGTATCTCGCTTTTGGTTCTGCTCATGGAACTTCTTCCCATCTCTTGTTTTAATGCTTTTAAATATGCTTTAAAAGCTCTGGGAGATTTTTCTTTTAGGTCTTCCAGTTTTTTCTTATGCTTCAATTGTTCCTTGTTGCTTTCTTTCATGTGCTTCATTTCTCCGGCAAGATCTTTAAGATCTCTTCCTTCCATGTACTTGAGCCATCCTTTCGAATGATTAAGTACATTGTCCTCATCTGGATCAACAGTTTCTTTTAGTGCTTTTTCAGCTTGTCTTAAAATCGTTTTTTTAACTTGAGATTCCAATTCTTTTGAACTCATTTTTCCGTCTAATGCACGTTCTTTTAGCTCATTTATTTCATAATGATCATTATTATTTGCAGACTGAAGGGTGTCTATTTGTCTAATAATCTTAATAACCTCTCCTTTTTCTCCAGAGAAGGCATTATTATTGTTCGCGGCTTGTTGCATCATTTCGCCATATCCTCTTGCGGCTAGCGATTTGTCTGCAGTGCGCGATATCTCATTATCCTGATAGTCTTGTTCCTGTGCTTCCAATCCCATGATTAAATAAGGATTAAATTTAGGGTGTTAATTTATAACCTATTTGCGGTATAAAGTCAAGTTTCGTATTGAAAGTTCTTGGATTCGAGAGGGGATAAGGAGATCGCATACGCGATCGGGCTGATATTATGGCGCAAGTAATGCTTCGCGTCCTTGCGCTTAGGCCATTGAGCAGGCCGAATAATTACAGCTAGGGCAGTGCATGCAGCCTTCGCTGATAACCAGTTTTCCTTCACATTCTGGACATTTTCCCTCCTGTTTTATTTGTGATTTTGACTTGTGAGCGTTGGCTTGGGCTTTGATTGCTTGGTGTTCTCTCTCTGTCTCTTTTTTGCCTTTTACTTCGCCTATATTAAGGACTTGATTGTCACGGCTTCCGTCTCTGTAGACTGTTATTCCTTTGCAACCTGCTTTATAAGCCATTACGTAAGATCCTTCGATGTCCCTTGTTGTTGCGTGATGAGGGAAGTTGATTGTTTTTGATACAGCTGAATCTATGAATTTCTGGAATTCAGACTGGATTCTAATGTGCCATTCAGGCGCGATGTCCTGTGCTGTTACGAATACTCTCTTGGTTTCTTCCGGTATGCCTTCGATGTTTTGGATTGAACCGACTCTTGCGATATCTCGCATCAGTTCTTCCGAGAAGAAGCCTTTTTCTCGCGCCTCTTTTTCGAAATATTTATTTGTGTAAATGAGTTCTGTTCCGTCCATTACGTTCTTGATGTAAGAGATTGCGAAATTAGGCTCGATTCCTCCAGATGCTTCTGCGATCATGCCAATTGTACCTGTTGGCGCGATTGTCGTTTGGCATGCGTTTCTTATCTTGAGACCTTTTTTCTCATAAAAACTTCCTTTCCATGCTGGGAATGTGCCTCGTGTTTCAGCCATTTTTACAGATGCTTTTTCCGCTTCATCCCTTAAGAAAGAGGTGATGCGATTTGCCCATGCCAAGCCTTCGTCCGAGTTGTAAGGGACTTTTAATTGATAAAGCAAATCTCCGAATCCCATCAATCCGAGTCCGACTTTTCTTGAGTTTCTGCTGATTTCTGCAATCTTCTGAATCGGGAACTTGTTCATGTCGATTACGTTGTCCAAGAAATGCATTGAAGAGTGGATGATTTCGCTGAATTTATCCCAGTTAACTTGCTTATCTGCTGTGATGATTTTGTTTAGGTTGATTGATCCAAGGTTGCAAGACTCATAAGCCTTCAAAGGTTGTTCGCCGCATGGGTTTGTGCTCTCTATAGGGCCTGTGTGAGGAATCTTGTCCGCTTTGTTGACCGTATCTATGAAGATTACTCCGGGATCTCCGTTTTTCCATGCCATATCGACTATGAGGTCGAACACATGTCTTGCTGCAAGTTTTCTTAGAGGTGTGCCATCTCGAGGGTTGATTAGATCGTATTCTGAGTTGCTCTCGAGTGCTTCCATGAATTTATCTGTTATTGCAACAGATATGTTGAAATTCGTAAGACTGACCATGTCCGACTTAATTGTGATGAAGTCCAAGATATCCGGGTGATCTACTCGCAAGATGCCCATATTTGCGCCCCTGCGTTTGCCGCCTTGCTTGATTACGTCTGTTGCGATGTCGAATACGCGCATGAAGGATAGAGGACCCGAGGAGACTCCTGTTGTTGATTTAACGAGATCGTTTCTTGGGCGAAGGCGTGAGAATGAGAAACCTGTGCCACCACCGCTTTTGTGAATGAGAGCTGCGTTTTTTACAGATTCAAATATCTCTTCCATCGAGTCTTCAACCGGCAAGACGAAGCATGCAGATAGTTGTTGAATGTCAGTTCCCGCATTCATTAGAGTAGGGGAGTTCGGCATGAAATCCAATTGCGTCATCAAGTTGTAAAATTCCTCTTCGGCTTGTTCGACGCTGCCTCCATAGTTTTTGTCTGCAAGAGCAATATTATGAGCGACCCTTCTAAACATATCTTCCGGCGATTCGGTGATTCGGCCTTCTTTGTTTCGGATTAGATATCTTCTTTCAAGAACCTGAAGTGCATTAAGACTTAAAGGCAAATTTGTAGTTTTACCAATGATTGCTTTTTGTTTTTCTCTAAATTCGGTTTGTTTCTGTCTATATAAGATGTAAGCTTTTGCGGTTTTTGCGTGTTGACGTTCTATGAGCATATTCTCGACCAAGTCTTGTACTTGTTCGACGGTCGGATAGTTCTTGCCTTTGAAAAGTATGTTTAAAAGCTTTTCGATCTCTACTGAAATGTTTTCTGCGATCGATCGGTCTTTGCCTCCAACCGACTGGGCGGCTTTCCAAATCGCTTCCGCGATTTTGTCTTGATTGAAGTCTGCAAGTGTTCCGTCCCTTTTGATGATTTTTTTCATGGTTTTATTTGTAAATTTGTTTTTAGTTTTTTCTGTCGCAACGTGAAAAAAAGAGGTCGTTTTGGATTGGATTTTCACATTGAGAAACTAGAACTCTTGCGAGTTATCCTAGAACATAATTATTTGGTCTTGGCCACAATAAGTTGTGTGTGTTTCTGTTCCGACCCACAATATATTGAAGCTTGTAGGTGGTTGCAATATCATTTTTTCAAAGCGAATTTACAGGCGCGAGGAATGTTTTGAGAGAACGCATAGAGCAGAAAACAGAACACAAAAATGTGAAAAAAAGAGAGTGGAATTCCCCTCTGCTGTCTGTGTCTTGTTCCTTACTGATTACACCAAGCTCATAATGTAATATGCCAATTTTGCCGCTAAGAAATCAGAGGCTTTATTGTTTGGATTTGGTGCAAGTTCGACTATGTCGAAGCCGACGATTTTCTTTTTTTGTGCTACGGCTTTTATCAATTCCAAAACTTCATACCAGCCCATCCCTCCCGGTTCAGGTGTGCCTGTTGATGGCAGAATTGATGGGTCGAAAACGTCTAAGTCAATTGTTAGATATACTTTATTTGTAAGTAGCGATACGGCTTTTTTAATCCAGTCGGTTCTGTCATGTATTTTGTGAGCGAAGAAAACTCTTTTTTTGTTGATATTCTTTTTTTCAGAAGTATCCATGCTTCTTATTCCGACCTGTACTACAGGGCAAACTTCTTTTGCGCGAGCCATTATGCAGGCGTGATTATTTTTTGATCCGAGATATTCATCTCTCATGTCGCTATGTGCATCAAGCTGTAATACCGATACTTTTCCTGTGTTTGCGTGTGCTTGTATTGCTCCTATGCTCACGGAATGTTCTCCACCGAGTACTACTGTAATTTTCCCTTTTTCAATATGTTTCGCGGTTATCTTTTCAACAGCCTTTACCATTTTTTCAGGAGATCCGTTTTCTGTTACCGGCTTGTCTGTGAAAATCCCTTTTCTATATGGCTCCGAATCGCTTTCTATATCGAAAAGCTCCATGTTTGCCGATGCATTAAGTATTGCATCCGGACCTTTGTCTGCGCCTTTGCCCCAAGTACTTGTTCTGTCGTATGGAACAGGGATTATTACGAATTTAGCTTTTTCATAATCACTATATGGTTTTGGTATGTCGCCGAAGTGCATGTGGAATTATAGGTTTATGGGATAAGGAGATTGCATTCGCTACCGGCCTTACCATCCGAACAGTTTTCCCACGTCATCCGGAGTTTCTCTTTTTCTGACCACGGTTACGTCACCGTTTTGTACCAATACTTTTGCCGGTGCAGCATTCAGACAGTGATGGTTTGTGAATCCATCTTGGTAATTTCCAGTGTCTAAGAAGGCTATATACTGATGAGCTCCGTTTTCGAGATCTTCAAGGCGCGGTAGAAGAATATAATTGCCTCCTGCGGTATATTTGTCGTCCGAGTCGCATGAGAGTCCGGCCAGCCATGTTCTTGTAAGTTTTTTATTTCTCGCGTTATTTACCGGTACGACGTGCCATTGTTTGTGTATCGACCATGTATCCAAAAGCTGTGTCATGAAGCTCCCGTCTATTACGTACCATTGTTTTGCCATAGCTTTCGGTATTGTTTTTTCCGAAACTACAGAGAAAACCGTTATTTGAGCCGGTCCAGCCACATGGCTACCCCATTCGCATATTATATTTGGAGGTTGAAGTTCGTTTTCTCGGCAGTATTGCTCGAGGAATTTAACAATTCTATAAACAAGTCCTTTTACCGGATATAAAGGTTTTCCATAATAATTGCTTGGGAATCCGCCGCCCATATCGATCGTGTCGAGAGACGGATTTATTTTCTTGAGCCGTGCGTATATATCCATGGCTTTTTTAAGTGGTTTCACTACGTCACTTTCCTTTTTGATTTCCGAGCCCGTATGGTAGTGAAGCATTGTTAGGTTTCTGATTTTTTCAACTGCAAAAACTTCATCTATCGATAATCCGAATCTTTCTATTTTTTTATCCCAATATGAATCGACTTTTACGCCTATATCTACTCTTACGCCAACTTGTCCTCGGAATTTTTTGAGCAATTCCATTTCCGACAAGTCTTCTATTATTGGAACAATATCCAAGCCATTACTCTTGAGTTCGGCAATAAGCTCCAGATATTGTTGCGTTTTTGGTCCGTTGCAGACAACTTTTATGTGTGAATTAAATCTGTGTTGCTGCCACAATCTTTTTACTACCCAAAGTTCGTTTGCGGAAGTTATTTCAAGATTGCCGCCTTCGCTTATGATCGGCAAAACGAATTCGCGGCTCTGATTCACTTTCATCGGATAGTGGTAGTAAAACTGGCCCTTGTATTTGAATTCGCGAATTGCGTCGTCGAATGTGTCCATGAGGTCTTCGACTCTTTGTTCAATAACATACGGCATCATGATTTTCAGGGGAGTGCCGTATTTTTCTGCAAGTTCGCGAACATTGTATTGATAGTTGCCCTCGTTAATTACAAGTTCACCGTCGCCGGTTAAGTCAAAATACTGGGTGTTGAATTCTTTGCGTCCAAGCTTCCAGAATTTTTTAAAGTTTTTTGCTTTTTTTGCGTGTGACTTTTTCGTTTCTAGAACTGATTATTTATAAACAGTTTCTCCATATAGCAGGTTTGTTTTTATAGTGCAAGAAGAATTTCGTTTTTTAAAAGCTTGCATATTTCTTTAATAGGAACTATTATCGATAGTGAACTTATAATTTTTAATTTTTTACACTATGGGTGGAGGATGTGGCGGCGGTTGCAAGTAATGTTGCGACCTTGTGAGGCGCTTGTGGAAGTCATTTCCTTAAGCGCCTCTTTTTTTGTATTCATATATGCTTAGAATTGCGATTATTATTGCGGTAGCTATATATGGAAGAAGTTTTTTGTAAATAGAATTTTCTTCTGATTCAATTTTTATTGTTGTTTGTTCCTGATCTTTTGAGTCGTTTTTTTGCGTGATTTTGTTTGCTCCGTTTTTTGTCGGTTCAGCGAATTCCCATGTTCCGTACTCTTCGATGAGTTGATATGAAAGTCCTTTCTCTGTTTGGTCATATTCAATTGTTTCTATTTCTTCATTATCGGCTGTTATTATTCTTGCCGAATCTGAGTCGTTGTTGAAATTTATTCTCGATTCCGATTTGTCGACGGCTCTATATTCAAGCGGTTTGAGAGTTATACCTGAGAGATTGTATGGTTTGCTTCCTTCTTCTGAGTCGTCGAGGAAAAGTCCGTTTAAAGATATTGATGATTGGCTGGTGTTTTTGATCTCTATCCATTCTTGTTCTCCGGTCTCGGGGTTTGCGAATATCTCGGTTATGATTATGGATTTTGGTGGAATTGCGTTGTCATTGTCTTTTACCAATTCGTATATGATTTCGTCTTCTTCTGGGTTTGCATAAGTCGTTTCAAAAATAACACTTCCTTCTTTGTCTAGAATGCGTACTGAATCTTCGGAATTGTTCAATGTGATTCCGGATTCAGAGTCTGTTATCGTTTTGCATTCGGTAGGGTAAATAGATCCTTCCATTTGAAACGGGTCGCTTCCTTCTTGCGAGTCGTCTATTGAATAATTTCCCAAGTTTATTGATACGACTCCTAAGTTGCAGATCGTTATAAACTCCGCTCCTTCGTCCGAACCTTCCGGATTTGGCAGGAATTCCGATATTGTTGGCGGAGTTTCGTTTTGGTCGCTAGGATATTTACTATTCTCTGTAGATGTTTGTATATCGATGCTTATTAGCGGTTGCATGCTTGAGTCCAGAATTCTTACTTCGTCGCTTGTATTATTGATGGATATTCCTGTTTCTTCAGATTTCAGTGTCAGTTCGCCAAATGCTGGGATAGAATAGTCGGTAAGTTTGAAAGGGCTGCTTTCTCCATCGCGGTCATCAAGATAAAATTCATTCAGGTCGAGTTCTTCGTTGCCTGTATTTTTCAGTATTACGTATTCGCAATTTGAGTCCGAACCTTCTGGGTTTGGATATACCTCTGCTATTTCAAGCGGTAGAGAGTTGGCTGATGCTGTCTTTATGAAAAATAATATAAGTATCTCGAGCATGTTTTTCCATTAATGCTCAAGGTATTGTTGCGTATAGACATTAAAAAAAGATGGAAAAATGCTGAACTTTTATGTTCCTATGATTTTTCCAACCAAATGTCCTCTGAAATAATCCGGTATTACGATTTCCGTATAATTGAGTACATAATCTATTATGGCTTGGTATTTGTCGTTCAATGTGCCGTTCGGATCTATACTTAATGTATTGCTGTAGTAATCGAAAATTATGTATCCGAATCCTAGAGCTTTTAACCTTTTTGTAAGTAGATCTGGATCTCTTTCCGTATATAAGCAGTTCATTACATCCATGTATTGATCGTTGTATGTTCTCCAGAAGTTATCTTCTATGAAGTAATTAAGCGATGTTCCGATTTTCCAAATCAAGTCGTATTGTCCGTCTTGGTCTGCTTCAAAAAGGTCGTGTACCTGAAGTCCATATGGGAATATGCCTGTTGTTGCTTCATCCGCGGTCATGACGTTTGCAGTGTATAGGAGAAGACTTCCTTTCCCGAAATTGTATAGCCTGAAAGATAATGCTGGGATGATTAAGATTATTATTAATGCCGGAATTAAATATTTCTGTAGAGTATGTTCTTCTGTTTTGTAGTTTTCGATCAGTTGAGCTGCCAATATGCTTATTGCTAAGAAGCCGGGAAGCCCATACCAAATTATTCCGTTGCTTGTGATGAGCCAGAGAAACCAATAAGTCGTAAAAAACAAAAAGGCTATTATCAGTTTCTCATCTATGTTTTTTCTATTAATGAATGGTAGCAATCCTATCAGTAAAGCAAGAGGGAGCCATCCGAAATCCACATACAATCCTCGTACACCTATGTCGTTCATTGTTAAATGCCATGGGAATGTTAAATATTTTTTCAGAGTGTTTGAGTCGTACCCTATATATCTGTCCAGTTCTTCTTCTGTTCCGGTTTCGGCGCAAGAGGCTTCATCGATAGCCAGTTCTCCGGTTAAAGATTCATAATCTATTATCGGTTGAGGGTTTATCCCGAATAGTAGTTCCGCTTGTGAAAAAGAACCTCCCTCCGAATAGTTTTTGATCATCCATGGCATGAATGCTGTTATTGCGAATGCAGTGAAGATAAGAAGCGATATCAGAGGTTTGAAGCTATGTTGTTTAAATGTTTTCCAAATGATCAGAATTATCGAAACAAGCATTAGTATTGATCCGACCGTTCCGAATATCTCTTGAGGTATTGGTAGCTCGTTTATGATGATTGCTTTTTCAGCGATTAATAGTGCGCTTAAAGAGAATAGAAATCCCGCTACTGCGCCCGTTTTTTTGAAATATTTGTATAAAATTATGGTAATAAATGTGAATATGAGGATTAAGCTTGTTATTTTTATTCCAAGGCATAATCCCGACATTAATCCGGCAATTCCAAGCAGGGTTAGTTGTTCTTTTCTGTCATTTGAAGATAGTCCTTTGTATAGGCTTAAAAAGCCTATCATCGCAATTAACGTGTTGCCCAGATCGACTTTGTTTTCTTCCGTCCCATGGAATAACATCATCGGCATAGTATAAAACCAAGCTGTTACCAAGAGCGCCGTGCTTTTTGATGAGAATTTACTCAATATCCAATATAAGACGATTGCCGACAAAAGAGCTGGATAAAAGGAGGCTAGATTTAGCGCGATTGTTATCCATTTTGTTGCGATTAATCCGAATCCCATCAGCAGTTCCCAGTAATAGTTCCCACCCATTTGTATCAGTCCGTTCGTTTCTTCTATTCTTTTTGCTATGTTTACATATTGATTCATTCCATCCCATCCTCTTGCGGTAGGCGATATATTGTCTATGAAATTCATGGTAAGTACCATCCCCAATACAAATATTATAAAGATGTTTATATTTGCCATGCTGGTTTCGACGCTAAAACTCGTTTTGAACAGCTTTTTTAGTATTTCCAATACCGATTTATAGCTTATTGTTCCCATTGCAATAAGAAGTGCCCATGCCGAATATATAGTAAGTACGTGTAGGGCTCCGATTATGAAAGATATTAGTATTATTGAAAAAAGACCTGTCCCGAATCCGATTATTGCGTTGTCGAAATCGAGTACGTGATCTTTCTTAATTGTTTTCAGTATTGTATGCCCCAGCCCTGTTGCAATCAGTGTTATTAGAAATAGCATCGATATTATTCCCAAGCTTTTTGAAACAAGTCCGAATTGTATTCCCCAGAATGTCGCTTTCTCGAATCGGTTTTTGAGTACAGGGTCGACATCGTCGGTTATCGCATAGTCTGTCCATTCGTATGCGGATTCGCTTGCGACGATCAGTGTTTCATCTCCGCTTATCGTTGATATGTCGGCAACTTCTTTCAGTGTACCGTCACTTGTTATAAACAAACTGTCTCCGTGATAGAAAGATGGTGTTTTTATTAAGAAAACTGTATTACCAGCAAGTATAAGGAGTAAGAAAAATGTTATAAGAATTCTGGGCGCTGATATTTTTATGCTTATGGTTTTCTTGTTCTTGTTAAACCATATGTATAGGCAATAACAGGCGTATAGAATAGGGATTATCAGTATGAAAAAAAGATATTTCAGCGAGACGGTAAGGCTTTCTGTGTAATAGCTGTGAATAATGCTGTTTGTTCCGGATACCGTTTGTGTGAAATAAAAATAAATGACAACGGAAATCCATATTAGTGCAAGGACATTTTTTATGATTTTCTTATACATTTGTTTTCTTAAGTTGGTGCAACTGTATTTGTATATATCGAGTAAGTCAACTGGAGACCTCATTGATCTGTTCCTTGAATTTTTACGGTTAGATATCCTTTGAAATAGTCGTGAATTGCTATATCCGTGTAATTCAATATGTATTCGAGGACTGCTTGGTATTTTTCATTAAGAGTTCCGTCGGGATCTGCACTTAATGCATAAGTGTTGTAATCGAAAATTATGTATCCAAAACCCAATGCTTTCAGTCTTTTTGTGAGTAGATCGGGATTTCTTTCTTGATATAGGCAATTTATCACATCCATGTATTGGTCATTGTAAGTTCTCCAGAAGTTGTCTTCGATGAAGTAATTGAGGGATGTTCCGATTTTCCAAATCTCGTCGTATCGGCCGTCTTGATCGGCTTCAAACAGATCGTGTACTTGCAGTCCGTATGGAAATATTCCGGTGGTTGCTTCATCTGCTGTCATTACATTTGATATATAGAGAAGCAAATTCCCTCTTCCGAAATTGTGTAATCTTAGTGATAATGCAGGGATGAGAAGTATCAGGATTAGCGTTGTGACTGTGAGTTTTTGAAGTGAAACTTCTTCTCGTTTATAATTTTCGATTAGTCCTACCATTAATATGCTTATGGCTAAAAATCCGGGAAGTCCATACCAGATTATTCCATCGCTTGTGGCAAGCCATAGTAACCAATAATTTATAAAAAACATGAGTGCTATTGACCATTTTTCATCCGGTTTTTTAAGCTTAATGAATGGTAGCAATCCTATTAGTAAAGCAAGAGGGATCCATCCGACATCTATGTACATTCCGAGTATTCCGATGTCATTCATTGTCAGGTGCCAAGGAAGAGTAATGTATTTTTTTATTATATTGTTTTCGTAACCCATATATCTGTCCAATTCTTCTCTTGTCCCTGTTTCGGTACAGAGTGATTCATCTATTGCCAATTCTTCAGGTAGAGAGTTGTAATCTATTGTGGGTTCTGGATGAATTCCAAATAGCAAGTTGTTTGGTGTTAAAGAACGATTTTCTGAAAAGTTTTTTATCATCCATGGCGAAAATGCTATTAAGCTGGATATTATGAAAATTGTTGGGACGAGTAGAGCCCTATAATTTTTATCTCTTAATAGCTTTATTGCCATCAAAATAACCGATGATCCGACAATAACCAATCCGATGATGTAAGGCGGAAGTTCTTTTGTGGTATTTGTGCTGTCGGATGTTAAGAGCATCCCCATCAATAACATTCCTATTGAGAATAGAAATCCAGCTACCGCACCTGTTTTTCTGAACTCTTTATATAGAATTATTGTTAGAAATGTGAAGATTATCATTAGGCTTGTGAGCTTTATTCCCAAGCAGAATCCCGTAAGCAGACCGGCTATGCCGATAAATATAAGTTTATCTTTTGTATTTTTTGAAGACAGTCCTTTGTATAGGCTTAAAAAGCCTATCATCGCAATTAACGTGTTGCCCAGATCGACTTTGTTTTCTTCTGTCCCATGGAATAACATCATCGGCATAGTATAAAACCAAGCTGTTACTAAGAGAGCTGTGCTTTTTGATGAGAACTTACTCAATATCCAATATAAGACGATTGCCGATAAAAGAGCCGGATAAAAGGAAGCTAGATTTAGCGCGATTGTTATCCATTTTGTTGCGATTAATCCGAATCCCATCAGCAGTTCCCAATAATAGTTGCCACCCATTTGTATCAGTCCTTTCGCTTCTTCTATTCTTTTTGCTATGTTTACATATTGATTCATTCCATCCCATCCTCTTGCGGTAGGCGATATATTGTCTATGAAATTCATGGATAATATTAGGCTCAATACGAAGATTATGAATAGATTTATGTTGAAAAATCCCGTTTCAATTCGATAATTTAATTTAAGTAGTTTATTGATTATTTCAAAGATTGATTTACGGCTTATTAAGACTATTGTGAGCAATAACGCCCATGTTGAATATATGGTTAGTAAATGCGGCGCTGCAATTAGGAATGTAAAAACTATTATTGAGAAAAGTCCTATGGCGAATGAAATAAGAACAGTATCTGTTTCCAATGCCAAGTCTTTTTTGATGAATTTCAGTATCGTATGGCCGAAACCTGTTGCAATTAGCGTTATTAATGAGAGGATTAACAGTATTCCGAGGCTCTTGGTAATCAATCCATATTGGATTCCCCAGAATGTTGATTGTTCGAATCTGTTTTTGAGTTCCGGATCAGTGTCGTCTGTGATTAGGTAATTTGTCCATTCGTAAGCTGAGTTTTTTGCTATTAGCAATGTTTCGTCTCCTGTTAAGCTTGAAAGATTTTCGATTTCTTTGATTTGGCCATCATTGGCTATGAATAGACTGTTGCCTTGATAGAAGGATGGGGTTTTGACAAAAAAAACTACATTTCCAGCGAATAAGACCAACAAGCAGAATGTTGTCAGTATTCTTGGTGTTGTTATTTTTATGCTTATTGTTTTTTGGTCTTTGTTGATCCATTGATATAGGCAGTAACAGGCGTATATGATCGGGATTATAAGTATAAAAAAAAGATATTTTATGGCGACTGTAAAGCTTTCTGCGTAGTAGCCGTGGATTAAACCAATTTCTCCAGAAACTTTTTCTGCAAAATAATAATAAATGACGACAGAAATCCATGTTAACGCAAGCACATTTTTCAAAATTTTTTTATACACTTGGTCTTTTTTAGATTGGTCGTGAGTAGACTGTAATTTAATTATATTAAGGAAGTCAATTGACATATTTATATCAGTCGATTACATTTCATTTAGTAATAACAAAACCTTCCAGATTCAAGAAGGATTTAAAAACATCTTTAGAAAGGCAAATAAATTGATTAAAGATTCCCTTAAAATAACAGTTTTGCGAAAAGATCCGTGCAGGGTCTGGTTTTTATAGATGTGATTTTCTTGTACTCTTGAATTAAAGAAGGGCTGATAACCTTTTATTTTTATGAGTACAATTGTTGGCATCCTGATGTTGGTAATAGGGTTGGTGATTGGTGGCGGGGCGGGTTTTTATGTAAGAACTGTTCAGAAGAAGACCGAGGAGGTGAAAGCTGAAGAGGAGAAGAAGAGAATAATTCGCGATTCCGAATCGAAGGCGAAAGAGATGCTTTTTGAGGCTAGAAGCGAGGCTTTTAAGGTCCAAGAAGAGGCTAAGAAAGATGAGCGTGAGAAGAGAGTTAAATTGCAGGCGGTTGAAGAAAGGTTGGTTAAGAAAGAGGAGACTCTTGATCAAAAGATGGAGTCTGCCGAGAGACTGAAAGAAGAGCTGGAATCCAAGGTAACATCTGTTAAGGAGCTCAAGGCGGAAGTTCAGGCTATTTATGAACAACAGAAGGGGCAGCTTGAGAAGGTTGCCGGTTTGACCAAGGACGATGCAAGGAATCTTCTTCTTAAGAAGGTCGAAGAAGAGTCAAAAGGTGAACTTGTGGCTTATGTTAAGAAGTTGGAGTCTGCTGTTAAGGCTGAAGCTGAAGATAAGGCAAGAAACATTATTGCAGATGCTATACAGAAGTATGCAGCTGAGACGGCTGTCGAATCTACAGCTACTATTGTGGCTCTTCCTACTGATGAAATGAAAGGTCGTATCATCGGTCGTGAAGGTCGCAATATTAATACGTTCGAGCAGGTTACGGGTGTCGATGTTATCGTCGATGATACTCCCGGATCTATTGTTATCAGCGGTTTTGATCTTGTAAGAAGATATATTGCGAAAGTTGCTCTTGAGAGATTGGTTGAAGATGGTCGTATCCATCCTGCAAGAATTGAGGAGATGGTGAAAAGAGTTAAGGAAGAGGTGAATGTATTGATAAAAGAATTGGGCGAAAGAGCTGCTGTTGAGACAGGTGTTATTGGATTACCTTTGAATTTGATCAAGATTTTGGGTCGTTTGAAATTCAGAGTTAGTTATGGTCAGAACGTCTTGAAGCATTCAATGGAGGTTTCTTTCTTGGCTGCTCATATGGCTACCGAGTTGGGTGCTGATGCGAATATTTGCAGGAAGGCCGGCTTGCTTCACGATATCGGCAAGGCTGTTGATCACGAGATTCAAGGTAAGCATGCCGTTATAGGTCGTGATATTCTCAAGAAATTTGGTATTGCAGAAGATGTTATCCATTGCGTTGAAGCGCATGAAGGCGATATTGATGCCGAGAGTGTTGAGGCGAAAATCGTTCAAGCTGCAAATCTTATTTCTATCTCAAGACCCGGTGCTAACAAGGAAAATCTTGATAACTTCGTTAAGAGGTTGGATGAGGTTGAAAATATGGTTAATTCGTTTATCGGTGTTAAGAAGTCTTATGCAATTCAGGCTGGTAGGGAAGTACGTGTGTTTGTTGATCCGGACAAGGTTGATGATTTGCAAGCTATTAAATTGTCGCATGAGATTGCCAAGAAAATCGAAAACGACCTCAAATATCCTGGTCAGATCAAGGTTGATGTGATTAGGGAGAGAAGAGAGGAAGCTTATGCGGAGTAAAGAATTTTTATATCTTTTGCCAGTCTTCGCCTTCTGTTTCAGGCAGAATATGAAAATTATTATGAACTTGTTGGTTTTTCAGACGGTTTCGTTTTCTCCTTTTGTTTGCGCTAAATTAATTGCAAACTTGTCGAAATGTTGATATTTTAATCTCCTTAAAATTTAATCCAAAATTTTATGAGTGGTCTAGGTGAATGTCCAGGCGAACCTCTTGTGGGTGATGATGTATCTGGTTACCCACCTGTAATAAGATCTTTTAATGTTGATGTTGGTTATCTTGATGACTCTACTACTGTTCGTGAAGGTCTTTGTGGAGTGTTTGGTCCCACAGCTGTTTGCGATGAAGGATCTTTTTTGGCAGTTACTATTCCTGAAGACTATAAAAATCAGACATTGATCCTTCACTGGATTGGTGTTCTTAAGGAAATGGGTTGTGATGTTCGAACTTTTTCTTAAAATTTCTCTTGACCCTTGTGCATTGTTTAAATAGAATTAGCACCGCTCCGCCGAGAGTGCTAATAATTTAACCAAAATAAAGTATGACAAAGTTGAAACCGCTTGCCGATCGTTTGATCGTCAAAAGGCTCAAGAAGGATGCAGTTACTCCTTCCGGAATCGTTTTACCGGAAACCGCTAAGGAAAAACCGGATGAGGGGGAGGTAATCGCTGTCGGTCCTGGTCGAATGGATGATGGCAAAAGAGTTGAGATGGATGTAAAAGTTGGTGATAAGGTGCTTTTTACCAAATACGGTCCTACAGAAGTGAAAGTCGATGGCCAAGAACTTCTTATCTTGAATGAGAGTGATGTTTTGGCGATTATAAGTAAATAAAGATTGAATACGGAATGCCGAATTCCGAATACCGGAAATGCGAAAATTCAGTTTAAAAATTTTAATCCAATAATTCACAATCTCTATGGCTAAACAAATTGCTTATGGTGACAATGCCAGAAAAAAACTTCTAGAAGGTGTTCAGAAGCTCGCTGATGCCGTTCGCATCACTATGGGTCCAAAAGGGCGAAATGTCGTTCTTGATAAAAAATACGGTGCTCCGATGATTACAAACGATGGAGTAACTATCGCGAAAGAAATTGAGCTTGAAGATGTTTATGAAAATATGGGTGCTCAATTGGTGAAAGAGGTTGCTACCAAGACAAATGATGTTGCCGGTGACGGTACTACGACTGCTACGGTTCTTGCTTACGCGCTTATTGCCGAAGGTGTTCGCAATGTTGCCGCAGGTGCAAATCCAATGGCTCTCAAGAGAGGTATCGAGAAGGCTGTTGCGAAGGTTTGCAAGAGGCTTGAAGAGGTCAAAAAAGATGTAACAACAAAAGAAGAGATCGCACAGGTTGCGACCATCTCCGCTCAGGATCCCGAAGTTGGCAAGTTGATTGCCGAGATCATGGAAACTGTTGGACATGAAGGTGTTATCACAGTTGAAGAGGCTCAGACAATCGGTCTTTCTAAGGAGGTTGTTGAAGGTATGCAATTCGACAACGGGTATATTTCTCCTTACATGATTACAGATACAGCTTCTATGAGAGCTGTTTATGAGAATGTGAAGCTTTTGATTACAGACAAGAAGATTTCTTCTGTCCAAGAATTGCTTCCTCTCCTTGAGCAGGTTGCGCAAAGCGGTAAGAAGGAACTTGTAATTATAGCTGAAGATGTTGATGGCGAAGCTCTTGCAACTCTTGTTGTTAATAAGTTGAGAGGAACATTCAATGTCTTGGCGGTTAAGGCTCCGGCTTTCGGGGACAGAAGAAAAGAGATTTTGAAGGATATTGCCGCTCTTACTGGAGGTAAGGTTATTTCTGAAGAGATCGGTTTGAAATTAGAGAGCGCGACTCTTGGTGATTTGGGTGAGGCTCGAAAGGTTATATCGGATAAGGATAATACGACTATCGTTGATGGGCGTGGTGCGAAGGGTGATATTGAGGCTCGTGTAAACGAGATCAAGATTGCTCTTGATAATACGACTAGCGATTTTGATAAGGAAAAGCTTGCCGAGAGATTGGCTAAACTTACAGGTGGTGTTGGTGTCATCAAGATTGGTGCTGCTACGGAAGTTGAGCTTAAGGAAAAGAAACACAGAATTGAAGATGCGTTATCTGCTACAAAGGCTGCTGTTCAAGAAGGTATCGTTTCGGGTGGTGGAGTTGCATTATTGCAAGCTTCTACCGTGCTTGAAGGCTTGAAGGGTGATACTGACGAGATTACAGGTATGCATATAGTTAGAAAGGCTCTTGAATCTCCTGTTTGGCAGATCGCTCAAAATGCAGGCAAAAAAGGTGATGTGATTGTCGATCAGGTTAAGAGTGCTAAGGTCGGTCATGGTTATGATGCTGAGAATGACGAGATGGTTGATATGATGAAGGCGGGAATTGTTGATCCGAAAAAAGTTACCCGTTCAGCTCTTGAAAATGCGGCTTCTTTGGCAGCTATTTTCTTGACGATGGAGGGTGCTGTAACAGATATACCGGAGAAAAAGAGTTGTTGCTCTAGCGGTGCGGCAGCAGGCGGACATGGAGGGATGCCGGGAATGGATTACTAGGAAGAAGTAGGGGAAGTAGAAGAAGTGACGTAGTGACATAGTTAAGAGGGGAGCCGGAAAAGGTTCTCCTCTTTTTTAGCTAATAACTTGTAGTTTGTAACTGGTAGTGGGAATTCTCTCTAAGTTACTAGTTAGTAGTTGTTAGTTCCTAGTTTTTCTGCTATAATTAACAGATATGTTAGAAGACATTTTAAAACTCGTGGTTCAATACAAGGCGCCGGATGTGCATTTGAAGGTTGGGCAATCGCCGATTTTCAGGTTGCCTAATGGAGATCTTTTTGCTGTAGAAGGTAGTCAGGTGTTGGATGCCGCTTCAATTGAAGATATAGCAAAAAAGATTACAAGCGAGTCGGCTTATGCGAAATTCAAACAAAATAAACAAGTTGATTGCGCATATAGTTTAAGTGGGGTTGGAAGGTTTAGAGTTAATGTTTATCAAGAGAAGGATGGTGCGGCTATAGCTTTTCGCCTTATACCTGAAAATATTCCTTCGTTTGATAAACTTGGTATTCCCGAGGTTGTTGCCAAGATGGCGATGCGACCGAGAGGATTGCTTCTCGTGACTGGTCCGACAGGAAGCGGAAAGTCGACGACTTTGGCTTCACTTGTTGATTTTATAAATGAACAAAAACGGTCTCATATAATTACGATTGAAGATCCGATTGAATATGTTCATAAGTCCAAGAAATCTCTTGTAACTCAAAGAGAAATCGGCGTTCATGCTGATTCGTTTGTTGATGCCATTAAGGCTTGTTTAAGGCAGGATCCGAACGTGATTATGGTTGGTGAAATGCGCGATCTTGAAACGATTGCGGCAGCGATTACACTGGCGGAAACCGGTCATTTGGTTTTGGCGACTCTTCATACTCAAGACGCAGCTCAGTCAGTGGATAGAATGATTGATGTTTTTCCTTCCTACCAACAGCAACAGATTCGTGCTCAATTAAGCGTTTCGCTTGTTGGAGTTGTTTCTCAGACTCTTGTTCCTGTTAAAGATGGAACCGGACGAGTTATGGCTGCTGAAATTATGGTTGCGAATGATGCTGTTAAGAACTGTATAAAAGAAGGCAATACGCATCAAATTTACTCCATGATTCAGATAGGGCGCGAAGATGGTATGCAGGCTCTTGATGCTTCGCTTGCGAATCTTGTTCGTGCCGGGATAGTTGATACTGATGTTGCGGCAGGTAAGGCGCATGACTTAATGGAATTTAATAACTTAATTAAAAACTAATGCAAGACTTAAAAGAAACCTTAAAAAAATGCTTTATCGGACTAGAAGGTGAAGAGCTTGAGATGATGCTCAATTCTCTTAATTCCTTATGTGAGATTAAAAGATTTATGGCCGGAGATGTTGTGTTTAAGGAGGGTGATAAAAATTCCGAATTGTATATTGTTATTGAAGGAAAAGTTCAGATTGTTAAGAACGTTTCCGGTGGAATGAAAATATTGGCAGTCCTTGAGCATGGTGGAATTTTCGGGGAAGGTGCGCTTTTGTCTGATAAGTCGAGAGGTGCGTCAGCTCAGGCTCTTACAGATGTTTCCCTGTGCGTGCTTCGCAGAGAAGATTTTGAGAAATTTCTCAAGCAAAATCCGGCTTATGCCGCAGGATTGCTTATTGAAATCGTTAAGGTTGTTAATGCGAGATTGCAATATGTTAATTCGGAATTGATAGCACTTTATGATGTTATGAGAATCATAGGTAGTAATCCTGATGATCTAAGGACTGTTTCTTCTGAAGTTCTTAAGAAGTTTGTTGATATGACCAGTTGCGAGGCGGGGATGGTTTTCTTGCACAACTTGGCGATGCAAAAAGAGGATGTGCTTGCTGTAAGTTCCGATGCGGACTCTGCATTTGTCGGTCTTGCTCAGAGTTCTGTTGCGGATAAGGCAAAGTTGTTCACTGATGATTCGAGTTTGAGATATTTGCATGATGGCAATTTATTGTGGCTTGGTATTAGAAATTTTTCAGGAAAATTTTTCGGATTGGTTGTGTTGTTTGATTCAAAAGGTGAATTCGAAGATGAGCAGATTAAACTTGCCATTGCGGTTACCGAACAGCTTGGAATGGCTTATGAAAGGCATTACAGCACTCAGGGCGAGAAGGAGAGGGTGAGATTGAAAGAACAGAGAGTGGGGATATAGGGTAAGGAGCAAGACACAAGATACAGACAGCAGAAAAGAGGGGAGTAGGGGAAGTGACATAGTTATAACTTGATTTCTTTTTCTTGAGCCGTTGTGTTAAACTTCTCATCGGCTTTTTAAACAAAAACAAAATGGATGATATAAAATTCCCTGATGAAGATGATGAAGATAATGAAGAAGGCATGAGGCATGAGGCAGAAGGCACAAGTGAAAAAGAGAATGATATTCCCGCTTCCGAAGAGGTTTGCGCTGAAGAGAAAATTGAGCCGGCCGGAAAGGTTAAGATTACTTTTGGTAGGTTTGTGAAGCTGGTTGCGAATCACAGTTTCCTTGATGTTGTTGAGAGAAACAGCGAGGAAGAAGTTGTGATTAGTACGAATCTTCTGAGCGATTTGGCAAATGCGCATGACGGACAGACCGAGAGGAAGTTGCCGATAGTTTTTATATTGGGGATTACGATTGGAATTGCTGTGACTTATTTTTTGCTGACAAAGTAAGTGTGAATGCTTGTTTAAGTGAGTAGTTTTTGATACCCTTCTCGCGATTTAAACAAATCTTATGAAACTCAAATACAAAAGATTGATGCTTAAGTTGTCCGGTGAAGTTTTGGCCGATAAAAGTGGAGCCGGTATTGATTTTTCCGCCGTTGCGGCTTTAGCCAGAAGAATAAAAAGTTTAAACAGGATCGGATGTGAAGTTGCGCTTGTTGTCGGAGGAGGTAACTTCTGGAGATATCGGGATAATTCTAAATGTGCAATTGAGAGGCAGGATTCGGATACGATTGGAATGCTTGCTACGGTCATGAATGGAATCATCATTTTTAATGCGCTTAAAGGTGAAGGGCTTGAAGCTCGTGTGATGAGTGGGATAGCAGGTGATGTTGCGGAAATTTTTGATTCCAAATTCGCCAGAGGTCATTTGAAAAAAGGTCGAGTTGTTATTTGTGCCGGCGGAACCGGTTTGCCGTTTTTCACAACAGATACGGCTGCGGCTCTCCGCGCGCTACAATTGAATTGCGATGTCTATTTGAAGGCGACGAAGGTCGATGGGGTTTATGATAAAGATCCGATTAAGTACAAGGGTGCGAAGAAATTTGATTCTTTGTCTTTCGGTGAAGCACTTGAGAAGGATTTGAAAGTTATGGACTTGACCGCCATTTCTTTATGTAAGGATAATAATTTGCCAGTTATTGTTCTCGATTATTGGAAAAAAGGGAATCTCGAGGCGGTTGTTACAGGTAAGAAAATCGGTACTTTGATTAGTTAGGTTGTAGATTGCAGGTTGCAGTTTGTAGATTTATGAAATTTAATTTTTAATCCAAATAAACATGATTACTGCTCAATACATTACCAGCGCTAAGGCTGAGTTCGAAAAAGCAATGACTCATCTTAAAGATGAATACGGTAAGTTGCAGGTTGGTCGTGCTCATCCGGGGTTAGTTGAAGGTTTGCTTGTTGATGCTTATGGAATAAGCCAGCCGCTTAAGGCTGTTGCAAGCGTTACTATTCCTGATGCCAAGACTATTCAAATCACGCCTTGGGACAGAAGTGTTATAAGTTCTGTTGAGAAAGCTATTCGCGAATCTAATCTTGGTCTTAATCCTGTAAATAACGGAGCAGGTGTAATTCTTAATATTCCGCCTTTGACTGAAGAAAGAAGAGTAGAACTCTCTAAGGTTGTTAAAAAGCTGGCTGAAGAAGCCAAGATTGCAATCAGAAACTCTCGTCAAACCGCTCATTCCAAATTCAAGGAGCTTGAAGGGGCTAAGCAAATTACTGAAGACGAGAAGTTTGGTGCTGAGGCTGATTTGCAAAAAGTTGTTGATGAATACAATAAGAAAATTGATGAACAGGAAAAAGTTAAGGTGGAGCAGATAATGAAGATATAGTAGAAGAAGTAGGGGAAGTATGAGAAGTGACATAGTGAAGAGAGCAGAGGAAGAGGGGAGAGAAGAGGTGTAAGACATAGGTCTTATGACCTACGACCTATGACCTACGACTTAAAACCTATCAATGCAAATTTTACTTTCAATTCTGGTTTTCCTTCTTATCTTTTCGATTGTTGTTTTTGTGCATGAGTTTGGACATTTTTCGGCTGCCAAGAGGGCTGGGATTAAGGTTGAAGAGTTTGGATTCGGTATGCCACCGAGGATTTTTGGCAAGAAAGTCGGTGAAACGGTTTATTCCATCAATTGGATTCCGTTTGGTGGGTTTGTCAGATTGCTTGGCGAAGATGTTAGTAAAGCGGAGGCTAAGTCCAGTAAGAGAAGTTATTTGAATAAATCTGTTAGAGCCAGATCGGTTGTTGCCCTTGGAGGGATTGTTATGAATTTTATTTTGGCGTTTTTGCTTTTGAGTTTTGGTTTCATGATCGGAATTGAGCCGTTGATTGCGACGACGGATGATTTTTTGAATGGAATAAGATCTGGGCAAATTGTTACCGAGCCGGGTTTCTATGTCTATTCTGTTTCTGAAGGCGGAAGCGCCGAGCAGGCTGGGTTGCAGGTTGGAGATAAGATCGTTTCTGCGTTTGGCGCAGAGGCGGATGATTTGTATGCTTTTTATGATTCGTTAGCCCTTAATACGGAAGGTGTTTTTGAGATTGAAAGTGAAGGCTCTATTGTGCGTGAGATAAATATGACTGCTGATTCTGATGGCAAATATGGTTTTGATCTTTATTCTTTCGAATTACCGAGAGTTGCCGTTTATTCTTCTTCGGATTCCAACTTTCTTGTTGGCGATGTAGTTTTGACCATAGGCGGAGAACAGATTCTAAGTGTTAAGGACTATCAGAGTTTTGTTGGTGATGGAGGTAGTGTTGTTGTTTATAGAGATAGTGAGGTTGTAGATTTGGGTGAGATTTTTTCGAAAGAAAAAATCTCATTGATAACGGAAGTAGTTTACGGGTCTCCGGCTGAAATTGCCGGCTTGCAGAAAGGTGATAAGATATTGAGTATAAATGGGAATGATATTTATAGGGCGAGTGATGTCGTTGAGACGACTTCCGGTATTGCCGGCGAGACTTTGGAGTATGTAGTTGAAAGGGATGGAGAGATTGTCGAATTATCGGTTGGACGTGATGAGAACGGATTGGTTGGTGTTTATATCGCTGATATTTATAGCGGTAGCGGGAATGGAGTTTCTGTTTATGAGACAATGGTTCCGACTTCGGTTTTGGAAATCAAAGATGCTAAATATGGATTTTTTGCATCATTTGCGGAATCTTGGCATGAGATCGGAAGGCTGTCGGTTTTGACTTTTGGAATGCTTAAAAGTTTTGTCGGTCAATTGTTTATCGAAGGGACTGTTGCTGAAAACATTTCTGGTCCGGTTGGTATTGCGCAGATGACTTATGTGTTTTTGCAGGAAGGTTTTGCTTCTTTAATCAGGTTTACAGCCTTGTTGAGTCTTGGGCTTGGTACGTTCAACATTGTGCCGTTTCCTGGGCTTGATGGCGGCAGGTTCGCGTTCTTGGCGTTTGAAGGGATTACAGGACGCAAGCCTAATCGAAAAGTCGAAGCGATGTTCCACAGCGTTGGATTTATGCTTCTGATGCTTCTGATGATTGTTGTGACCTACAAAGATATTGTAAGGATAGTGGTGGGGTAAGGAGCAAGACACAAGACACAGACAGCAGAGGGGGAGATTGATGGAGAAATTATTTGGAATAAAAACATGGGAAAATCGAAAAAGGGAATGAATTATTTGCAGATTGGATTGATGATAGTGATTGGGTTGTTAATTGCGTTTTTTTCTTTAGGTGCATGCATGGCGGTTCCTAGTATTCTTTTTGCAAGTAATGACATGATTAAAGATTGGATTGGTATATGTATACTGTTAGTGCTTTTATTGCTTTTTGGTAGTCCGTTATTGTTTTTAATTTCCTTATTTATACTTGTTGATAAGTGGAGAAAAGATAAGTTATTAATTTGGTTGATGATAATTTCAATTGTATTGTTGAGTTTGGGGTTTGTTGGTGGTGTCTGGTTATCTACTTTTGTGGTTGGTCCATTCTGATCTTCTGCATCACGCAACAACGCGTTGAAATATCAACTTTTTTTTTTGGCAAAGACGGTTACAATAAAAAGCCCTACCTTTTTGTGCAAAGCTTATGAATGAGATCGATTATAAGGATTTTTGGATACAAATCCTTAAAAAAATAGAGCCGAGAGTGAAAATGGCGCATTTCGTTACTTGGTTTCAGGATACGGCTGTGCTTGAAGTGAAAGATGGAATGATGATTGTTGGCGTGCCGAATGTTTATGCAAAAGGTTGGCTTGAAAATAAACTCAATGGGGAATTGATTACTTCTATTAAGGAGGTTGATCCGACTGTGAATAAAGTTGTTTTTGAAGTGCATCCCAATCTTGGGCTTGCGGACGATCACAGAGGGGTTGATATTAAATCTCTTACTGCAAGCGATAAGCCGCGTAAGGTTCGAGGGAAACAAGAAGTTCGTCTTGCCGAAGGTGTTTCAAGCAAGTGTTTGAATCCCAAATATACGCTTAAGAGTTTTGTTGTAGGTCAGGATAACAGGCTTGCTCATGCGGCTTGCATGGCGGTTTCCGCCAGTCCCGGTTCCAGTTACAATCCTCTGTTCGTTTATGGAGGTGTTGGTTTGGGGAAGACACATTTGTTGCAGGCTACGGGGAATGATATTTTGAGAAATTTCCCCGATAAAGTTGTTGTTTATGCCACAAGTGAGAAGTTTACAAATGAAATTATTGAGGCTATCGGTAAGAGGAGTGCCAAGACTTTTAAGGATAGGTATAGAAATGTTGATTGTTTAATAATCGACGATATTCAGTTTTTGGCCAATAAAGAGATGACGCAGGTTGAGTTTTTTCATACTTTTAATGAATTGTATGATAACGGTAAGCAAATAATTATCAGTTCCGACAAGGCGCCGAAGGAGCTGAAAGGGCTTGAACAAAGGCTTATCAGCAGATTTGAAATGGGTATGATTGTTGATGTTCAATTCCCGGATTTCGAAACAAGGCTGGCTATTCTACAAGCTAAATGTCGCGAGCATCAGGTTCTTATCGCTCCCGATGTTCTTGAGTTTGTTGCTTATAATGTTCGCAATAGTATTCGCGAGTTAGAAGGAGTTCTACTTCAGGCGATTGCGCAGGCCGAGCTTGAGAAATCCACTCCTACAATCAGGAGTGTTGCGAGAATTGTTAAGAAATTAAATAAATATGATGCGCTTGCCGGATATGATGAAAAAGGTGATGATCGTGCTGTTGCAAGAAGTCCGAAAGATGTCTTATCGATTGTTGCCGGTTATTACAAGATTCCTCATGATGAGCTTATCGGTCTTGATCGCCACAAAGGTGTTATGCGTCCTCGCCAAATTGCTATGTATTTGATTCGCCAAGAGTTGAAGCACTCTTTTGAAGAGATCGGCAATTTGTTTTCCGGTCGAAATCATACGACTGTTATGCACGCCGTTGATAAGGTGGTGAAAGATTTGAGGAAGGATTCTTTGGTTTTACGCGATGTGAATTCGTTGAAGCAAGAGATGGGGTTGTAAGAAGAAGTATGAGAAGTAGGGGAAGTGACATAGTGAATTAGTTAGAAATGCGATCGCGGGTTGACGAGCGCGTTGTTTCATTATATGATTCGGTTCTTCTATAATAAATTAATATGAGCGAAGCAGTGAAGTCTCCAGATATGGGGTCTTACGGAAAAGAAGTTTGTTTGATGATGTTGCGAGAGGATGTAACCTCGGATGATATTAATAAGTTTCTTTTTTCGAAATTCGAGACCGATCCGGAAGGTGTTATTGATGATTGCGTTGCGATGATCGCCGTTTCCGGTCTATGTATGAGTTTTTTGGTTTCAGTTATAAATAGTGCTTCTGATAAGAATATTCTTGATAAGATTGTAGCCTCTTGTACGGATCGGTTGCCTGTATGTGATGCGAATAATCGAAGGGATCTAGTGTTTCTTATTGAATGGGCTAAGGCTCGTTGCGATGAATTGATTTTGCCTGTTGAATTGGAATCTTTGGGAACCGCTTTCCGTCTAACCTCTTCAGGTGATTGTCCAAATTTAGCTGTTATTAGACATATTAGGGATCGAATTGGCGAGGTGAGAGTTGAAACTGACGGTGTACGGTCTAGACAGGATTCTTTGTTGAGAGCTTATCAGGATGATGAATTGGGTTCGGAACAGCAAAGATTGGATAATCTTGCAATGGAAGATCCACTTGCTGCAATGAGAGCATATCGACAATTGGTAAGACCGGGAGCTCCGCTCGCAAATTTTTATAGAACAGGATTAGTTGTGCCAAATTGTTTAGTCAGATCAGAGTGATTTTTCTTGTATTTCGATCCCTTGTCGTGTTATAAAATGCTCGTCTTATTTGATCTATTTTCCTTATGCTTACACGAAGGCGCAGATATGCGAGTCGAAAGGAGTTTTTGTGGCCTTTTATCGTAATGGTTTTTGCCGGCTTGATTGTCGTTTTGATTATTCAATTGATATTGAGTTTTTTTGAGCAAAAAGAGGCTGAGATGCGCGCGAAGGCGAATTTTTATGTGGATTATGGACGTGGTGAAATTATGGAGTGGGGAAGTGAGAATTGGATAAAGGCTTATAACGGTGGAGTTGTTTTGGATGGTGATTCCATTAGGACTAAATCGTCTAGTGCGGGTTCGTTGGTCTTCTATAATGGAACGGAGGCCAGAATGGCGGAAAACACCGAACTAACTATGGATGTTCTAGACAACAAGGGCAGTCGAGATATTTTGGTTTTGGAGGTAGATAAGGGAGAAGTTTTTGTTAGTCAGTTGGTTAATGATATGGGATATACAGAGGTGACTGTGAAGTCGGGGAATTTCAATGTTTACGCGGAGGGAGCGCAATTCGATATTTTGAATAGGGAAGATCAAGCCGTAAGAGTTTTATCCGGTGACGTTATTGTCGAACTTGTTGAAAGAACCGAAGGAGAAGATGTTGTTATAGACGAGATTGAGGTTGGAGTTGGTCAGGAGCTTTTTATGTCCGAATCTGATGTTGCGGATTTGATTGCGAGAACGAATATGAATTTTTTACAGGCGATTACAGACGAATGGAAACAAGGTGATTTTTATCTGTGGAATAAAGGATTGGAGGATGGTTGGTATGAGGGTACCGAAGAGGTGCCTGAAGTGGATGATGGTCCGGTTATAGATGTTACGATTACTACCGGAACAGGTACTGTTGAGACGTCGGATGTTCCCGAGGATGAAGTTCTCGAATATGAAGAGCCTGCATTGGTCTTAACAACTCCTGAAACGAATCCTTATACTCTTGAAGGTGATCAAATCTATATTATCGGTACTGTTAGCGGTTATGCGTCAAAAATTATTGTTACAAGTTATACCGAAGACGGAACAGCTTCTGATTATAAATTGAGTTTGTTTGAAGCCGGTGGAACCGAGTGGAGTTATAATGCGGCTTATATTTATGGCAATTTGCATGAAGGGGAGAATGAATATGTTGTGACTTCTTACAATTATGATGGAGATGAAGCTGACAGTATGACGGTTACCATTAATGTTCCCGAAGGAACTTTTGAGCAGGAATTGGCCTGTACTTTGAGCGCACCCGTTGTCGCGCAGGATACATATGATACTTCTGAGGGTTACGTAAGTGTATTCGGAACGATTGATTGTGCTTACGGTATTGTTGTGAACGGATATAGTTTGAGTTTGTTTAAAGCCGGAGATACGACTTGGTCTTATACGGCTTCGCTTGAATTCGGGAATTTGGCGGAAGGCGAGAATACTTATGAAGTTTATAGCGTTGATAAGGATGGAAATAAGAGTGAGAGCGTGTATTTTACTATAAATTATCAGCCGGCGGCCGAGACCGGTAGCGGAGTTAGCGAATAATAACTTCATTAATTATGGGTAGAGGTCCCGATTATATCGACGATGGTGAAAGGGAGCCTAGCGATAGGTTGGGGGAGATATTTGGTCATTTGGCGCGTATAACAGATCTTGATACGAGAGGAAAGCTTATAAATGAAGCTCGCGGGTTGATTTTGCAGCTTTCGGATTCGGAACGGTCTTATTGGAGACAACAGCTAGGATTATCCGATTAAAGATACTTCGCCTTGTTTGCTTCGTGCTCTTCGTTAGTAGTGGCGTATATCGTCTCTCCCGTTTCGGTTGCGGTTAAGAAATACCAGTATTCGCTTTCTTCCGGATAGACCGCAGCTTCTATGGATGCCAATCCTGCATTTGATATGGCTGTCGGTGGCAAGCCTGTATACATTCTTGTGTTGTATGGAGAGTCGATTTCGAGATCTTCGGCTGTGATTTCAGCTTCGCCTGTAATGTAGTTTATTGTTGAGCACATTCCGAGTTGCCATTCGTTATCGAGACGTTTCCAGATTATTCCTGAAACAAGTGCGCGGTCTTGGTCTGTGCGAACCTCTTTTTCTATGATCGATGCGACAATTATTGTTTCTTCAAGAGTTCGTCCTTGAGATGTGATGTCTGTGAGCATTTGATCTGTTATTTTCGAGTCGAAATTGTCGAGGAGTTGTTTGGTGAACGCATATGTATCAAATGTTGATTTGCTTAGGAAAAAAGTGTCAGGAAACAGATAACCTTCTAGCGATCCGGATTCCGGTAGAAATGTATATGCTGAAAAATCGCAAGTTTCCGCACATGATTTGAATGCACCTTCTGTGGTGAGACCTTCTGTGGTGAGTGCCGAGTCGATGTCGTTTATTGTCCATCCTTCTGGGATCGTGAAGACGATTTCTCCTGTTCCTTGGTTTGTTATAGCTTCTATTATTTCAATTCCTGTCATTGATGGCATTAGAATGAACTCTCCGGCTTGAAGTCGAGAGTCGAGATCGTTTTTCTCTAGATATATAGAGAATCCATATGTGCTTTTTATCAATCCTGATTCTTTTAAGTTTGAGCCGATTTCTGATGCTTTTTGTCCTTCTTCAATCGTAAAAATTGTTCTTGTTGAATCTTCCGGATTTATAGCCGAATTGATTGAATTAACCGCATTTACTTGTACCAATATGAAAAATATTAGTGCAACCAATGCCAGTTTTAATACTCTTTCAAGTTTCATTTGCCGGGGAAGTTTAGTCCCATTTGATCCATAACGCCTTTCATTTTGTCTGCCGCTATCGATTGCGCTTTTTTTGACGCTTTATTGAAAGCTTCTATAAGTAATTTTTCGAGTTTTGGACTTGTTCTCATCGCTTCCGGTATTTTTACATCTATAACCTCTTGTTCCCCGTTGATTATTACGACAATCCCTTCAAGTTCCGCTTCTATATGAAGGCGGGAGAGCTCTTTTTTGATCTCTTTTGCCTGTTTTTGAATCTTATACATATCTTTCATTTGTCCAAACATTCCCATAAATAGTTTTGTTAAAAAATTGCGTGGTAATTGTAAAGGAGCATGCTGCAACACACAAGATGCAGACGAAAACAGCGTCAGTTTTGCTTGCGCTTTATTGGCTTGTATAGTAGTATTCACCCGCTTTTTTCTTTAATTTACAGATTACAATGGAAACTTTCAAACTAAAGGCTGAAAAGAGAGAGAACTTGATTTCTCCTAAGAAACTTAGACAAACCGATACGCTTCCTGCTGTTATATATGGTAAGGGAGTTGAAAATGTGATGTTACAGGTCAATTATCAAGATTTTCGAAAGGTTTACAGAAAGGCCGGTTCGAACAGTATTATAGATTTGGATATAGGTGGTAAGTCTATGCAAGCTCTGGTTCATCGTGTTGATGTGGATCCTGTCACCGGACTTTTCTCGCATATCGATTTTATTAACGTCAATATGAATGAAGAGGTTACAGCTCGTATTCCTCTTGAATTCGTTGGCGTTGCCCTTGCCGTTAAGGATCTTGGAGGTATCTTGGTACGCAGCAAAAAAGATATTCATATCAAATGTCTTCCCGGTAAATTGGTTCCAGTTATCCAAGTCGATATCAGTCCTCTTATAAATTTCCACACAACTATAAATGTTGGCGATTTGAAATTACCTGAAGGTATTAAGGCCTTGGATAATGCTAGGTTGCCGGTTGCTACTGTTACACCTACAAAAGAAGAAGTTGAAGAGGTTCAACAAGCCGCTACCACTATTGCAGGTCCTGAAATCCTTAAGCAAGGTCCTGAAGAGGCTGCTAAGGAAGGTGAAGGAGCTGCTCCTGCTGCCGGTGCCAAGAAAGAGGAAAAGAAGGAAGAGAAGAAGTAGTAATATTCAGTGTATATTTGAAAACCACGGGAAATTGATTCCGTGGTTTTTTTTGTGGAAATTCTGATATATTGATTGTGTTTATTTTTTAATTAGTTTTTCATGAAGAGAAATATAGCCTTATTAGGTTTTCTCGTTTTTTCGATTCCTGTTGTATTCGCTTTTACTGATACAGATGGCGTTGTCCAAGAAGATGCTATCGAATATCTTTATGATCAAGGTGTTATTGAAGGTTATGATGATGGAACTTATCGTCCTTCGGCTGCTATTAACAGGGCTGAATTTACCAAGATTCTTGTTGAATCCAAGTATGCTGGGTCTGCTACTGGTGATTCTTGTTTTTCCGATGTCGGTTCCGAATGGTATGCGAATTATATTTGTTATGCAAAAACTCTCGGTGTTGTTGATGGTTATGATGATGGCAGTTTTAAGCCGTCAAATAATATTAATCTTGCCGAGGCTTTGAAAATTATTCTCGGAACTTATGATGTAGAAGTTGATCTTGGCAGTTCGGATGTTTGGTATGAACCTTATTATAATAAAGCCGAAGAGTTGGGTATGCTCGAGCAAGCTGTTGACGATGCGGCTAAAGACATTACAAGAGGCGATATGGCTCAATTGATTTATAATCTTGAGACTAATTCTGCAGTTGTTGATACCGACTCTGATGTTGTTTCCCTTGTGAAAACCGTTGAGGTTACTCCCGATGATCAATATCAGTATGGAGCGTTTTGCCGTGTGAATTACGTGGCTGATAAAGATGAGTTCTTGGTTACTTTCGGAGGCTCAAGCAGTGATGTTCAGGCTGGATATGATTCGGATGATATGCCAGGAGGTGCCGAGGGTGGAAATGGATATTCGTATAAGTATTATTCTGTTGATGATTTCGAATACACCGATGAAACCGGTGTATTAAAAGATGGTGGTGGTGATGCGGCTTCTGTCATGGTTGATGAAGAATATTATTATTTCCTAAGCGGTATGCCTAGCGGATGGCAGATTAACAAGTATGACTTATCTACCATGGAAGCGGTTGATAGTGTTGATATCGAATTGGGGGATACCGAAGTTAGTAACGATCAAATGCTTGCTTATGCGAACGGATATTTGATAGCTAGTTCGCTTTATGATGCAGAAAGCGGTGAGACGGACCAGGAGTCTACTGATCCCTTAGCCGGTTACGGAACTCACAATAGAATATATACTTCTGATTTGGACTTGGTCGATTATTTTGTTTTGGAAGATACTCCTCATATAAACGGTTCTTATGTTGTTTATGTCGATGGTGTTTATAATTACATAACTTCAACCGCATATTTCGGAGATCTTATAGCTATGCAATATGACGAGGATTGGAATTATTTGGGAGTAAAAGATCTTGGTTCGTACGGTCAATGGGCGCAAGGCGCATTGTATGACGAAGATACCGGATATTTTTATGTTGCATATATTGAACTCGCAAAATTCGGAGAGAGTTCATATAGTCAGCGTGGAATCAGTCTTGGTATTTATGATTCGGATTGGAATCTAGTTGAAGCCGTTGAGGTTACCGAGCCAATAGACGATGATTCTACAAAAGAAGGTCGTCCCGCGGTAGTTTTGTATGATGGGAAGCTATATGTTTCTTATGATAGATCTACTGTAAACGAAGATGGATCCGAGAATCCTGATTGGCAATGCGAGGTTAGTATTTACGAGATAAACTAGTTTATCAATTCATATAACAACTGACGCATATCTTCGATTGAGTTTTTGTTTCGTGTCTCAGGTTTTTCTTCGCTGATTTTTAGATAAAATTCATCTCCTATGCTGAATTCTTCAGGGATGGTGTTTATTGGGAAATACATTGTGACTTGATAGCCCAATTGTGTTTCGATCGAGACGGTTATTTTGTCCGTATCGCGCGCAAGGATTACGCATTTTAAAGTAGTTTTCTGCATATTTATTTTTATTTTAAGTGAGGGGGTTATATTAGTTTTTCTTCTTTCTGATTACAATTCCAAAGCAAAAAAAATCCCGCTATTTTGTAGCGGGATTTTTCAGATGTTTTTTTAATCGCGATTGTTAATTGAAAAGGTGAATCGTCGCGATTGTTGGAGCGATTATGAGCGCTATGGTGTTGATAACCTTTATAAGCGCGTTTAGGGCAGGTCCTGCTGTGTCCTTGAAAGGATCGCCGACCGTATCGCCGACAACTGCCGCTTTGTGAGCGTCAGACCCTTTTCCTCCGAAGTGCCCCGTTTCAATATATTTCTTCGCATTGTCCCAAGCGCCTCCGCCATTGGACATTTGAATAGCTAGCAATAAACCTGCGACTATTACGCCTACAAGCAATCCTCCAAGAGCTTCAGGTCCGAGAATGAATCCTACTGCGATAGGAGCCAATACTGCGATTGCACCCGGCATAATCATTTCTTTCAATGCGGCTTTTGTAACGATATCTACGCAAGTGTCATATTGAGGTTTGTTCTTGCGCTCCATGATTCCCGGTATTTCTCTGAATTGTCTTCGTACTTCTTCAACAACTTTGTGAGCGGCTTTTCCTACAGCTTCCATACAGAATGAGCTGAATAAGAAAGGCAAAACTCCGCCAAGGAATAATCCGATGAGAACCATGTGGTTTTCGATTCCGAATTCGAATGTTGTTCCAACCGCGTTTTTCATTAATTCTTCGCCGTAGGCTTGAAATAGAACAAGTGCCGCTAGAGCCGCCGAGCAGATCGCGTAGCCTTTTGTTACAGCTTTTGTCGTATTGCCGACTGCGTCTAGGGCGTCTGTGTTTTTGCGAACAGCTTCCGGTAATTCTGCCATTTCCGCGATGCCTCCTGCGTTATCCGTGATTGGTCCGTAAGAATCTGTAGCGATTACGAGTCCTGTTGTTGAAAGCATGGCAACGGCTGCGATTGCTATTCCGTAAATTCCATTTTGTAGAGTTGATGTTTCACCGAAATAATATGCTGCGGCTATTGCACAGCAGACGAGGATTACAGGAGCAAGTGTGCTTTGTAAGCCTACTGCTAGACCTGTGATTACGTTTGTTCCTGCGCCGGTTTCAGAAGCTTTTGCAATTTTTTTAACAGGATTGTATTTCGTCGATGTGTAATATTCTGTGATGATGTTGATGAAGAATGTTACGCCAAGACCGACGAGAGATGCGAAAAATATGTTTATGTCTCCAAGCATGTAATCTGTTGCGAAATAGAAGCCGACAGCTGAAATCAAACCTGTCGCCAACATGCCTTTGTACATTGCGCCCATGATGTTTTCTTTTTTGCCAAGTCTGACAAAGAAAATTCCGATTATGGAGGCGATTACTGCGATAGTACCAAGCAATAGAGGGTATTCTACGCTTTTTGCGCCTGTTTGAGTTACGAGAGTTGAAGCTGCCAAGATCATGGCTGCTATTAATGTGACTGCGTAGGTTTCAAACAAATCCGCACCCATTCCTGCGCAATCTCCTACGTTATCTCCTACGTTATCTGCGATAACCGCAGGATTTCGAGGATCGTCTTCAGGTATGTTTTTTTCAACTTTTCCTACCAAATCCGCTCCAACGTCTGCAGCCTTCGTGAAGATGCCGCCACCTACGCGGGCGAATAGAGAAATAAGAGAAGCGCCGAATCCAAATCCTATAAGAAGGCTTGGAGCCGTATCTACAGGTATGTCGAATACTTTTGTGAATAAGTAATAGAATCCTGAAACTCCCAATAGTGAGAGCGCAACGACTGATAGACCCGTTACAGATCCTCCAAGGAATGCAACCGATAATGCCTCTTTCAGGCTTCTTTTAGCTGCGTTTGCAGTTCTGACATTAGCGCGTACGCTCATGCCCATTCCTATATATCCTGCAAGAGCTGAAAATACCGCGCCTACCAAGAAGCCGGTAGCTATCATGTAGCTGTTGTTATAAGCTCCTTTCGGTAATGCTAGTCCCAAGATCAAGAAAATCACTATTGCAAAAATAGCGACTGTTTTGAATTGCCTATTTAAGTAAGCCATGGCTCCCTCCTTGATGAAGTCGGAGATTTCCTGCATGGTTGTCGTGCCCGGTTTTTCTTTCATTACGTGTACGACTAACAGGATTGCGGTTATCAGCGCTATTACGCTTGCGATAATCGCCAGGATGGTTGCGTCCATTTTTTATGGGTTAAATCTTAAAAAACACGAACAACATTCTATTTTGTATCTGTGGTAAAAGTCAATGTCATCTGATATATTTTTGTTATGAAAGTTATATCTCTTGATTTTGGCGGTTCGACTGTTGATGCCGTCTTGTGGAATGGTGACTTGATTGAGTCTATCAAGACTTATGAGTCTAAAGATGTTCCTGCTTTGAATTTTGAGAGTTTTTTTGAATTTTCAGGGATTTCTTTGAGTGGGGTTGATAAGATTTTTGTTACCGGAGGAAAGAGCAGGTTTTTTGCGGATAGTGTTAATGGTGTTCCTGTAGTGAAAGTGTCGGAGATAGATGCGATTGGGGTTGAATACGGAATACGGAATACCGAATGCCGAGAAGAGGTAGAAGGGAGTTGTCGAAATTCGAAATTCGGTATTCGATATTCGAATAGACTTGTCGTCAGTATGGGAACTGGGACATGCATGGTTAGTGTGAAAGAAGGCATGAGGCATGAGGCAGAAGGCAGAAGTAGAAGAAGTGACATAGTTATTAAACATATTGGTGGGACGGGGGTTGGAGGGGGAACTTTTGTTGGACTGGGGCGCGAACTGCTGGGCGTGTCGGATGTAGATGAGCTTCTTAAGATTGCTGCTAAAGGTTCGAGTAAAAAAGTTGATGTTTCTGTTTCCGATATAGTTGGTGGTGATATCGGGCGTGTTTCGGGGGAGGCGACGGCTTCGAATTTCGGACGGCTTAGAGATGAGATTAAATTTAAAAAAGAGGATCTTGCCGCCGGTATTGTTAATCTTATAGGACAAACTATAGGTATTTCTGCTGTTTTTGCCGCCAAGTCGGAAGGGTTATCTTCTATCGTTTTGATTGGTAAACTGACCAAGGCTGATGCGATTTTGGCGGTTGTGAAGGATATTATTGAAGGATATGGACTTGAAGTTTTTGTTCCTGAAAATGCCGAGTATGCAACTGCTGTCGGGGCGAAATTTGCAGGTGAGCGGTTAATAGGATAAAATCTTCAAGGTAAATTTTTAATCAAAACCAAAATGGAAGCTCCAAAGATGCCACAACATCATACTTATTATTTCCCGAAGACTGTTGATGCGTGGAAGAAAGAAGTCATGAAGGCTGTTGAAGTTATCAAATTGAAGGGTTCTGCTATGACCGAAGTTGCAGGTGATGAGAAATCTAATGTTCCTGCAGGGATTTTTATTTTATTGGCAGGCTTGGCGATGGCTCTTAATAGTTACGTTTTTCCGATTTCTTTTATGGGGATAACTTACAGGCCCGGAATTGATACGGTTTTAATACAAGCTGTTATTTATGCGGTTTGCAGTGCGGCCGGAATTTTTGTTTTGGATTTTGTTTCCAGGAAATTATTTAAGGGAAAGGGTAAAAGTTGTGAATTATTCAGGACTTGCGGTTATGCATCTTTGTTAGGTGTTGCAGGGATACTTCCTGTTGCAGGATTGTTGGCAGGATTATGGATGCTTGCGATTTATTTCAATGCGCTCAAAAATGTTGAGAAATTGGATGATGGATCTGCTGTAGGTGCAATGGTCGTTTCTATAGTGGCCGTTGTTGTTATTTTCGGTGCGATTGGAATGGTTTCAGGCGGAATGATGTTTGGAGGTGGAATGATGAGTGGGTGGAGTTACTAGGGGAAGTATGGGAAGTTGGAGAAGTTGAGGAAGTGACATAGTGAGAAAGATCTATGCCTTACGACTTACGACCTATGCCTTACGATTTACGACATTTAAAAGGGGTTCGGAAGATCTCGGCTTTGACGGCTTATGATTATTTGATGGCTAAGGTTGTTGATGAAGCCGGAATCGATATTGTGTTGGTTGGAGATTCGCTAGGAATGGTTGTATTTGGTGCGCGTGATACGAAGGAGGTGACGATTGAAGATATGATTAGGCATACGGGAGCTGTTATGAAAGGCGTTAAGAAGGCTATGGTTGTTTGCGATTTGCCACTTGAGAGTTGTGTTAGCGTGGAGCGTGTTTTGGCGGATGCTAGGCGCGTTAAGGATGAGACGGGTTGTAACTGTATGAAAATCGAAGGGAAGCCTGAGTTGGTTAGGGCTTTGGTTGATGCGGGTTTTGAGGTCATGGGGCATACGGGACTGAAACCGCAGGAGGCAGATTCGTTTAAGGTTCAAAAGGGTGATCATATTTTGGAGGAAGCGCGTGCGATTGAAAGAGCTGGCGCGTCTTCTGTTGTGATTGAGTGTGTGCCTGCGGATTTGGGGCGAAAGATTACAGATGAATTGAAAATTCCTACTATTGGTATAGGTGCAGGGCCGGATTGTGATGGGCAGGTTTTGGTTTTGCCCGATATGCTCGGTTTAAATCCTGAGTTTAAGCCGAAGTTTTTGCGCAAGTATGCGGATTTACATGAGGTGGCGAAAAATGCGATTGAGAGGTATAAAGAGGATGTGGAAAAGGGCATTTTCCCTTCTGCAAGCCAATCGTATTAATATGCAAATCCTTCGCACAATTCGTATCACTCAGCAGATGATGTCGCTTACTCGTGAGCAAGGGAAGACTATCGGTTTTGTGCCGACGATGGGGTCTCTTCATCAAGGGCATTTGAGTCTTATCGAGGCGGCTAAACGCGAATGCGATATGGTTGTTGTAAGTATTTTTGTGAATCCGACTCAGTTTTCGGAGGGTGAGGATTTTGCGGCTTATCCGAGGGATTTTGAAAAGGATAAATTAGCGCTTGAACGGGCCGAGGTGGACTATCTTTTTTACCCTGAGGCTTCTGAGGTTTATCCTGTGTCCGATATGGTTGGGTTTAAGTTGCCGAACGATTTAACAGATATGACGTGTGGTAAGTTTAGACATGGGCATTTTGAAGGTGTCGCGCAGGTTTGTGCGAAGTTTTTCAATATAATAAAACCTCATAAAGTTTATTTTGGGCAAAAAGATTATCAGCAAACGCTTGTGATTAAGAGGTTGATTGAGGATTTGAATTTTGGAATTGAGCTGAGGATTTGTCCGACCGTTAGGGAACAATCGGGACTGGCTATGAGTTCGCGAAATAAATATTTGAAGGATTTGGATTCAGCGGTTGTGTTGAGCAAAGCGCTTTTTGCGGTTCGAGATGCTTATAAAACGGGGGAGAGGGATGAGGTGAAGCTTATAGATGTGGGGATGAAGGTTTTGGCGAACGAGCCGAGGTTTTTGGTGCAGTATTTCGAGATTCATGACGGAGTTGCTGCTCTTGCCGGATATATCGGCAAGACTCGATTGATAGATAATGTAATTCTTGAGTCATGAAGTCTTATTTTGAAGGTAAAAAAATCTTGGTTGGTGTGACTGCCGGAGCTGCGATCTGTAAGGCTACCGAGTTTGTTAGGAGATTGCGCGAGAGCGCTTCCGAGGTTTCGGTTGTTATGACGCAGAATGCGACGAGGTTGGTTTCGCCTCAGTTGTTTGGAGGTGCTTTTACTGATATGTATGATTGCGGTTCGATGAATAATGAGTTTTGCTACCGCAAAACGGCTCATAGTATAGGCTCCGGAATCGCTTCGCTTTCCGGTGCCCTGCACATCGATTGGCAGAAATACGATTTGATTTGTGTTGTTCCGGCCACCGCAAATTTTATTGGCAAGGTGGCAAATGGCATTGCGGATGATTTACTTACGACGACTATATTGGCTTACAGAGGACCGATTCTGGTTGCTTCTGCAATGAATACTGCGATGTGGGAAAATCCTGCTGTGCAAGAAAATGTTGAGAAACTTTGCAAGAGAAATTTTAATTTTGTTGGGCCTGAAGAAGGGCTGCTTGCATGTGGAGACAGTGGGTGGGGACGGATGAGTGAAATTAGCAAAATTTTGGCTTATGCCGAGAGGATTTTGGCGCCAAAAGATCTAAAAGGTAAAAAAGTTCTTGTTACCGCTGGGCCAACACATGAAATGATTGATGATGTTAGGTTTATGGCTAATGGTTCGAGCGGACGAATGGGATACTCTTTTGCGAAAGAGGCTTGGGTTCGAGGGGCGAGTGTTAAGATTATTGCCGGACCGGTTTCGATCGATGATCCTTATGATATTGATGTTGTGCGTGTTTTGAGTGCTGTCGAAATGTTTGATGCGGTTAAAAAGAATTTCAAGCAGTGCGATTATTTCGTTTCGGCTGCTGCGGTTGCCGATTTTCGGCCTTCCGGATGTGTTAAAGGTAAGATCGATAAGGCTGGTGGATTGGAGGTTAAATTCGTGAAAAATCCGGATATATTGGGGTGGTGTGGTGAAAACAAGAAGCGCGGACAGAAAATCATAGGGTTTGCGATAGGACGAGCACGCGAGAAATTACGGGAGAAGAAGTGTGATTTTATAGTTGAAAACAATGCGTCAAATATAGGTTCTTTAGAGGGGGAATGTGTTTTGATTGGTAAAAATTTCGAAAAGAAGCTTTCAGGAACGAAAGGGGAGATGGCGAAGCAGGTGTGGAATGAGGTGGTCTAACGGATTGCGGCAGACTATGTTTCGTGGTATAATTCTAGGATAATAATATTGTTTATGCCTGATGAAAGTCCGAAAAAACCTGTGAGTGAGATAGGCGTGCAAGATATACGCAAAACTGTTCGTGATGCGGCGAGTGCTAATGCGCCTGCTCAGGTCGCCACTCCCGAATCCGATCTTATTTCCGATGTGGATAGTTTTTCCAGCAAAATGGATAATGTTTTGCAGGATGCCGGATTGAGTAAGAAACATGTTTATTTCTGTCTTGGAGGTGTTGTTTTTTTGATTGTGGTTTTTCTTATAGTTATATTTGGAATTAAGTTTTTTGTCGGTATTTTGAATGGTAGAGGAGATTCGTCTCAAGATGGAGATGTTGAAGTTGTGGATGTGTATGTTCCTGTTGACGTGCCGGAAGATCAAGATTCTCAAAATTGGGTTGATCCTTCTTTGTATGGTGGGATTCTTCTTGGTACAGATACGGGTATTCAAGGAAAGACCGGTGTGCCGGAAGGTGTTGATATCGGTGCGGTTGAGCAGGATCCTGTGAGTGATTTTGCTTATCAGATAGATTTTCTGGGCAAAGTACAGAATTTATTGGATTTGGATGTTAATGCTTATTTGAATGATTTTACGGATAGAGCGACTGCGGTTGATGAATTGATTTCCGAAATGGACACTGTTTATGCGGAGGGGGAGGAGATTGTTTCGGATTTGGATTATCAAGTGGTGGAATTAGAAACGATTTTTAATGCAAATACGGAAGAAAAATCTCTTTATGATGAGGAGTTTTTTGCCAAGTTGAATGAAGCGGAGGGCAATACCGCGGTTACGGCTTTGGATAATTTTATAGAAATTGGTAAAGAACAGGTTGAGGTTAAGGCGAATTATAAGGCTAAGGCCAAATTAATGGAGCTTATTGCCGGCAGATTGCTTTATCTTGAAGCTCGTATTACTGACATTGCTTACAATAGAGAAGCTCTTGTGCAGGGTATTCAAGTTGTTGATATCAGGGGTAGCGATTTGAATTTGATATTTGAAGGGGAGTTGGAGTAGAGAGCAAGACACAAGACACAAGACACAGAAAGCAGAATGGGATATCGAGTGATTTTTCTCGAGCATGCATGATGCTCTCGACAAAAAATATAAGGAGTTTGCATACGCAAACATGCCTATAGGATGGGCCGTTCTCCGGCCTGGCGCTGTGGAATCGTTCGAAACAAATAAGAAAATCTTACTGAATTGTCGAGTGACCCCGTGACATAGCGAGAGGATTCTGCTAGATTTATTTGCGATGGCGAAACAATCGCAAAATATCACCATCGAGGATCTTATCGAGAAGGCGAAGAAATTCGTTCCGGAAGTTGATGAAAAACGTATTCGCGAAGCTTATTCGTTTGCCGAGGAGTCTCACGAAGGGCAGTTTAAATATGACAAATTTCCTTACATACTCCATCCGTTGAATGCCACTTATTTGATGCTTGAGCTCAAGCCCGATATGGATGCTGTGCTCGCGTGTTTGGTACATGATACGCATTTGCACAATAAGGATGCGATGGATTTTATCAAAAAGAAATTCGGGCATGATGTTCATACGCTTGTTAGCGATGCGAAAAAGCTGACTTTTATGAATGTGAAAACTTACGAGCATCAAGTTGAGACTTTGCGAAGGATGTTTCTCGCGATGGCGAGTGATTTGAGAGTTGTTTTCATAAGATTGGCGGACAGGCTTCACAATATGATGACGCTTGAGTATATGGAGCCTCAGCTTCGTATTAAGATGGCTCAGGAGACGCATGATGTTTATGCGCCGATTGCTTCTAGGCTTGGTATCTATCAATTTAAGAGTAGGCTTGAAGATTTGACTTTCAAGAACTTGCATCCAAAAGAGTATAAGGTTCTTAATAAAGAAGTTCAGAAATATGGTAAGAAGCAACAAGAGTCTGTTGATCATGCGATTTCAGAACTTTCCGCTGTGCTTAAGAAAGAAGGTTTTGAATCAAAGATTACAGGTAGGGTTAAACATATTTATAGTATTTACAATAAGCTCAAAAAAAAGAGTACAAATGATTTGAGTTCGATTTATGATATTTATGCGCTTCGTGTTGTTCTTCCTGATAAGGAAGATGAGCGCGGGCGAGAAGATTTTTCACATCTTTATTCCATCTTGGGTATCGTTCATAAGAACTGGGTGCCTCTTCCGAAAAGATTTAAGGATTATCTTGCCGTGCCGAAAGTGAACGGATATCGCAGTTTGCATACATCTGTTGTCGGACTTGTTGAGGACAGCAATAATCCGGTTGAAATACAGATAAGGACCAAGTCTATGCATGAAGAGGCTGAATATGGTATTGCGGCGCATTGGTGGTATAAAGAGTCTTCCAAAAAGAAGGGTGGCAAATCGCAATCTGCTGCCAGAGAAGAGTTCCAAAAAACCCTCAATCAGTACCATGTTTTTACCAAGCTTAATCGTATTTTGAGCGGAGAGCCCGAGTTCCGATATAAGATAGAAAAACTTATTAAGGATTGGGATTTCCTCAGTCTTGCCGAAATATCGGATATTGAGAAAATACTAACGGAGAGAGGATTCGATGCCGGTGATATGGAGGTTCTTAAAAGAAGCAGAAGCAAAGGCGTTCTTATGATGAGGCATAAGTATTTTCAGAATCAGCTTGAGTGGCTTGAAGGATTGGCGCAGTTGAAGTCTCAGGCCGAAAAGGAGGCGGTTGACAGAAATCTCAAGCTTGATATTTTCAAGGATAGAATTTTCGTTTTGACCCCTCATGGAGATGTAAAAGATCTTCCTGCCGGTGCGACTCCCGTTGATTTTGCATATAGTGTTCATACTGATGTTGGTAACAGATGTGCACAAGCTAAAGTTGATGGGAAAATAGTTCCGCTTGATTATGAACTTAAGAATGGTCAGGTTGTTGAAGTTTTGACCAGAAATGAGCCTAAGCCTAATAGGTATTGGTTGTCTTTTGTTAAGACTACTGCGGCGGCAAATAAGATCAAAGGTTGGTTTGCCAATTTTGACAGGGATCAAAATATAAAAGAGGGTCGTGATCTTCTCAATAAATATTTAAAAAGGATTGGTAAGTCTATTGGCGATAAGGACTTTTTGGATATATCTGAATCTGTTGGAAATGGAGAAATTACTGTCGGACAGGCTATAAAAAGGATTTATCCGGATGTTGAAAGACAACCTGTCCCTCCCACAAAAATCGGTCAGTCCGAGAAAAAAGATGTTGGCAAGGTTCTTGTAGGTGAGCATTCCGATTTGGGATTTGTTTTAAGTAGTTGTTGCAAACCCGTTAACGGAGATTCGATTGTCGGATATGTTGGTAGAGGGAAAAAAATCAGGATACACAAGGTTGATTGCCAAAATCTTAAAGGGCTTGATGAAGAAAGGTTTGTGGATGTGCATTGGATGGGCGAGGGGAAAAAGAAATTTTATCAGGCTGAGATTATTATCGAGGCTGTTTCAAGGAGAGGTCTTATAAGCGAGATTACAGCCGTAATTGCAGGGCTTGGTTGCAATATAGTTAATATGGTTTTTGATCGTCTTGAAGGCGAAATTAAAGGTAAGATGGCAATAGAGGTTACAGGCTATGATCAGCTCGAGAAGATACTAGACAGAATCGAAGGTGTTCCCAGCGTTAATGTTGTGAGGGCCGGTGAGGCTGGAGCGATCGGTCACACTTGCTAGCCGACCTAGTCGATTTGACTTTTCGGCAAAAGGTGTTATGCTTATTGCCTTTAATTAAATATTTTGAGAAATCCAGACTTTTCGAGATGTTCCACGGATCTGCGCGAAGAAGGTGATGGTGGTTGCAGTCTATTAAGTAAATTTGCAAGATCTAAATTTGGAAGAGTGGCTGTTTTGGTAACATCTATTATGGTTGGAACGAATTCGATAGGATGTAATAAAGGGGAAAAGTCTCCTGATGGTGTATCTGTTGAAAAATGTCAGGTTGATGATTTACACGATTTTCAGGTTCCCGGAGTTACGGATGAACGCATTGATACTGCAAAAGTCGATTTGGTTGCGGCTTATGAAATTATTTCCAAAATGCCGGTTCCTACGGATGAACGTGGTGAAGAAATTCTAAACGAATTTCGAGGTAAACAATTTGATCCGAACGATTATTTGCCATTGGAAATTAAGGAAAGTAAGTTGGATAACAGCGCTGAGTCCAGATCTGGTGCCAAGGGGTATTTTCAGATCAGGGATATTGCAGCACAAGAAGTCGAAAGGGTTTTTGGTTACAAAGGTAATTCAAGCGACCCCGTTTCAAATTCGGTTATGGGGATTTTGTATCTTGAATTATGCAAAAATTTTGCAAATGATGCTGTTTATGGATCTCTTTCCGATGAAGATAGAGGATTTTTGTCTTATGCCATTTACAATGCCGGTCCCGGAAACATGAAGAATCTTTGGGAGATATTGGAGCCTAATTCTTATCCTGATTTCGAAGCTAAATTGTCGAAATATGTGTGCAGTTCGCTTGGTGGTAATTGCGGTTCGGAAGGTTCTACGACATTGAATGATGTTAATTATGGCGTAACGTACAGTGCTACTCCTGCTGTTGCAGAATATTTTGATCCAAATCGTCCTTGGAAACATGATGGGAATGCAATTTTTGTAGATAAAAAAAAGGCTCAAATTACTGCAGCAAAGGCTATCGAACTTACCAGATATGTTAGGGTTATAGAAGGCATTGATAAGGCTCTTGATGCGGAACAGAAGTTTTCAGAAATGAATTGTATAAATGATGTTCCGGTAGAGAATTATGTTGTGAAAAGCGGAGAGACTCTTTGGAGTATTGGCAGGAAATTTGGTGTCAGCGTAGGATATTTACAAACGATTAACGGTTTGAAATCCGATGCTATTTCAGTCGATCAAACCTTGGTTGTTCCGTCAGGTATTTTGAGACAGGCGGCCGAACCTTATTTGTATTCCGGACTTACAGGTGAGCCATGGATTACAGTTACTCCGGGAAAAGGTTTTTACAGTACGATAGTTAAGAATGAACAGTATAATAACTACTTGGAGCAGGTTATTAAGATTGATGAGAAATCTGAAATAGTTGATGTTGTTATGGCTTTCAATCAGAGGTTTAATCCCGAACTTAAGGATTTGAAAGATGATGCTTCAATTCCTATAGGTGCTCAGATACTGGTTCCGAATGCGAAATTTTTTATTGATTATTACCGAGGTGTTTTCGATAGAGAGGCGGAGTCGGGTGTTGATACTAAGAAGCCCGTTAACGATGTAGTGTCTTCTTCTGCCGTTTTGAATAAGACTTCCGTAGGTCAGTATGTTGGTAAAAATGCTTCCGGCGAATGGGTTAATGATATCGCTCTATCTGCTGTTGGGGCTGAGAAATTTGCTACTGTTGAATTTGAAGCGCATCCAAAATGGAATGCGGATAGTTTGGTTGCCAAAAGACAATTGATGGGAGGCAAGGTTGGTCTTGATGATGTTGACTATATTATTCTTCATTCAACCGCTAGTGATTCGGTTTTCAGCGTGATTGGTCCCAGCGGTCCGAAGGCTCATTTCGGAGTTGATAAAGACGGTTCCATATATTATTTCGTACACGTTGATAAAGGAACTCCGAGTAAGGATAAAATAGCTCCTCATGCCGGCAAGAGTAAGTGGAATGGAGTTGATGATCTTAATACCAATTCGATTGGTATTGAAGTTGTTGCCGAGAACGGTGAAGATTGGACACCAGCGCAATATGAAGCTGTTAAACAATTGGTTGCTTGGCTTGGAGGATATTACGGGCTCTGCAAAAATGATGTTTTGATGCATAAGCAGGTTGCCGTAGGTAAGTTTGGAAGAGGTAGGAAGAGGGATCCTTATACTACAGTTTATGCTAGTTTTTTCTCTAATTTAGGATTGCCGGATAATTCGCGATTGCTTGATTTGGACGTAGCTTACGACAGAGTTGATGCCAATATCTCAAGCGTTGGGAAAGAAAATACCGTTTGGAGTGGTCTTTCGGGTGCCGACGAGATGCGTTAATTTAGGGCTTGGTGGCTTTTCAATTCTCTTCCAAGGTTTTCTTGAAGGTAGATATCGAGCAATGTTGTGAGTTCTTTTTCGGCTTGCGCGAGTGAGTTGTCTCTTTTTAGTTTCAGTACGCTTGGTAGTGGATTTTTTTGCATAAAATAAAAAAGCTTGATTGCTTGAGGAGAGATTACCGATCCGGTGAACAGCCTGCAGTTTTTGCAGTAAAATTTGTGGTCTTGCGGGGCATAAATCAATTCGGGGGCCAATCTGTTGCCGCATCCTCCGCATTCGATTATTGTTGGAAGTAGTCCCATTTCGTTAAGCAGTTTTGTTTTGAATGCGATTAGCAATGTTCCGGCTTTATACGGGTTTTCATCTATGTTTTTCAGGAATCCAAGCGTTAAGGAAAATATGTTTTCGTCCGGGTCGTTTTGTGCGGTTAATTTATCGAGTATTTCTATCGCGAAGTAAGTTGTCGAGATCGTGTCTAAATTGGATTTCAGACGCGGAAATTCGTTGATTGTCTGGCATTGGTTCAGATATGTGTGGTTTTCGCTTTTATATAGGAAAAAAGTCGCATAATTGAAAAGTTCGAGATGGCCGTTTCTCGTGCTTGTTCCATTCCTTGTGTTTTTCGCAATTATTTCTACCTTGCCTTCGCGTTCGGTGAGTATATTGAAAACGCGATCTTGTTCTCCGAGATCTCTTTTAGAGATTATGATTCCTTTTATTTGTAATGTTCTCATTTTGTATGGACTACTATGTCACTTCTGCAACTTCTTCAACTTCTTCTCAGGTGTCTTTCAATCGCCATATTGCTACTAAATACTCCTATGAAAATGCTTATTATTACCTGAAAGGTTGCGATTATACCCAGTTTCCCCAAGTCAGCCAATTCGGAAATTGCTATCGGCATATTGAGATTCGCTATGAATGTTAATATTAAGAATAAGCTTATCAGTGCGGCCGACAGACTTATTGCCATACCCTCGATTATGAACGGCCATTTGATGAATCTTATCGGAGCGCCGACAAGCTGCATTATTTCTATTTCTTTGCTTCGTGTGTAGATCGTAAGGTGCATTGCATTCAATATGATGATGAAACTTGTGATGATGAAAATAAGCATTATGAGAAGCACTAGGTTTTTCGTGTAGGTTCCGATTGCGAGAACCTTGTCTGCAAGAGATTGGTTTTCGGAGTTGTCCACGGTTGTCATTAGAAGCGATGCATACTCTTTTTCTTCAAGTATTGAGTTGATTGCTTGGTGGTCTTCCGGAGAAGTGGTTGTTATTTGAATGTTTGCCGGCAAAGGATTTTCCAACCCATATGAATCAAAAGGATTTCCTTGATCCGGATAGATCGAGAGGTAATCTTCGAGTGCTTCTTCTTTCGTTGTGTATTCTACGTCTGTTACGGACTTGATGGATTTTATATCTTCTATAAGCATATTTACCGTAAAAATGTCGGCGTCGTCGTTAAGATATGCGATTATATCGACTTGTTTATAAATGTCGTCGATGATCGCTTTTGAGATTATGTTGAGAGTGAGAATTATATTGAAAATAAACAAAATAAGCCCCATTACGACTATGGTGGCGAGAGAGAGAAATTTGTTTCTCCAAAGGTTTGTGATTGCTTCTTTTAGGCTTCGACCGAGATGTTTTCGGAGATCTCCGCTTGGGAGTTGCATTTTTGTTTTATTATCGATGATTTGTTTATTTCGGGCATATAAGGTTTAAGTCTTACTATGCGCGTATTCAGTTTATTTCTGATAAGAAGTTTCTCGAGTTCGTAAGTGAACACGAATTGATCGTATCCTAGCGCTATTATATCCGGCTTTAGTTGTCTTATTAATTTAAACTTATCATCTTTGTTGCCCAAGATTGCTTTATCAACGTATGGGAGAGATTTTATGGCTTTAAGGCGTTTTCTTTCCGGTTTATCAGGTAGAGCGCCTTTTATACTTCTTACAGTCTTGTCGCGTGCCACGACAACTATCAAATAATCACCATTTTCTTTGGCTTGGCGCAGATAACTTTCATGTCCGGCATGAAGGTAGTCGAAGGTGCCGAATGTGATTACTTTAGTCAATGAAGTTGGGGAAGTTAAAGAAGTGACATAGTGATGCAGTGGAAGACGAGAGGATTATGAATCTGGGAAGAAGAAGTTGATGTAAAGCGTTAGGAGGAAAATTATCGAGAGCAGGGTTACAAGGATAGTCGTCAGGACTTGGCTTCGCAAGCCGATTTTATTAAGGCCGATCTTGAAAGCGCTTCCTCCGTAAATTAGGGTTGCGAGGAGGAATGGGATGTCCAAGATTTGATATATCGCTTTTGCTGTTTCTGCCATATATCCGTTCGATATGGAGAGCATCGCCAATAGATGTGTTGCGCCAAGTACGGCGAAAAACAGGAAAGAAATGCGATTAATATTTTGAAGGGTTTTTTCTGGCATGAGGTTTGTTTTGAAAAAAGTATAACGTATATGGACTGGAAGGTTAAGCTTGAATTTTCGCAGAAAGAATAAGCTTGACATTTTGTCAAGAACTGGTATCGTACTGCCTTATTCTTTGATGTTCTTATTTATGGTTATGTCTTTGGATCGTGTGGATATGCAAGATGACGTTCTTTTTGTTCCTGCAGTTACAGATCCTTTGAGGGAATTAAAGCGTGATGTTCAAGTTGGTTTTCAGCGTGATTGCGATGCAATGGATTTGCAAACGGCTGGTTTTATTTCTGAAAGTCTTGGAAACATAATTGATTCAACCGGATTGAATCATGATTTTTTACGAAAGTTTGTTCCTTTTGCGATTGCGCAAATGACTTTTTCCAATAGTGCTTTGGATCGTAGTCCGGACTCTAATGTATTTCCCGTTGTTGTTCGTGAAGAGAGTATTATTGATGATAAAGGTGGGGTTAGAAAGATGGTTAAGGTTCCTAAAACCTTGCTTGGAGTACGTTTTTCCAGAATTGGGGGTTCGGATGATAGTAGACCATCTAGAGTCGGTGTAGCTATTGAGATTGATGGTTTTGATGAAAAAGTTGAATGTTTGTATGATTCAAATGGATGCTTGAATGTTATAAGTAGAAACTTTCCTGCTCATTCGACTTTGGGATATGGATATGAAGGCAATGCATTGATTTTTCAAGCTATTATGGAGTTGCTTGTAGGGATTGCGATCTCTGTACGGAGCTCTGTCGGTATTGATGAGAATTCAGAGTTTTCTGCTCCATTCCGCGTGTTGCATACATTGCGTTGCAACGATAATTCCGATGGTAGTAATCAGGAAGCTTATTCGTTAATTGACGATATTATTGCAAAGAAGAGCGATGTAGCGGTTGACAGTGGATATGTGAGTGATGAATTAAGGCAAACTTTGGATAGAGATCCGGCGAGTGATTCTGCTGCGAGCGATAGATTTAAGGCAATGGATCAATTGGTTTCTTCAGAGGCCTTTTGGAATCAATTAATGATGCCTAAAATAGCTGAAGCGTTTGAGAATAGAGTTCCGCAAAACGATACTGTTGATTTATCCGCATCCATAGATGTTGGTCGTGATGGAAATCCTTTTGTAATTTCTGTTGATTGTGGTCAAGTTGTGTTCATTGGTCGCGGACGTGATTCTAAATATACGCTGAATGTGAGAATAACCATGCCTGAATTGGTTGGTAATCAATCTGCTTTGCTGGATTTCAATGTGGTTTTACCGGCGGATGGCGGAAATGGGACCATAACTTTTTTGAATGAGCAGTTGCCTAGGGCAAAAACGCAGGCGACTTCCGGTAGCCTTGCTCCGGTTTTCCAAACAGCGATTGTTTCTTTGAAATTTTATCTTGAAAAGCAATATGGCCAATCTTTTGATGTTGTTTTCCATGAAAAGGCCAATATGACTCCTAGTTGGTTATTGGAATCTAGGGTTCTTGATCGTTTGAATCGAGCTAATCTGTCCGGTGATGATGTATCGGATGGAGTAGAATCTGCGGCGGTGGTGGCTGATCCACATGAGGTTCCGGTTGCGGTAGAACAACTTGGATTGCCGACTTCTGTTTTTGCAAAAATTAGAAAAGGTTTGGAAGGACTGGTGTCCGGAATTTTTCGGTCAAGAGATTTGGGAGAAGAAATGGATGTTGCGCCAGAGAATATTACGACGGCATCTACTCCTTCTACTCGTGGTTGGACAGATGAATCTTTTCCGAGCGTAGTTATCCCTGTTCGTGGTGGTCAAGGTGAAAACGAATCATATTTGGAATATTTGAAGAGAATCGGTTAATGTTTATAAATAACTTAAAAAATCTTAAATATGGTTGCGAAATTCCATTTGGATTTAGGGGCTAAGGATGTTGGATCGAACGATGCAGGTAAAGATAAAGATGCGAAATATTTGGCTAGGAATAGAGCCGGTAGAGTTCCCGGTGCGGGGTTGAATGAGGGAATTAGCATTCCTGCGCAAACAGAATATGTTGATGCCCCAGACGACTTAGATGAAGCAACGGATGAGATTAAAAGACCTGCGGTTTTCACGAACGATAGGGTTAACGGTGTTGTAGGAGCTACAGGGGTTGTTGTTGCAGATTCCCCTCAGGTTCAAAGCGCTCCTGCTAATACTGTAGATGTAGCAACGCTTGTTGCAAAACCTGATCAATTGAAAAAACAAAGTTGGTTTGGAAGTAAAGTTAGACGAGCTATTGGTGCAGCTGCCGCTGTTGCGGTTGCCGCCGCCGCTGTTGTCGGAATCAGTTTACATAAATCCGAAGTTAATACTGACGGTGGTGTTCAAGAAGACGTATCTTCCGCCTTGAATAATGCACCTGTGCCAGCCCCTGCTATTGTAAATTTGCCACAACCTGTAACAGGATTAAACCTTTGCGATTCTACGTCGGAAGCTAATGCTTGGGATGGATATGTTGATCAATTGCATGGTCGACCTGCTACGGTTTGGGGATATACGGATGCTGTACATGGTGGGTCCGATAGCGTGGTAAATCTGAAAGTCGCTGAAACACTGCAGACAAGTGGCGAGCAGATTTCCATACCTGCAAAATATTTACACAGTAAAGCGGAATATAGTCGTGTTATTGGTATTTTGAATGGATATTCTTGGACCGGTATATCTGGTATTGAGACGTCCGCTCAGCTTCTTAAAAGAGCTGAAACAGATTCCTATGCTAGATCTTTGGCTAATCAGGTTCGTGCTTTTTATGCCGAGGAAGAGCAGGTTAGAAGTGTTGTTAAAGCAGGAGAATCTTGCGGTACTGTTAAGCCAGAAGAAACTTCGACGATCGATACCGATGGTGCAATGTTGAATGTTGATGACGGGGGAGCTTCTTCGTCGAGTTTGGATATTCATTCGGAGCAGGCTTCCGCTGAATCTTTTGTTCCGATGAGAGAACAAGGAGTATCGGGTTATGATCCTCTTATTGGTATGCGTTCCCGATTGAAAAGAGCTCCGGTTCGTAGTCTGAAGGTTGTTACTCCCGCTGTTGAGCCTGATGATATAAATTTGGATGGTCTTGAAGATGACGAATTGGCTGATGATGTTGATTTAAGCGGTCTTGAGGTTGAAGAGGATGGTGTTACTTATGTGGAACCTGACGATATCGTGCTTCCAATGCCTGAAGTGGTAGTGGAAAAACCTGCTTCGGTCTTGGAACGTATAGGCTCTCAAGTTAGAAGTTTGTTTTCTTGGGGTAAAAAGAAATAATGTGTTAAAATCTTTGTCGTATGGCAAAGATTACAAAACAACAAGTATCTAAGGTTGCTCATTTGGCACGTATTAAGCTGACAGATGAGGAGCTTGAAAAATTCACTTCGCAGATTGAAGGGGTTCTTGAGTATATGGATGTTCTCAATGAAGTTGATACGGCAGGTGTTGCTCCGACTTCTCAGGTAACCGGTTTGTCGAATGTTATGCGCGAGGATGAGATTGTTGATTTTGTCGCGAAAGATGAGCTTCTTAAGTGTACTCCTCTTGAAGTGGAGAGAAGACAGGTGAAGGTGAAGAAAGTGTTGTGAAGAGGAATGTCGAATACCGAATTGCGAATACCGGAAGAAGAAGCAAGAATTTTATTCCGCAATCTATAACCTATAATCTATTAGCTCTCTCAATCAACTTACAATCAGCGAAGCGCATGAAGGGCTTAAGAAGAAGAAATTCTCTTCCGAAGAGCTGACTCGTGCGTGTCTTAAACGGATAGGGGATAGAAACAAGGATGTTTTTGCTTTTATTGAAGTTTTTGAAGACGAGGCTATCGTTCAGGCGAAGGCTTGTGATAAGAAGGGGATTAAGGGTTATTTGTCGGGGATTCCTTTTGGTATAAAAGATATTTTTTGTATAAAAGGGCATGAGGCTACCGCTGGTTCGCGAATTTTGAAAGGGTTTAAGGCTCCATATTCCGCTACCGTTATTGAACGATTGCAGAGTGAAGGCGCAATTATTTTAGGAAGAACGAATATGGATGAGTTTGCGTGCGGATCTTCAACCGAGCATTCTTGTTACGGGGTTACAAGAAATCCGCATGATCTTGAGCGTGTTCCCGGAGGATCAAGCGGAGGAAGTGCTGCCGCTGTTGTCGATAATATGTGTCTTGGTGCTTTGGGAACCGATACCGGTGGATCAATCAGACAGCCAGCTTCTCTATCCGGATGTTATGGGATGAAGCCGACTTATGGTCGCGTTTCTAGATATGGGGTTATCGCTATGGCGAGTAGTTGGGATACGATCGGGCCTTTTGCCAGAAGTGTTGAGGATATAGCTATTATCATGCAGATTTTGGCAGGACATGACTCTCATGATTCGACCACTCCGAATAAACCCGTGCCTGATTATTTGAGTGCTCTTAAGGGTGGCGTCAAAGGATTGAAAATAGGTGTTCCGAAAGAGTATTTCGGTGAAGGTGTTACTTCGGAGGTGAAGACTGCTGTGATGGGTGCGATTGATGGTCTTAAAAAGAAAGGTGCGATTGTGAAAGAAGTTTCTTTGCCTTCCACCAAATATGCGGTGGCGATTTATTATATTTCCATGCCTGCAGAGTTGTCGGCTAATTTGGCCAGATATGACGGCGTAAGATTCGGTTTGGGATTGGATAAAGCTGTTAAGGACCTGGATGAGTATTACGAACTTGTTCGTGGGAATGGTTTCGGAGACGAAATCAAGAGAAGGGTTATCATTGGAACATATCTGTTGTCGGCTGGTTATTACGATGCTTATTACAAGAAGGCTCAGCAAGTTAGGACTCTTATTATTGAAGATTTTAATCGTGTGTTTAAGGAGGTTGATGTATTGTGCGCTCCTGTTGCGCCAACTCCTGCATTCAAGTTGGGTGAGAATCTTGCCAATCCTTTGGCGATGTATATGGCCGATGCGCTTACGATACCTGTTAGTGTTGCCGGTTTGCCGGCTATGTCCGCTCCTTGTGGTATGTCGAGTGGAGGTTTGCCGATAGGGCTTCAGATTATAGGAAGACAGTTCGATGAAGATGTGGTGATGAGGGTAGGGGGTAGTTTGTAGATGGCAGATGGCAGATTGCAGATGGAGAAGTGGGGTTTATTTGATAGATGGCCAATGCAAGCCAAAACTGCGGTACTTGACGTATTTGCGATTTTGGTTATAATCACTGCTCGTTATAAATTAATTTCAATAAAATATGGCTGAAAGATGTGAAATATCAACCGACGATCCTCGTTTAGCTGAGTGTAAGGATGAAATAGCAGATGCTAGGGATTCTTTTGCGAGAGTTAATGCTGTTAGGGCTTTAAACATGCTTGATAATCTTGAAGATTTTGTTGATCGTGTTTTAACCGATGAAGATAAGATTAAGGCGGTAGAAGTTCAGCGAAAAATCACACGAGCTATGAGTGATTTGAAGGATTTTGTGCTTAAAAAGGAGGGCAGTTTGGTTTTTGTATCTGTCAATGGTGCCGGTATGGAATTTCCTATAACTTCTGAATTAATGGGTTTTTCAGTAGAACCTAACTCCGACTTGAAGCCGGTTAGTGAGATTGTTACCGATAGTGCAAATATTCTCGTTTTACGCGATTCTCTTGAATCAATACTTGTTAATTCAGGTATTGTTGCTGCTTCTGATGCGGAGTCTAGACGAATTACTTCTCCAAAGGTTCAAAATATGATGAGGGCAAGAAATGGTGGTGCTTCTGTTAAAAGAGTTGAATCATCGAGTGTAGATACTCTTGGACGTAAGGTTGGTGAGGATATTGTGAATATAACGACAGGGGCTCTGTATAGGGTTTACTCGGAGATTCAGGCGTATTTGGTTCAAATTAAGGTTCTTGGTTTGTTGGCTGATTATCTTAAAGAAAAAGAAGATGCCGTCAGAAAGCCTGTTCGTACTGCTCGAGTTCCGAATCCTAAAAAAGTTGCCACAACGCCGGTTGTTCCTGCTAGTTTTACAGAGAAGGTGAGTGATGTTGGAGCTTCTACTGCTCCTGTTATAAAAATGCCAAAATTGCAAGCGCCTAATTATTTGGAAGGAAAGAGGGTTGCTGTTTTCAGTCCTTCCGCAAACGGAGTGGTTGATGCGTTGAGACGTAGAGGTGTTGCAGATGTTAGAAGTGTTAATGCCGAAAAAGGACTCAGGGATTTGGAAGTTGGTGAATGGGATGCCGTTTTGGTTCTTTCAGTTCAAGATAGCCGCAGGGCTTTTATGAGAGTTGTTGATTCGAGTATAACGCCGATTTTTGCGAAGGAAGGAGAGAAGACGGGGTCGGTTATTGAGAGATTGAATGATTGGTTTGGGAGACTGGAAGATGGGCGAAAAAATGGAGTTGTTAAGAATGGATAGTGTTTAGCGCTTGAGTAAAACCTTTGACACGGAGTTGCGTTTTGTATAGAGTGGGCGAGCTGAAAAATTATTTTTTAATATTGAAAAATATGGGTGCAAATATGGATGTTGCTGGTAAATATGACGGTAAGGATATTCAGGTTGTGACTTATTTCGAAAACGGAACTCAGCCTCCTATTGCAAGGGCTTCTGCTTTTGTTGCCAATGGAGGTATGTCATCGCCAGAAATAGTTGATCCTCAAGAAGGAACTGTTCTGACAGGGCTTGAAAGGTTTGCAAAAAGATTTCCAGACCAAGTTCCTGCTACTATGCGTAAGGGTGTAAGGGCTTCTATTGCACAGCGTTGTTTTCCGAGTCAGGATATTGTTTCTTAGTTTCTATCTTCCTGCAAACCCCCATGCCATTTTAAATATTGCTCTTTGGGTTAGTGCGATGCTTTCGTTTTCGATAATCATTCCCAGAGGAGTTGGTGAGAACGAGACGATTGCGACCTTGTTGTCATAGATGTTGATTTCGTTTGAGAAGTCGAATTCGTTCGAATCGACGAGGCGGATTTCGCGGTAATTGTTCCAATCTTCGGCTTTCACCTTTTTGCCGTGTTCGTCGGCGGGGGAGATTCCTCGGAGGTAAATTTTTCGTTTAACTCTTTTTTCGACATATTCAATGTCGTATTCGGGCCACATCTGACGAATTCCTTTTGAGTCGGCGTAATTCAGGATTTCGGTCTTGGCGTTTAGGGTGTCGAGGTAGATTTTTTTAATTCCTTCAAGTCCTTCGAAATATTGGATTTGAGGGTGAGGTGTTTCGCCTTTCAGTCGCTTGAAATCCGGCAGTGATTTGCGCAAGTCGCGGGCACGTGCACGGAAGTCGAGTGCGATTATTTCCGGATCGACGGCATTGAAATAGAGCGAGTCTTTTCTTTTGTGTTTGGTAATGAAGCCTTTTTGGATCAGCTTATCAAGAGTGTCGTAGGCGGTGACTCGGTTTATGCCGGCCTTGCGCGCGATGCGTGAAACGGGAGCTGTGCCTGATTCGAGCGCTGAGAGATATATTTTTGATTCTTTTTTTGTGAGGCCTATGTTTTCGAGTATTTTTTGAAGCATTGTCAATTAGATTTCTGTTGTAGAAAAGTCCGACAGCGATAGTGTATAACGGGTTTGGGTTGGTGGTCAAGATTGTGTGTTTTTCTCCCCGCGGAGAAAAATCGAAGGTGTAGGATTGATACTCTGTTGAGTTGGAGTGCGCCATCCCCCGGAGGATGATTTACGATCTTTTTCCGATATGGCAAGTCGGCTTGTGTAACGGGAGTGCTGTCGGGAATTTTTACACTCAGAATTTCAACTCGAAAATCACCTTTTTTGTTCGCAAGCCCTGTGGTATTTCATGCCCGTAAGAAATTTTTACCACTAACCAAAAAAATCATGGCTCATCACGATTATGCGTATAAAAAACGCACCGGTATGACAAAAGAAGATGTTCTGAAAAAATGCGAGGAGGCGCATGTTGCGTATGTAAATATGCAGTTTGTGGACGTGCTTGGAATGGTTAAGGCGCTCACGATTCCGGTTCATAAGCTTAGCGAGGCGATAGATAGAAATGTTTGGTTTGATGGTTCTTCCGTAGAAGGATTTATGAGAATTCAAGAGAGCGACATGTACTTGAAGCCTGATTTGGATACATTTGCTGTTTTACCGTGGACCAAGGATCGGAAAGATGTGATTGCCAGAATAATTTGCGATGTCTATTTGCCAAGCGGTGAACCGTTCCCCGGAGATCCGAGAGGAGTTCTCAAGAGGCAGCTTAAGAAGGCTGAGGAGATGGGTTTCAAATTCAATACGGGACCTGAATTGGAATTCTTTTTGTTTAAAAAGGAGAATGGTGATTTGAAAGCTCTTCCTAACGATAAGGCCGGATATTTTGATCAGACGAACGATTTGGCTATCGAAATAAGGAATGATATGGGGTTTGCGCTCGATGAGATGGGAATTGAGGTTGAGGCGTTACATCACGAGTGTTCACACGGGCAACACGAGATAGATTTCAAATATGGAGACGCTTTAACGGTTGCCGATAATGCGATTACTTTCAAGACTGTTTTGAAGGCTATTGCGGCTAAATACGGTTTGCATGCGACTTTTATGGCCAAGCCTATAACAGGCGTAAACGGTACCGGTATGCATGTGCATCAGAGCCTTGCTTCTCTGCAGACAGGGGAGAATCTTTTCTATGATTCCGATGCACGTAATCAATATGGGTTGAGTAAGACAGCATTATCTTTTATGGCTGGGCAGTTGCAGCATATTAGAGGGTTTAACGCTATTACAAATCCTACCGTAAATTCTTATAAGAGGCTTGTTGTCGGATACGAGGCTCCTGTTTATATAGCTTGGGCTCGAAAAAACAGGTCTGCTCTTATCAGAGTTCCGATGGTTACTCCTTCTACCGCTCCTCATGCCACAAGATGTGAACTTAGATGTCCGGATCCTATGGCTAATCCTTATTTGGCTTTTGCCGTTATGCTTGCGACAGGTCTTGAAGGTGTTAAGAAAGGTCTTATGCCTCCGGCTCCCGTAGAAGAAGATATTTATGAATTTACCGGTGATAGAATCGCTGAACTTGGTATCGAATCTCTTAATGAAAACTTGATGATGTCGTTGAAGAAACTTGAAAAAGATGAAATTGTTAGAGAGGCGCTAGGCGAGCATGTTTATCAGGCTTTCAGACGTGTTAAAATCGATGAGTGGGATAGGTACAGAATGACCGTGAGTCAGTGGGAGATACAGGAGTACCTCGGAAGTTATTGAAGAAGTAGGGGAAGTTGAAGAAGTGACATAGTGAAAAAGAGAGGTTGTAAGACTTAAGACTTATGACCTCTTTTATTTTCCCGCTTCCACGATCAGTTTCTCTATATGTAGCAGGTAATGATTCTTCTGTGTCGCAAGGTATGGGATTTTGCCGGTTTTCGATTTGGTGTCGAGTTCGAGGAGACGCGAGTGGATTCGTTTTAATTGTTCAGGTTCGTAATTGCGGGCTTGTGCCATGGCGTTAGTTACGACGAAAGGGTTGGCCTTAAGGCGGTCTATTATTTGCTGGCGGTTTAGACCTTTTCTTATCATATCTTTTACTTCGATAAGTATTCTAAATTGGCGTGCGATCATGGCGAAGATGTAGGGGAGTTGTTCGCCACTTTCGAGCAATTCGTTAAGGGTTTTTATGGCTTCGGCGGTGCGGCGTTGGCCGAGTTGATCAGTTAATCTGAAGATGTTGGATTCGGTGCTGGCGCGTGTTAAGAGGTCGATGTCTTTTGAGGTGATTTCGGTGCAGTTGGTATAACTTATGAGCTTGTCGATTTCGGATGATAAGCGCCAAAGATTTGCACCTGTTTGTTCTGCCAGATATGAAGTGGCGAGTGCATTTATTTTTCCGCCCGCTTTTATTACGCGTTCTGTTATCCACTTGTTTAATGCTGCAGGTTTAAGGCTTTCGAATTCGTACACTTTTGCCGTCTTGGCGAGATGTTTGTATAGGCTGAAAATTTTCTTGGGAGGAGTTAATTCATAAAAAACAACTACTGATGTATCAGGTATGTCGGCAAGTCGTGGGATAAGTTTTTTCTGTTCTTCGGTCGGTTGTTCGGTTAGGAAATTTTTTATCAAAATCAATCTCTTCTCACTAAAAAATGGGAGTGTGGCGATTGTGTTTGCGATCTCTTCGGAAGTGATTGATTCGCCGTTCAATTCCGTTATATTGATGTCGCCGTCATGGCGTTTTTCAAACTCGCGTTTCCAAGTGTTGATCTTCTCCTGAAGGGAAAAACAGTCTTCTCCGTGCATGAAAATGGGCTGTGCGCTCATCTGATGTTTTTATGGGAGGCTATTTTAGCAGAAAAAGAAGGAGTTTGTATACACAAACAAGCTTGATAATATGCGCCCTTCGTGCGTGGTGTTTGCATACGCAAACGGGTTGATAGTAGAGGGCCGTTCGCTTCGCTACCGGCCTAATACACATAGTTTTCGAGCGCTCCGAGTAGTGTCATTATTGCGTGCGTGTTGAAATCTATTCTGACCCATTCCTGCGAAGGGCTTGCGTTGAAGCTGCCGTCTTCGTGCTGTACGCTTAACAGATATTTTATAGCGAGGCTTATGGTTTCGTCGTAACTTTCTTCGAGGTCTTTATCCCCTTGGTCGCGAATGGCTGATAATCCGGCGTTGATTCCTTCTCCAAATGCTCCCGTTGTACAAGTGAGCCATTGTTCTGGGTCCTCCGTGCGGAATCCGCCGACATAAAGAGGGTCATCGATATTATCTTCTTTGTATTGCAAGTTTCGCAGCCAGTCTGTCATTTCTATTACCAAGTCTGCATATTCTGCGTTGTCGGTGTATTTATAGAGTCTTGCGAATGCGTTTGAGTTCCAAGAAACTATCGGTGATGAGTAGGTACTTTCGAAGTAGTTTTTCACAAAATCATAAGATTTCTGGAGGGCGGCGAGATATTTTGTTTCTCCCGTTCTTTCGAGCATATGCATGATTGCGAAATTTGCTTCTCCTGTGAAAAGTTCTGTTGCCATTGCATAATCCGGATCATCTTTCGGGTAATAATTTTTGTAACTTCCGTCTTCGTTTTGAATCGATAATAGGAAATTCGCGAGTTGCGTTATGGTGTCGCTATATTGAATGTCGCCGGTTTCGTTCTCGTAATTTATTAACGTTATAAGTGCGAGTGCTTGCGAGCCGGTGTCTGCATTTTCGTTTTCATATTCGTATAAAATATATGACTTGTTTCCTTCGGTTATTAGATATTGCATGAAAAAATCTATGCTTGTTTTTGCGGCTTCAATATAAGATTCGTCTTTTGTGAATTTATAAAGAGCTACGAGCGCGTTGCTTCCGGATATGTGGCGTACCATGCTGTAAGAGTCCGTAGTGTAATCCGATGCGTGGTCGTAAATGTAATTGAACTGACCGTTTGTTTTCAGATCGTCTTTCAGTTTTTCTCCGGCAAGTTTTATTGCGGTTTCAACTTCTTCTCTTCCTATTTCTTGTGGTTCTTCTGTTGTTTCGATTTCTTCCGTTTTCTGTGTCCTGTTTTCTGTGTTCTCAAGTAAAATTATTCCTGATGTTATCAGGGTGGCTATTAGCAAAATGTACAAGATTTTCTTTTTCATCTGGCTGTTTTTTCGGAATATACATCAATGTATTCCGAAATTGCCGGCGGAGTGTTCAAAATAACTCTTTCGTCATATCTTATTACAATCGAACCGTGGTCAAGTTCCGGAGGGCCTACGAATCCGCTGTCCTCGATAATCGGGTCAATATCGCCGTAAACAGAGCCGTAAATTCTAAGTTGGTCGCCGATTGCGCCTCTTGTTACGCCACCTTCACTTTGCATTGATCCGGAATCCATATAGAAAACTCCTGATAAATCTGTTACGTTCGGATCTATGTAGATGTCTCCGTTTAAGACGATTATTGCGAGTGATGCGAGAGCTGTATAGTCAGCATCGCTTTCATACAGGTAGTAATTAAATCCGAAATTCGCATCTATGTATTTGATGTTTGATTGGATATAAAGATCTCCGTTTTCGACTATGATTGTGTGTGCGCCTTGTGGGACTGTGAAGTTGGATCCGTCGCCGATTGTCAGATCGTTTGTATTGTTATTTCCATCGAAATAATAAATTTCTTCTGCAAGATTATTTTCGTTCTTAAGTGCTTCAAGGTCATCCCAGTCTGTTGCCGTCATATCGGTTGTTACGGGAGTTATTGTGTTGAAATTGTACATCGCTCTTGCGATGTGGTTTTCTGATGATTCTATGATGCTTGCAACGAGCCAGTCGTCTTGAGTGGCGTAAAATAATTCCGTAATGTAGCTTGAGAAACTGTTGAGAATTGTTTCAAGTGGTATTGAGTCAAGTTCTTGAGCGACCAGAACTATACCGTCAGAATTTGCAAAATCGTTTGCGATGCAAAGGATGTTTGTTCCGGCATCGAGTTGGTTTTCAAGATAAACATCTCCTGCGTTTCTCGTCAGGACGTAAGGACAGATAACTGTGACTGTCGAGTAGGCCGTGAGAGGGTTTTCTATTTCTATCTCTTGGGCTTCAGCTTCGTTTATGTATGATTCTGCAAGACAAACTCCTTCTGGAGGATTGTCGCAGTCGAGATTGGAATCGACTCTTGCCGTATAGTTGATTTCTAAGCTGTATCCTTCTGTTAAATTTCTTATTGTAATTCCTGCTAGCGGATTGGATGAGCTTGCTAGTTCATAGCAAGTTTCTGTTGATTCTTCTGCGCATATTGAAATTGCTGGAGTGATTGAGAAGGAGCCTGACTCGTAATAAAGATAAGATCCGATGCCGAGGCTTCCATCTATCCCTCCCGATGCGATAGAGTCTGTGATTGTCACTTCGTCGGATGACCCTGCCGTGTAGGTCAATGTGTAATAAATGTAGTCTTCATCGTGGGCGAGTATTGCCGAATCTGCAGTGCCCGAACCATATATTGTGAAGTTGTAAGATTGTGCTTCTTTTTCAAGTTCGCCCGCTTCCGGATTTGTTGGTGTTGGGCCTGTGTCTCCGCCCGGAGCTGTATCGCCTCCCGGACCTGAGTCTCCTCCCGGTCCGCTGTCGCCTCCCGGACCTGAGTCACCTCCCGGTCCACTATCGCCACCTGGACCGCTGTCGCCTCCCGGATTGTCATCTCCGCCCGGACCGCTTGGAGTCGTACATGTGTTGGAACAGCTATCCGTATCTACATCATTTCCGTCGTCGCATTGCTCGGTTTGTCCATCATCATTTGGTGATTGCGGAATCGCATCGCCGCAGAAGTTATGTTCAAGCGTATCCAAACAAATTGTCGGATAAGTTTGATCATAAACAGTTATAGTATCTCCTTGATTTCCGTTGCAGTATTCGACATCGTTTCTTGTACAGATACGTCCGACTGCGGTTCTTGTGCCGTCCGAGAACGTACCTTGCGTTGTTCTTGTACCTGTCGCAAAGTCTATTGCTTCGTAGCAGATTATACCGTCTCTTTCAGATCCGTCTGTGTTGTATTCTTCAACGTCTATGTCGAAGCATGCGGTTAATGTTGAACTGTTGTATGTTGCCGGAGCTGTAATCGTGAGGTTGTCGCAGTCTACTGATGGCACGTCGCTTGAGACAGAATCCGTACATGCGTCTATACATTGTCCTGATGTATCAAGGGCGCAGACGGTTATGGTGTCGCCCGCTTCGCCGTTTTTGTAGTAGGCTGTTTCATCCCAGTCTGTGAATGGGTTTGAACCCGACCAAGAAATCCATGTGTCAAAAAATTCTCCTATTGCGGTGTCTCCGACATAAGAGTCCGCCCAGTAATAGTATCCGTTGAATTCATCTGCGTCTGTCCAATTGTTTCCATCGCTGCCTGTTGCTTCGATATTTAGTTCAATGTCTTCTTCCGCTTCATCTGATGTAAGAGAGTCTGGAGTTAGGTCGAGGTCTGTACACGTTACCGGTGCGGATTCGCTTGCGACGCTGGCGCGGCAGTCTGAAATACAATTGCCTGCGGAGTTAACCGCACAAACGTAAATCGTATCTCCGGCATCGCCATTGTAGTAATAAACCTTGTTGTCTTCCGTTTCGAGCGGATTGCCTGTGCCTCCCGGAAATCCGGACAAATAATTTTCTCGAAAAGTTCCGCTTGAGTCGTCTCCCTCTTCGTTCTCCGCCCAATACTTATATTCTTCGAAATCTTCTGCGTCTTCCCAGTCATCACCGTTTTGATCAACTGATGAAGCTTCCACTGTTACTGTGCCTTCTGCTTCTTCGGCTGTTAGGGTTGTGGGGGACATTTCTAGGTCGGCGCAGTAAAGTTCTTCTTCTTCGCATTCGTAGGTTGTTGAAACCGGTGCGGAGTCTGTATTCCAATGCCAATCTCCCCAGTCCGTGTCGGATCTTTCCCATTCATCATCTTCTGTCCATGTGTATAAGATCATGTATATTTCGGAATTTGTTGTAACCGTTATTCCGCTTGGGGCATCATCTTTAAATTTGAATTTTACTCCTTTTTCTACCGTTTGTTCGTAAGTTACGCCATCTCTTTCATCACTGCTGTACATATCTCCAGCTATTGATGGCCAGTCAGATGAATCAGATCCCCAGCTCCATTCTATGTATTGGTCTGATTCGTCTAATGTGACCGTTACAGTTGTGTCTGAGTCTTGGCGGTAACTACCTCCGTCGCAACTTACATATGAACCTGTGACATTTGTTGTACACAGCATGCTGTCTAAGTCTACGTAATCCATGAATTCATCATCCAGTAAGATTCTTAATTCACTGAAATATGCCCAATATTCAACTCCGCGAGTAGGTCCCGAGGTATTTGTGTAGCTGTGAGAATGCCATGGCCATGTATATTCATCATCTTCATCTATTCCTTCACATGTTTCTGTTTGATAGATCGGATCTTCGACTGTTACAACCGGATTACTACTTGCATGCGCAATCATTTGAAATTGGCTTAGCGTTATTATCGCCAATGTTGATATTGCAATGATTTTTTTATTTCGATTGCTCATGATTTATTTAAATCTTATTTTCTGTTTAGTGACCTGAGTCCAAGTCATCTGGGTCGTCTGGTGTTTGATCATCCGAGTCGTCACTGGTATTTGCATCTCCTTCTGTGTCTGAGTTGTTTCCGGCATTTTTACTTTCATCACGATCCGTCCACTCCGTCAATGCAACTCCCACATAGACATCATACAAATTCTTGTTGGTTGCGAAGTCGACGCCCTGAAGAGCTCTTGCTTGAGCCAATGTTATTGTACCCTGAATCGGTTTTATAGCGAAACTTTCGTTTACGATCAATCCCGGATTGGCGCATTTTCTGTAAACGCCTGTCCAATAATCCGAAGTATCTCTGATGACGAAATTCATTCCGTCAGCATTGGTCCACACCATTGTTGCGTCGCCTGAAACTTGGTGATCTCGGAATGTTTTTACAAGTTCCTCGAATTTTGCGTAAACGCCTTTCCATGGTTCTAATGGAAGTACTGCGTTTAATTGTGCTTGATCCATCTCGTATAATTTTGCCAAATTATCGCTTGCGTCAGGTCCGAGAAGGATAGGAGCAAGTTCGGCAAATTTTATTGCCAACGGGCTTCTTAAGAATGTTTCACCTTTTGCTTCAGGTAATGCGCTTGAAAGTTCAAGTGCCATTTGTCTGAATTGAGGTCTTTTTTCTACAGGTATTCTTTCAAGCGGTTGAGACGTGTTTAGAAGATTTCCGATAGTGCCTTTATCCATCGATAGCATTTGTCTCAAACCTGAAATGCCGTTTGTTCCTACGATTGTAAGCATCGATGCGCCACGTGGGATGTCTCCTGCGTTTGATTCTTGTGTTTCGAGGTCGGCTGTTAGAAGTTGTTCGTAATTGAGGGATGCGATGATTGTACTGGCAAATTCTTTTGCTGTTGCCTTGCCTTCGTCGGTATCTGGGATTGTATTTGTAGCAACGAACATCGCTTCCAATTGAGGTTGGAAGAATCTATCTATAGTAGCTTTCAATGCTTCCGGATTCCTGTTTTGGTGGAAGCTTTCAACTACGAGGCGGTTCACTATATAGTTCATTTCATGTGTGTCGAGTTCTCTTGCGATCGTTGTGTCCGCTAGTGCTTTTATGTTTATGAGCGCTGTTAAGTCTGCATAATCTATGCCTGTAAGTTTTCCGTCAGGTCCGATTTGCATTGTGGATAAGCCTTTGAACTCCGTTGAAATTTCCGGCATGATTTTCTTTGCAAACTCCGAGAGGTTCCCGTCCGCAAGTCTTTCTGTTGCAGTTTCGGTTTTGCCGTTGATTGCAGTCCTGATTCTCTCATGAGAGGCTGTTAATCTGGCTTCATATGCTTCTGGCGTTTTTGTCGAGAGGATTTCTTCTCTATGAGTTGCGCCTTCTTCTCCTTTCAATTCGTCCCATGAAAGGATTCCGTTGCGTTTAGCTGCGCCTTTTCTTGCCACCTCGCGAACAGATCTGTCCGCTGTTAATGTAAGGTAGCTCGCTTCATCTCTCTGAATATCTTCGTTTGATCTGAAAGGATTTGTCTTGATTGTTATTACCATCTTGTTTGTATTGCCGAATTCGTCAACGCCGCCCATGTTTATTGTGCGCATTTCCATGGTTAGGTTGCCTTGCATTCTATCGAATGCCAAATATAAGTTGTCCAATGTTCTTGGAGCTTCCGGATCTGATGGGTCGCCTGTGATAAGGTGTGTTTCCGGTTCGGTTTGGCCGTCCATATGTAATTCGACTGTTGTGCTTCTTAACATGTTCTTAGCGAAAGAAAGCCTGAATGCTCTGTTTTCAAATCTTTCATCAACTCTTTCGTCGCGTGCTAATGTGATTCCGCTTTCCGCGAATACTTC